>JANMWZ010000130.1:0-1567 GCA_031441585.1 Gammaproteobacteria bacterium
CATGGTCTTGATGCTCCGCAGCGGCGAGAATTCGTGGGGTGTGGGGTCATGGTCCGGGATCAGAATGGAAAGGCTGCGCTCATGAAGAAACGCCCCAGCCAGCCGACTTTGCTGGAGTCGGCGTTGGCGCCGTCGCCGCTATAGACAATGGTGCATCGGCAATCTTGGTCGACAGCACCGAGTTGTCGGTGCCGATGTCGAACGCCCTGACCATGCCTGAAATCTTGATGTACTCGTTGCCCTGATTGAGATTCAGGCGCTTCTCGCCGCGCACCAGCAAATTACCATTCGGCAACACGTCGGCGACCGTCACCGTGATGCTGCCGTTCAAAGAATTGCTCTGCTTGGAATCGGCCTTGCCGGAATAGTCGTTGGTCGACGCCAGATCGGTCTCCAGCGAGTTTTCGGCCACCGCAGACAGCGGCAAAACACCGGGCAACAGGAATTCCGGCTTGGCACCGAGGATGGTCGGATTCTTGAGTTTGGATGCGCCGCTCTTGTGGACCGCATTGTTGTTCGATTTGGCCGCCTGATTGCTCTCCGACAAGCGAATAGTCAGGATGTCGCCGATGCGATGGGCCTTCAGATCCTCAAACAGCGCGATGTCGTAACCGCCCTGGTAGATCGCGCCGCTGGCCGCCTGGGACTGCGCCGGACTGCCGTGCACGGCTGGATAAGAGGCGGCGTATTCCGGGTCGCGGCGCGGTGGCGCTTCGCAGGCGCTGAGTGTCGCGAGCAGGCCGAGTACGACCAGCAGGCGCAAGGCCATGAGGAATCGAATAGTGAACATGAAGCGAAGCTCCTGGCGTTCGGCAATTACAACTGCTGGGTAGCGAACTTCAGCATTTCGTCAACGGTCTGGATGGCCTTGGAATTCATTTCGTAGGAACGTTGGGTCTCGATCATGTCGACCAGTTCTTCCACCGCATTCACGTTGGAGCCTTCGACCGAGCCCTGGATCAAGGTCCCCACGCCGTTCAAGCCCGGCGTGCTGGTTTGCGGATTGCCGCTCGCCACCGATTCCTTGAACAGGTTCTGTCCGACCGGCTGCAGACCTTGGGGATTGATGAAGTCGGCCAGCTGGATGTTGCCGATCTGGGTGGGTGCGGTATTGCCGGCGGTCAAGGCCGACACCGTGCCGTCAGGTGCAATGGTGATCGATAGGGTCGCGGCCGGAATGGTAATCGCCGGGTCCATTTGATAGCCGGACGAGGTGACTATCTGACCTTGGGAATTCATCGACAGCCCACCGTCACGGGTGTAGGCGGTGGAGCCGTCGGGCAACAGCACCTGCAGAAAGCCACGGCCCTGAATCGCGACGTCGAGCGAGTTCTCAGTCCGGGAAAGCGTGCCCTGGGTGAAAATCTTGGCGGTCGAGACCGTGCGCACACCGGTGCCGAGCATGAGACCCGACGGCAGTTCGGTGCTCTGTGACGACGAGGCACCCGGCTGCGAGACGGTCTCGTAGAGCAGGTCTTCGAAATTCGGCCGGCTTTTCTTGTAGCCGGTGGTGGCGACGTTGGCCAGGTTGTTCGAGATGATCGACAGTCGGGTCTGCTGGGCGTCG
>JANMWZ010000131.1:0-1653 GCA_031441585.1 Gammaproteobacteria bacterium
TGTCGTGGATGCCGGCGGGACTCACCCGGATCTGGTCAAATCCAGGCCCGCGGCGCCGACCATACTGTCCACGCTGCGTGACAACCGCCATGTCTTCATCACATTGGGCATCGGCATATTGCTGGTCAGCGCCGTGCGCACCACGCGGCAGACCGTGATCCCGCTCTGGGCCGATCAGCTGGCGCTCGAGCCAACGGTCACTTCGCTCATCTACGGCGTGGCGGGCGGTGTCGACATGCTGCTTTTTTACCCTGCCGGCAAGGTGATGGACCAGATGGGCCGACGTTGGGTAGTGGTGCCCTCGCTGGTCATCATGGGCGCAGGACTGCTGGCGCTGCCACTGACGAGCAGCGCGGGGACCTTGCTGCTGGCGGCCATGGCGATCGGTTTCGGCAACGGCATCGGTTCGGGCATGCTGATGACGCTGGGTGCCGACCATTCGCCGCGCAACGGGCGCGCGCATTTCCTGGGTGTATGGCGCCTCATGGCGGACATTGGCGCCACCTGCGGACCAGCGCTGGTGTCGCTGTTGGCCGCCACGCTGACGCTGGGCGCCGGCATCGCGGTCACCGGGCTCATCTCGTTTGTCGCGGCAGGTCAGTTGGCCTACTGGATTCCTCGGGCACAGGCGCGCAAGCGGGATAGCGAACGCTGATCGATTGCTGCTCCGCGAGTACCGGTAAAGTGGCCTTCACTACCGCTTGAATTTCAAGGAGTTTTCCATGATCGACCTCTACTATTGGCCAACATCCAACGGGCGCAAGATCACCATTGCGCTGGAAGAAATGGAGCTGGCTTACAACATCATCCCCGTCAACATGCGCAACGGCGATACGGGTCGACCGGAGTTCCTGCGCATCAACCCGAATGGGAAGATACCCGCCATGGTCGATCACGACGTGCCTGGCGGTCTGGTGTTGTTCGAGTCCGTGGCCATGTTGCAGTACCTGGCGGAAAAGAGCGGCCGCCTGATGCCCAAGGAAATAGCGGCTCGTTACAACGTCATCAAATGGCTGGTGTTCCAGGCCGCGAGCATCGGGCCGATGTTCGGCCAGCTCGCGCACTTTCATGACTACGCGAGAGAGAAGTTCACCTACGCGCTCAACCGTTACGGGAGTGAGGTCGAACGGCTCTACCGCGTGCTCGACACGCGGCTCGGCGAGAGCGAATACATCGCCAGTTCCGAGTACAGCATTGCCGACATCGCCTGCTGGCCGTGGATCCAGCCGTCACGCCAGCAACAGCGCTTCGAAGATTGGCCCAACCTCAAGCGCTGGCACGCGACACGGGCCGCGCGGCCTGCTTTGCAGCGCGGCAATACCGTGCGGCTGGATTTGCAGGGCATAGGCGCGCAGACCTTGTCGGACGCGGAGTGGAACGCGCTTTTTGGCTGGCAGCAGAAGCCGCGCGGTCAAGCGTCGCTCTGAGTTGGGCAAAGCTGCCAAAAGTGCTGCGCCCCCACCTCGGCCCGCCCTCACCCCTCACCCTTCACCCTTCACCCTTCACCCTTCACCCTTCACATTTCGCCCTTCACATCTCGCGCTGGAAAATCTTGACGAGCTTGTCAAAGTCGATGTTGCCGCCGGACACGATACACACCACTTTGCCGCCGCCGGCTTTTCCCGCCAGGGCTGCCGCGACCGATGTGGCGCC
>JANMWZ010000132.1:0-2963 GCA_031441585.1 Gammaproteobacteria bacterium
ACGGGACGCCAAGCTGCAGGACACCTCGTTCGGGTATGACCTGCTGGGGCGGATGACCTCCCGACTGGAACCCGAGTCCGCGACGGCCACCACCTGGGTGTATGGAACCAGCGCTGCACTGCATGAGATTGGACGGCTGAAATCGCTGTCGAAACCCGACGGCTACGCGGAAAGCTACAGCTACGATAGTTTGGGGCGGCCCTCCGGCACAACGATCACGGAGGATACCAATTACTCGATTGGTTACGCCTATAACCCGTCAACGACAATCTGAAATCCCCACTGGCGACAATCTAAATTCCCCACGCCAGCAGGAGCGCGGGCACTCTGAATTTTGGGTGCTGTCCATTGGCAAAGCCGCAGCGCAGTCTGCCGCCGCAGGCGGCAGATTGACCGGGTTTTGTGTTCGCCTGGGAGGGAGCGACCGCATAGGAAGCCCGTAGAGCCGATGGCGCGAGGTACCCGCCACCTCAGTACCCCCTGAAAATGGCACGCATGGTGCTTTTCAACAAGGTGCGTGGGGAGCCTTTCAATGAGGCACGGGATCAGGACCTGACGTCGATGTGGTAACGTGCCCTTGAAACGCTCAGTCACGAAATGACTGAGTGGCGCGGCGGAAGCCGCCACTCCCCGATCAGGAGCCTGTGATGCCCTATTCTCCCTTCTTTCAAACGCTACACGATGAAACCCAGCCCGTCGGCCACTTTGGCCGCGGCACGCATTACTCGATTCTGCGGGTACCGATCTGGCAGGACGAGTGGCTCAATCCATTGCCGCGCGGCTCGCTGCTGGACTTCGCGCTCATCTGGGACGAGGATCACGACGAGCGTGTGATCCAGGTGATCGAAGAGCTGTATTTCTGCGGACTGCTGGCGCCGGTGCGCTTCATCGGTGAACGCAAGGGGAGTCTGTCCGTGTTGATCGATGAGAAGACCGTGGAGGCGTGGGACCGCGCCGCGCTTAAAAGCTATCGTGAGGCCGTCAGCGATGTCGGTCAGAGCCTGGAGGATCCATGGCCGGCGACGGTGGATGCAGTGTTCGGTCCGAATCGATCGATCATCCACGCCTCGAAGGAGGACGTCACCCTCTATTTGCAGAACATCCAACTGCTCTGGCACCTGGGCGCGAAGGTGAACACAGCGATGATGAAATATACGATGAAAAACCTGTTGCCAGAGGAGGAGCCGGTGCCTCGGCATGCCTTCGAGAAGAAGGCCGAGTTCTAAGAACCGCCGAGCGGAAAGGCCCGGCTAATCTTTACACAGGATCGGCCGGGCCGACGATAGCGGCTCAAGCGTGATGCTGCTCGGCCGCTTCTTCGCGGTAACTCTTCTCGCGCGAGAACTCCAGGATGACGGATCGGTGCACGAGGCGATCGACTGCGGCCATGGCGGTCATGGGGTTTTTGAAGATCTGATCCCACTCGGAAAACACGATGTTGGAGGTCAGCGCCAGGGTTTTGTTTTGCTGATAGCGCTCAGCGAGGAAGGTGAAGAGCACCTCCATCTCCTCGGCGGTGTGCTGGACATAGCCGATATCGTCGCAGCAGATGACATCGAACTTGCCCAGCCGGTCGAGCAACTGCGGCAGTTCCAGCCTGGCCTTGGCCACGAGCAGCTGGGCGACGAGCTTGAAGGTGGGCACGAACAGCACCTTCATCTGGTACTGCTGAATCAGTTCCCGGACAATGGCGCCGACGTAGTGAGATTTACCTCGGCCTGGCAATCCAAAGCACAGCAAATTATCGCCTCGACGCACGAAGTCCCCGGACAGGAGCGTCGGCAACAGCCGCCGCGGCTTCTCGGGGAGCTTGCCTTGCTCGAGCGCGGCGAGCATGAACTGCGGCGGGATCTTCGACTGATCCAGCAGGCGCTTGACCTTGTGAGTGACGCGCGTGGCGGCTTCGAGCTGGGCCAGTTGATGCAGAAAGCGCCGATACCCCCAGTTCTCCCGCTCCGCCTGAGCGATAGTCTGGGTGTACTCGCGCAGCATGGTGCGCAGCCCCAGGCTGCGCAGAACGATCTCCAGACTGTCATCGCCGCTCATACGCGTACTTCCCCGCGCAGCAGCCGGTCGTAGCCACGCAGCGGCGCGGCCACCGCGTAGGGCTGCAGCGCCGTGATGATCGAGGCGCCCGGTGCGGCGTGTAGCAGCGGCTCGACGTGCTCGGGCAGCGGGAGGGTACCGGCCCGCAGACAGCGCGCGATCGCCTCACTCACGGCCGCTTCGCTGCCCTGGGCGGCGAACTGCAGCAACTGCAGGTAGCGTTTGTCGGCGCGGGCCTCCTCATACGCGGTCAGTTGTGCGTGTGCCTGGCGGAAATGAATATCCGGATACAGGCACTCGCGGTACACGTAGTGGCGCAAGGCCCCGGGCTTGCGCACCAGCCAGTCGATCACGTGCCGGTAGTCGATGCTGGGCGCCTGGCTGGGCGAACGCGGACGAGTGAGCACCCAGGTGCCGCTGCGATAGATGTCGACCTGCGTCTCACTCAGCTGCACGGTCAGGGTCGCGCCGATCAGGCGCGAGGGCACCGAGTAGGGCGTCTTCTTCACATGGATCACACTGGCCCCGGTCACGAGCGCTGTCACTTCTTCGGTCTCCGGATAGCGTCGTGCTGGCAGCGGCTGCAACAAGGGCTGCTCCTCGGCGAGCTTCCCGACCCGCAGCGCGTTCGCCCCGCGACACACATTGGCCACAAACTCGGCATACGCCGCTTCGTGCCTGAAGTCGTGCGAGCCCCGTAAGATCAGGTGGTTTTTAAGTCGCCGCTTCAGATGCCCCTGCGCGGACTCGACATCGCCGTTCTGGTTGGGTTGCCGCGTGTGTATGGCGCGCGCCTCTACCCCCAAATGTTTGCAGAAGGCGAGGTACTCTTCGTTGAAGGTTCGCTTCTTGCCCTCACGGCTGATCTGGTGCGTGGCCGCAGAACTTTGGTCCGTCTGCAGCACTGGCGGCGTCCC
>JANMWZ010000133.1:0-2388 GCA_031441585.1 Gammaproteobacteria bacterium
CGCGTTCCCCAATACGACCCGTGAAAAATCATGTCCGAAATCATTCTCCATCACTATCCCGAGTCCCTGTTTTCAGAGAAGGTGCGCCTGGTCCTCGGCAGCAAGCGATTGTCGTGGCGTTCGGTGATCATTCCCGTCGTCATGCCCAAGCCCGACCTGCTGGCGCTGACCGGCGCGTATCGGCGCACGCCGGTGATGCAGTTGGGCTGCGACATTTACTGCGACACTGCCTTGATCAGCGAAGTGGTCGATCGGATGTCGCCTGCCCCATCGCTGTTTCCGGCCAACCAGAGCGCACGCGTGCAGATGGCTTCGCGCTGGGCGGACACCACGCTGTTTTCGGCGGCAGTGTCGTACAGCATGCAACCGGAGGGACTGGCCAGGATCTTCCCCGATCCCAAAGGGGCCGAAGCGCTGTTTGCCGATCGTCAACCTTTTCTCGCCGGCGGCAGCGCCCAGGTATTCATCTCTGCGGCAGACGCATTGCCGACCTTGATGGGCACCATCGACTGGATCGATGCCGAACTGGCCGCCTCCGGCGCGCCGTTTCTTGGCGGCGCCACGCCGTCAGTCCTTGATTTCTCGGTATATCACTGCCTCTGGTTCATTCAAGGCGCAGGGCTGCTCGACGGTTTGCTGGCCGGACGAGCACAGGTGCCGGCGTGGCTGAAGAATGTGGCTGCCATCGGCCACGGCAATCCGGTCGTGATGAGCAGCGCGGAAGCCATCGCGGTGGCCAGGGCCGCGACGCCAGCCCGCGCCGAACCCTTTGCTGCCGCGAGCACGGATGGTCTGGCACCGGGCGACGCGGTCGAAGTGGCGGCGACCGACTATGGCGTGGACCCGACAGCGGGCACGCTGGTTACCGCGACGCGGCGTGAGTTCGTGATTGCGCGGGAAGATGCGCGTGCCGGGAAAGTGCATGTGCATTTCCCGCGCATCGGCTTTCGCATTGCCAAGCGCTAGTCGATAGTCGCGGCTGCCGGCGAAGATGCGCCGGCAACCGCGGCGCGGCTCAATCCGCTGCGGCGTCGCGCATGCGTTCGATGACCGCGACTGCGGCGCGGTAGCGGTTGTCGCGTGCCAGTTCGTCCCACGACAAGGCGCGACGGGTGGGTAGCAGGCGTTGCGCACGAGCGGCACGAACAGGGTCGAGGGTGGGCTGCCAGCCTGCGAGCAACGTCGCTACCGAATCGGGCGCGTTGCACACCAGCAGCATGTCGCAACCGGCGCTCCAGGCGGCGTTGGCGCGCTCGACAATACCACCCGCAACCGCCGCGCCTTCCATCGACAGATCATCACTGAAGATGACGCCGTCGAAACGGAATTGTTCGCGCAATTTGGCGATCCACAACGGCGAGAAGCCGGCTGGGCGGGGATCGACCTTGGGGTAGATGACGTGTGCCGGCATCACGGCATCCAGCATCAGTCCGGCGTAAGGTTCCATGTCGGTGGCAATTTGCGCAAGCTCGCGTGCGTCGACCGGAATCGCCACATGTGAGTCGGCCTCGACCCAGCCGTGACCGGGAAAGTGCTTGCCACACGAGCCCATGCCCGCATCGCGCAGGCCTTCGATCAGTGCTGTAGCCAGTTCGACGACGGCTTTCGGATCGCGATGGAAGGCACGGTTGCCGATTACGCCGCTGCGGCCCCAATCCAGATCGAGCACCGGCGTGAACGAAAAATCGACGCCGCGGGCACGCAGTTCGGCGGCCAGAACATAGCCGATGCCCTGCGCGGCTTGCCATGCAGCTTGCGGTTCCTTATCCCACCACTGACCCAGCGTGCGCATCGGCGGCAGTTGCGTGAAGCCTTCGCGAAAGCGTTGCACGCGGCCGCCTTCGTGATCGACCGCAATCGGCAGGCACGGCTGGCGCAGGGCATGAATCTGCGCACACAAGGCAGCGAGCTGCTGCGGATTTTGGTAATTGCGCGTAAACAGGATGACGCCGCCAACGAGGGGATGCGTCAGGCGGTCACGATCGAGATCGCTCAGCGCGGTGCCGGCGATATCGATCATCAAGGGACCGAGGGATATTGTGTTCATAGGCATTCGGCAACCACGAAGGCCACGACATAAGCGCGCTCGTCGGAAAGAGAAAGGTGAGTGACGATACCGCGTTGGGCGATGTAGGCCGCGAGTTCTTCGCCAAATTCAAAACCGGGCTTGCCCAGTGCGTCGTGCACGATGGCGATGGAAGGCAGCAATACCGGCGTGCGCACACCAATGCCCAGGGCTTTGCCCAACGCTTCCTTGGCGGCAAAGCGTTTGGCCAGGAAGCGGGCAGGATCGCTGCTGGCGCGGCAGGCATCTTGCTCGGCAGGTGCAAGAACTTTTTCCAGGGCACGCTCGCCGTGGCGTTGGTGAAACTCCGCCATACGGGACAC
>JANMWZ010000134.1:0-2083 GCA_031441585.1 Gammaproteobacteria bacterium
GCACCACCCCCACAAAGTCCCCCCGCACCAGATGCGGCCGAAGCTCAGCCATCACCTCAAACGCACCGAGGATCTCTTCATCCGATTCCAGTTTTTGAATCACCATTTCGCCTTCTCCGATGAACCGACTAAAATCCCGCCAGCCTTCAATGCGCAATACCACAATCCATCAATGCAGGAAAACCGAAAGGTGGGGCTCCGCGCTTCACTCCCTCTCCCAGCGGAGCCAACAAATCGCCCCTGCTGAATTCGCACATTCGCTGGGGGGAAAGGGTGGGGTGAGGGGTCTGCGATTGTGCACACTAACCCGACTTTCGCACTTCCGCGAGTGGAACTGCTTTCCTGATATCGCCAACGCACTTTCGACCCCGTAGGTCTTCACTACAAATTTTCATCCATCCGCTGTTGTCAGTTCCAGTTTGCCCGCGCGCAGGCGGGGTGGGGGTTGGGCGGGCAGCGACAGTTTCAGCTTCTCCAGAATCAGTTGCTGCTGCGCTTCGGGCTCGGTGTAGCGCGGCATCACCAGCGTCCGGCCGTCGCTCGTGGGAACGTGCACCTCCAGCATCTGGATCGCGGCCAGCGATTGCAGCGCGGCGCGCGGGGTCAGGCCGGGCGCGGCGGCCGACAGTTTCATCCGCAGGGTCATCGTCAGGCAGTAACCCAGGAACGCCACCAGGATGTGCGCTTCGACGCGCTTCTCGATCTGGTGGTGGATCGGGCGCAGGTTCAAGTCGCTCTTGAGCGTCTTGAACGACTCCTCCACCCGCACCAGTTGCATGTACCATTCCCACAATACCGGCGCTTTGCGTTCCATTCCCGCCGGCCACTGTTCCCACGGCACGTGCGCCCGCAGCAGATAGCAGCCATCGCGCTCCAGCGCCTTCTTCCATGCCGCCTTGTCGAGCCGGGCGGTGAAGGTGGTGCGGTTCACCGGCTCGTTGGCCGCCGGCTTGCGGATCTTCACGAACCACGCGATGCGCCCGGCCTCTTTCCTCAGCACCGCCAGGCGCTCCAGCAGGGTGTCGCGATTGATCTTCCGCCGCTTGAGACGGTTGAGCCCATGCACCCGCTTCTTGAGCTTACGGCGGCGCATCGCGTTCTCCTTCTTCTGGCGATTGCCGCTGCACGCCTCCACGTACAGCTCGTTCTCCTGCTCCAGCAGTTTCACTTTCATCCCCTCGTGCACCTGCTCCCAGGGTTTGTCGAGCAGGTCCTTCTCCAGCTTGTTCAGCAGCGCCTTGGGCGTACCGACCAGATACGCCACTTCATCCTCGCGCATCTTCTTCAGCGTCGCCTCGGTGGGGATGCCGCGGTCCATCACCCACACGCGGCGGGCCTTGCCATACATCGACTGGATCTTCTCCAGGAACAAGGTCAGCGTCGTCTTGTCGGCGGTGTTGCCCGCCAGCACTTCATACGCCATCGGCAGGCCGTCCGTCGTCACCACCAGCGCAATCACCACTTGCCGGCAATCGCTTCGGCCATCGCGGCTGTAGCCGTGTCTGGCCTTGGGAATGCCTTCGCTTGCCCCCTCGAAGTATGTGCTCGTCAGATCGTAGAGCAGAATGTCGAAGCGCGCATCGAACAGCGTCTTCCACCGCTCGACCAGGTGCTGACACAGCGCATCCTTGTGCGCCAGCACGCGATCCAGGCAGCGGTAGAGCCGATCCTTCTCGGCCACCGCGAAGTCGCACTCCAGCAGTTCATCCATCGCGCTGCTGTCGAACCAGCGCCGATGCACGGCGAATTCGCTGCCCGGATCACACAGGCGGTTGACCGCCAGCAGTTGCAATACTTTCTCCCACGGCACCCCGCCGCGCTCGTCGCCGAGTTGATCCTGCCAGAATTGATCCAGACCCAGCTCCCGCCAGAGCAGGCAGCCCAGCCAGCAATCGCCGAAGCGGCGCGGACGCAACAGACGCATCTCGCTCATCACCAGCGACAACGCGTTGGCCTCGTCGGCGGGAATCGGACGATCATCGGGAAACAGAGCGGCCTGGCCCGGCTGCGATTTGTCTTCATCGAAGACCGCGATGCTCTTGCGCCAGGCCGCCTCCTGGCTGTCGTTGATCTCGCCGAGATA
>JANMWZ010000135.1:0-3107 GCA_031441585.1 Gammaproteobacteria bacterium
GGAAATACGCGGCGAAGTCCTGCCCGGCAAGTTCCAGGTACCAGTTGCCGAAGCAAAAATAGGTGTCGGTCCAGAAGCCGTTGTCCGCCAGCGCTTGCTGCATTTCCCGAAAAAATCCCGACTGCGCGTCCAGCGGGCGCAAATTGACGACGTCGGTGCCGGGGCGCATCCGCTGCAAGTAGCGGCTGAATTCGATTGCCAACTCGTGCGTCGCGGCGGGACGGACCACCGGCTCGAACAGACAGCTATAAAAGTTTGACAGCGCTTCGGTTCTGCGCACAACCCCGGCCACTTTGCGCAGAAACGGCATGCACATCGGCTCGCCGCCATCGTTTTTCCAAAGCACGAGAAAGCGGGCTTGCGTGCCCGGCAGCATCGCGGTTCGCGCCAGCAGCGCAAACCAGGCAAGGCTGCCAAAAAAAGTGGCGCCCAGCGAGACTTGGTCGAGGGCGGCGCAGATGTCCGGGTCAATCGCGTCGATGCGCTCGGCGAAAGGCGAAACCGAAAGTTGTTGCCACATGGATGCGGGGCTCATTAGACGGTACTGTTGCCTCGGCGCGGGAAATCGCGCCGGATTGGATTAGGAAAACCCTGTGTTGCCAGCGACAATGGCGACGGGTCGGTTCCAGAATGCATGAAATCGCTACGGCCTCCGCTCCAATATACGTGCCAAGGGCGGATATCTGCTTGCCGGTTATCATATTGTAATGGGCGGGTCGGGCAGGCGCTGAGAAGTGCGCCAAATGCCATGACATTTCGACGCTTGCACGGCGGCGTCAATCAAGTTGGGGAGTCAAGTTGGACATCGAAAAGGAAATAGTCGGAATTCTCGACGAGATACTGCGCCTGGGCGACCGTGCGGCCGAGCTGGATTCCGCCGCGCCCTTGCTGGGAGCCCTTCCCGAGCTTGACTCCATGGCTGTGGTCTCGATCCTGACCACCATTGAAGAGCGCTTCGGGATTGTTGTCGACGATGACGAGATGGATGGTGCCGTCTTCGCGACGGTCGGCTCGCTTTCGCGGTTCGTGAGCGGCAAACTCGATAGCTGAATGGCCAGCCCGGGACTGGAGGCTTTCTTCCTCGGTGAAGGAGCGGGCAGATTGTTCTGTCTTTTGCATCAACCGCCGGCCGCACGGCGGCTGATCGGATCGCTCATCTATCTGCACCCGTTCGCCGAGGAAATGAACAAGTCGCGGCGGATGGCATCCCTGCAGGCGCGCGCGCTTGCCGAAGCCGGATGGATGGTGCTGCAAGCCGATATGCGCGGTTGCGGTGATAGCGCCGGTGACTTCGGCGCGGCAACCTGGCAAGCCTGGGTTGACGATGCACTGAGCTTGAGCGACTGGTTGGCCGCGCGCAGTGGCGTACGTCCGGCCTTGTGGGGCTTGCGCGCCGGCTGTTTGCTGGCTGCCGCGACTGCACGGGCGCGCGCGGACCCGGGCGACCTGTTGTTCTGGCAGCCGGTGCTGACTGGCAAACAGCACCTGCAGCAGTTCCTGAGATTGAAAGTGGCTGGCGCCATGCTGGGCGAAAGTCGGCAGGGCGCTGCGAGTACCCGCGACTTGCGCGACAAACTTCAGGCTGGTGAGGCGGTTGAAGTAGCAGGGTACTTGTTGGCGCCGGACCTGGCGCTCGGGCTCGACGCTGCGACGCTTGCTCCGCCGGCAGCGGGTGGTCGGCTCAAGTGGATCGAGGTGAGCGCAGCCGTGACGCCGGAGATTGCGCCTGCATCGCGCCAGTCAATTGCGGCGTGGCAAGCGGCCGGCTGGCAAGTCGAGGTGAAAATCGTGGCCGGTGCGGCGTTCTGGCAAACGCAGGAAATTGAGGTGGCGCCAGACCTGATCGCGCAAACCCTGGCATTGACATGGAGCGCAGCATCGTGAGCTGTGTGGAAGCGGCGATCGTTTTTCACGCTGCAGGGGAGCAATTGGTCGGCGTGATCAGCGCGCCAACCCAAGCATCCGACGCGGGGCTGCTGATGATTGTCGGTGGGCCGCAGTATCGTGCGGGCAGCCATCGGCAGTTTGTCGCGCTTGCGCGATACGCGGCCAACGCCGGGATCGCGACTATGCGCTTCGACTGTCGCGGCATGGGTGACAGCAGCGGCGTACCTTCAGGATTCGAGGATTGCGATGCCGATATCGCGGCCGCCATCGATGCCCTGATGGCTCGATGCGCGAGCGTTCGCCGGGTGTTCCTTTGGGGCTTGTGCGATGGCGCGTCCGCGGCACTGCTGTATATGGAGCGGCGCCAGGATGCCCGCGTGGCCGGCGTTTGCATCATCAACCCGTGGGTGAGGTCTGCGACGACGCTGGCGCGCGCGCAGGTCAAGCACTACTACGGGCAGCGTTTGTTCGAGCGCGAGTTTTGGTCGAAGCTGTTGCGCGGCGGCGTCGATATTGGCGGGGCGATCCGGGAATTTGCCGGGAAGCTTCGTCTTTCCAGCGTCAAAACGAAAGTGCAAGGGGCAAAGGTGCCGTTTCAGGATCGTATGGCGCACGCGTTGCGACGGCATCGCGGGCAGGTACTGCTGATTCTGAGCGGTCGCGACCTTACCGCGAAGGAGTTCATTGACCATGCCGCGTCGGACCCGGCCTGGGATGGCGTTCTGCAAGTTGATCAGGTGCGCCGCCTTGACGTCGTTGACGCTGATCACACGTTTTCGACCGCCGATTGGCGTGCGCAGGTCGAGGCAGCGACCGTCGACTGGATAACCACTGCGACGACATCACAACCCGCGTTCAGGCGATGATGATCAGGGACTCGGGCAGTGTGACGACGGCTGGCCGGTCGCCGCAAGATTGCGGCGGGTCAGGAGTGCGAGCATGACCGCTGCTCTGCCCCGCATTTCGGTGATCGTGCCGTGTTACAACGCGGAGCGCTACATCGGTGCGACTCTGCATAGCATCTACGCGCAGCAATGGCCCGATCTTGAGGTCATTGTGGTCGACGACGGCTCATCGGATCATTCGGTGGAAGTGGTGGCCCGCCTGTTTCCACAAGTGATCGTAGCCAAACAAGGCAACAGCGGCGTGGCCGCTGCGCGCAACAAGGGGATTTCACTGGCGAGCGGTGAGTTGATCGCATTTGTCGACGCCGATGACTA
>JANMWZ010000136.1:0-3082 GCA_031441585.1 Gammaproteobacteria bacterium
GTAAGCGTCCCCGAATCCCCGTATTGACTTGAAGCTGCTGGGTCCAGCATGGTCGTGCTCCCTTTCTATGATGGAGAACGACGATGCGAGCGAAGGTTGCACTGGGTTTGGTACGGACGACGGATGTTTCGGGGCGCCGGCGTCAGCGCACACGACGCACCGCGGCACAGTGGGCGAAGATCATTGCGGCGCAGCGGCGATCGAAGTTGACGATCGCGGAGTACTGTCGGCGACACGACATCGCGCTGGCAACGTTCGGCTACTGGCGGCGGCGCCTAATGCATCCGGTGGTGCAGCCCACACAGCGATTTCTGGCGGTGCCGCTGGTCGCGCCGGTGGCCGCCCCGATGGAAGTGGACGTTGGGCCGGTACGCGTACGTCTGGAGGGCGCTGCGGCGGCACGAGTGGTCGATGCCATCGTGGCGCGGATCAGCGGTGAGGCGCCGCGTTGATTCCGTTGCCGTCGGTACGCGCCTACGTGTGCATCGAGCCGGTGGACATGCGCAAGCAAATCGATGGCCTGGCGCAGATGGTGGCGGCGGTGTTCGCCGCGGACGCGCTGAGAGGACAAGTGTTTGTGTTCCTCGGCAATCGACGCAACAAGGTGAAGCTCTTGTGGTGGGATCGCAATGGCTTCTTCCTGCTCTACAAGCGACTCGAACGCGGTCGCTTTCCACATCCGGAAGAACTGGCGCGCGATGGCTTGTCGCTGGGCGAATTGATGGCCTTTCTCGAAGGCATTGACCTGTCGCGCGCGCGGCGTTTACCGGCGGTCCCAGCCTCGCGCGTCGCCTGATTTGCATGTCGTAATTTTGTTGCCGTTTGTGTCGCTTCGTGTCAACTTGCGGGCATGCCGATTCGTTGATTGCGCATGCCCGCTTTCGCCGCTCTCGACATCCAGAAACTGCCGCGTGATGTCGATGCTCTCCTCAGCGTAATCGGCGATCTGCATCAGCAATATTCCACCATCCTCGACTCGCTGCATCAGCAACTACAGAATTTGCGCCGCCTGCATTTCGGCGCGACCAGCGAGAAGCTCTCGGGTCAGCCGGATCTGTTCGTGCACACCGAGGTTCTGCCGATCCCGTCGCCAGAGCTGATCACGATCAGCTACCAGCGCCAGCGCAAAGGTCGACCGGCACTGCCCAAGGATCTGCCACGCGAACGCGTCGAGTACGACTTGTCGGATGCGGAGAAGGCAGAATTCGATACGTTGGAGCGCATCGGCGAAGAGGTCTCGGAAACGCTCGAGTACACCCCGGCGAAAGTGCTGGTGATCGAACACGTGCGCGCCAAATACGCGTGTCAGAAGGACGGCGAGTCGACCATCCGCACCGCCTTCGCGCAACCCTCGCCGCTGCCCAAGAGCAACGCCGGGGCCGGGTTGCTGGCGCAAATCCTGGTGGCGACCTTTGCCGACCACTTGCCGCTCAACCGTCAGGAGCGGATCTTCAAGCGCCATGGCGTCGATCTGCCGCGCTCGACCCTGTGCGAGTGGAAGCTGATGGCAGGCGAGTTGCTGGCGGTGCTGCGCGCGCCGCTGATCGCGCATACGCTCGCCGCCCCACGGCTGCATAGCGATGACACCACCATGCCCTTGCTCGAAGGCGGCCGTGGGCGGACGAAGACGGCGCGAATGTGGGGCTATCTGGGCGCCGGCGCGCGACAGAACGCCGCCGATGAATGGGTGGAGCATGCGCCGTCCGTGGTCTTCGAATTCACCGACTCGCGCGAGGCGAAGTACCCGCTCAAATTCCTGCAGGATTACCGTGGCTACCTGCAAGCCGACGCCTATTCCGGCTACGACGCCTTGTACCGGAGCGGGCGCATCGTCGAAGTCGGCTGTTTCGCGCATTGCCGGCGTAAATTCTTCGAGATCGCCAAGACGCAGAAGACGCCGGGTCTGGCCGCCG
Organism: Gammaproteobacteria bacterium; assembly: GCA_031441585.1. Classification (GTDB taxonomy): domain Bacteria; phylum Pseudomonadota; class Gammaproteobacteria; order Steroidobacterales; family Steroidobacteraceae; genus FEN-1191. The sequence continues at coordinate 1,914 of JANMWZ010000136.1, forward strand.
AGGGGGTGGGCTGGATCGCCAAGCTGTACCGGATCGAGACTAGCATCCGCGCTCGGCCACCGGATGAGAAGTTGCGGGTGCGGCAGGCCGAAGCGGTACCGCTACTCATTGACTTTCGGCGCTGGCTGGAGGGGCACTATCCGACGCTGTTACCGCAGGGACCGTTGGGCCAGGCCTTTGGCTATGCGTTGAACAATTGGCAAGCGCTCATCCGCTACACCGAGAGTGGCGTGCTGGTGCCGGACAACAACCTGCTGGAGTCGGCGATGCGGCCCATCGCTATGGGTCGGAAAGCGTACCTCTTCGCGGGCGCCGAACGCGGCGGCCATGTCGCGGCCACCCTGTATTCGCTGCTGGGGACCTGCAAGCTCAATGGCGTCGAGCCCTATGCCTATCTCAAGGACGTGTTGCGCCGCCTGCCGGGGCAGCGCCGCGATCGTCTAACTGAACTGCTGCCGTTCCACTGGCAGCCAGCCTCCTGAGCCGCGCGCGTCGGCGCTAAGATCGCCTTCTCGGGGCAGCGTCCCCAACACGGCAATGCCAACGGCAAACGCATGGATTTGCATGAGGTCATGACTTCACTGCAGCAGGCGACCGATCTCGACCTGCTGCGTCTGAGCGCCGCCATCGATCACCTGCTGCACAGTCCGTCGCGCATCCTCGCCGTGCGGCAGCACTTGAATCTCGGCCAGCAAGTTCAGTTCTGGAATTTGCACGTCAACCGAATGCAGCAGGGTCGCATCACCCAGTTCAAGCCCGATCAACTGCTGCTCCTGACCGAGACTCCAGCGCAGTACTGGTGGGCGCCCTATGCAGCGATTCAACTGGACCCGAACCAGCCACCGCTGCCGCCGCCGCCCAAGCCAGCGCAGCGCACTGACTTCGCGCGCGGCGACACGGTGAGCTTCGAAGGGCGCGATCTCATCCAGCGCATCGGCACCATCGTTCGCCTCAATCAGAAAACGGCCACCGTCTCCTGCGACGATCAGGAGTGGCGCGTCTCCTTCGCACTGCTGCGCCACGTCATCGATCTCTGATCCGTCAGCGCGTCAGCGCGACTTGGCAATACGGGGATTTGGGGACGCTTACGTGGAGCGCACAGCGCCCGAGCGGCCGGCCGCCACGCCCGTCGTATCGACGGACTTCGAAACGCCGCGTCCCCCGGTCAG
>JANMWZ010000137.1:0-12360 GCA_031441585.1 Gammaproteobacteria bacterium
GCTGACGGTGACCGGAGGCTTTCGTCACTACACGTACGATGAGTTCGAGAAGGGTTCGGAGTATTACAGTGCCACCTCGACCATTCTGAACGTCCCCAATGGCCACGATAACCACGCTGGTTTTGGCATCAACCTGAAGAAGAGCGAGGGTGGCAATAAGTACCGCGGCAACCTGACCTGGCACGTCAATTCGGACGTGCTTGCTTACTACACCTATTCGCAGGGTTTCCGTCCCGGCGGTTTCAACCGCACACACACGAGTATTGATGGCAGCCAGACGTTCCGCGCGAAAGTGGCCCGAGAGACCCCCGGCGGCCCGAAGCAGTTTTACAAGCCCGTGGATTTCGGGTCTGACAACCTGGTCAACAACGAAATTGGCTTCAAGAGCGAATGGTTGGATCATCGGCTGCAGCTCAATTTGTCGGCATACGTGATGGACTGGAAAGACGTCCAGCTGCCGCTGTTCGACCCCGTCCATCTGGGTAATACGACCTTCGTCATCAACGGGCCGACTTACCAGGTCAAAGGCGCCGAGATTCAGGTTATTGCCCGCGCGACTCCTGAGCTCACCGTGCAGGGGTCTCTGTCCTATAACAAGACCAAGCAGACCAACGCGCCTTGCCTGACGGGCAACGTGCCGGGTACAAATGCGTTTGGTAAGTGCATCACGCAAGTCAACGGCCTGCCATACGACAATCCGTACGGCGTGCTGGGCACGTCGCCGGCGTACTCGCCAGAGCTGCAGTACAACGTACGGGCGCACTACGACTGGAATATGGGCGACTACAAGCCCTTCTGGTTGGTGGGCGTCAACTACACCGACTCCATGCGTAACCAGCCGGCGAGCTTTCCGGACGGCAATGATCCGGCCTATAACCCGCCCACCACGACCTTGCTGAAATATACGATGCCGTCCTACACGACCGTTGATGCGGCGATCGGCACGAGCAAGGACAACTGGACGGCTCAGCTCTCGGTCAACAACCTGACCAACAATGATGCCAGTACCAGTACCACGTCGGGTCAGTTCATCAAGAGCGTCGTGCCGCTGCGGCCGCGGGTGATAACCCTGGAGTTTGGGTTCAAGTTCTGATCAAGGGACCTTGACCCGCAGGCAGCCGGCGCTGGTCGGTTGCAGTAGAATCAGGGGCGGACTCTCAAGAGTTCGCCCCTTTTTAATGGATGGCCATGGATATCAGCGCTACGGCAGCATCGCTGCTCACGGCCGAATTGGTTCGCATAAGGGGGCTGATCCGGCAACGGGATTTTGCCGAAGCGCTGTCCGCAGGCCAGCAGGTTCTTGCTGCAGCCGCCGGTGAGCGGGATGCGCTGCTGTTCGTGGCCATTGCCCAGCGCTTCCTGGGCCGCGTCCCCGAGGCGCAGAACACCCTCGCCACACTGGCGCAGCATCAGCCACGCTTCAGTCGCCTACACGAGGAGCGTGGGCACTGCTTCGTCGCCCTCAAGCAGGCACCGCAGGCCATCGAGGCCTTTCTACTGGCGGTCAACAGCAATCACGCGCTGCCGGCGAGCTGGTCCATGCTCGAAGGCCTCTACCGCATGAGCGGGCAAGCCGACAACGCCGCCATGGCGGCGAGTCACGTGGCGACACTGCGCAAGTTGCCGCGCGAGGTGGTGGCGGCGACCGGACTGTTCATGGATGGCGATCTGGACGTGGCCGAGCCGATGGTGCGCTCGTTCCTGCTGCAGAATGGTAATGAGGTGGAAGCTATGCGGCTGCTGGCGCGCATCGGCATGGCACGCAAGGTGTTTGACGATGCGGAACTGCTGCTGGGGGCAGTCCTGGAAATCGCCCCCGATTACCGTACTGCGCGCTCGGAGTACGCCGAAGTGCTCATTGAACTCCAGAAGTACAGCCAGGCGCGTCGTGAGCTCGATCGGCTGCTGCGGGAGGATCCCGCCAACCGTCCTCATTATCAGGGCCTGCATGCCGTGACCTCGGTCGGCCTTGGCGAACACGAGCGGGCGGTTGCCTTGTACCGGGATCTGATCGCGGCGGCGCCCGGGGACGCCGACCTGCATCTGTCACTGGCGCATGCACTCAAGACGCTGGGCAGACGCGATGAGGCGATTGAGTCCTACCGCCGGGCGGAAAACTGCCGGCCCGGGTTCGGCGATGCCTACTGGAGTCTCGCCAACCTCAAGACCTATCGGTTCACGGCTGAAGAGCTGGCACGACTGAAGGCATTGCAGAGCGCGCCGGAGATTGCGGTGATCGATCGGTATCACCTGCACTTTGCACTCGGCAAGGCCCTGGAGGATCAAGGCGATTTTGCCGACTCGTTCCATTACTACGAGCTGGGCAATGCCTTGCGGCGCTCGAAGAGCAACTATCGTCCGGAAATCATCGACAACAACACCCGGCTGCAGATTGAAGTCTGCACCCGGGAGTTCTTCGCCAGCCGTCAGGGGTTCGGAGCCCCGGATCGTGACCCGATCTTCATCGTCGGCCTGCCACGCGCGGGATCAACCCTGATCGAACAGATCCTGGCCTCGCACTCCCAGGTCGAGGGCACGCAGGAACTCCCCAATGTGCAGCAGCTCGTGGCGAATCTGCGCGGCCGCGACCCGGATCTGAGCAACCCCCGTTACCCACGCATACTTCCCGAGCTGCAGGCCGATGAACTCCGGCGCCTCGGCGAGCAGTATCTGGCCGACACCCGCGTGTATCGCGGCGGCAAGCCTGGCGCAGTGCCCTTTTTCATCGACAAGATGCCCAACAATTTCCGGCATCTGGGGCTCATACGCCTGATGCTGCCGAACGCGCGCATCATCGATGCGCGCCGTGAGCCCATGGCCTGCTGCTTCAGCAATCTGAAGCAACTGTTTGCCAAGGGGCAGGAGTTCACCTACAGCAACGAGGATATCGCCCGCTATTATCGAACCTATCTGCAGCTGATGCAGCATTGGGGAGAGGTGCTGCCCGGCTGGATTCTGCGGGTACAGCATGAAGACGTCGTCGATGATCTGGAGGGTAGCGTGCGGCGTATTCTTGAATTCTGCGGCCTCGAATTCGAACCGCAGTGCATCGAGTTTTACAAGACGGTTCGCAGTGTACGCACCGCCAGTTCGGAGCAGGTTCGCCAGCCCATTTACCGCGAGGGGCTCGATCACTGGAAGCATTTCGAACCCTGGCTCGGGCCTCTCAAGGATGCCCTCGGCGACGCGCTGGTCAGCTACCGTGGTCACTGAAGCGCTCGGGTTGAGCACTTATGACATCGGTGCACTGGTGACGCTGGTCAACCAGGAGCGCCTGGGCGAGGCGGAACACAGCGCCCGCACGCTGCTGAAGGCCTATCCCGGTGCCGGGATGCTCTGGAAGATCCTCAGTGTCGCGCAGCTTCGGCAGGGTAAGGACGCACTGCCGGCGCTGCGCAAAACCGCGGAGCTGATGCCGCTTGATGTCGAAGCCCACCGCAATCTCGGGGCCGCCCTGCACGATCAGGGACAATGGGCCCTCGCTTTGGAAAGTTTTCGCCGCGCGCTGGCGCTGGCGCCGAATGATGCAGACTGCCTGCTCGAGGCAGCTGATTCGCTGCTCGCGCTGGGACGCGCGCGCGAGGCGGTGCCACTCTATCAGCAGGCGCTGCAGAATAGTCCTGCGCACGTCGAGGCGCAGAATAATCTGGGCAACGCGTTCCTGCAGCTCGCAGAATTTACCGACGCGGCGGCCTGTTACCGCCTGGCGCTCCGACTAAGGCCCACTGACGTTTCGATACTCTGCAATCTCGGCCATGTGCTGCGCGAGCTGGGCCAACGCCGGGAGGCCGTGCCTCTGTACACTCAGGCGGTCAAAGTAGATCCGCGGCGTGTCGATAGCCATTGGAATCTAGGATCCGTGTTGTTTGACTTGCGCCAGTTCCGCGAGGCGGCGGCCTGCTTCACCCAGGCAATCAAACTCAAGCCTGACTATGCTCCGGCCCACTTAAGCATGGGGCTGGCGATGCGCCAGCAGCGTCGTCCGGCCGACGCTGAGGCCAGCTGCCAGGCCGCGCTTGCCATAGATCCCAATTACGTCGAAGCGCTGTCGTTTCTGGGCGAACTGCGGGCTGACCGCGGTCGCTTTGCCGAAGCGGAGGAATTGTTTCAGCGGACGCTCGCCATCAATCCGAATTTTTCGTTCGCGTACTTCAGCATCGCAACGCATCGCAAGATGACCACGGCCGACAGTGCCTGGCTCAAGGACGTCGAAGGCTTGCTGGCGAGGGAGCCACCGCTGGCGCACGAGATAAGCCTGCGCTACGGGCTGGGCAAGTACTTCGACGACGTGGGGCAATACGCGAGTGCCTTCGAAAACTATCGGCAGGCCAACGAACTCACCAAGCACTATGGATCCACCTACGATCGCAACAAACTAACCCAAAGGGTGGATCAGATCGTGCGCCGCTTCGACGCTGCGTACCTGCGCGATCCACCCATCCAGGGATCGGGCTCGGAGCTCCCGGTCTTGATCGTCGGCATGCCACGCTCCGGCACTTCCCTGGCCGAGCAGATCCTGGCCTCGCATCCGGCGGTGTTCGGCGCCGGCGAGGTGCCATTCTGGGACGGCGCCTTCAACGTCTATCAAAAGGCGGCGCTCAGTGGGCCCGTCGACCCGACGCTGCTACCGGGCATGGCTGCGGCGTATCTCGAGCGCTTTGCGGTGGCCAGCGGAGGCGCGCTGCGGGTGGTCGACAAGATGCCCGGCAATTTCCTCTACGCAGGACTGATACACAGCGCATTCCCCCGGGCCCGCATCATCCACATGCAACGCCATCCGCTCGACACCTGCCTGTCGATCTACTTCCAGAATTTCTTCGGCATGGGGCCCTATGCCAACGATCTGGGCAACCTGGCGCATTATTACGGCCAGTATGTGCGCATCATGGACCACTGGCGTGCCGTGCTGCCGGCCACGGTGCTGCTGGAGGTTCCCTATGAGGCGCTGATCGAAGATCAGGAGGGCTGGTCCCGGAAAATGCTGGAATTCATCCAGCTGCCGTGGGACCCAAAGTGCCTTGATTTTCATCAGACCGAGCGCGCGGTCATCACCGCCAGCAAATGGCAGGTGCGGCAGAAGATTCATTCCGCCTCGGTCGGACGTTGGCGACACTACGAGAAATTTGTCGGACCGCTGCGCGCGGCGCTGGGCGACGTTCTCAAGCCCTGATCACTTCGCGTCGGCGAGACAGCCGGGGTTAGCCGCTTACGTTTGTAAGGTCGATGATCTGGTTGAGAGCTTCGCATGCGGTCGAGAAAACGCCCTCCGGGGCACGTTTCCAGGGGTGGGATCTGGCACGCCGTTGACGCCAGTCGAAGGACTTGGGTTGGTGGGTCAGTATGAAACTTTCCACGTTCTTCGGTCCGGAAAAAGGCACCGCAAAAGGGTTGGTTCGATTGTAATCGGCGCTGGTCATAGGCAGGCCGATGACTATGCCGGTGCGGGCGTTGAACTCGCGCGGCGAGAGCACGAGCAGCGGGAGGCGGTCGATCCAGATGATATCGCGCCGCTCTGGCACCCAGTCCCTCGCAGCCATTACAGTTTCTCGGCGCCGATCAGATCGGAGGCCATGGCCTCACCGCCGTGCTGGCTGGGGCTGAACCGAGCAAGTTTTTGAGCGAGGGATAACCTGGGATCGCCCAGCATCTGCACGCGAACGCCGCCTGCTTCGGCGGAGACCTCGACGGGTTGCCCGACGCTCAGTCGTGCCGAGCGGGCCACGGCGGCGGGGAGGCGAACCGCCAGGCTATTGCCCCATTTTTGAATGGTCAGGGTGGCCGAGGTTTTGCTCATGGTGCGCTACTCCTGCAAGCTGGGCACTTTAGTATGCGACCAGTAATGTGTCAACATGTTGAAACATCGCCACAACCTGTCGTTAGCTCTCCTCCGCTATACTGTCTGGCCGGCGGCGCGCGAGCGGCGTAGGGTTCGTTAAATGTCGGGGATTACTCATGCCACAGTCGAGCCCAGAACAGAACGCCGCACTCAGCGCTAGGCTGATCGAACGCGGGATCGAGCACGTCAAGATCGGCGTGTTCGACGGTGACGCCATACTGCGCGGCAAATACGTGCACCGCGAAAAATTCCTGGCCTCTCTCGACAAGGGGCTCGCCTTTTGCGATGTCGTGCTGGGCTGGGACTCCAACGATCAGCTGATCGACGGTGTGAAGTTCACGGGCTGGCACACCGCCTTTCCCGATGCACCGGTCCGTATTCTGCCCGCGACCTGCCGCGACATCCCGTTCGAACCGAAGACGGCGTTGGTGCTGTGTGAATTTGCCGGCCGGGCCGAGCCCGTCTGCCCGCGCGGGATACTGCGCCGGGTGCTGGCGCGCGCGGCGACCATGGGCTATACGGTCAGCGCCGCAGCGGAGTTCGAGTTCTTCATGTTTGCCGAGACCCCCGACTCGGTGCGGGAAAAGGGTTATCGCGATCTCAAGCCGATGACGCCCGGCTTCTTCGGTTATTCCGTGTTGCGCAATACCGTGCACTCGGCCCTCTACCAGGAGCTGCTTGATCTCGGCGAAGCGATGCGCTTTCCGATCGAAGGCCTGCACACCGAGACCGGTCCCGGCGTGCTCGAGGCAGCGCTCTGCCACTGCGAGGCGCTCGAGGCCGCGGACCGCGCGGCGCTGTTCAAGACCTTCACCAAGGTGCTGGCGCAGCGACACGGTCTGATGGCGACGTTTATGGCCAAGTGGTCCAACAAATATCCGGGTCAGAGCGGGCATCTGCACCTCTCCCTGCAGCAGCGCGATGGCGGGAGCGTATTTCACGACCCTGCCAGGCCGCACGACATGTCCGACGCCATGCGCTGGTACGTGGGCGGGCAGCAGGCGTTGATGCCGGAGGTGCTCGCCATGGTCGCCTCGACCGTCAACAGCTATTCGCGGCTGGTCCCGGGATACTGGGCGCCAACCTCCGCGACCTGGGGCGTCGAGAATCGCACCACGGCCCTGCGCGTGATCCGCGGTGGCCCGTCGAGCCAGCGGGTCGAGTATCGCATTGCCGCCGCCGACATCAACCCGTACCTGGCGCTGGCGGCGGCGATTGGTTCCGGGTTGTGGGGCATTGAGCATCGCATTGAACCCGATGCACCGATCGTGGCGAATGCCTATGATCGCGAGCACGCGCCGGAACGGCGTCTGCCGGGCACACTCCGGGAAGCCGCCGAGCGTTTTGCCGCTTCGAAGGCGGCGCGGGAGCTGTTCGGCGACGAGTTCGTCGAGCACCACGCCGCGACGCGCCAGTGGGAAGAGCGGGAGTTTCGCAAGGCGATCACCGACTGGGAATTGGCGCGCTACTTTGAAATCATCTGACGAGGTCCCATGCCGTTGATTCAACAGACGCTGAGCCCCGTGGATGGCCGACTCTATGTCGAGCGGCCGTTCGATGATGCCGCGGCGATCGATCGCGCGCTCGAGCGCTCGCGCGTGGCGCAGCGCGACTGGGCGCAGCGGCCACTGGCTGAGCGAACCGCATTGCTCAGCCGGGCAGTGGATGCCTTCGTCGCCAAGGGCAGCGAAATCGCCCCTGAGATCAGCTGGCAAATGGGCCGGCCGCTGCGCCACGCGCCCGGAGAAGTGCGCGGCTTCGAGGAGCGGGCGCGCTACATGCTCTCGATCGCCGCAACGGTTCTCGCGCCAGTCGACCCGGGCGAGAAGGCCGGATTCGTGCGACAGATCAAGCGCGTGCCGCTCGGCGTGGTCGCCGTCGTCGCGCCGTGGAACTTCCCGTACCTCACAGCTGTCAACGCGATCTGGCCGGCGCTGATCGCCGGCAACGCCGTCGTGCTCAAGCACTCGCATCAGACACCGCTGTGCGCCGAGCGTTTTGCCGAGGCACTCGCCGCCGCCGGCATGCCGGCCCATGTGTTCCAGTATCTGTGCCTTTCGCACGGCGATACCTCGCGACTGATGGCGGATGTGCGGATTGCCAATGTCTGCTTTACCGGGTCGGTCGCGGGCGGCCGGGCGGTGGTCGAGGCGACCGGACACGGCTTTGCGACCGCGGGCCTCGAGCTCGGCGGCAAGGATCCGGCCTATGTCCGTGCCGATGCCAATCTGGCGCACGCCATCGACTCGCTCACCGATGGCGCGTTCTTCAACGCCGGCCAGTCCTGCTGCGGCATCAAGCGCATCTACGTGGCGGCGCCTGTCTACCAAGCGTTCGTCGATGGCGTCGTGGAGCTGACTCATCGCTATCAGCTCGGATCGCCGCTTGATCCTGAGACCACACTCGGGCCCGTCGTGCGGACCTCTGCCGCGGAGGCGGTGCGCGGCCAGGTGCGCGACGCGCTCGGTCGCGGGGCGCGTCAGCTGATCGACGAGCGCCGTTTTCCCGCCAGCCGCAGCGGCACACCCTATCTCGCGCCGCAAGTACTGGTCGATGTCGATCATTCCATGCCGATCATGCGCGAGGAGAGTTTTGGCCCGGTCGTTGGAATCGTCAGCGTCGGCTCGGACGAGGAGGCCGTGCGTCTGATGAACGACAGCGATTACGGCTTGACCGCCGCCATCTTCTCGGCGGATGCAATGGTTGCGGAGACGCTCGGCGATCAGCTCGAGACGGGCACGGTGTTTCTCAATCGTTGCGACTACCTTGATCCGGCACTCGCCTGGACCGGCGTCAAGAATTCGGGTCGGGGCTGCACGTTATCGCGCGTGGGCTTCGAGCAGCTCACCAGGCCCAAGTCCTATCACTTCAGGATCAAGACATGAGCGCCGTACTCAAGGGCAATTGGAATTTCCCGACCACCATCTGGGCGGGGCCCGGGCGCATCGCGGAATTGGCGGCGGCCTGCGAGCGCGCAGGGCTGGCCAGGCCGCTCCTGGTTACCGACCAGGGTCTCATCAACAGTCCGATGGTCCGCGCTGCCGCCGCGGCAGTAGGCGGCGCGCCCGTATTTGGTGGCGTGCAGGGCAATCCTACCGCGGCACACGTCGAGGCCGGGCTCGTCGCGTACCGCGCAGGTAGCCACGATGGCGTGGTCGCGATGGGCGGTGGTGCGGCGCTCGACACCGGCAAGGTGGTCGCATTCATGTCCGGGCAGACCCGGCCGCTGTGGGATTTCGAAGACATCGGTGACTGGTGGACCCGGGCGGACCCCGCCGGCATCGCCCCGGTGGTTGCCATCCCGACTACAGCCGGCACCGGTTCTGAGGTCGGGCGTGCCGGGGTCATCCTCAACGAAGCGACGCACCAGAAGAAAATCATCTTCCACCCGCAGATGATGCCGAAGCTTGTCATTTCCGACCCGGAGCTGACGATCGGGTTGCCGCGCTGGGTGAGCGCCGCGACCGGCATGGACGCCTTCGTACACTGCTTCGAAGCCTACTGCGCCCCCGGGTTTCACCCGCTCGCGGATGGCATTGCCCTCGAGGGCATGCGCCTGGTCGCCACCTATCTGCCGCGCGCCTGCGCGAACGGTGCTGATATCGAAGCGCGTGCAAACATGCTCGCCGCGGCGTCGATGGGTGCGACGGCGTTCCAGAAGGGACTCGGCGCCGTGCACGCCATCGCACATCCGGTCGGCTCCTGGTTCAATACCCACCATGGGCTGACCAACGCCGTCGTGCTCCCGTACGTCATGGCATTCAATCGTGCGGCGATTGCTGCCAAGTGCGAGGTCATTGCCCGGGTTCTCGATCTGCCGGCGCGCGGCTTTGACGGTGTCTATGCATGGGTACTCGGATTGCGGCGCGAGCTGGGGATCGCTCACACGCTCGCCGAGATCGGCGTGAACCTCGAGAATGCGGCGGTCATTGGCGCCGAAGCGGCCATCGATCCCTCTGCATCCGGCAATCCTGTTCCCGTCACGGCCGCAGATCTCGAGCGCATTTTTCGCGCTGCGGTTTTGGGCCAGCTCACGGTCGAAGCCTGATCCGTGCGCGTGCCGCGCATCCTGGTTGTTGATGGCAATGTCGCCGAAGTTCGCGCCAGACAGAGTGCGGCGCTCGGTTACGACTCGGGCGCCGGCTATGTGCGAATTCTCAAGCGCCTGATGCCGGATCTGGTGTGTGACATCATCCGGCCAGCGGATGCGGCCCCGGCGCTGCCCATGGGTGTCAGTCTCGCAAACTATGATGGCGTCACGATCACGGGTTCGGCGCTCAACGTCTACAACGGCGGTGGCGCCATCGAGCGCCAGATCGAAATCGCCAGGGCGGTCTTTGAAGCCGGCGTGCCCTTCTTTGGCAGTTGCTGGGGGCTGCAGATTGCGGTGGTCGCGGCTGGCGGTGTGGTGGCTAAGAATCCGCGCGGCCGCGAATTCGGCTTCGCGCGCCGCATCCTGCTGAGTGAGGCCGGTCGCGCGCACCCGTTGTTCGCCGCCAAGCCCTCGGTCTTCGAGGCGCCGACCATCCATCGTGATGAGATCGAATCGCTGCCGCCAGGTGCGGTGACGCTCGCCAGCAACGACATGGGGCTGCAGGCGGCGGCCTTTACGCACGGCCGAACGACTTTCTGGGGCGTGCAATATCACCCAGAGTACGACTATATCGATATCGCCGCCGCGGCCGAGCGCTACGGCAGGACGCTCGTGGAGGAGGGTTTGTTCCACGACGAACCGGCGCTCCATGAGTTCGCGGTGGAGCTGCGTCAGCTGCAAAGCCAGCCTGCAGACTTGGCGCTGCTCTGGAAGCACGGACTCGGTCCCTCGATGGCCAACGAGGCGGTGCGACTCCTGGAGATCCGCAATTGGCTGGAGCAGCAGGTCATACCACGGTGCCCACATCATGACTGAACCCAAGCCCGGACTCGCACGAACGCTCGGCGGCCTGCACCTGTGGGGGATTGCCGTCGGGCTGGTGATCTCCGGTGAGTACTTTGGCTGGAGCTACGGCTGGGCCCAGGCGGGCACGCTGGGATTTCTCGTCACCACGGTGTTCATCGCACTGATGTACACGACCTTTATCTTCAGCTACACGGAGTTGACCACCGCCATTCCCCACGCCGGCGGCCCGTTCGCGTACAGCTACCGTGCGTTCGGATCGATCGGCGGCTACCTCGCCGGCTTCGCGACGCTGGTCGAGTTCGTGTTCGCGCCTCCTGCGATCGCGCTGGCGATTGGCGCTTACCTGAACGTGCAGTTCCCTGGTTTGTCGGCGCGCAGCGCTGCGGTCGCGGCCTATTTTGTATTCATGGCGCTCAACATTGTCGGCGTCACGATCGCTGCGACCTTCGAACTTGTGGTCACGATCCTGGCGATCGCCGAGTTGCTGGTGTTCATGGGCGTCGTGGCGGGTGGTTTCGCCTGGTCCAATTTTACGGCCGGCGGCTGGGGCGGGCACGACACGCTGTCGCTCGCGACTGTCGGGGGCATGTTCGCTGCGATACCTTTCGCGATCTGGTTCTTTCTCGCGATCGAAGGTGCTGCGATGGCGGCTGAAGAAGCCAAGGACCCGAAGCGCACCATCCCGCAAGCCTACATCGCCGGCATCCTGACCCTGGTGGCGTTGGCGTTCGGCACCATGATCTTTGCTGGCGGGGTCGGCGACTGGCAGCGCCTTGCCAACATTAATGATCCGCTGCCGCAGGCGATGAAGATCGTCGTCGGTGCGAAGAGTGGCTGGCTGCATCTGCTGGTCTGGATCGGACTGCTCGGGCTAATCGCCTCCTTCCACGGCATCATCATGGGTTATTCACGGCAGATCTTTGCACTCGCCCGGGCGGGAATATTGCCGCACGGGTTGGCGGCTATTCATCCGCGCTTTCGAACCCCATATGTTGCCACCCTGGCCGGCGGCGTCGTCGGCATCGCGGCCATCTATTCCGATCAACTCATTACGATCTCCGGACAGCCGTTGACCGCGAGCCTCGTGACGATGTCGGCGCTGGGCGCGATTGTCATGTATATCCTCAGTCTGGCGAGCCTGTTCCAGTTACGGCGCATCGAGCCGGGCCTTGAGCGGCCGTTCCTGACGCCTGCCTACCCGCTGTTCCCCGTCATTGCGCTGCTGATCGCGCTGGTTTCGCTGGTCGCGATCGTTTATTACAACCTCATGATCGCTGCTATTTTTCTCGTGGCGGCAATCGTCGGCGGTATGGTGTCCAATCTGCGTGCGCGCCGCGGGCTGCTTGGCAACGATGACGCGATGCTGGTGCGTCCGAAGGTGAGCTGACGTTACCAGAATTCAGCATCACGAAAGGTGATTCACTAAAAGGGCAGCACAAATAGTGACTCAGGTTTACGGCCGTGGCGCCCGGCCACCGCGACGCTACCGTGTGGCGGTTGATACCCCCAGTCTTTTCCAATTCAGGTATGAGCCTGGGGACAGGGGTTAGCGAAGCGACGCAGGTCGATCGGTTGTCTTGACTGTTCTCCTATAAATCTTACACCAGTAACGCGTTCTGCCGCC
>JANMWZ010000138.1:0-1585 GCA_031441585.1 Gammaproteobacteria bacterium
CGCGCGATGCGCGTGGCTGCCGGCGGGTGCGAGTCGTAGAACGCCGAGTGCAGCGGGTCCGGCGTCAGCGTGGCGGCGTTGTCCTGGTACAGCTTTACCAGCGCGTGCACCAGGTCGGCAGGGCTCGCATGCACGGCGGCATAGGCATCGGCCTCGAACTCGTGCTTGCGCGAGTACAGGCTGGTGAGCGGTTGCACGAAGAAAGTGAACACGGGCACCACCAGGAAGAAGAGCACCAGCGCCATCGCCGTACCGTGCATCTGAACGTTCAGGCCGGCGTAGAACCAACCCTCGCCGATCAGCTGGCCCAGGACCCAGAGCATGGCGAGGCTCATGCCGAAAAGCACCGCTACGCGCTTCCAGACGTGGTGGCGCTTGAAGTGCCCGAGTTCGTGTGCCAGCACGGCTTCGATCTCGGAGGGCGCCAGGCGCGTGAGCAGAGTGTCGAACAGCACGATGCGCTTGGCGGCGCCAAAACCGCTGAAATAGGCATTGCCGTGCGACGAGCGTTTCGAGCCGTCCATCACGAACAGACCCTGCGATTTGAATCCGCAGCGGGTGAGGAGTTGCCCGATGCGCGCGGCGAGCGACGGATCGGAGAGCGGGGTGAAGCGGTTGAAAATGGGCGCGATGAAAGTCGGGTAGATCATGAGGACCAATAGGTTGAAGCCCATCCAGGCGAGCCAGACGTAGAGCCACCACAGCGTGCCCATTCTTGCCATGAGCCAAAGCACCACAAGGAGCAGCGGCACCCCGAGCGCCGTGCCGAGCAGTGCCTGCTTTACGAGGTCGGCAATGAAAAGCGCAGGCGTCATGCGGTTGAAGCCGAACCTGGCCTCGACCACGAAGGTGCGATACACCGTAAGCGGGAGGTCGAGAACCGCAAGCAGCACTACCACGCTCATCACCAAGGCGACCCCGTGCCAGTAACCGGCCGGGCCGAGTACACGCGACCACTGTTCTGCAATCCACTGCACACCGCCGCCTAACGTTAGCAGCACAATCACCAGTGCGCCGAAAACGCTATCGGCGATTCCCAGCCGGCTCTTTGCAACGCTGTAATCCGCGGCTTTCTGGTGGGCCGGCAGGGTAATCGTCGACAGGAAACTGGCGGGGATCGCGCCGCGGTTTCGAATCACATGCCTGATCTGGCGTTGCGCAAGCCACAGGCGCGTTGCAGTCGCGAGCGCAAGGGCGCACAGAAAGGCGGCGGCAAATCCGTTGGGGCTGAAAGCATCCATTGACGTGAGAGAATACCTCGTAATAGGCATGTCAGAAAGAAGGGGGACGCCAGAAAGATCGCCGTCCGTGCGCAGTCGGACGATAGTGGCCAAGGAGAAGAGGATGGCGCAGGACCAGAACAATCTCGTCTGGATCGACATGGAAATGACCGGCCTGGTTCCCGATTCGGATCGCATCATCGAAATCGCAATGGTCGTGACCGATGCGCAACTCAATGTACTCGCTGAAGGGCCGGTGCTCGTGGTGCATCAGCCGGACTCGGTGCTCGACGCGATGGACGGCTGGAACAAGTCCACCCACGCCAAGTCCGGGCTGATCGACAAGGTGAAAGCGGCGACCCTTG
>JANMWZ010000139.1:0-30514 GCA_031441585.1 Gammaproteobacteria bacterium
TCTCTGTGTCGCGCAGCGAGGTGAGCAGGCCGGCCGCATGCCAGGTGGTCCCCGAGCTCAATTGCTTCCTTTCCAGCAGCACGACGTCGCGCCAGCCCAGCTTGGCCAGGTGATAGGCAATCGAGCAGCCGATGACGCCGCCTCCGATGATGACGACCCGCGCCTGCGTGGGCAGGGATGTTGTCACCATTCTATGCATCCCCGAAACCGCCGCGCCCGGCGGCGATATTCCATTGACTGGCAGCGAGATAAACCAGGGCCGCGACCACGGCCGCCGGGAGTGAGGCTGTCAGGTAGCGATACGGGCCGAAAGAGGCGTAGGTCAGCGGATTGAGGAGCGTCACGTAGGCGAGGCACCCGCATACGAGCGCCACCAGCGCCGCCGGATTGACGCCATGCCAGTAGAAGTAGGGTGTGCCGGGGGCCCTGAGGTAGAGAGCGCGAACGTTGAGCCGCCGTCGACGCAAGACAAAGTAGTCCACTATCTGGATGCCACACAACGGAGCGAATGCCACCCCAATCAGCGCCAGGAAGCTACCGAACCTGGCAAAGAACAGCTCGGGGATGAGCATTCCCACGAGCGCTACCGGGGCCAGCGTCAGCGCGAGCAATGCCGTCCACGAGCGTCGCTCAAGAAACGCAAAATTGCGCAGCCCGACGGCCGAGGCATAGATGCCCGCGATCGCGGTACCGATATTGGCAGCCGTCACAAACGCGAGCGAGACGACGGCGTATGCAGGCCCGCCAACTGTGCGCAACCATTGCGACGGATCGGATGACTTCAGGACCAGAACGCCCGCGAGACCGATCAGACTGAGCAACGGCACCGGCGCCCCCATGCCGAGCATGACCGGAAGCACCACCGCACGTCCGTTCGGCGCCATCCTGATCATGGCGCCGATGTACGGCCACCAGGACAGAGTTGTCGCGATCCCCAGCTCGACTCCGGTCGTGTAATTCCATAGCCGGTCCGGGCTCGCGGCGACCGGATGGGCTGACAGCAACTCGGGCCAGCGGCGTGAGACCAGCAGGTACAGCATCCACAATCCAACGAACACGTGCGCAACCAGCACGTTGGACACGCTCGAGACGCCACGGGCTCCGCGCCGCAAGACCATGAAGATAACGGCGCACGCAGATAGCGTCAGCAACGGCACTGCCGCCGCATTCGCCACGCTGTCTGACGCAAGGCCGAGCACGATCGCGAGCTGAATGGCGGATTTGGCAAAGAATATAATCAACAGCGAATTCCAGCCGATGATCGAGACCGCCTGCAGCGTTGCGGGCAATACCCAGCCACGCGAACCGAACTGAGGTTTGGTGCCGGCGACTGAGTCGATGCCAAAGCGGGCTGAGGCAGGGCCGGCTGCGAGCAACACCAGCAGCATGCCGATCATGCACCCAGCGGTCAGCGCAGCCGCACCCTGGAAGAAGCCGAGATACTGCCCGACCGATTCGCCGATGAGATAGCACCAGGTGGCAGCCGAAGCCGTCACCAGCGTCACCGCAAGTCGGAACGGGCTCCAGGTCCTCTCTTCCGGTACCAACGGCCAGGCACTTTCATCGGCAGGGCCCTGGGATTGCTCCGTCACAGCCACCAGCCGATTGCCAGCAGCACGGCGGGCAGCACCACGCCGAGCAGCATCATCCAAGCCCAGCTCGAAGCATCGAAGTCGGCACCGGACCCGTGAGTCTCGACTGCCGCCAGACGTCTGTGAAGATCAGGCGCCAGCATCTCCATTTCCGCCCTATCGGAGCGCAGCCCGGGATCAGCCACGCCGTGCGCCCGGAAATGCTTCAGTGTCTGCGTACGGGAACCACCAGAAATCGTGAGGATTCGCTGCGGAATCGATCATCGCGAGCTTCGTATGACGGAAAGTGTCCAGCCCCTCGGCACCCAGTTGCCGTCCCATGCCGGACTGCTTGCGACCACCGAATGGCCCGGCATCGTTGTCGAGCAGCGGTGCATTCACCCAAACCATGCCAGCCTGCAGCTCATTGACGGCCCGCATGGATTCGTCCAGATCCCGCGTATAGATGGTCGCACCCAGTCCGTAGCGCGATCGATTCGCAAGCTCCAGCGCCTCCTCGAAACTTTGCACACGGCACACCGGTGCGACCGGCCCGAAGCTCTCATTGTTCATGATCGCGGCGTCCGGCGATACCTGCCCGAGCACCGTCGCGTCCACGAACCAGCCCTTGGCGAGACTGCCTGGTCGGCCACCGCCGGCCAGAACGGTCGCACCCTCGCTGCTCGCCAGCTCAAGAATTCGCAGGTAACGCTCGAGCTCACGCTTCGAGGCCAGCGGACCCATATCGACGCGGTCGAGACCGTTACCGATACGCACCTGCCTGGCATGGTGGACCAGCCGTTCAATGAACGGTTCGTAAACGCTCTCGTGGACATAGAATCGCTCTGCTGCTGCACACACCTGCCCGCAATTCAGAAACGCGCCGAAAGCGGCGCCGCGGGCAGCCACCTCGATCGGCGCCGAGGGCATCACGATGTAGGGGTCATTGCCCGAAGTCTCGATCAGAGCGCGCTTATAGAGTCGGCCGCAGGCTTCTGCGACCACGCGGCCGGTGTCGATTCCACCGGTAAATGCCACCATATGAGTGCCGGGATGTTCGACCAGGCGGCGACCGACTGCGCCACTGCCAGCGAGCACCTGTACCAGTCCCGGCGGCAATGCGTCGAACGCGGCGATGAACTGCAATGTTGTCAGCGTCGTCTGCTCGGCAGGCTTGATGATCACCGCGTTGCCACTCGCTAGCGCAGCCGCCGCCTGCCAGCACAGCAGACACAACGGATAGTTGAACGGCAGGATGATTACCACTACGCCCAGCGGCTCCTTGGTCGTGAAGTGGAACTGGCCATCAACCGTCGGGCCAAGCACCCGGCCATTGTCGTGGCGCGCGACTTCCGCGTAGTAATCCACGGCGCTCGCCGACCAGGCCACCTCGTCGGCAGATTCCTTGAACGGCTTACCCATTTCGCGGGTCAACATCTCGGCAATCAAGGGTCGTTCAGCCAACATACGTCGCGCCACCTCGTGCAGGAGCTCCGCACGGCGGTGATAGTTGACGCGTGACCAGCTGCGTTGGGCCTGGTCAGCTGCGGCAATAGCGGTGTCAATCTCACCCGTTGTGGCATCGACTAGCTCACCGATGCACTCCTCAGTGGCCGGATCGATGACCGCAAAGTTGTTGCTACCGCCTGCGCAGCGCAACTCACCGGCGATCCGGTGGTGACTGCTCAAGCGTTCAAATGCTGCTACGGCACCCATCACTCACCTCCCTTGGAAAGCCGGATCCGACTCAACACTATTGCCGCGCGGTACGCGCGGTGCGACAACAGCGGTCGATATAAATTCTGTGAAACTATCAGCGGCTGCTAGCCGACTGCGGTGCGCTTTTTCTTCTCCGGATCGTCGAAGGGCAGCGTGTGGGCAATGGCCGGCGCCTTGAGGTTCTTGCCTCGGACCTCCAGTCGCGTGCCATGCACAGCCACTGAAACGTCAAGTCGCGCGATGGCCATGGATTTTTTCGTGAGCTGCGAATACATGCCGAAGGTAATGACGCCGACTTTCTTGCTGCCGGCGTAGACTTCATCGCCGAGTTCGCTGGCGACCTGACCATCTGCGAGCAGCCCGAAGATCTTGAAGCGCTCCCTGCCTTTGAGGCGCCAATGCTGGTCGGCGCCGCGAAAATCGGTCTTGCCGGGGCTGACGGTGAAGTCGAGCCCCAGCTCCCACAGGGAGTCACCGGGGGGATCCTTGTCAAAGGGATACATCTGCGACATGTCGTAGGGATAGAACAGCAGAGAGCTTTCGACGCGCAACCAGTCGAGCGTCGAAAAACAGGTCGGGATGATCCCAAGGGCTTTACCTTCCGACAGCACCGTATCCCAGATGAGTCCGGCATCCTCGCCCTTGCAAAACAGCTCGTAGCCGCGCTCGCCGGTATAGCCGGTTCTGGAGATCAGCACCGGTCGGCCGAAGAGCGTGGCGGGCATGTGATGGAAATACTTGAGATCACGTATGCCGGGCACGTGCTTCGCGAGGAAATCAACAGCCACCGGCCCCTGCAGCGACAGATCATGCAGGTCGTCGTCGAACAGCATCGCGACATTGCGCCCGGCGACGAACGGCGCCAGTGTCTCATGTCCCGCACCGCTCCCGTGCACAACCATCCAGGCGTTGGGCGCCGTGCGATACAGGACACAGTCCTCGATGAAATGCCCGGCCTCATTCAGCATGGTCGCGTAGACAGACTTACCCGGATAGACCTTACCGACCTCGCGGCTGGTGGCTGCCTGCAGGACTGCGGCGGCGTGAGGCCCGACCAGGTGCAGTTTCTTGAGCCCCGACACGTCCATGAGGCCGGCCCTGGTCCGGATCGCCAGATGGTGAGAGGCGATGTCCGTGTCATAGGTCCAGGCGGTCCCCATGCCGTTCCATTCCTCCAGCTTCGAGCCGAGGGCCCGGTGACGATCGGCAAGGACGGTAGTGCGCCAGCTGAGTGTCATGCTCTGTCTCCGTTGATGATTGCGCGCTGCGGCGCGCCGATTGCCAATAGTAAAAGCGTAGCAAGAATCCCTGGGGTCGAGCGCCTCGGTTCAGTCGGGCCCCGCGCCCGCCGAATTCGGCGTGCCGTCGTCGAACTGGGCGAGCCAGTCAACTACCGTGTTGCGATAGCGCGTCAACCCCTTGTAGTCGACGAGTGCCGGATGCAGGCCCTTGAGAGCGCGGTGGGTGCGTCGCGCCCATTTCGGCACCGTCGCCAGCTCCCGCATGCTGATCAGGTAGCAGCGGATGCCGAACACGATGCCGTTGCTGCGTGGCAGGCGCCACAGCTCCTGCAGTTCGACGCGCAGGTGTGCCTTGTCGGCAACGTTGTCCGGGGTCACCGACGCCCGGTCTGTCCCCCACCGTGGGTAAAATTCCGGTGAGGTGTCCAGGCGCGGATTGATAGTCATGGTCCAGTTGAGGCGCCGCACCGGCTCGTTGAGCCGCAGGTTCAGCAGGAACTTGAGCGCGCGATCGAACACGCCCAGCTCGTGTGCCAGCGGCACCGGTCCGTGCCACTCCTTGAAGTTCATGCCGATGTCGAAATCCAGTGACCAGTCGGCCGGAGCCGTGACCATGCCCGCCTCGACAAACAGGTTGCCTTCGCGCTGATCCATGATGACCCAATCACCCTGCACCTGGCGGCCGATGTAGTCGAGCGGCGCACGCGGCAGCGAACGGGTGTCACCGAAGGTAAATACGTCGCTGATGCCAAGCGGCCGGTTGTGCCACGACCAGCGATTGCCGTCTTTAGCCAGAGAAAACAGCTGCGGGTAGTCGCGCGAGAGCGAGTCCATGATCAGTTCGAGCACATCCCACTGCGCGCTCATCATGTGCGGCAGCGCCTGGAAGCGCAGCGGATCTTCCTGGAGCACGAGCTCCCGATCTTTGCATTCCGCGATGTAATGCTCGTCGATGTCAATCGCGAACTCCGTCACCGCTCCCTTGGGCCCGGCGGTATGCGGCTCGATGTTGACTGAATACATGTAACCATCGTCCGCGAACGGCAGCGGGAATCTGCGGATCGCCTCAGGACTGTTGCGGAACGTAAAATCGTCCCGGAAAGTCTCGTTGGGCTTGAATACCACATTCATGGACATCCCCTCAGTGCGGCTACAGATCGAGGACCAGTTTGGTGCATTGCGCCCGCGAAACGCACGGCATGATCACGTTTCCGGAGGCCTGCTCCTCGGCCGACAGGAAGTGGTCGTTGTGGACGAGCGCGCCGTCGACTTCAATCACTCGGGTACGGCACTCACCACAGACGCCACCGCGGCAGAGATAAGGGGCGTCAACACCGGCCTCCTCGATGGCCTCAAGCAGAGTCTGATCCGGCGCTACACTCACTTGTAACCCCGACCTGGCAAGAGACACCTCGAACGCGGCGCCGACCGGGGGGGCGCTGAATTGCTCCCAGTGTATGTGACTTTCTGACCAGCCCGCGGTGCGCGCCGTGGCAACGACCTTGTCGATCATGCCCGCTGGTCCACAGAAGTAGACGTGGGTACCGAGCGGCTGGCTGGACAACAGCGCATCCAAATCGATGAACTCGCCCGCGCTGTCGTAGTAGAGACGCACTCGCCCACCGTAGCGCTTGACCAGCTGCTCGCGAAACGCGGCGTGTTCTGGCCCGCGCACGGAATAGTGCAGTTCATAGGGCACCGCGCCGCTCCGGAGATCCTCCATCTGCGCCATGAAAGGCGTGATGCCAATTCCTCCGGCGATCAGCACATGCCTGCGCGCAAGCTTGTCGAGATTGAACAGATTGACGGGGTGGGTGATCTCGATTTCGCTGCCGACCCGCAGCTGCTCGTGCATGAATACGGATCCGCCCCTCGACACTTCCATTCGACGGACCGCGATCTCGTAGGACTCGAGCCGATTCGGCGGGCTGAGCAATGAGTAGGGATTACGGTGTACCCGACTGGCGCCACGCATCACGACGATGATATGCGAGCCTCCAGAAAACGCCGGCAGCGAGCCACCGGCGAGTGGCGCCAGCACGAAGTGCTTGATCAACGGCGTCAGCTGGTGGATAGCTGTCACGCGCACGGCGATGGTCTTCGCGTGGTTCATACAAATACCTCGCGGATCTCCGGCAGCTCTCCTGGAGCTTCCGCGTCGACCATCACGCCCATGTAGGCGGCAAGCCGCCGCGAGTAATGGTCGCGGACGATCAACCAACGGTGGCAGCCCAAGCACTCCACGATGTTCGTGCGCACGTCCTCGGTCGCGGTCCGGCAATGGATGCAGTGCACGCGGCGCGCGCGGGAACCGCACTCCTCGGCCCGGATTTCGTCGCGGTTGAGATTGAATTGCGCGGCCAGGCGCATCACCAGCCCTATGAAGGCTTCCGGCCCGGCGACGTACAGCCGCGTACCCATCAGCCCGGCGTCAAATGCGTCCCGCAGTTCGTCGAGCAATGCCGGCGCACCGGGAAAACAGCTCACCCTGGCGACATCGGCAGCGTGTACGGCCGCGAGCGTGCCGGCGGGCGCCACCGGGTCGTCGACGTACAGGAGCCGGCGCGAGGCACGGCTGCTACCGGCATCCCGCAGCGCCCCTATGACCCGGAGCAGCGGCTCGCCGCCGACGCCGTAACCGACGAGGACGTGATGGCGGCCGCCCACGTCCGGTGCCAGAGGCGCATAGACCGGTTTGCTCTTGATACCTGTAATCAGCATCGTCCGTACTCCACGTATTTGGTTCGCCTCTCCGGAATTCCGCGGCCAATCAATAGACGGCGAGCCGGTGGGTCACGTACACCACTATCGCTCCCAGCACGAGGATCACGTAGGGCATGATTCCGGCGCGCGTCACGGCGCGCCCGTCGCTGCCGAGTTCCAGGTCCTCGATCATCGCCGGGGGAAACACGCCACGGTCCTGGAAGTAATGGCGCCAGATGAACACCGGCAGGATCAGGCTCGCGAACAGCAGCCCGGTCATGAGCGTGCCGCGGCCGTAGATGTCGGCCCCGAAGCCCATGAAGGCCATGTTGACAAAGGAAAGCATTGCACCGGCCGCAATGATCCACGTCGGCGCTCGCCACGGTCTTGACTGGTTTGGTCGGTCCAGGCGATGTATCCAGCCGGAGTTCAGGTTCAGGAAGTTGAAAATCAGGTAGCCGACGTTCGACGCCCCGAGTACGAAAACGTAGTCCGACATCAGCAACAGTAGCAGGTTAAATCCCAGGTTCGTCAGCATCGCGTTGCTCGGAGCACCGTGCCGGTTGACCTTGGAAAGGTACTTGGGCAACCAACCATCGATGGATGACTGGTACAGGGTGCGCGAAGATCCTGCCATGGACGTCATAATCGACAGCACGAGCGCCAGGATCAGCATGATTACGACGATGGTGCCACCCACCGAGCCGCCTATGTGGACCATATGCGCCATGACGCGTGCAACGCCGATGTTGCTGGAAATGTCGGGCGCAAGCATGCCGCTGTACACGGCCGGTGTCACGATGCTGCCGTGCGCATCCAGCACCGCGGGCGTGACCAGCTGGCCAAGTCCGAGGAACCCCTGGAACGAGAATGGCACCAGCGTGTACACAACCACGCACAGCAGACCCGAGTAGAAGATCGCCTTGAAGGTGTCCGTCTTGGGGTTCTTGAATTCACCCGTGTAGCACACCGCGGTCTCAAAGCCGTAGGTAGACCAGGCGGCCAGATACATGCCGCCCGCGATCACGGTGATGCCGGCGAGATTATAGGTTCCATCGACGACATTGCCAGCAGCGTCGTGCGCGAGCGGTACCAGTGGCAGGAAATGTTCCGCGAAATGCGCATTGATGACGTCGCCCGTGAACAGCGGCACGATGCCGATCAGAATCAGGGGGATCATGGCCGATATGCCGATGATCTTGGTCGTGTTGGCGGAACGGAGGATGCCCCCATCCTGGATGAACTTGACCGCGAGCATCAGCACGGCGCCCAGGATAAAGGTCGCGTTGATCCGTAGCGTCAGGCCGCTCTTGAGCATGCCCAGATCGAGCAGCGTCAACTGCCAGGTGTTGATCAGCGAATCGGGGGCAAACAGGCCGTTGAGTATATAGCCGGCCGCAAGGCCTGAGCCTATGGCCTGCACCGGCGACCACGCGAACCAGTTACACCATACAGAAATTGGCGCGACAATCTTGCTGTAGCGCACCCAGGCGATCGCACCGTAGACGGATGTGCCTCCCGATTTGTTGGGGAACAGACCGGCAATCTCGGCGTAGGTGAACGACTGGATAAAGCCGAGCGCGATCGAGGCCATCCAGATGACCCATGAGACCTTGCCGACTGTTGCGGCGATTGCGCCGATACCAAACAGCACCAGCGGCGGAACACCACTGGCCACCCAGAACGCGCCGGTCCAGTCAATCCGGCGCTCGAGGCCGGCGGGAGGCACGGTGGCTGCGCCGCCGGGTGTTGCATCAGTGAGTCGGTTCAAAAGTGACTCCTCAGCTCGGCGGCAACCTCGAAAATGTCGCCGACAATGCCGTACTTCGCTACGCTGAAAATCGACGCGCCCGGGTCACTGTTGACCGCGACAATTGTACTGACGTGCTTCATGCCCGCCAGATGTTGAATTGCCCCGGAGACGCCCATTGCCACGTAGAGCTTGCAGGCACTCGCGGTCTTGCCGGACTGTCCGACCTGGCGGCTCTTCGGCAACCACCCCGAGTCGGCAATCGGCCTGGAACAGCCCAGAGTAGCGCCCACCGCATCGGCGAGCTCGCGGAACTGTGCAACCTTGGCTTCCTCGCCTATGCCGCGCCCGATCGTCAGGATGAATTCAGCCGTCGTCATGTCAACGTCATCGGCCGAGCTCAATTCAATGTACTCCCCGGGAGCAACACGGGAGGCCTTCACGGACAGTGGTATGGCGGTGACACTCGGCGTACCAGCGCCCTCCTGCGGTTTGTACACGTTGGCGCGCACGCTCAGCACGACCACGGCGCGGTCCGGGAAATCGACTTCGACGCAAACCTTCTGGCCGTACCCGCCGCGCGTTGCAACCCAGCGGCCCGCGTCAGATTCGATCTTGAAGACGTCGGTGGCGAAGCCGTAATCGCCAGATGCAGCCAGTGCCGCCGCGTAGCCCATCGAGTCCACGCTGTGTGGCAGGAGCACGAGCGTGGGCGAACGCGCCGCGATCAGGGCAGCCACTGCCGCAGCCATCGTGTCCGCTTCGAAGTCGCCGCGGCCGGCCTTGACCGTGAGAATTTCATCGACGCCGGCAACCATCAGGGCCGGAGCGAGAGTCTCTGGAGCGGGACCAACCAGCGCGACCGCGAGCGTACCGCGAGCGGCCAGCTTGAGCGGCAGCGCCGCAGCCACCAGTTCGAGTGACACTGGCCGTAGCTCGCCGCTGCGCTGCTCCGCAATAACGAGTATCCCGCTCATGCCGCACCTCCCTTGAAGTCCTTTATGAGGGTGGCGAGCCGCGCTGCCTGCTCGGCAATGCTTCCTTCGATCATCTCCGCTCGCCCTTTCGGCGGCGCGTACATGCGGCGAACTCTGGATCGCGAACCCGTCTCGCCAACATCGGACGAGGCCAGGCCGATCTCCTCGAGCGAGAGCACCTCGATCGACTTCGCCGCGGCCTGCTTGATACTGCGAAGCGAGGCGTAGCGCGGTGCGTTGATACCAAGCTGGATGGTCAGCACCGCCGGAATATCGATTTCCATTGCCTGCAGCATTCCACCCTCGAGCTCGCGCCGGAAGGCCGCGCGGGTTGCGCCCGGTGTGTAGCTCAGCTGGCTGACGACCGCAGCGTAGGGCCAGCCGAGAATCCCCGCCACCGCCACGCCGGTCGATGCGAACCCATGATCTGAAGACTGGACGCCAGCGAAGATGATATCCGGCTGCTCGCGACGCGCCGCTGCGGCCAGCACCCTCGCGATGGCGATGGAGTCGGAACCCACTGCGGCATTGCCCCACACGCGCACTGCCCGGTCGGCGCCCTTGGCCAGGCACTTGCGCAGGATTTCATCCGCCGCTGCCGGCCCGACGGTCAGTGCGACGACTTCGACCTCGCTCCCGTTCTCCTTGATGCTGACCGCCTCCTCCAGCGAAAAATCGTCCCATTCATTCAGGTCGCGTACCAGAAATCCAGGCTCGACGTCCTTGCCATCCGCGCAGAACTCGAAGTCCTCATCGAGCGCTGCCACCTGCTTGACCATCACCAGTATCTTCATGCGATCCGCATCCACATTTTGTTATATCGCCACCGCTTCACGGACCAGCTCGATCAACTCCTGGACCACAAAGCGCCCCTCGTTGCCGGTGGTCTTGAGCGCGTCTTCGAACATGGTCAGATCCTTCGGGCAGCTCACCACATACACCTGCAGGCCGTCAATCACGGCAGCCTCCCGGATTCGGTTCTGCGCCGGCTTCTCGGTGCCGACCGGGTCCGGCATCCAGATGCGCCCGCCCCCTGCGCCACAGCAGAACGAATTGTCGCGGCTGCGGCCCATCTCGATGAGCTCACAGCCAATCAACTTGAGGATGTCGCGCGGCGCGTCGTAGCCCTTGTTGAAGCGACCGAGGTGGCAGGGATCATGGAACGTCGTGCGGTAGGCGAGCCGCTTGGTCACCTTGAGCCGCCCATTCTCGAGCAGCCCCCGCAAAACTGTCGTGTAGTGCTCGATCCTGAATCGACCGCCGAAATCCGGATATTCGTTGCGGATCGTATTGTAGGAATGCGGATCAGTCGTGACGATGCTGTTGAACGACGCGCCACCGAGCGCCTTGATGTTGGCGTCGGCAAGCAACTCGTAGAGGCCCTCCTCCCCGACCCTTCGCACATCGTTGCCAGCGTTTGACTCCCCTTCATACAGCAGTCCAAAGTCGACCCCGGCCTCGTGCAGCAGTGTCGCAAATATTTGCGTCACCTGCTGATTGCGCGGATCGAAGGAGGCGTAGTCGCCGACAAACCACAGTACGTCGACCGGCTCCTTGCGCGCGTCCTTGATGGTGAACGGCAGCGCCTTGGTCCAGGAGCCGCGTTTGCGCTTCGACTCGCCAAACGAGTTGCCGGTCTTGTGAATCGTCTGCAGCGTCTTGCTAAGGAGTGGATCCATCTCGCCGGCCTCGACGAGTTTGCGGCGCATCTGCACGATGATCGGCACGTGCTCGACCGCCACCGGACAGATCTCGACGCAGGCCATGCAGGTCTGGCACGACCACAGCGTCTCCATGGCCACCTGACCCGGTTGCTTGCCGTGGATATCCAACTCCACCTGCGCCGGCAGCGTGCCGGCGGAGAGTGCGCTGTTTGCGAACTCGCGCAATGACAGGATTACGTCCCGGGGCGACAGGGGTGCGCCCGTGGCCCGCGCCGGGCACACCTCATGGCAACGCCCGCACTTGGTACAGGCGTCGAGACTGAGCAGCTGCTTCCAGTTCAGATCCGTGATGTACTGGTAGCCGGCGCTCTTCTGCTCCTCCGGTATGCGTGGCAAGCGCTGCGCCGCGAGCGGGTCCCTGAGCAACAGCGACGCGCTGGCCGTAAAGATGTGCTTGACCTTGGAGGTCGGGATCAGCGCGATGAAGCCGAGAGCAAGTACACCGTGGAACCACCACAGGACAGTGCGCAGCACTCCGGCGCCAGTGATCGTCAGCCCGGTGGTGCTCATGAACATGGCGAAAGCGGCGCCAACCGGCGACCACCAGCGCAGGTCCCAGACCACCGGGCGCGCCTCGAGCCAGACCAGGCGTGCGCCTTCGAGCACAAAGCCCGTGATCGCGATCAGCAGCAGTGCCCACAGGGACACCCAGTCTTCGATCCGATAGGCACTGCGGTCGAAATCAGCATCACCTGGGATGCGATCAGGGCGCGCATAGTCCAGCTTTGGCGGTCTGAGCCAGCCTCGGCGGTACATCATATAGAAGAGGCCGGCGGCAAGCATGACGCCCGCGATGTCCAGAACGAGCGAGAACCAAAGATAGAAGTCCCCATACCAGAAGCGCACTCCCAATAGCGGCCTGAGCAGGTCGTATTCGAGCGTGATGGTCGAGGTGCCGAGGAACAGCAGCGCAAAGCCGTAGAAGATCAGTCGGTGTGCGATGCCGGCGGCACGGTCACGGCGCTCGAGGGTGCGGTGACTAAGGACGGTGCCGACCATGCTCGCAAATCGCCTGGCGAACGTCCCGTCGTAGGCGTAGCTCGCGCCATAGCGATATTTGCGCACCTGTCCCCAGGCGCCATAGAAGAACACCCCGATAGCAGCAAAGCCGAGGCAATAGAACACCACCACCGCGAGCGGTGGGAAGTTCTCGAACAACGTGCGCGTGACGCTTTGGCTGTCGATCATCGTACCGTCTTCACTTCCCCGAGCCGCTCACAGCTGGTACTCGATCGCCGGGTTGCCGCCTGGAAGGTGCGCCACGCCCCACCTGGCCACCTCACGCTTGTAAGCCTTCGGTAACTGCGCGTTGGGTTCCTCGATCTCACGGGCGAGTCGTTGCCCACAGAATGTGGCGTCGGCAATCAGGCGCGGCGCCTCTGCATCACCGATAAGATACACGTCCTTGACGCCGTGCTGCGCCCACTCGCCGCGCTGCTCCTTCAGCTGCCGGTGAAGTGCGTCGTGAGAGTGGCGTCCGGTAACCAGCACCAGCGAGTCGAAGTCCAACCAATGATGTGACTTGTTCTCCTCGCGCGGCGGCCGGCCCGGCCCACGATAGGTCCGCTTCGAGCCGTCACCCCATATGTTGTATACCTGGATCCGGCCGGGCTCGATGCGTGAGCAGAACTGGTGTTCGTTAACCTGCACATGCAGCTCATGGAGCCGGCGCATCATGTTCGGGTACTCGAGCGTGAAGTGCATGTAGTTAGCGAGGTGCACGCCCGTGATCAGCGTAACCTCGTGGCCAGCGGCCGCCAGATTCTCGGCCAGGCTCGGCGCCATGAAGTAAGTGTCCGCGTTCAGAATCACTACTTTCTTGCCAAGCTTCTTCTTGCCTTCGATGACCTGCTCGGGCGTCAGCTGATCGGCTCGCGAGGCATCGGCACCGGGAATCGCTTCGTGCGACAGGCAGTTCGTGCCGTCCGTGCTCCAGGAAGATCCCGTGGCGATCACGATCTTCTCGGCGCCATAGGCGAGCGCGTCAGCGACCGTCATGGGCTTCTGGCCCAGGGCGACCTGACACTCCTGGTTGCGCTTGACGAGCTTCGCGATCTGTATCTCGCGGTAGTCGCGGTGGTAGCCCCACTCGCCCAGCCCTGGCAGCTGCGCCACCTGGTTTACGTGACCGCCGATCTTCGGCGCCGTGTCATACAGGTGCACGGTATAACCGCGTTCCATCAGCACGCGCGCCGCTTCCGCGCCCGCCGGGCCTGCTCCAACCACGAGCACGGAGTCGTTCGAACCCTTCTTCGGGAACTTTTCCGGATGCCAGCCGCGCCGATACTCCTCGCCGGCGGTCGCATTCTGTGTGCAGATCATGGGCGGACCGCCAATCTCCCAGCGCGAGATGCAGACATTGCAGCCGATACACACGCGGATGTCGTCAATGCGGCCCTCGTCGATCTTCTTGGGCAGGAAGGGATCGGAAATAGACGGCCGCGCCGCACCGATGATGTCGGCGATGCCTTTGGTGACGATCTCGACCATCTTCTCAGGGTCGGTGAAGCGTCCGACGCCGAGCACCGGCTTCTTGACGACTGCCTTGATGAACTGCGTCCACGGCACCTGATGGCCCTGCAGATAAAAGCGGGACGGCCCGGCGTCCTCGCCCCACTCGGCAATGTCGCCGACATCGATGTCCCAGAGATCGACCAGCGGATCTGCGAGCCGCGCGAACTTGACGCCATCGACTTCGACCTCAACGCCGCTCTGGCCATAGAGCGTGTCGACCGCGAAGCGGGTCGCGATCGCGCAGTCCCTGCCCACCGCGCTGCGAACCTTATCGAGCGATTCGAGCCAGAAGCGGGCTCGGTTCTCGAGCGATCCGCCGTAATGGTCGGTGCGCTTGTTGTAGTACGGCGACAGGAACTGTAGGGGCAGGTACGAGTGGGCGCCGTACACGTAGACGATATCGAAGCCGGCATCGCGCGCCCGCAGCGCCGCGTCGACGTAGTACTGCTGCACTTGCGCGATGTCGTCGAGATCCATTTCCTTACAGTAGGTCAGTGTCTCAAACTCCGAGGCATACTGGCTCGGACCACGAGGCGTGGCGCGCGACTCCATGTTCGGCGAGTGCGAGCCGCCGTACCACAGTTCCACGCCGGCCAGCGCGCCGTGTTGATGAATGTGATCGCACATGGCCCGCAGGTTGTGCACATCGCCATCGTCCCACAGGCGCGCCGACAGCCGGTGAGTGTCGTCCGACTCCGGGTGGATCGAGCAGTACTCGGTGTTGATGCCGGCCCAGCCGCCTTCAGCCTTCAGCGAGCGGTGCGCAGCCTGGAAGCCCGGTAGATTGGAACCGGCGCCAATGCAATGCGGCACCTGGTAAAACCGGTTACGCAGTGTTTTCGGGCCGATCTTGATCGGCTGGAACAGCACATCGTGCTTTGGATTCCGTGGCATACGCTTCTCCTCGATGTGAAATAAAATACAAGATTACCGGATTGCAACCTCGCGCGCCGGGCGCCGCTGCGCAGCAGCGCTGCTCTGTGGCGCCGAACTTTAAGTCCCGACGGTCATGCTTGTGCCCGCCGTAATCCGCCTGGGCCGTGGCTCCATTGTGTACGCGGTTGGAGCGATGCGCCACACGGGTTCGGGCGCGGTAGTTGACCGACGATCAGCCCACATGCTAGGTTCCTTAATATGCTGTTTGTTCGTATGCAACACCGCTAGAGGGCGCCAGACCTATAACGCTTTGTTCCTGTCGCGCGCGCGCTACCATCACGGCCCGGTCCTTGAGGAAGCAATGTGAGCTGAGCGGTCAGCGATCGGCAGCGCTTGAGCGTTACGGCGCAGAGAGCAACTTGGCGACGTCGGTCGCAGCTGAGATCTTCGAATTATAATCGCCTGGGGAGAGCCGATCATGCTTACGTCTGTGCCCGATGACAAACTCGATGTGTTGAGCAGGCCGCCGGCTTCTTCGCACGCACTGACGCGGGCTGTTACCGTGCTCCTCTCGCTCGGCGCAGTGATGCCGAACGGTGCGTATGCGGCCGCAGCGGCGGCCCAGCTCGAGGAGATTGTGGTCACCGCCGAGAAGCGCGCGGCGACGGTGCAAACGACGCCCGTCAGCGTTACCGCGCTCACCGCGGATGACCTGGCGCAGAAAAACCTGGTGACACTGCAGGACGTCGCCTTCAAAGTGCCAGGCGTATCGATGCGCACCGCGGGCCCCGGTCAGACCGAGTACGAGATGCGCGGCCTGACCTCCGCGGGCGGCTCGGCGGCGACCGTTGGCTTCTACGTCGATGAAACGCCGCTGTCGGCGAACGCCGTGGCACTTAACGGCCGCACTGTCATTGATCCGGACCTTTTCGATCTCAACCACATCGAGGTGCTGCGCGGTCCGCAGGGCACACTGTACGGCTCAGGTTCGATGGGCGGCACGATCAAGCTGGTCACGAATCAGCCCAAGCTCGGCGTCTACGAAGGCGCGGTGAACCTCAGCCTCTCGAACACGACGCACGGTAGCAGCAACTGGGGCGGTAGTGGAATGGTTAATCTGCCACTGGGCGACAAGCTGGCGCTACGCCTCGTTGGGACCGACAAGTACGTCAGCGGCTTCATCGACCGCATCGTCATTCAGCCTGGCGCCTTCCCCTACCCGACCAATCCATCCGGCACTGCGACGGCTCCAATCACCTGCTTTTACTACTGCAACCGCGGCGACGTTGCCAATGCGCCGGTACTAAAAGTTATCAAGGACTCGAACAACGAGCACTTCGCATCGGCGCGGGCTACGCTGCTCGCCAAGCCGACGCAGGAGTTGTCAATTACGACGACTCTGATGTACCAGCGCATTGACGCCGAAGGCTACAGCAACTATCAGCAGTTTCCGGGCGGGCGGACACTCTACCAGCCCTATGACCAGCCCGAGCCCTACTACGACTCCTTCAAGATGGCGAGCCTGACCGTCGGTTACAATTTCGGCGGCGTGTCGCTGACGTCCGCGACCAGCTACTGGAAGCGCTACGTCTTTCAGTCGACCGATTCGACCGAGGCGCTCCAGAACATCAACAATCTGACCTCATTCATCCAGAACCTGTACGTCGAAGAGGATCCAACCTCGCAGTTCAGCCAGGAGTTCCGGCTCACCTCGAATACCAGCGGGCCATTCCAGTGGCAGGGTGGCCTCTACTTCGCGGACCTGCACTCGGGCTACATCACGACCAACCAGGATCCAGGATTCGCAACGGCGTCCTCCTGCGGCCTGCCCTCCGCAGCCAACCCCCTCGGTGGGCATTGCGATCCGAGCACGCAATACAACCCCAACGGCACCTTGCGCTATCCGGACGCGACACTGCCGCCGTACGCGTCGGGCCAGGCGGCCAATCCGAACGGCATCGTCTTCAACGACAATAACCCCAACATCATGAAGCAGAGCGCCATCTTCGGTGAGGCGTCATACAAGTTGCGCGAAGACCTCAAGGTGACGGCCGGTATCCGTTTCTTCAAGTTCAATATTGAAAACCATGCCGACCAGCGCGGTCTTGGCACGGCATCGGCCAACCAGGATCCGACGCTGCTCGACCAGACCCTCAGCGGCTCAGCAGTGCTGCCCAGGCTCAATATTTCCTACACGCCGACCCCGGATCTTACCGTGTACAGCACGCTCGCCAAGGGCTCCCGGCCCGGTGGCGTAAACCTGCCGATTCCGTTGCCCACAGTAGCGGCGCTTACCGCCAATCCTGCGCAGTACAATTGCGGCTTGCCCCTGACCGGCCCGCCTCCCCCGGTTTACGTGACCTCGCAGCCGAGTTTCTCGCCCGACTCCGTCTGGAGCATTGAGCTGGGTGAGAAGGCGAAGTTCGCTGACCGGCGCTTCTCGCTGAACGCCGACATCTACTACATCAAGTGGCAGAGCATTCAGCAGGTCCTGTCGCTGAGCTGCGGTTATCCGTACAACACCAACGCCGGCGACGCCAAGGCCTATGGCCCTGAGGTCGAGTTCTCGGCGCTCGTGACCCAGGGCCTGACGCTCGAACTGTCCGGCTCTGTCCCTAAGGCGTATATCAGCAATCCGACCGAGTCGGCGATCAATTCGGGCCTAGTGCCCGGAACCCGGGTCATCAACGTGCCAAAGTACACGGCGAACGCATCGCTCGGCTATGAGAGAGCGTTGAACGCCTCGCTCAACAGTAACTTTTACGTCTCATTGACCCTGACCGGCGATACCGAGGATCAGGCCGCCTACCGCCAGGTGTTACCCAGCCACAAGAACCTCGATGCCCGCTTCACTGTCAGCGGCAAGTCCTGGACAGCGGCACTCTTCGGCACCAACCTGACGGACGAGTTCGCCGCTCTGACGATCGACAACACCGTTTTCGCCTGGCAGACCTACGCCATCACCCGCGTATCGACCAATCGGCCGCGCACGATCGGACTCGATTTTCAGTACAACTTCTAGGATGCCGCGTTCGTCTGTGGCCCTAAGCGCCCCGGCTACTGTCGGCCGCGGCACACGATAGTGAAGCTGCGAGCCAGATATTGGAGGGGTGGGCGATGACTGACACCGACAAGCGACAGCTCGAGCGCGACGCGGCCCAGCTGCGTTCGCTCGGCTACGTCTCACACTTCGACCGCAGCATCTCGATCTGGGAAAATTTTGCGCTCGGATTCACTTACCTGTCGCCGGTAGTCGGCGTCTACACGATATTCGCGACCACCTTTGCGGCCGGCGGGCCGCCCATGTGGTGGACGTATCTGTTCGTCGGCATGGGGCAGCTGCTGGTCTGCCTGGTGTTCGGGGAGATCGTTTCGCAGTTCCCGATCTCCGGCGGCATCTATCCCTGGGCACGACGCTTGTTCGGCAAGCGCTGGGCCTGGATGGCCGGGTGGGTATATGGTTGGGCGCTGTTTGTCACGCTCGCCGCAATCGCAACCGGGGCCGCGCCGTTCGTTGCGCAACTTCTCGCACTCAAGGGTACTCCAGTCCAGCTGACAGCGATCGCGCTCGCGCTGATCTCGATCACGACAATTCTGAACCTTAGCGGCACGCGACTGCTGGCGCGCGTGGCGATGTTCGGCTTCATCTGCGAGCTGGTAGGCGCGATTGCTGTCGGCAGCTATCTGCTGATTTTCGCCCGACATCAGCCGTTCAGTGCGTTGGTCGACACGGCGAGTCTGCATGTGGGAGGCGGCTACCTGCCGGCATTCCTCGCCTCGGCGCTCGGTGCGATGTTCTGCTACTACGGCTTTGAGGCCTGCGGCGATGTCGCCGAAGAGACACCGGACGCGGGCCGGACGATCCCGAAGTCCATGCGTCTGACGATTTACGTCGGCGGAGTCGCTGCACTCTGGGTGTGCCTCGGCCTGGTCCTGGCGGTTCCGGACGTCGGCGCGGTCATGTCGGGAAAGGACAAGGATCCGGTGGTGACGGTGCTCAAGACGGCGATGGGCGAGACCGGACTACGGCTCGTGATCGCAATTGTGACGGTCTCGTTCATCTCGGCACTGCTCAGCCTCCAGGCGGCCGCCAGCCGCCTGCTATTCGCCTACGCGCGCGACGAGATGATCGTGGGCAGCGAGCACCTCCGGCACCTCTCGCCCGGCCGGCACATTCCCGCCAAGGCGCTACTGGTCGCTGGTGCCGTGCCAGCACTGATCGCGATTTCGGCGCCCTGGCTCGAGAATGCCATCGCGACGATCATCAGCTTTGCCTCGGTCGGCATCTACATCGCCTTTCAGATGATCGTCGTTGCCGCGCTGGTCGCGCGGTGCCGCGGCTGGCGCCCAAGCGGATCGTTTACGCTGGGTGCGTGGGGCTGGCCGGTAAACATCGCCGCCCTGATCTACGGCTTGTGTGCCATCGTCAACATGTCCTGGCCGCGCAGCCCCAATGACCCCTGGTTCGCCAACTACGGCGTCATTGTTACCTCCGTCGGTGTCATTGCACTCGGCTTCGTCTACATGGTGCTCTGGCGGCCCTACGATCGCGGCCAGGCGCCGGCCGGCGATGCACACCGCCAGCAGGCGGCGCTGGGCGAACCGATCAGCGACTAACGCATACCTATGAAACGAGGACTGATCATGAAGCACTATCTTAAGATCGCAGCCATCGCGCTGCCAGCACTTGTGGCCTACCCGGCGCTCGCGGCTGAGCGCCTGCAACTCGTCGAGCATCCGGTCAACGAGACAACTTTAGATCTCGGCGCGAAGGGCGACACGGTCGGAGATCTGCTGACCTTTGCCAATCCGGTCTTCGACTCTACCAACAAGCAGCAGGTCGGCACGGATCAGGGCTATTGCGTCCGCGTAGTGGCAGGCAAGAGCTGGGAATGCATGTGGACAATGATTCTGAAGGACGGGCTGATCACGGTCGAGGGACCGTTCGGCGACAGCGGTGACTCGCTGTTCGTCGTCACCGGTGGCACGGGCAAGTACGCCGGCGCCAAGGGACAGATGAAGCTGCACCCACGTCCAGGCAAGCCGGACTCGTACGACTTTACTTACGATCTGCTTTAGGGGTAGGGTCCCGCTGTCGCGTCATTGCCGCCGTCGACTGGTAGATTAGCGCCGGTGACGTAGCTCGCGCGGTCGGACGCGAGGAAGTGCACGCACCAGGCGACCTCCGCCGGCAAAGCCAGCCGGCGCATTGGAATGCCGGCGGCAAGCGAGCGCAGGTTCTCAGCGGCATCGCCACCCTTGTGGGCGATGATATCGTCGACCATCTGCGTGTGAATCTCGCCCGGACACACAGCGTTCACGCGGATCCCGTCTGGCGCGTGATCGAGCGCCATGCAGCGCGTGATCTGCAGGACGGCGCCTTTGCTCGCGCAGTACGCCACGTGGTTTGGCTCGCCGTTAAGCCCCCATTCCGATGCCACGTTCACGATGGCGCCGCGCCCGCGGCTGCGCATGTAGCGGACGGCGGCACGGCTCAAGTAAAAGAGTGCGCTGACGTTGACGGCCATGGTGTCGAGCCATTGTTCATCCGTGGTATCCACGGCCGTGGCCGAATAGAGAATCCCCGCGTTGTTGACGAGTACATCGAGTCCGCCGAGGCGGTCGACGGTCTCCGCGACCAGCGCGTCGCAGGCACCGGATGTGCGCAAATCCGCCGGTGCGAATTCGGCGTGGCCACCTGCGGCCTGGATCTCTTCGAGGACTTTTCGCCCCCGACTCTCGCTGCGTCCGGACACCATCACGGCGTCACCCGATTGGGCAAAGACGCGTGCGCACGCCTCACCGATACCCGTGGTTGAGCCCGTCACCAGCACGACCCGACTGCCCGCACTCATCTGCCAGGTCCTCCCGGAATCCACGAGGTGCCTGCAATGGGCACGCCCGCCATCGCGGCGGCTTCCACGGTCAGCGCCACCAGGTCCTCTTTTTCAAGGTGATGCACGTCCTGCTTGCCGCAGGCACGGGCTATGGTGGTCAATTCCATGTTCAGGGTCTTGAAATAATTCTTGAGGCGCCTGGCGCCGACGGCGGGTTCAAGCCGCGCCTCGAGTACGGCGTCCTGAGTCGTGACCCCTACCGGGCACTTGCCGGTGTGGCAGTGATGGCAGAAACCGGGCGCCGCGCCGATTCGCGCATAGTCCTCGAGCGCCGAAATGTGTTGCCCGCCTGACACGTAGGTATCGCTGTTGCAGCCAAGCGCAACCAGGACACCCTGACCGATCGCCACGGCGTCGGCACCCATGGCCAGGGCTTTGGCAACATCGGCACCGCTGCGAATGCCACCCGAGATTACCAACTGCACCGTGCCGCGCATGTTCAGATCATCGAGTGCATCGACGGCCTGGCGCAGCGCCGCCAGTGTGGGAATGCCGACGTGCTCTATGAAAACACTCTGCGTGGCGGCCGTCCCCCCCTGCATGCCGTCCACGACGATCACGTCAGCCCCGGCATGTACGGCGAGCTTCACGTCATTGAACACCCGCGTCGCGCCTACTTTGACGTATATCGGCTTTTCCCAATCGGTGATTTCACGCATTTCCTTGATTTTGATCACCAGGTCGTCAGGGCCGGTCCAATCCGGGTGACGCGACGCCGAGCGCTGATCCACACCCTCCGGCAAAGTGCGCATGCGCGCGACCCGCGGATTGACCTTTTGACCGAGCAGCATACCGCCACCGCCTGGTTTTGCCCCCTGTCCGATCACGATCTCGATGGCATCAGCCCGTCGCACATCATCCGGATTGAAGCCGTAGCGCGACGGCAAACACTGATACACCAGGATCTTCGAAGCGTCGCGCTCCTCGCTCGTCATGCCACCATCGCCCGTGGTCGTCGATGTCCCCAGTTCAGTGGCGGCACGGCCGAGGGCTTCTTTCACACGCGCCGATAGCGCGCCAAAACTCATGCCTGCGACGGTAATGGGAATGGCAAGTTCAATAGGACGCGAGGCGAAGCGCGTGCCCAGAATCGTTTTGGTGCTACAACGCTCGCGGTATCCCTCCAAGGGATAGCGCGACAAGGAGGCTGCCAGGAACAACAGGTCATCGAACCCCGGCACGCGACGTTTGGCGCCCAGCCCACGAATTTCGTATAAACCACTGGCCGCGGCCCGCTGGATATAGTCGATCGTGTGACGGTCAAACCCAGCCGATTCCTCGAGATTATGCGTCGGCATGAGATCAATACTCCTGATCGGCATCAGCGTGCCAGTGATACAGACTCTTGGCGGAGGCGATGCGCCGGAACTCCGCCGCATTAAACGGCAACCCGGCGAGTTGCAGCAGTAGCGCGACGGTTGCGTGGTCAGCAGCGCTCATCGGCTCATAGCGGGCATCCGCGCCGAGCGAGCGCACCTTGCCGCGCACGTAGATCACCGCCTCGTAGAGCGAATCGCCGAGCGCATCGCCGGCGTCACCACAGATGACTATGCGCCCCGCCTGCGCCATGAATGCCGAGAAGCTGCCTACGCTGCCGCCGACCACGATGTCGGCCCCCTTGAGTGAAATTCCGCAGCGTAGCGAGGCATCGCCGTCGATGATCAACAGCCCGCCGTGCGCCGAGGCGCCCGCCGCCGTGGACGCAAAACCTCGCACGTGCACGCGCCCGGACATCATGTTCTCAGCGGCGCCAGGGCCAGCATTGCCGTGGACAGTAACCGCGGCGTGCTGGTTCATTCCGGCCACGTAGTAGCCGACATGGCCATGAATCTGGACGTCCACCGGCGTGTCGAGGCCGCAGGCAATGGAATGCGCGCCGGCCGGATTCTCCACTCGCACGTTCGCGACCCTCTGCCCGGAGGCTTTACCGTGCAGGTAGTGATTCAGCTCGCGGACGCTGGTTTGTGCGAGATCGAAGCACATCGGGTTGGCAGCGTCCGCCCCGGCCTGCATATTGCTCAGATGCGCCATGAATAGATCTCCTCCGGCTTGGGTTCGAATAGTCGCGCATGCGCGATGTCTGGCAGGTGCGCCAGCGAGCGGAACTCGGAAGCGATAGCGACATAGGCATCGGTTTCCGCCACGACGGCAGGCTTGCAGGCGAACGCGTCACGAACAATCAGCAGCTCACGATCCGTGCCCATCAAGAATGTATAGAAGCCATCCAGTTCGCTGAAGCCGCGCTGCACGGCACTCTCCAGGCTGTCGCCCTCGCGCAATCGCCATTCGAAGAATCGGCAGGCCGCCTCGGTGTCATTATCGGTCTCGAAGCGGATGCCCAGTGG
Source organism: Gammaproteobacteria bacterium (assembly GCA_031441585.1). GTDB lineage: Bacteria > Pseudomonadota > Gammaproteobacteria > Steroidobacterales > Steroidobacteraceae > FEN-1191. The sequence goes on from JANMWZ010000139.1 coordinate 23,318, forward strand.
TTCCAGTTTCTTGCGCACCAGATGCGGATTGGACAGCGAGCCATTGTGCACCAGGCAAAAATCCCGTCCCGCAGTAAAGGGATGTGCGTGTGCCGGCGTCACGGCAGACTCGGTCGCCATGCGCGTATGGCCTACCAGATGTGAACCCTGCAGGGTCGAGAACCGGTAGCGTTCGGCGATCTTTGCGGGCGCACCGACGTCCTTGTACAGTTCGATTGAGCGGCCCACCGACAGCACAGCGACCGATGGCGCTTGCCCACTTAGCCATGTGGTGATGAGGTCTGGATCGGCAGCGCTGACCAGCAAGGCGTGATTGCCGCAGCTGTGAAGATCGTGGCTCTGTGGAATTGCCCGATCCAGCTGCCTGGCGAGTGCCTGCCAATCGATTGGCTCACCCGCTGCATACAGACTGAGTTTGTGAGCCGATACCGGCACCGGTGCGGTGTAGACGGCGAGTCCGGCCGAATCCGGGCCGCGTTCAGTCATCCCGACCAGCATCGGGACCATAAGCTCACCGAGCTGCGTGCGCAGCTCGGGCGTCTTGATCAACAGTCCGACAATTCCGCACATGCGATATCTCCTAGAAAAATTCGAGGTAGCGGTGCGATTCCCAGTCCGACACGTGGCGTGAGTATTCCATCCATTCCATCCGCTTCAGGCGAATAAATTCCTGAGCCAAAGCCGTGCCCAGCCCCTGACACATGACAGTGTCGACCTCGAGCGCATCCACCGCCTCCAGCAGGTTTTGCGGCAATAGTTTGATGCCCTGCTCGCTCAACTGCTGCGCCGAGAGCTCATACAAGTTGATGTTCCTGGGTTTACCCGGATCCAGCTGCCGGTCGATGCCGTCGAGTCCGGCCGCAATCAGAGCCGCCGACACCAGATAAGGGTTGCAGCCCGAGTCCGGTAGTCGCACTTCGAGACGTCCGTAGGGAATCCGCACGCAGGCGGTGCGATTATTGTCGCCATAGGCGATATAGGCAGGTGCCCAGGTGGCGCCCGACAGCGACCGACCGACCACCAGCCGTTTATAGGAGTTGACCGTGGGCGCAGCGATTGCGCTCAGCGCACGTGCATGCGCGAGCACTCCGCCAAGAAAATGATAGGCGAGTCGGGACAGACCCAGACCATTCTGGTCGCTCGCATCGTGAAAGGCATTTTTCTGCTCAGCGGACCCCACCGACACATGAAAGTGCGCGCCGCTGCCGGTGCGGTTTGAAAAGGGCTTGGGCATGAAGGTAGCAATCATACCGTGCTTATGGGCGATTTCGCTGGCTGCCATTTTTACGAAGGTGAAATTATCGGCTGACTTGATCGCATCGGCGTAGGTGAAGTTGATCTCGAACTGCCCGTTGCCGTCTTCATGATCGATCTGATAGACGTCTATGCCAACCGCTCGCAGGCCAGCGACCATCTCATCGAGCACCTCGCGCGTCCGATACAGACCTTTGTAGTCATAACAGGGTTTGTCGAGATTATCGGTCGGATCAGCTGGCCCCAGGCTGCCGTCCGCCCGTCTGGCGAGCAGCATGAACTCCGGTTCGATGCCGGTGTACATCGTCAGGCCGCGTTGCGCCAGGCGCGCGACCTGGGCTTGCAGCGCGACGCGCGAGCAAAAGGGATACGGCTTACCCTTGACGGTACCATTGCATATCAGGCGCGCATACCCGGGCATCCACGGGATCCGCTGCAGCGTCGCCAGATCGCCCACCGCCATGTAGTCGGGCCCTTCCGGGCCCATGCCAAAACCCCACAAGGCGAATCCGGCGAATCCGGCACCGTCGGTCAGCACCATATCCAGATGTTCGACCGGCACCGCCTTGGCCTTCGCCGATCCATGAATGTCGACGAACTGCGCCAGGAGGTAACGGATCTGGTGCTCTTCAAAGAATCGAATGGCCTGTTCTTTGTTCATGTTTACTCTCCCGTGGGTAGCTCATTGCACTCGACCACCACCGCCCCGAGCGCTTCGCCCAGGTACGGACCAAAACTCGGATCGCACCAGATTCGGTAGCAACGCTCGCCAGCCACTTCCTGGGGCACTACCAGCACGGCAACACCGATCATCAGCGTCATAGCGAGGGTACCTGAGTTCGCATCGATGGCCGCGAAATCCACGTTGCATACCTGTGCGAGCACTTCGTGCACGCCAGCTCCTTTCAGAACGAAGGCCGCGTCCTCGCGCAGCACCGGATACACACCGGGTGGCCTGGCCTCCAGCGATTGCACGAGTCGCGTCACCGTTCCTGCGTGGGCCGTTTCCATGAAGAACTCGGTGGCGCCCAGCCGCGCCAGCAGCAACGCGTCGGACTCATCGGCTCCGGAACCAGCACTCACCCAGGAGTTCGGTAGCGCTGGAACCGCAAAGCCGCAGGAAGCGAGCCACTGAGCTGCGCCGGCACCCTTGAGCCCCAGGCGATGCCTGTCGCTGCGATCTTGCAGTGTCACCGCGCTCATGAGCGAGCAGCGACCCCTTGGCGCAAATGCTTCGGGTCGTAAAACGGTGTTGCCACGATGCGCGCGCGCACCATCTCAGCGTTGTCGATGCGGATCTGCAGTTCGGCGCCCGCCCTGGCCTGCTCGGGCGCTACCATCGCCAGGCCGATCCCCCTATTGAGGGTGTCCGAGCGCGCGACGCTGGTGACACGCCCGGCGATGTGGCCCTGGTCGATCACCAGATGACACTCCTTGGGTAGGCGGTGTGGATCAGCGAACTCCAGACCCACCAGCATTTGGCGCGGTCCGCGTTGCCTGAGAATTCGCAGGCTGCGCTGACCAACGAAAAAGGGTTTTTGCATGTCGACCGCCCATCCCGCATTGGCTTCGAATGGATCGGTCAAGCCGTCGGTGTCCTGGCCGACGATGAAATGGCCCTTTTCCAGGCGCAGCAGGCGCTGCGCCTCCACTCCGAAGGGGCGCAGCCCGGCGGGCGAGCCGGCCTCGAACAACGCCCGCCAAACGGGCTCAGCGGCACTGGCCGCAACATGGATCTCAAATCCCAGTTCGCCGACGAACCCCACCCGCAACAATCGCGCTTCGAATCCGGCAATTCGCCCAGCACGTAGCGCCAGGTATGGAAACGCCTGCCCGGACAGGTCCGAATCGGACAGACCCTGAAGAACCTCCCGGCTGGCGGGACCGGCAAGGTTGAAGGCCGCGCGATGCCCGGTAACATTGACCAGCGCGCAGTCCAGACCCCACAGCGCATGTAGGCGCAGCAACTCACGGAACACTGCTGCCGAACCACTCGTTGTCGTCGTGAAGTAGTAGGCCGTGTCTGACAATCGCGCCACGACACCATCATCGATAACCACTCCTGATTCATCGAGCATCAGCGCGTAGCGGCTCATGCCAACTCTCAAACTGGAAAATCTTCCGGTATAGACGCGATCCAGAAACTCCCCGGCCTGCGGGCCATAGATCTCAATCTTGCCGAGCGTGCCGACATCGATCAGACCGACCCGGTTGCGCACCGCCTGCACTTCAGCAGCGATGCTCTGCGCACGCGTCTCACCCGGCACGGCGTAATACTCCGGGCGCCGCCAGTTACCGGCCGGCATCCAAACGGCACCCTGGGCAGCGTGCCACGCATCGACGGGCGTGCGCCGCTCGACATTGAAACTGCGACCAGCCAGCATTTTCATTGGCACCGGGTGATACGGGGGCCGTGCGGTGGTGAGACCCAGCTGCTCGATGCTCAGGTCGCGCTCGCGAGCGAGTACCCGCAGAGCGTTCATGTTGGAATGTTTGCCTTGCGAGGGACCCATGCCGACCGTAGTGAACCGCTTCAGCAATTCGCTCGAATCGAACCCCTCCTGCACGGCGTGCTGCAGATCCTTGACCTGCAGGTCCTCGTCGAAGTCGATGAAGTTCTTGGCGGCCGGGTGATCGATGATCGGAAACGGGTGCGATGGGCATCGCCTTACGCGCGGCACCGGCCCGAGGCTCGATGTGCCGAAGCCGGCATGCGCGGCGGCCTGCGAACCGGCGCGCCGGCCGTCCTCACAGCGAGCATCGAAGTCGTAAACACCGTTCAGGCGCCCGGCGGCAAACACACCCGGCGGCAGCTCGAGCGGAACGAACTGCTGCAGCTCTGGCAAGAATCGTGTCGTCCCGCCGGCTTGCGTCAGCAGCTGTGAGGCTGCCGCCCAACCGACGCTCATTAGAACCGCGTCGCATTCGATGCGCTGCATGGTGCGGCGCTCCGGCGTTGCATCGTGACGGATCGGTGCAATGTCCAGGGCGCGCACCGCACCTTCCGGGCCGCGCAGGGCCGCATACGGAACGTGGCCGCGGATGATGCGAACGCCGATTGCGCTGCACGCTTGCACCGCGTTTATGTCATCGAGATCCTGGCGCAGATCCACAATGACATCGACTCGAACGCCATGGGTATGCAGTTCCAGACAGGTTTCGTAAGCCTCGGCGTTGGCCGCGACCATCGCAATGCGGCGTCCGGGCGAAACTCGATAGCGCGCCACCAGCCGTCGCGCCGCCGAGGCCAGCATCACGCCCGGCAGATCATTGTTACGAAACACCGCGGGTTGCTCAATGACTCCCGTGGCGAACACCACCGAGCGGGCGCGCATCTTGGTCAGGCGACGCGCATCGCAAAGCGCTAGCCAGTGATCGGCGTAGTAGCCACTGGCTTCGGTCGCAGGCAGTATCGTGACGCCGGCGCAACGCGACAGTGACGTCAGCAGGTTAACCAGTGCCCGATATTCATCGCCCGACGTTGCGGTAATGCTGCCCCCTGCCCTTTGGCCCTCGTCCACCAATACAACCTTTGCCCCCGCCTGCGCCGCGGCCTGCGCGGCGCAGATGCCGCTGGGACCGGCGCCGATGATCAGGACGTCGCAGAACGCATAGCGCTTCGGTGTCGTAGTGCGCGCTGCCGTCAGCGTGACCTCGCCCAACCCCGTAAGCCGGCGAAACAGGCGTTCCCAGCGTGGAAACAGACGTTTTGAATGGAAGGCCTTGTAGTAGAAACCCACCGGCAGCAGCGGCCCAAACCGATCCAGGATGGCCGCTTTGTCGCGCCGCAGCCCGCCAATGGTGTTGACGGCCGATACCTTCATACCCTCCCGCAGAAGCGTCACATCACCGCGGACATTGGGAACGCCATCCACCTGGAACAGCACGTTGCAGTCGTGATTGGCGAACGAAAGGATGCTGCGCGGCCGGTGATACTTGAAACTGCGCGCGACGAAGCGCACTCCCGCCGCGGCAAGCGCGGATGAGACCGTGTCACCGGCGTAGCCGTGGTACTCACGCCCTTCGAAAACAAAGCGCAGCACGGCACTCCGATCGATCCACTCCCCCGGCGCGGTATCCAGACGCGACATCATGGCATCGCTCCCGGGGGCGGCAGGCCGCCACGCGCCCGTTCCACAGGATAGGTGGCGATTACCTGGTCGCGCAGCGTATCGCGCAAAGCGATGAACCAGTATCCGGACGGCGTGTGGCACCACCATTCGTACTTGTTTCCCGGCGACCCGGAGCGATTGAAGACATAGTCACTCCACTGCGCATCAGTGCAAATGTCCGGATCGGGCATGGCTCGTAGTTCTCCGCCATAGGCGAACTCCAGTACCGGCCGCGAACCATTCAGCGGACACACCATGATCTTCATGAGTGAACCTTGCTCAATGGCCCACCGAGGCAGCGCCCTTCTCGCCCGTCAGTCGAAAGCGCGCAAAGCGATCGAGCGTGAAACCTTCGATCAACGGATGATTGCGCCCGGTTGCCACCGTGTAACTCATGGTCTTGCCGCACACCGGCGTGGCCTTGAACCCCCACGTGCCCCAGCCGGCATCGAGAAAAAACCCCTCCAGCGGCGTGACGCCCATGATGGGCGTAAAATCAGGGGTCATGTCCGCGAGCCCGGCCCATTGTCGATTGACCTTGACCTCCGCCAGAAAAGGGAACAAATCGAGCATGTGCGCCGCGAGGCTTTCCGCGAAATCCAGTGTGGATCGCGTGTTGTGCAGCTCATACGGATCCAGCGATGCGCCCATGACCAGTTCGCCGCGCGCAGTCTGCGATACATACACGTGCAGTGAACCCGAGACGATGATCGGATCGAGCCAGCGCTTCACCGGCTCAGACACCATGGCCTGCAATGGATGTACGTAGATGGGCGTGCGCAGGCCCACCATGTCGAGTATGCGCGGCGTGAATCCCGCCACGGCGCACAGTACCCGCGGGGTGGAGATTGCCCCGCGCGTGGTCTGCACGCCCACGACCCGCCCGCTCTCAACCCGAATGCCGGTGACTTCAGTTTGCTGATGAATCTCAACGCCACGTCGATCCGCGCCACGCCCGTAGCCCCAGGCGACGGCATCGTGGCGGGCGATCGCACCCGGCGCGTGAAACAGCGCGCCCAGAATGGGCGCATGCCCCGCGCATTGCAGGTCGATCATCGGAATGGCTTGTTTGACGAACGCCGCATCCACGGCTTCTGAGCTGATTCCAAAATGCTTGTTGACCTCGGCCCGCCAGCGCATCGTTCGCATCGCGGCATCGGTATGCGCGAGCGTGAAATGACCGCGCGTCGAATAGAACAGGTTAAGATCGAAGTCCTCGGACAAATCCTGCCATAGACGCAGGCTTTCATCGTAGAACTTCACGCCTTCCGGCGTCAGGTAGTTGGAGCGGATGATGGTGGTGTTGCGCCCGGTATTGCCGCCGCCAAGGTAGCCCTTGTCAAGCACGGCGACGTCGCGCATGCCATGATCGCGCGCCAGATAATACGCGGCCGCCAGACCGTGACCTCCGGCACCAATGATTACCGCATCATAGGAGGGCCGCAGTGTCTCGTGGCGGGTGAACATGCGCGGTTCAGGGTGCCGGCGCGACAGGCCAAAGCGAAGCAACCGGTAGGGCATGTCGCTAGCGCAATTCGGCGCGGGGGCGGGGCAACGGCAGGCGGGCTATCATGCCGGAATCTAACCACATTCATTAACTGTGGATCAAATTAATTTGCGTACTATGCAAGAGGTGCTGCAATGATCCGGACCGTAACCCCGGGCGCCGGCAGGCGCGCTGCGAATCGGTCGGAGAATCCGGCCGTCGACCTGGGCCGCACGGCGCGACGCTTGCGCGAGAGTCAGAACCTGACGCTGGCTGACGTCGCCCGGCGCGCCGACATCAGCAGTCCCATGCTCAGCCGGTTGGAGACCGGCCATGTCTCCCCTA
>JANMWZ010000140.1:0-3375 GCA_031441585.1 Gammaproteobacteria bacterium
CCGGTGCGCAAGGTGCTGGGCATTCTGGCGCACTCGGCGCTCAATCTTCTGCTCATTACCCTGAGCGTTACGCCGCTGCGCCAGCTCACCGGCAATGCCCAGCTGCTTAAGGTGCGGCGCATGCTCGGATTATTTGCCTTCAGCTATGCGCTGCTGCATTTCCTGACCTACATCGGCCCGTTTCAGGGCTTCAGCTGGGCGGCCATCGTGAAGGATCTGGTGAAGCGCCCTTACATCATGATCGGCTTTGCGGCGCTGGTATTGCTGGTGCCGCTGGCCGTCACCTCAACCCATGCGATGATGCGTCGCCTGAAGCGATCCTGGCAGAGCCTGCATCGCCTGATCTACCTCATCGCGATTCTGGGCGTATGGCATTACTGGTGGCAGGTCAAGAAAGACATCCGCGAACCCCTGATCTACGCCGTGCTGCTCTCGCTGCTGCTCGGCTGGCGCCTGTGGCGGCGGCAGCGCAGCGCTACATCGAGGATCGCAGCTCCCACAGTTCCGGGAACAACCTGAGGCGCAGCGCCTTGGCCAGATACGAGACGCCCGCCGTACCACCGGTGCCGGCCTTGTAACCGATAATGCGCTCCACCGTTTTCATGTGATGAAACCGCCATAGCTGGAAGTGATGATCCAGATCAACCAGTCGCTCGGCCAGTTCGTACAGATCCCAGTCTTTCCTGGCGTTGTGATAGACGCAGAGCCACGCCGCCGTCACCTGTTTGCTGGCGCTGTAAGGCTGGGTGAAATCACGCACCAGCAGCTCCTGCGGCACTTCATAGCCGCGCCGCGACAGCAGCCGCAATACTTCGTCATACAGACTCGGTGCGCGGAGGGTCTGCGCCAGCTGCTGGTAGATCTTCGGGTCGCGTTTATGCACCGCGATCAACTCGGCGGTCTTGTTACCGAGCAGAAACTCGATCAGCCGGTATTGCCAGGACTGAAACCCGGATGAACGTCCCAGTGCATTGCGAAACGCCGCATAGTCAAACGGCGTCATGGTCGCGAGCACTTCCCACACGGCGAGCAATTGAGTCTGCACGTGCGCGACGCGCGTCAGCATCTTGAAGGAGGGATCCAGATCATCGCGCCGCACGCAGCCCATGACGGCGCTGAGTTCGTGACGCATGAGCCGCATCCACAGCTCCGAGACCTGGTGCGCCACGATAAACAGCATCTCGCTGTGTTCGGCAGTCAGTGGTTGCTGCGCCGTAAGCAGCAGATCCAGATGCAGATACTCGCCGTAGGACTGCGAACTGCCCAGATCCCAATGCACCGGCTCATCGCTGAGATCGACGCTACCGGCATGATCATCAATGGGTGGCTGCGGGTTCAATCAAGCGCTCCGGGTCAATAACCAGCCAGGCACCTGGCGCCATCCCCTGCTCAACTCGCGATCGAGTGCGCGCCAATTCGGTTCGAAGCGCGCAACCGCCGACCAGAACCGGGTACCATGATTCATGTGGGTCAGATGCGTCAGCTCATGCACCAGCAGGTAGCGCACCACTTCAGGCCGCTGGAACAGCAGGCAGCCATTGAGGCTGATCGTGCCGCGCGAAGAGCAGCTCCCCCAGCGGGTACGCTGGTGTCGGATCTGCACACGCCTGAAGCTCACGCCCATGAGCGCCGCCAGCGCGCGCAGCTGCGGTGCGAACAGCTCGTGGGCGCGCGCCGCCAAGCGCTCGCGCAACGCCCCACGCTTGAGCGCCGGGTCACAGACCCAGGTTTCGCCGCTCGCGCGCAACGCGATCGACTGCGGGGGAAACTTGAAATCCAGGGGCGTCGCCCGCAACTGCTGTTTTGCTATCCAGTCGCGGTGTCGTGACACGAACTCGGCGATCAGCGCCGGCCGCGCTCTGAGCGGCGCAATGACTTCCACGGCCCCATCGCGAAACACCCTGATCGAGACCCGCCGCGCACGGGCACTGTGCCGTACCCGCCAGCAAGCGGGGTCGCTGGGGTCGTCAAACAACGGTAATTGCAGCACGGCTGCGGTACTCATGGGTCCATGATATCAGGGGCGCGGCGCGAATCGGCGTGTAAACTCTGGCGCCCATGGATCTGATCGACATTGGCATCAATCTTACCCACGACAGCTTTGCGGATGATCGCGCCGCCGTACTGGCGAGCGCGCAGGCTGCCGGCGTGTCACAGCTGATCGTCACCGGCGCGACGCTGGAGGGTAGCGCTGCGGCACTTGAACTGGCGCGCGCTCATCCGCAGCGGCTATTCGCTACGGCTGGCGTGCACCCCCATCACGCCGTTGCCTTGACTGGCGCAGTGCTGCCGCAACTACGCGCCCTGTTGCTGCAACCCGGCGTGGTGGCGGCCGGAGAATGCGGCCTCGACTACTTTCGCAACTACGCGCCCCACGCGGCGCAGCGCCACGCCTTCAGCCTGCAACTGCAGCTGGCGCTGGAGTGCGCTAAACCCCTGTTCCTGCATCAGCGTGAGGCGCACCATGACTTCCTCGCCGCGCTGCGCGAGCTGGCGCAGCCGGTGCGCGGGGTAGCCCACTGCTTTACCGGCACTCTGGCGGAGCTCGAATGCTACCTGGAGCTCGGCCTGCACATCGGCATCACCGGCTGGATCTGCGACGAGCGCCGTGGCCGGCATCTGCACGAGCTGGTCAGCCGGATTCCGCGTGGGCGACTGCTGCTCGAGACCGACGGCCCCTGGCTGCTGCCGCGCGATCTGCTGCCCAAACCCGTCTTACGGCGTAACGAGCCGCGCTTTCTGCCGCATATTGCCGCGACGGTCGCCCGTTGGCGCAATGAGAGTCTCGAAGAATGTGCCGCACATACCAGCGCCGCGGCGCGCGCACTGTTCGCTCTTCCGCCGGCACTACCCAGGCGAGCGTCACCGGCGCCTGGTCTGTGAAGCGCCGACCGCACGCGCCACATCGTCGCGCGTCGAGGCGATATGTGCATGCAGCAGCGCGCGCACCCGGGCCGGTTTCCGGGCACGCCATGCCTTCAACAGCGCGGCATGCTCGCGCGCGGCGCGCTTCACCCGTCCGGCGGGTTGCAGGTGAATCTGCACGTAGCGCTGCGCCAGAGCGTGCAGCCGACCCAGGATCTCCGCGGCAATGGGCTGCACTCGCGGCACCAGCAGCTGCACGTGAAAGTCGCGATTGAGTTGCCCGGTGGCAGAAGACCCCGCCGTCGCCATGGCCTCGTTCAAGCGTTCCAGGGCCTCGCTGGCCGCACGCTGATCGATCGCGGTGGCAAGCTTCGCCCCCAGGGCCGCTGCGGCGGGCTCCATGAGCAATCGCAGGCTGAAGATTTCATCCAGCTCAGTGGTGGCCAGTGGCCGCACCTGAAAACCGCGATTGGGAAAAATGCTCACCAACCCCTCGGACTGCAGGCGCAC
>JANMWZ010000141.1:0-9165 GCA_031441585.1 Gammaproteobacteria bacterium
GCCAACCGGGCGCCGGAACCGCTCAGCAAAATCGGCAGCTCGGTGACGGTGCTGAATGAAGCGGCATTGCGTGACAGCCAGGCCACGCTGGTGTCCGATATCCTGTCGCAGACACCCGGGCTCGCGGTGTCGAGAAACGGCGGCCTCGGCCAGCCCACTTCGGTATTCATACGCGGCGCGGAATCGGATCAGACCGTGGTGCTTATTGACGGGGTCCAGCTCAACGATCCGTCGGCGCCAGGCGGTGGTTTCGATTTTGGCAATCTGTTGATGTTCGATATCTCACGCATTGAAATCCTGCGTGGCGCGCAATCGACGCTCTATGGCAGCCAGGCCATAGGCGGCGTCATCAATATCATTACGGCAGAGCCGACCGGCACTCAGCAAGGTGCGGTCCGTGCCGAAGGCGGATCGCTGGGTGGCGGTTACTTCAATGCGCAGCTGGGCAGTCACGGCGACAAACTCAGCTGGCAGCTGGCCGGGAACTACCTGACCAGCAACGGTATCTCGGCCTTCGATCAGGAATTCGGCGGCCGTGAGCGTGACGCCAGCAGAAACGCGGGTGCAGCCGCCAGATTGAACTACCAATTCACGCCTGACGTACAACTGGATCTGCACGGTTACTACTCGCAGGCCCGTGCGAACTACGATGGCTTTGACACGCCCACTTTCAGTTTCGGCGATGACAGCGAGTATTCGAAGACCCGTCAGTACCTGGGCTATGGTGGACTCACTTTTCGATCCAACGATGGCAGCTTGACGCACCGACTGGCCTGGCAGCTGACCGACAGCAGCCGCAAGAACTTCGATCCACAATACGTGTTTGGCCCCAGCACCGAGACCTTCTACGGTTATGGGCACAACGCACGCGCCGAGTACCAGGGCACCTGGACGATGGCGGCGCATACCCAGGCGGTGTTCGGTCTGCAGCACGAGCGCTCGAGCATTAATACCGACACTCCGGCCTATGATTTCGTACCGGCCCCGTTGTTGAAGCACGCCACGATCAATAGCGCGTACCTGAAACTGGATCGGGAAATCATTGCTGGTCTGACCGTATCGGCCGGCGTGCGCCATGACCGGCATGATGTGTTCGGCGGTCATACGACCGCGCAGGTCGCTCTCGCCTGGTCACTGCACGGCGGCGACACGCTGTTGCGCAGCAGCTTTGCACAAGGCTTCAAGGCGCCGGCGCTGTACCAGATCTATAGCGCCTATGGAAATCCGGATCTCAAGCCCGAGCAGGCCAACAGTTGGGATGCCGGTATAGAACAGCGCCTGTCAAGCGGGCGCCTGCGACTTGGCGCCACCTATTTCAGCCGCAACAGCCAGGAGCTGATTGGCTATATCGATTGCTTTTCCGCCTTCGGCCCGTTGTGTGCGACCAGGCCGTTTGGTTACTACGCCAATACTTCGCGCAGCAACGCGCGTGGCGTCGAAGTACAGGGGCTCTTCAACCCGGTGCCTGCTCTCTCCTTGAGCGGCAATTACACCTACACAATGACCGAAGATCGATCTTCGGGCTCAGCAACATTTGGCAAAGAGCTGCCCCGACGCCCCAGGAGCATGGCCAATCTGTCGGCCTCTTACCGCTGGCCGGGCGGGCTCACAACCGGTGTTGCGATCCGCTATTCCGCCAGCACCTTCAACGATTCTGCCAATTCGCGGGCGCTACCGAGCTATACGCTGATGGACCTTCGCGCCAGCTATCCGCTCAACGCGCACACCGAGCTATATGGTCGGGTCGAGAACGCCGGTGACAAGCGCTACGAAACGGCATACCAATACGGCACTTTGCGCCGGGGACTGTTCGCCGGCATTCGCGCGACGTTTTGATTGCGGTAGTATCCGTGCGGGCGGTGAATCGATGGCATCCAGAGAACTTGCAGCGGCACTGGCCGCGGCGCGTGCCGCGGCCGAGGTTATTGGGCGTCTGTACCGGCGCAACCTTGCTGTGCATCTCAAGGCTGATCGTTCACCCGTCACCGAAGCGGATGTACAGGCTGAGCGCGTTATACGCGAGGTCTTGAGTGCAGAGTTTCCGGACTACGGTTTTTATGGCGAGGAAACCGGGCAGCACGCCATGGATGCGGAAAACATCTGGCTGGTCGATCCGATCGATGGCACGAAATCTTTTGTGCGCGATTGCCCGTTTTTTTCCACGCAGATTGCGCTGCGACGCGGCGGGCGGATGGTGTTGGGCGTCTCAAGTGCCTCGGCCTACGGGGAGCTGGCCTGGGCGGAGCAGGGCGGCGGCGCCTTTCTCAACGGGCAAGCCATGCACGTCAGTGCGGTGAGCGAACTTTCCGCCGCAATACTCTCTACCGGGAATCTTAGAACGCTGGCCGCTTCCGCTTCCGGCTGGGCGCGCTACGGCAGACTCGTCGGCCAGGTGAACCGGCTGCGCGGTTACGGCGACTTTGTGCATTACCATCTGCTGGCCCGCGGTGCGCTCGAAGTGGTGATGGAATCAGACGTCAACATTCTCGATATTGCGGCGCTCAGCGTGATCGTGCGCGAAGCGGGCGGCGTGTTTACCGATCTGCACGGCGAGGCCGTTGATCTGGCGACCACCACGGTGCTGGCAGCCAACGCTAGTCTGCACGCGCCGGTACTGGCTGCGATGCGCGGCTGATGCGGGTGCCGGCAACTACGCCGGTATGAAAGCGCGGCGGCCGCCGCCGGCCAGCTCCGTCATCGGGGTTTCATAGAGCTGGGTGAGTTCAGCGGCGTTGAGCAGTTCAGCGGTGCGACCCAGCCGCCAACGACCATCGCCATACAGTAGCAGTACACGATCAGCGCAGCGTTCGGCCAGTGCCGGGTCGTGGAGCGTGGCAATGACCGCTGCGCCGCTCGCGCAGCGTTCGCGAAAGGCCAGCAGCACATCGACCTGATGATGCGGGTCGAGGTGATTGGTGGGTTCGTCCAGCAGAAAAATCTGTGGTTGCTGCGCCAGCGTGGCGGCCATCGCTGCGCGTCGCTGTTCGCCACCGGAGAGCGTGAGCAGCGTGCGATGCGCACAATCGCCAAGCCCCAGGCGCTGTAAGGCAGCGTTCACTACCTTAAGATCGCTGGCGGATTCACGCTGCCACCAACCCAACTGCGGATGGCGCGCCAGCAGCGCGGCTTCATGGGGGCTCAGCGGCAGCGAGTCCTCGCGATCCTGCGGCAGGAATGCCAGTCGCTGCGCGATGCTGCGGCGGCTTCGTTTTCCCAGCGCAACGCCGCCGAGCTCGACTTGCCCAGCCGCTGGCGCGCGCAAGCCCGCCAGCGTGTGCAGGGTCAGACTCTTGCCGCTGCCATTGCGGCCGAGCACGGCAATGAACTCACCGGCGGCGACATCCAGCTGCAGGTTTTCCAGCAACAGGCGCTCGCCGGCGCGCACACTCAGGCCGCGCGTGATCAATACCGTGCTCGCGTTTAACGGGCCACTGCTCATCAGCGTGCGCGCCAGCCGATTTCGCGGGCGCTCGCCGGACCGATGCGCACCTGGCCGAGATCATCGGGCATCGCTTGTGTAGTCGGGCTCAAAGGAATGCGTCCGGCCATGAGTTCAGCGTAGCGTTGCGGGTAACGCGGGTGCCGAGCGGGTTCTGCGTAGCCTTCGGGAAACAGCGGGCTGTCGCCAGCGGCAGAATATTTATCGGTAGCACCAAAAGTGTGCAGCAATTCATGGGCGATGACCACGGCATTCTGATCGTTCTGTGAGCGCGCGGCGAAGACATGCACCACGCCCATGAGGCCGCGCTGCAACCCGAGTGAATGGGGCAGCACTGCCGTGCGCGCCGGATCGTGATAGAGCACGAACAGCGCAATCTGTGGACGCGCGCGCGTGATGCTGCGCAGCGTCTGCCAACGGAAGCGCCGCAATTTCAGACTCCAGAGCGCTCGTGCCAGTGCTCCGGCGGTCGGCTCAAGTAGCGGCGGAGCTGCGCGCAGTGGCGCATAGAGGCGCACATTCACCGGTTCGGCGAGGCTCACGCCGTAGCGCTGCGCTTCGCGTGCCATGAATTCACTGAGCGGCTCGAAATCCGGCTCGTGCAAATCATCAATAAACCGGGCCGCCGCCGCGCTGCCGTCGGCATTCACCGGAAATACGCCAACCCAGACAGTGTGCTGCCAGCTGGTTGTGTGGTGTTGATCGAACCAGGCGCTGAAGGCGACCACGAGCAGCGTCAGCAACAACAATGAAATGCGAATCGTGCGCCACATCGAGGAGACTCGCTCGCTTCAGCTCAAGGCTGCAATCGGGTCGCTGACCAGGCGCCGCTCGCGAAGCCAGCGTCCGCTGGCGCTGATAGCGGCGTCAGGGTACGCGACCAACGGGCACGATCGTGAATGCGGGCGCTGCCCTCCACCCACAATTCAACGGCCTCGGCCCACAGTTGATAGCCACCCCAATGCGGCGGGCGCGCAATTCGCTGACCCGGGTCGGGTGCCTGCTCGTCGGCCGGCGGCGCCGGCAGGGCCAGGCGTAACGCAGCTCTGGCGACCGCTTTATAGAGTTCGCCGCGCGAGGCCACGGGTTCGCTTTGCTGACTCGCCCAGGCGCCGAGGCGGCTCTGCCAGTTGCGCGTGGCAAAGTAGGTGTCGCTGTCGGCGGCGCTGCATTTCACGATCGGCCCCTCAACGCGTAGTTGGCGATGCAGGTGATCCCAGTGCATGACCAACGCGGCGCGCGGATTGGCCTGCAAATCACGCCCCTTACGCGAATGATAATTGCTGTAAAAGGTAACGTAGCCAGGTTGCGCCACAATCTGTTTGCACAGCACGACACGCGCTGAAGGGCGGCCGGCCGCATCGGCAGTCGCCAGCACCATGGCGTTAGGATTGGGCTGCAAAGCGCGCTCCGTGGCCTCAGCCAGCCACAGCGCAGCCAGCTCAAGCGGCTCCGCCGGCAGCGGTTCCGGCAGATGTTCACGGTGCCATGCCATGTTGCGAATGTTACGCGATGCGCCCGCCGCGTTCAGGCCGCATTCACAATGGCCGCGCTAACCTGTCGCCAAGCCTGCATTCAGGCCGACACGGCGCGCCGCCGCCAACGATCAGCCCGCCGCTGCCCGGTTAGTGTCTCGCAGCGGTTTTTGGGCGGCGCGGACCGGGTAATGCACCCGGTCCGCGCACTCACAGTGACACTCGCCGAGGCGCTTCAAAGCCCCGCCAGCGGCCGACACCCGGCAGCCAGCGTGCTGTGGCCGGATTGCAAACTGCGCCGCCAGCCATTACAACGGGGGGTCTTTCCTGCCACCCGGTTGAAATTTCCATGACGCTGGACGAATTGCGCACGCAACTCAATGACCTTGATCGTCGCCTGTTGGAACTGATCGCCGAGCGCCAGCACGCCAGTCGCGAAGTGGCCCGCGTCAAGCGCGCCACCGGTTATCCGACCCGCGACTATGCGCGTGAGCGCGAGGTGATTGTCGGCGCGCGCGCGCGCGCCGCCGACCTGGGGGTTTCAGCCGAGGTGGCCGAAAGCGTGATGCGCCTGCTGATCCGCAGTTCACTCACGACTCAGGAGCAGGCCAGCGTCAGCGCGCATGGCGCAGGCAGCGGACTGCGCGCACTGGTGATCGGCGGCGCGGGCAAAATCGGTGGCTGGTTCGCGCATTTTCTCGCCTCGCAGGGCTACGTGGTCGAGATCGCCGATCCGGCGGCGGCTACTGCCGCGTCTGCAACGGCCATGGCCGATTGGCGCGACAGCGCGCTCGGGCAGGATCTGATCGTGGTCGCCACGCCGCTGGGTGTCACCGATTCGATCCTGCACGAACTCGCCCAGCGCCGACCCGCCGGTGTCGTCTTCGATGTGGGTTCCCTGAAAACGCCGCTGCGCGGCGGCCTGGCGGCCTTTCGCGCCGCCGGCGTGCGCGTGACTTCCGTTCATCCCATGTTCGGCCCCAACACCGAACTGCTCTCGGGGCGTCACGTCATATTCATTGATCTGGATGCTGGCGATGCACTGGAGCGCGTGCGCGCGCTGTTCAAACCCACCATGGCCGAACAGGTGGTGATGGGCCTCGAAGATCACGATCGGCTCATCGCCTATGTGCTGGGCCTCTCACACGCGCTCAATATCGCATTTTTTACCGCGCTGGCGCAGAGCGGCGAAACCGCACCGCGCCTGGTGCAGATGTCGAGTACCACCTTCGATGCGCAGTTCGACATCGCCAGCGAAGTCGCCCAGGAAAGTCCCGAGCTCTATTTCGAAATTCAACGGCTCAACGACTACGGTGCGCAACCGCTCGCCGCACTCGCGCAGGCGCTCGAGACGCTGCGTGAAGCCGTCGCGAACAACGACCAGGAGGGCTTCACGGCGCTGATGCGTCGCGGCCTGGAATACACGCAGGGACGGCGCGAGCTGCGCGCGCGCCGCGCCTGAGATCAGCGCAACGTCCGGCGGCGCAACAGCAGCAGAAACACCGGCGCGCCAATCAATGCCGTAATCGCGCCCACCGGCAGCTGTCGCGGCGCGGCGAAGGTGCGGCTGGCAATATCCGCCAGGCACAGCAGGGCGCCTCCGACGAGCGCGGCGCCGGGCGCCACCAGACGATGATCGGCGCTGCGCAGCCCCAGGCGTACCAGGTGCGGCGCTACCAGCCCGATGAATCCCACTGGTCCGGCCGCCAGCACGGCGACCGAGGTCAGAATCGCCGCCACGACGAACACCGTCGGGCGCACCACACGCGCATCCAGCCCGAGCGTCGCGCTGCGCAATTCGCCGGCGCTCAATACATTGAGCGCCCGGGCAAACAGCAGCGCTGCGCACAGTGCCACCGCCGCTGCGGCCAGATCGATTTCAGGGTGCAGGGCCCATCCCAGATCGCCCGCCAGCCAGAACACCATGCCACGTAACTGACCGTTATCCGCTATCGCCAGCAGCACGGTGGTCAGGGCACCGCAGGCACTCGCCAGCACTACGCCCGAGAGCAGCAGGCGGCTCAATTCGGCGCCGCGACCGAGCAGCATGACCAGCGCGCCGATGAGCAGGGCGCCGCCGCTCGCGCTCCATTGCAGGCCGGCAAGCCCAAAGCCCATCAGCATGCCGCCCAGGGCGCCAACCGCTGCCCCGCCGGACACGCCCAACACAAAGGGGTCGGCCAGGGGGTTGCGAAACAGCGCCTGCAGCAGCACTCCAGCCAGTGCCAGCAGGCTGCCTACGGCGAACGCCGACAGGCTGCGCGGCAGCCGAATCGTGCGCACAATGGTGCTGGCCATCTCATCGCCACTGCCTGCCAGCGCCGCCAGGGCGCGCCCCAGGGGCAGGTCGGCCGAGCCGATGAGGAGCGAGGCGGCGAAGCTGGTCAGCGCCAGGATGCCTAAACCGGCCAAAATCCAATATTGTGTAGTCCGTGTCATAAGCACAGCCTAAAGAGTCGACTGGGTTCAGAACAAGGCCATTGGGCTTGAGAGTCAAAGGCTACCCGGGGTAAAACAGAAAAATCATGGCCGATGTGATCGACAAAGACGGGTTTCGAGCCAACGTCGGCATCGTATTGATGCAGGACGAGGGGCGGGTGTTCGTCGGTCGCCGTCTGGGCGGCAGGGGTTGGCAGTTTCCACAAGGGGGCATGCTCCAGGGCGAAAGCGCAGAGGAAGCGCTGTTTCGCGAACTTACCGAGGAAATCGGCTTGACGGGTGACGATGTTGCGATTGTCGCGCAGACCAGCCGTTGGCTGCATTATCGCCTGCCCGAGCGATTTGTCCGCAAGAGCAAGCCTGAATGCGTGGGGCAAAAACAGCGCTGGTTCCTGCTGCGTTTGCAGAATCCGGCGGCACAGTTTCGCTTTGATCTCACTACTGCGCCGGAATTCGATCGCTGGCGCTGGGTTGATTACTGGCAGCCGATACGCGAAGTCATCTATTTCAAGCGCACGGTGTATACCCGTGCCTTGCATGAGCTGGGCAAGGTAGCGTTCCCGCAAGGATTGCCGCCGTATCCGGCCTGGTGGCATCCACCTGGCGGTAGCGCTGACGCTGACGCTGATGCCGATGCCGATGCCGATGCTGGCGCTGGCGCGGTCAGTGAGCGGGGCGCTGCCAGGCCGGCCTAGGCCGCGCGCACGAAAACATGGATATTCCCGGCAAACTGGTGGTGCGCACCTACGCGCCGGCGCGGCGCCTCACCATGCTGACGACGCTGGTGCTGCTGGGTGCCGTGGCGCTCTATCTCGCCTTTGAATTGGGGCGCAAGAAGGCCGGGTTTGACGGCATCCAGGCGGCGCAGGAGCGTATCGCACTCAATGATCGCATTGCCCAGCTGGAGAGCAGCGCGCGCGAGGCACGTATCCAGCTGGCTGCCGCCGACGCTTCGCAGGTCGCGCAGGTGCGCGAGCGCTCAGAGGTCTCGCGCAATATTGGCGAGTTGCAGGCTGAGCTGGGCCGCGCGCAGCAGGATCTCGAGTTCTACCGCGCGATCGCCAATCCGCAGGCGGCCGGCACAAAAAGCGTGCCGGTACGGGTCCAACAATTTCATGTGCTGGTGACCGATGCCGCTGCACACGCCTACACCCTGCGTCTGGCCCTCAGTCGACCGATCCGCCCTGAAGAGACTACCGCTGGCGTGCTGGTTCTGACGGTGGATGGTGAGCGCGCCGGCGCGGCCGCCAGCCTGGATCTGGCCGCACTCACCGGCGGCAAGGTCCGGCAGCTCGACTACAGCTTTCGTTATTACGCCAATATTGAGCAGGCGATCAGCCTGCCCGCGGATTTCAGACCCGAGCGCGCCAGCATTGAAATTCGACCTGCGCGCAAAGGCGTGGCACCCTACCGGCAAATATTCGTCTGGAACCCGGACGCGGGCTGAATTCCCATGTTCAATCGCCGTGAAAAAACTGTCGCCCGCATCGATACACTGATCGGGCGCACTGCCAGTGTGCTGGGCGATATCGAATTTGCCGGTGGATTGCACGTCGATGGGCGTATTACCGGCAATGTGCTCATGGCGCAGGGCGCCACCGCCTCGCTGTCGGTGAGCGAGCACGGCATCATCGAAGGCTCGGTCCAGGCGACCCAGGTGGTGGTTAACGGCACGGTCAATGGTGACATTCTTGCCCTTGAGCGGGTGATCCTCGGCGCTCGAGCGCGGGTGCGCGGTAACGTGAGTTACGGTGTCATCGAAATGGCTCTGGGTGCTGAAATCAGCGGCAATTTGGTGCCAACCAGCGCGCA
>JANMWZ010000142.1:0-85767 GCA_031441585.1 Gammaproteobacteria bacterium
GGGTGGCAATCGCAATCTGGTTGACATTGTCGGCACCTACAATGCGACTGATCGCCTGTCGCTGATCCTGAACTATGACTACGGGACGCAGGACCATGTGACCTCATTGGTCAACGGCAGCACGATCAAGGCATCATGGTCAGGTACGGCCGCCTACCTGAACTTTCAGGCGAACGATCTGTGGCGCATATCACTGCGCGGCGAGTATTTGGATGACTCGGACGGCTATAAAACCGGCGTGATCCACAAATGGAAGGAGGCGACGTTGACTTTCGCCTACCTGCCCGCAAAGGCAGTTGAATTGCGCACCGAAATACGCACCGACAGTTCGGACGCGTCATCCTTTGTCAAAGACCTGAATTCCGGTTCAATCCAGAAACATCAGTACTCGCTCGGTCTGGAGGCGATATTCAAGTTCTGAACCGCCCTGCGGACTACTCGTAGATCGCGTAAATCTTCCGGCAGGACTCAACGACTTCCCAGGTGCCACGGAATCCGCTGGGAATGACGAAGCTATCGCCGGCGCGATACAGACGCGCCTCACCCTGCTCCGGCGTGATGCGCACCGACCCTTCGAGCAGGTGGCACAGTTCGTATTCGCTGTAACTCACACGCCACGCGCCGACGCCGGAGGCCCATTGCCCGGTATGAAAGCGCCCGTCGCCCGACGAGAGTACGTTCCAAAGCTGCTGGCGCGGAGCGCCACGCAGCAGATTCTCTGCCGTCGGTGTGCTCTCGACCGCCACCGGCAAGTTGTCAAAACTCACAATTTCTGTCACCACCTACTCCTTTCAATCCGCGCCGGCGCCCGTCACCGCAGTGACACAGGAGATTATGTTACTAAATCATTGATTTCACTATTCCGTAACAAACCGGTCACCGAACTGCCATGCCACCCCGTCACGCTGGCTGGCAACCAGGGCGAGGCAGGAACACCCATATGCTGAGTCTCCATCATCCGCCTATACAGGTACGCACCGCGTTTCTATCCGACGTGCATCTGGGCGCCCGGGAATGTCGCGCCGAGCTGCTGCTGGATTTCCTGCACAGCGTGCATATGGATGAGCTTTACCTGGTGGGTGATATCGTCGACCTCTGGAGTTTGCGGCGCAGCTTCTACTGGCCACAGCTGCACAACAACGTACTACGTACCATCCTCGGCAAGGCCAAACATGGCACGCGCGTAATCTACGTGCCTGGTAACCACGACGAAGAACTGCGCGATATGGCGGGCATGACTTTCGGCAACCTGGAAGTGCGACGCGAATGCGTGCACCTCACGGCTCAGGGACAGCGCCTGCTGGTTCTGCACGGCGATGAGTTCGACGGTAACGTCAAGTGCAGCCGTTGGCTCGCCGCGCTCGGCTCTGGCGCCTACGATCTGACCCTGGGCCTGAACCGCGGCTTCAACAAAGTGCGTTACCTGTTTGGCTATCCGTACTGGTCGCTGGCGAGCTACCTTAAATCACGGGTCGGCAATGCCAGGCGTTACGTACAGCGCTTCGAAGCGGCGGCGGCGCGGACGGCGCAGCGGCGCGGATTCGACGGTATCATCTGTGGCCACATACACCGGCCGATGTTCACCGCACTGCACGGCGTGCAGTACTGCAACACCGGCGACTGGGTGGAAAACTGCACGGCACTGATCGAGGATCGCCAGGGCAGAGTGCAACTGTGGCAACCGGCCGATTGGTCCGCGGCTGCGCGAGCTATCGGCGACGGACTACCGCGCGCCGCCTGAGGCGGCGATGCCGATCACGGGCGGCGCACCCAGCAAGCAGGGCAACCAGCAACAGCAGCAACGCTCTTCCATCGAATGCGCCACCGCCGCCTGACGAAGCTGCCGTCGTCGCACCGCTACCGCCACTGCTACTCGCCGCGGCCTGCACATCGATGGCAACCACTGCCGCGGCGGAGGTGACACCTGCTTCAGTGACCTGGTAACTGAACTGATCGGCGCCCAGGTAACCACTGGCCGGCGTGTAGCTGAGCGCTGCACCGCTCGGCGCCGTGAGTGTGCCGTGAGCAGGCGGTGCCGCAATGGCATAACTCAACGTGCCACCGCTGGTATTGCTGGCAGCGAGGGTAATGGCCAGCGCGGCACCCGAATGGGCGCTGAGTGACAGCGCCACGGCGCTCAGCTGATCCGGACAATGCCCGCCGGTCCAGCCCAGATCGTAAAGCACACAGACGGTCAGGTCGGTGTGATTGCCGGTGCGCAGACTGTAGGTAGGCTCCATCAGCAGATCGGGTGTCGCGGTGTTGTCCCAATGCGAAACCGATGAGGTAGCGTCGTAGGTGGCGGGCGCGTAGAGGAACAGATGAGCGTGGCTGCTGACGCCACTGGTCTCGCGACCCAGATTGCTGTTGACGTGTGCTCCATTCCAGGTGAGGGCCGTAGCGGCGCCGCCGCCCAGTCCCGCCTGCGAGGTGGCGCGTTGCGCGGCGCTCATTTGTGGCCAGAACATGGCCGAGTTTTCGTCGTAGACGAATTGATCGAAGGCGCCCAGCAACGGCGTGCCGCCACTGTCGGCGATGCCAACCCCGGATTGACTGACAATCGAGAGGAAGCCGAGTCCGTGACCGAGCTCGTGCAACACGACGCCCAGCAGGTCGGCTACAAATGGCCCCTCAGCGCGATGAGCACTCAGCTGGTGATCGAAGCCGTAGTAAAAATGACCACCCTGCAGACAGGTGGCATTGCCATTGATGGCGCTGTTGAACTGAGCGACGATATCGGTGTCGCCGAATGGCGTGCCATTTGAGTTGGTGCCGTGAATATTGCTGCCGTGCAGAGCATCGGCCAGGGCAGCCGGATAAAACACACCTGGCAGCGGGCTACCGACAAAATCGTGAAATATCCAGGTGGGCCCGGCGGAACCCAGCACGCCACTGCTTGCTGAACAGGTCAACGGATCAAAGCTCGCCTCGACCACGATGGTTACCGTGCTGTTGATCAGCAGACCCCATAGGCGCGCCGCCTCATTGAAGACGTTGCGGCGCGCTTGCCCGAGCGTGGTGGCATTGTTGCCGCCCATCGGCACAAAGACTGTGGGGTCGTTGAAGCCCTCGCCCACCGCATCCGTCACCTGGATGGTGATGGTCGCCGCGCGCGCCTGGGTGGCGAGGCCGCAGCTCAGCGCCACGAGCGCCGCCAGCATGGGCATGGCGCTACGCTTCACGGCTTCGCCACCCGGGGTGGACAATCGCTGCTGAATGATCCGTCTGCCTGCAGGCAGACGCTGATCGTATGGTAGAAACGACGTGCCAGCCGTACGCCGACCGTTCCATCCGGGAGATGGACTTCGTCCGCGTCGCCTGACGATACGTTGGTGGATTGCGTCGCGGCCATCGCACTGCGCCTTGGCACGATGGTGACATCGACTGGGGCGGCAGTACCCGGTTCGCGAACCAACCCGGTTGCCGGGTCTATCTCAATCCGTTGGGCCGCACTCAACCGGGCCGCAACGTTCGCGGTCCGGGTCGCTGAACCACCATGCCCTGTAGCAATGGTTATAGCGCCGCTGCGAATTGCAGTTATGCCCACCCACGTGGCGGCACAGATCGCCAACAGCCAGCGGCGCCACGTGCGTGCAGTCATGAATAAGAACCTGGCAGAAAATCAGACCAACATCCTAGCCCTACAGCTGCCTGCAACCCGTGACTGGGTTGGGATATTTAAGGGAAGCTTCGAGGCTACTGAATTCAGTTAACATATTATTGGCATTAAGGTTAACGTGCGCGCTGGTGGCAGCGTTTACACTTGCACGCCGCGAACTCGACCGGCAGATTGATCATGATGACAAAACCAAGACACCCGGGGGATCGACATGACTCTTGCCAACATTGACATAGCCATTATTTGCCTTTACGCCGTGTCTATCTTTGTACTGGCACAGTGGGTCTCGCGCGAAAAGGGCACCCACAAGAAAAATGCGCAGGACTATTTTCTGGCCAGCCGTACCCTGCCCTGGTGGGCCATCGGTACTTCGCTGATTGCCGCCAATATTTCGGCCGAGCAGATCATCGGCATGTCAGGATCGGGCTACGTTATCGGCCTCGGCATCGCCTCCTACGAATGGATGGCGGCGCTCACGCTGATCATCGTCGGCAAGTATTTTCTGCCGATTTTTCTCAAGAATGGCATCTACACCATGCCGGAATTCCTTGAGCGCCGATTTAACACCAAAGTCAGGACGGTGATGGCGATCTTCTGGCTGGGCGTCTATGTGTTCGTCAATCTCACGGCCATTCTCTGGTTAGGAGCCACGGCCGTGCACACGGTGACCGGCATCGAGGTGCAAACCGCCTTGATCGCCCTCGGTATATTTGCCGGCGCCTATGCCCTGTATGGCGGGCTCAAGGCCGTCGCGCTGACGGATATCGTGCAGGTGTCGCTGCTGGTGCTTGGTGGGCTCATCATCAGCTACATAGCCCTGAATAGGATCTCTGGCGGCACGGGCATCATCGCTGGCTTTCACGAGCTGACCGTGCGCTTTCCCGAAAAATTCAAGATGATTCTTCCCGCCAACAATCCGCACTACAAAGACCTGCCAGGCCTGTCGGTGCTGTTAGGCGGCATGTGGGTCATGAATGTCTCGTACTGGGGCTTCAATCAATACATTATCCAGCGCGCGCTGGGCGCCAAGGACATTCGCGAAGCCCAGAAGGGCATTGTACTCGCCGCCTTCCTGAAGTTGTTGATGCCGGTAATCATCGTTCTGCCTGGCATCGCCGCGGCAGCACTAGTGCCCAATCTCGCTCGCCCCGATGAAGCCTATCCGCACCTGATGGCCATGCTGCCCACTGGCATACTTGGCCTGGTGTTTGCGGCGCTGATTGCCGCCATCGTCGCCTCGATGGGTTCGAAGATCAATTCGATAGCCACCATATTCACAATGGACGTCTACAGACCTTTGCGTCCGCAGGCGAGCGAACAACAACTGGTGCTGGTCGGGCGCATCACGGCCGCCGTTGCACTCATTGTCGCAGGCCTCGCTGCCAGGCCATTGCTGGGTAGCTTTGATCAGGCTTTCCAGTACATTCAGGAATTTACCGGCTTCTTCACGCCTGGCATCTGCGTCATTTTCCTGCTTGGCATGTTCTGGGAGCGTTGCACGGCGGCCGCGGCACTGGTCGCGGCTGTGGGTTCAGCGCTACTGTCCTTCGCTCTGAAGATCTTCTGGCCGTCGCTGCCGTTCATGGATCGGGTTGGCGTCGTGTTCCTGGCCTGCCTGGGCGTCGCCATTGTCCTGTCGCTACTGCAGGCCCGGCGGGTGGCAGCGCTGCGGGTCGATTTGCAGAATATTGATTACTCGACGAGCACCGGTTTCAATGTCGCGGCGGCAACGGTAAGCGCCATTTTAATCGCGCTCTACGCCATATGGTGGTAGCGAAGACCCGTTGTCATGCTGGCCATGAAGCCGTTCAGGATTATTGGCGCCCAGAATATAGTTGGTGAGGGAATACTGTGGAATTCACGACACCGTCAACTGTGGTGGACTGATATCCAGGTCCTGAGACTTCACTGTTACGACTGGACCAGTGAATCGCTCACTATCCATGACACACCGGAGCGGGTCGGCTCGTTTGCCTTTGTCGCCGGCAGTGACCGGCTGATTACCGCCTTTGCCAGTGGCATTGCCTTGTACGACGTGCACAGTCAGAAACTTGAGTGGTTGGCTTGACCCCGGCAATTTGTTAGTGGCGTTCGGTTCAATGACGGTCGTGTCGACCGGCGAGGACGATTAATGTCACGCCCGCGACATCCGCATCTCCAACCGACTGTGTATGAGTCCGGATGGCAGACGACTTTATTTTGCCGATTCGGCGACGCGCACTATCTACGTGTACGAGATGATCGAGCCCGAGGGCCGCCTGGGTGCTCGGCGCATTTTTGCCAGAACCCCGGCGGGGGCATCGCCGGACGGCCGCATCGATCGTACTATTGGCGTACCTACCTGCCAGCCGAGCTGTGTGTGCGCTCATTTTGCAGAGCTGATCCACACGCGGCGCAATGACGTCGACCTCGCGCCATTTTACCTGGTGGCGGATGCCTTCCTGTGCGGTCGACGTGTGGAGGTCGCGCCGTTTCTGGAGTGATGCCGCGCGTCGCTATACCAACACTCTATCGCCGCAGGCGAGCGCATGATAGATATGTCTCCCCGCCACTCCGGTTGCCGCACCCATGCCGTCCTTCGATATCGTCTCGAGCGTAGATAGCCACGAACTCACCAATGCCGTGGATCAGGCCACGCGCGAGCTGGAAAAGCGCTATGACTTTCGCGGCACCAACGCCCGTTTCGAGCTTGAGGGTTTCGTAGTAAAGCAATTTGCCGCCAGCGAATACCAGCTCGACCAGTTGCTCGATATTCTGCGTTTGCGACTGAGCGCGCGCGGCATCGACCCGCGCTGCATCGACCTGGGCGCAGTGGAGAGCAACCTGGCCGGGTCGCGCCGCAGCATCACCATCAGGCAGGGCATCGAACCGGCAGCGGCGAAGCAGCTGGTGGCGAGACTCAAGGAGTCGAAGCTCAAGATCGAGGCGCAGATCAACGGCGACAAGCTGCGCGTGACCGGCAAGAAGCGCGACGATCTGCAGTCGGCAATGGCCCTGCTACGCAAGCTGGAGTTTGAACTGCCGCTGCAGTTCGATAATTTTCGCGACTGAGTCGTCCTGAACGGAATTCGATCTGACGGGCACGGTCATGACTGGCGGTGTCGCTGGCGATCTAAATCCGCCGCATGCGCCAGATGATCGATGAGCCCTTCTGACAGGCCGTCCTGGAAATACTCCTCATCGTGCTGCTCGCTCATAGCGGCGAACGGCAGCACCGCGACCGATTGCTCGGCCGGAACCTGTCGACGACTAGGCGATATATGCGGATGCTCTCCGCATTGGCAACAAATGCGAGGCTGGACCTACCTGAACGCCGGCTTCCCGGCATCCTAAGTACAAGTGTCGAAAGACAGGGCGGCCTGGCGTCGTCGACGCTTCGGCTCCTCCAGCCGCCCCGTCTAGGCAATGAACTACTTCATGCTTTTCGTCGTGATCCAGATCTGCGGTGCGCCCTTCACGCCCGCCTTCTCCATTGCTGCCTTCAGCTCGGGCGACGCGGCGAAGGTTTTGGCCTTTTCCACACTATGGAAGTCGTGAAAGACGGTCACCTCATTGGCGTTATCTGCGGATCGGTAGACGGAGCCATTGATGGCCCCCATCTTCTTGGCCGTCGGTTTAAAAGCATCAAATGCTTTTCTCCAGACGCCATAGTCCGCGACCTCGTGACGAACAAACAGGCGCGCGTCCTCGGCCTGCACCGCGCCAACCGCACCGATTGTCGCCACCACTATCAAACCGGCAATCAATAGATTCTTGAGTCTCATTGGGCTGATCCTTGTTGTGATTAAGTTCTATTCGACGAGCAGCGCATCGTCCACCGTCCGAACCTGCACGCCAAATTATGTACGAAAACGTGCGCTAACACCCAGCCGAATCTGCACTGACCGCAATGGGCCGACAAACGAGGTCTTGGCTTCTGAAACTGAGCTAAGCCCTGATCCGCGTCATCTCCGGATCATAGAGCGGCTTGAGCGACACGGCGGCCGGGTAGCACTGCCCGGCAATCTCGACTTCCCAGACGCCAGAATTCAGATAACGCTCATCAACCGGCAGTTTCGGTTCAATCATCGCCAGACCCACCGCGCCACCCAGCGTGTGCCCGTAGGACGCCGCCCTGACATAGCCCACCGCCACGCCGTCGCGACGCACGACTTCGGCGTGATACATGAGCGGCTGGGGTTCTTTAACCAGCAGCTGCACGAGGCGTCGCTGCAGCGGGCCGCGCGCCTTACGGATCAACAACACCTCCTTGCCGATGAAACCGGCGGGCTTCTTCAGATCGAAGGCGAAGCCCAGACCGGCCTCATACGGATCATCGGTATTGTCGATATCGTGCCCGTAGTCACGGTAACCCTTTTCCATGCGCAGGCTGCCCAGCGCCTTGAGCCCGGCGTGCAGCAGTCCGTAGTTTTTGCCGGCTTCAATGACGCGCTCGTAGACATGCGCCGCCTGCTCGGCAGGAATGTACAGCTCGAAGCCCAGCTCACCGAGGTAAGTGATGCGTACGCACAGCACCCGCGCGAAGCCGATGTCGATCTCGCGTGCGGCGCGGAACGGAAAATTCTGGTTCGAAAGATCTGCGGAAGTGAGCGATTGCAGCAGCGCACGTGATTGCGGCCCCTGCACATTGAGTTGACCATAGGCCGAGGTGACATCGGTGACGAAAGCGTGTGCATCCTCGGGAATGTGCCGCTTCATCCAGGTTTCGGCATGGCGCACCATGGTATCGGTCACCACGACCAGAAACTGCTCATCACTTAATTTCGTGACGGTGAGATCCGCTTCCAGCAGGCCCAGTTCGTTCAACCACTGGGTGTAGGTGATCACGCCGCTCGCCCCGTCGACGTTATTGCCGGAGATGCGGTTGAGGCAGCGCCCGGCGTCACGCCCCTGCACCAGGAATTTGCCCATGAACGACATGTCCATGGCGACGACTCGCTCGCGCGCCGCCCGATGCTCGGCCTGCCAAGCGGGAAACCAGCTGGCCCGCCCCCAGGTAAGCGGCCCCGGATCAGGGCTGCTGCCCGCAGCAGCGTACCAATCCGGGCTTTCCCAGCCACTCACTTCTCTGAAATAGCCACCCGCGGCGGCGAGCTGCGCATGAAACGGGGATTGACGCGCGCCACGAGCAGTTTCGAGCGACAGGTTCGGATAGTGGCACCGGTACACCATGCCCAGAGCCTCGACGGTACGGTGCCGCCGATACTCGGGATTGGCCTGGTACACCTGCAGGCGATCAATATTGAAACCCGTGACATCGACATCGGGCCTGCCGTTGATGATCCAGTGCGCGAGCACACGCCCGAGCCCGCCACCGCTGAGTATGCCGATGGAATTGAGGCCCGCGGCGACAAAATAATTCCTGAGCTCCGGCGCCTCACCGACGATCGGGCGCAGATCCGGAGTGAAACTCTCGGGTCCACAGAAGAATTTCTTCATGCCCACTTCTGCGGTGATGGGCACGCGTGACATGGCACGCTCGAGAAACGGCGTCATGCGGTCCCAATCGGGCGGCAGCTCACCAAATGAAAAATCTTCCGGAATACCCTCGATTTTCCACGGTGCACAGGTGGGTTCGAACAAACCCACCATGAGTCCGCCGCCCTCCTCGCGGTAATAACCGTAGGCCGACGGATCCTCCAGCACCGGCATCTTCGGCAAGCCCTTGATCGGTTCCGTGATCAGGTAGTAATGCTCGGCGGCCTGATTGGGCACATTGACCCCCGCCAGCGCGCCAAATTGCCGCGCCCACATGCCGGCGCAGTTGACGACGTAGTCCGCCTGGATGTCGCCCTGGCTCGTGCGCACCCCCGTAACGCGATTACAGCTCTTCTGCACGCCCAGTGCCGCGACTCGCTCGATGATCTGCACACCACGCTGCCGCGCGCCCTTGGCCAGCGCCATCGTGACATCGACCGGATTCACGCGACCGTCTTCCCGGACGTAGAACCCGGCTTCAATGTCGTCCACCCTGGCGAGCGGAAACAGCTCTTTGACCTGGCGTGGCGCGAGCTCATGCACATCGACGCCGCAGTAACGATTGAATGCGGCCACGCGCCGGTATTCCTCGAGGCGATCTTTATCGGCCGCGACTTCAATGAAGCCGATGGGTGCAAAGCCCGTGGCCTGTCCGGTTTCCGCTTCCAGACGCTGATAGAGGTCGCGGCTGTACTTGCGCATCTCTGTGGCAGTCTCGGAGGTCGACCCGAAGGTCACCATCAGGCCGGCTGCATGCCAGGTGGTGCCGGAGGTGAGTCGGTCGCGTTCGAGCAACACAATGTCTTGCCAGCCCATCAGCGCCAGGTGGTAGGCCACCGAAGTGCCGATGACGCCACCGCCGACGACCACCACCCGGGCGTGAGTGGGAAAGCCTATTGGGGTCATTTCACGTAAACCATTGATATTATTGGTGGCTAGGGTGGGACTCGAACCCACGACCTCGGCATTATGAGTGCCACGCTCTAACCAGCTGAGCTACCTAGCCAAACACCCTGAAGGGGGGCGGATTCTCCCGGCGCCCCGGCCCGCCGTCAAGGCGTGTCTGTAGTGATCCTGATGTCGACTGGAGGGGACAATGCAACTTGGGTGTGGACGCGAATCGTGCCACTATTCGCGCTAACAAGACTTCGTGACTTCCCATTGGCTACGGAAGCAGCGAAGCGGTGCGTTAAGAGGTTCAGCATACCTTGTCAGCAGCGGCCGCAAAACTAAGTATCGCCGACACTTTTTCGCGGCTGCTACGGCTGACGCTACCGGAAAGTGCGGGCCCCACTTTGTCCACGCTGATGGATGCTTCGGAATTACGGCTCGGCATGGCAGCGCGCCACGGCACGGCGCGCGAGCAGCTTGTCGCCAGCCGCCTGCGTGATAACCCGCGCGACTATCGCCGTTGGGAACTGGAGCACTCTCTACTGATGGATCGCGTACTCAAGGGACCGCGTCAGGCGCTGCAGTCACGGGCGCTGCTCAGCGTAAGTTTCTCGCTCCTGCATCGCAAAGCGCTGTTTGAATTCCTGAGCCACCACAAATTGCGCGGTTGGCAGAGGCGCAAGCTGGTTGGCCATTTCCATAGCAGCCAAAGCTATACGCAGGCCATGGTGGCAGAGCACGGCACCTATCTGCGTAGCGCCGCGAGCCTGATCTGCATTGAGCATATCGGCGCCACGGCGCTCACCCACCCGGCTTTCGGCGACCCGCTGCGCAGCTACGAGCAGGCCCATCTGGAGTATTTCCGCACCTACTGCCGCTGTGCGATTGCGCCACACGTCACGGCAGACGATGACAGTGAGAGCGAGTTGCTGCCCGATCTGAAGCGCGACCTGCAGGCACTGCGCAACAAGCTGCTGGCGCTGCCGGTGCGACCCGACAGGAACTCAACGAGCGGGAGCCGACCGATCGTCAAACGTTGAGCCGTTCAGACGTTGAACAGAAAGTGCATGACATCGCCCTCGCGCACCAGGTATTCCTTGCCTTCGCGCCGCATCTTGCCCTCGGCGCGCGCGCCCGCCTCGCCGCGATAGCTCAGGAAGTCTTCATAGCCGATCACTTCGGCGCGAATGAAGCCGCGTTCGAAATCAGTATGAATCACACCGGCCGCCTGCGGCGCGGTGCTGCCGCGTCGCACCGTCCAGGCACGCACTTCTTTGACGCCGGCCGTAAAATAGGTCTGCAGGCCCAGTAGCTCATAGGCGGCACGAATCACGCGGTTGAGTCCCGGTTCTTCCAGGCCCAGGTCCCTGAGAAACTCGGCGCGCTCAGCCTCATCGAGCTGCGCGATCTCAGCCTCGATCGCCGCGCAGACCGGCACCACCAGTGCGCCTTCGGCCTTGGCGCGCTCGCGCAGCGCGGTCAGATGCGCGTTGTCGCGGCTCAAGGTCGCTTCATCGACGTTGGCGACATACATCACCGGCTTCGCCGTCAGCAGCTGGAGTTCGCGCACATCGCGCAGGTCCTCGTCGGCGATTGGCACCACGCGCGCCGGCTGGCCCTGATCGATCGCGGTACGCAGGCGTATAAACAGTTCGCGCTTACGCACGGCGTCTTTGTCAATACCGCTCTTGGTTGCCTTGGTGGCACGATCGACCGCCTTGTCGATGACCGCGAGATCGGCGAGCCCGAGTTCAGTGTTGATAACGTCGATATCCGCGGCCGGATCAATGCGCCCGGCCACATGCACGATATCGTCGTGATCGAAGCAGCGCACCACGTGTGCGATCGCATCGGTCTCGCGGATGTGCGCCAGGAACTGATTGCCCAGCCCCTCGCCCTGTGAGGCACCGGCCACGAGGCCAGCGATGTCGACAAACTCGACTGCGGTCGGCACGGTCTTTTCCGGGTGCACGATCCCGGCCAGCACCGCCAGGCGCGGATCGGGCACCGGCACGATGCCAATATTCGGATCAATCGTGCAGAAAGGATAATTCTCAGCCGCGATCTGCGCGCGCGTCAGCGCGTTGAACAGGGTCGACTTACCAACATTCGGCAGGCCGACAATTCCACATTTGATGCTCATTGATTTCCTTTAAGAGTCGCCAGGCGTGGCCGCTTCATCACAGGTGTGTAACAGCGTCATCGCCTTCTGCGCACCATCGCGCAGCAGTTCGGGCAGCGCCGCATGGGCGCGCTCGAGCGCCGCGTCGATTAAGTGCTGTTCGGCGGCCGTGGCGCGATCAAGCACGGCATCCAGCACCTGCTCCTTACTGCCAGGATGACCCACGCCAATGCGCAGTCGCCAGAACTCCGCCCCCAGCTGCGTGATCACATCGCGCACGCCATTGTGGCCACCATGCCCGCCACCCTGCTTGAGGCGCACCACGCCCGGTGGCAGATCAATCTCATCGTGCACCACCAGCAGCTGCGCCGGTGCGATGCGTTGGAAGCCGCAGAACGAATGCAGCGCTGCGCCGCTGCGATTCATGAAGGTAGTAGGCTTCATCAGCCACAGTTCAACACCGGCCAGCCGCACCCGCGCGAGCTCGCACTGATGACGTGACTCACGCCGCCAGGTTCCGCCGTGGCTACGCGCCAGCTCATCGACAAACCAGAAACCCGCATTGTGGCGGGTGCGGGCGTACTCGGCGCCGGGGTTGCCCAGGCCCACGATCAGTTTCAGTTGCGGGTCGGTCATATCAAGAAACCAGAGACACGGACATGGCCGCGCGCGAGAGTTGTGGATGATGGAGTGTTTTCGGGAACGCCATGAACCCATCCATGGACGGATTCACGGCGTTCCCGACAGAGGGCCCTGATGCGCGACACCACGCGGCCCCCACCGGTCAACTCCGTTCAGCCGCACTACTACTTCTTGCCGCCTTCCTTCTTCGCCCCGTCCTTCTTGCCATCATCCTTCTTGGCCTCGGCGCCCTTCTTGGCATCCGCCCCGGCGGCAGGCGCCGCCGCAGCGACCGCCCCCTCCGCTGGAGTAGCCGTCGCAACTGCAGCTTCTTCGACCACCGCTTCAGGCTCAGCCACACGCGGGGCGTGGACCGAGACTACCGGCGGATTGGCGCCGTGCGCCAGTGCCGAGACCGTCACGCCTGCGGGCACCTTGAGGTCCGCCACGTACAGCGACTCATTGAGGTTCATCGCCGAGAGATCGAGTTCCACGAACTCAGGCAGGTCTTTGGGCAGGCACACCACTTCGATATCGGCCATGTGGTGCGAGATCACACCACCCTGGGTCTTGACGCCAGGCGATGCCGCCGCGCCGCGGAAGTGAATCGGCAGGTGCAGACGGATTTTTTCATTTTCCATCACGCGCTGCAGATCGATGTGCATGACCGCGGTGCGCGCCGGATGCATCTGTACATCCTTGACGATGGCCGGTTGTTTCTGGCCGCCGATACTGATGCTGATGATCGAGGAGTAGAACTTCTCGTCAGCCGACAGGGCTAGTACTTTGTGATGCTCGAGCGCGAGCCGCGTGGGCTCGGCATGAGCGCCGTAGAGGATGGCGGGAACCTTGCCGGAATGACGCAGGCGGCGGCTCGCACCTTTGCCCTGATCATCACGCGGTTCCGCGCTGATTTCGAAAGCGATACGCATTTTAAATGCTCCTTTAGTTGAAGAACCGGACCTGCATCGCGACCAGTGCAGATCCACCAGAAAACTTTTATGGCAACTTCAATCGATGTACAGCGAACTGACCGATTCTTCGTCGCGAATGCGACGGATCGTTTCAGCCAGCAGCGAAGACACCGACAGTTGCCGGATGCGCCCACAGGCTTTGGCGGCCTCACTGAGCGGAATCGTGTCGGTGACCACCAGTTCATCCAGCGCCGAGGTACTGATGCGCTCGACCGCCGCGCCCGAGAGTACCGCGTGCGTGATGTAAGCGACTACCAGCCTGGCGCCTTCGTCCTTTAACGCCTGGGCCGCCAGACACAGCGTCCCAGCGGTGTCGACCATGTCGTCGATCAGCACGCAGCTGCGCCCGCTCACTTCGCCGATGATATTCATCACCTTCGATTCATTGGGGCGCGGGCGGCGCTTATCGATGATGGCCAGGTCCGCGTCATCAAGCCGCTTGGCAAAGGCGCGCGCCCGCACCACACCACCGACATCGGGCGAGACCACGATCAGATCGGCGTACTGCTTGCGCCACACATCGCCCAGCAACACCGGCGAGCCGTAAACATTGTCGACCGGGATGCCAAAGAACCCCTGGATCTGCTCGGCATGCAGATCCAGCGTCAGCATGCGGTCTACACCCGCGCCGCAAATCATGTCAGCGACCAGTTTCGCGGTGATCGCGGAGCGCGTGGCGCGCGGGCGGCGATCCTGGCGCGCGTAGCCAAAATACGGCACCACTGCGGTGATGCTGGCTGCCGAAGCGCGCCGGCAGGCATCGGCCATGGTCAGCAGTTCCATCAGCGAGTCATTGACCGGCGGGCAGGTCGATTGCACCAGGAACACGTCGCGGCCACGCACGTTTTCCATGATCTCGATATTCACCTCGCCATCGCTGAAGCGTCCGACCGAGGCACGGCCCACCGGCACCATCAGGTGGCGGGCAATATCATGGGCCAGCGCCGGGTTGGCGTTGCCGGTGAACAGCGTGATTGACTGTGAATCCACTGCGAACTATTTCCTTAACATCGGGCCGCAACAACACTCTGGCTGGGGTGGAAGGATTCGAACCTCCGAATGGCGGGATCAAAACCCGCTGCCTTACCACTTGGCGACACCCCAATATTCAGCACCACGCGCTCAGCGCTCCTTCGAGCGGCGAGCGATTCACGCCGCGGGCGACAAAGCTCGTCCATTCGTCCGGCACCTGCGCGGCGACACGCTCGGCATCCGCTGCCCGCGCAAAAGACGCGAAGATGCACGACCCCGTGCCACTCAGGCGCGCTACGGCGCGAGACTCGAGCCACTGGAGTGCTGCGGCCACCGCCGGGAAGCGCGCTCGTACCAGGGGTTCGCAGTCATTGCGCGTCTCGTCTAATTGGATCAGGGCCGGCGAAACGGCGCGTATTGTGATGACGGGGGAATTTCGTGTCAATTCAGGGGCCTGGAATATCCCGGCCGTGGCCACCGCGACCCCTGGGTGGATGATCAGATACCAGCGCTCCGGGAGCTCCAGGGGGGTCAGGATCTCGCCGCGCCCGGAGGCGAAGGCCGATCTGCCGCGCACGAATACGGGCACATCTGAGCCTAATTCGAGCGCCAGAGCGCATAAGCGCTCTATGCCGAGGTTTGTGGCCCACAATCGATCGAGTACTTTGAGCACCGTGGCGGCGTCCGAGCTGCCACCGCCCAGGCCGCCGCCCAGCGGGATACGTTTGCGCAACTGTATCCGGGCTCCCAGGCAGGTACCTGTGACGCGTTGCAACAACCGGGCGGCGCGTACGCACAGATCCTGGTCAGGCTCAATGCGGGTCGGTCCTGATAACCGTTCGATAGCGGGGTGCTCAGTCGGCGTGAGCTTGAGTTCGTCACCCCAATCGAGCAGCTGGAAGATCGTCTGCAGATCGTGAAAGCCGTCGGCGCGACGAGCTGTCACATGCAGGAACAGATTGAGCTTGGCAGGCGCCGGCCACCAGCGCTCGCTCACGATGGCGCTCGCTCGATCATGGCAGCTGCCAATGCCTGATATGCACTTTCAGTCGCGCGTCGGCGTGGCGCAAAGTAACCAGACCGGGCAGCCAATGGGCGCCCTGGTGTACATAGTCGCCATAGTTGATCTGCCAACCGCCCTGCGACAATTGTGCCAGGCGTTGCGCAGCGTCGAGCGCTTCCTCGCCGGGCGCGCGCGGATCGGGCACACCCAGCAACCAGTAGCGCAAGCTGGTTAACGGCGGCTCAAAACCCAGCAGGCTGATCATCGCCTCGTGTGCCGCTACACCCGCAACCTGACTGCCATTGCTGGCAGTGAACTGCAACTGCTCGCCATCGAAAATCAGGTGAGCGCTGCCCATGCCCAGCGACGCGCGTAGCTGCGCTTCGCTGGCCACACCCTGCTGTTGCCAGTTTAACGTAGCGCTGAATCCTTCCGTTGCGGTGGCGGCGCCAAGCTGACCGTGAAAGCCATAGTGCTCCAGGGCCTGCAGAGCCAGGCGACGTTCGGGCCAGGGAATACCCGTGCTCGACGGCAATGTGCGGCAGGCGCTGACACACAGGGCTAGCAGCGTCGCCAGTGTGAGCATTCGCGTCAGGCGCATGCGGAGCTCCTGGGCAGATGGAATAGCTAGATGGAAGTGCGCGGCGCCGCTTCGAGCGCCGGCGGCGGCACGGGGGCGCTGATATCAGGCGCAAATTTCGCTACCGTGGCCGTGAGCCCTTTGTTGTCAGGATCTGCAGCCAGCGCGCGTTGCCAGGCTGCACGCGCCGCAGCATGCTGCCCCGCGACCCACAGTGCCTCGCCCCAATGTGCGCCGACGTCGCCATCGTGCAAAAGTCGGTAGGCGCGCGCCAGCACGGGCACAGCAGCCGCGCTCTGGCCACGCCGATAAAGCACCCAACCCAGGCTATCGAGTATGGCCGGGCTATCGGGTTGCGCCTGCAGCGCCTCACGTATCAATTGTTCAGCGCGCGGCAACGCGCGCTTGTGATCAGCCAGCGTAAAGCCGAGCGCATTGGTGACGGCGGCGTCCAGCGGTCTGGCGCGATGCAGCGTTTCGAGCAGCTTAAGCGCGGCCTCGATCTTTCCGGCTCGTTCGAACAATACGGCGTGCTGATAGTCGAGTTCGGGGTTGCCCGGCGAGCGGCGCAGCGCGCCATCGATGCGACCCAACGATTCTTCGGGTGCATCGGCCAGCGAGAGCAGGTCGGCCGCGGCAATATCGGCGCGTATGCGCTCGGCCGGCCCGGCATCGCGCGCCGGCGCAAAGACGCGCAGTGCCGATTCATGCTCGCCCCGTCGATACAGTATGCCGGCCGCGCGACGCCGGCCCGCGGAGTCGAAGCCGGTGTCCAGTAACGCTGCGTAGTGGCGCAGCGCTGCCGCCTCGTCGCCGCGCCGCTCGGCGATCACGCCCAACAGATAAACGGCCAGCACGGATGAAGCCGGTTCGCGCAGCAGCAAGCTGCTGCGTTGCTCGGCCAGCGCGTAGTCGCCCTGCTCGAAGGCCAGCTGCGCGAGTTGGCGGCTGGCCGCCGTACCGGCTGTCGCATCGCTACGCAAGCGCTGCAATTCGGCCTCGGCAGCCGCGCTCTTCCCCAGCACCAGCAGCGCCTGAGCCACGGCCAGTGCGGCCTCCTTATCGTCATGGTCGCTGTCTTTACGGCCGACGACTTCATGGGCGGCTGCCAGTGCGGCCGGCTCATTGCCCAGCACCGCCTGCGCGCGCGACACCAGCGCGGCGAGGTCAGCGGAGCTGGCGCCTGCCGAGCGCGCGCCCTGCGCATATTTCAGCGCCGCGTTGGCGTCCCAGGACTCAAGCGCCAATTCG
The DNA here is from genome assembly GCA_031441585.1 of Gammaproteobacteria bacterium. Lineage (GTDB taxonomy): Bacteria > Pseudomonadota > Gammaproteobacteria > Steroidobacterales > Steroidobacteraceae > FEN-1191. The sequence continues at coordinate 17,512 of JANMWZ010000142.1, forward strand.
GCCAGAGCGCGTTGGGCAGCGCTGCTGCGAAGCGCCGGATGATCGAGACCACGCAGCATCAACAGCAGCGCCTCATTACCGACGCCCTGTGCCAGATCATCAATCGCCTCGGGCACTTTGCGATCAGCCCCACCCAGCCAAGCTGTGAAATATTCCTGCGCTTCGGCGATCCGGAAGCCCGCAAGCGCGGCACGCACCCGGGCGAGAGCGGCCGTCGAATCGCCCGGTGCCAGTTTGACCCAGCGCCCGGCGGCCGCCAGCGCCGTGGCAACCTGCCCGCAATCGAGCGCCACTGACGTGGCCCGCTGCGCGAGTTCGGCCTGCGCCAGCAGTTGCGAGGCTTTGAGATACAGGCTGCTCGCAGCTCCACAGTCGTTGCGTTGCAGAGCACTCTCAGCGCTGAGCGTGGCCGCGTTGCCATCGGTCAATGCAATGGGAGCCGCCGCCCCGGTGGCGGCCACGGTCAGTAGCAGGGCAATTGCCGGAACGATCAGAATTCGTCGCATGATCATGCGACTATAGCCGATGATGAAAGATTCAATCCGCCAAAAACTGGACAAGGCCGCCGAACGCTGCGAGGAAGTGGCACATATGCTGGCCGAGCCCCAGGTGCAGGGGCGCATCGATCAGTTTCGTGAGCTGTCGATGGAATATGCCCGTCTGCAGCCCGCCGCCGCCGCCTGGCGCGAGTATCTGGGCCTGGAAGCCGAACTGCGCCACGCCGAGGCACTGCGCGCCGATAGCGACGCGCCCATGCGTGCCATGGGCGAGGAGGAGGCGCAGCGTCTGGGCACCGAACTGGGCGCGCGTGAGGGCGCGTTGCTGCGCATGTTGTTGCCGCAGGATCCACGCGATGCCGCCAACATATATCTGGAAATTCGCGCCGGCACCGGCGGCGATGAGGCGGCTATTTTTGCCGGCGACCTGCTGCGCATGTACAGCCGTTATGCCGAATCACGCGGCTGGCAGGTGGAGACCATGAGTGAAAACCCCGGCGAGCATGGTGGTTATCGCGAGGTGATCTGCCGGCTGGTCGGGCGCGGGGTGTATTCGCGCCTCAAGTTTGAATCGGGTGCGCATCGCGTGCAGCGCGTGCCGGCGACCGAGGCACAGGGACGCATTCACACCTCAGCCTGCACCGTGGCGATCCTGCCGGAAATGATCGAGATCGAACGCATTGATATCAATCCTGCCGATCTGCGCATCGATACCTTCCGGGCCTCGGGAGCCGGTGGCCAGCACGTCAACAAGACCGACTCGGCGGTGCGCATCACGCATATTCCGACCGGTGTGGTAGTGGAATGCCAGGACGAGCGCTCGCAGCACAAGAATCGCTCGCGCGCCATGTCATTGCTGCAGGCGCGCCTGCTGGCCGCCGAGCAGGCCAAGCGCAGCAGCGCGCAGGCGCAGACGCGCAAACTGCAGATCGGCAGCGGTGATCGCTCCGAGCGCATCCGCACCTACAATTTTCCGCAGGGGCGCCTCACCGACCATCGCATCAATCTCACGCTCTACAAACTCGCCGCCATCATGAACGGCGAACTCGATGAACTGCTCGAGGCGCTGCAGCAGGAATTTCAGGCCGAGGAACTGGCGAGCGAATAAAGCGCCAGCCACAGCGCGCTGAAATACACGGCCGCCACGGCCAGCAGGCCCAGTACACAGGCGGCGCCGAGGGCATTGACACCCGCCGCCTTGACGCCGATGCCGCCCAGCAACGCGACCAGCAGACTCAAACCAGCGATGGCCGCGAGTGTGCAGACCACAACCATCAGGGTGCCAATCACAGCAGCGGCGCAGAATTTTATCCAGCGCGGCCGCACCAGGCGAATGCAGCGCTCGAGCGCGCGTAACGGATCAACCTTTTCGAACAACACCACGGGGCGCAGCAGCAAAAAGCAGACAAATAGGTAAATGCCGGGCACCAGCAGCGCAATCAGCCCCAGCGACATGGCCGCGCCCGACAACACGGCAGTGACCAGCAGCAGTGGCCAGCGCGGCAATGCCAGCTGCCACTCGCTGTGCAAGTCGGGCACTCGCCCGGCCACCATGCTGCGCTGGCGCAGCATGATGATGGCGGCGAGCAGCTGCCAGGCCACAAAGCCGAGTACAAACAGGATCCAGAAAGTGGCGTCCCGGGGCTGAAACATACCCTGCGGTTTGCCGGTGGACATCCAGTAGAGCGAGGCCAGCTGCACCAGCAGAATGGCCAGCATGGCGATCGGCAGGCACTTGGGAAGCGTGGTGCGGAACACCCGCATCGTGGCAGCCATGATATCGCCGACCTCGGCAGAGCGCGGCGGCAGGAGCGATGCGGACATGAGAGACTCCGATACTTAAGGCACGATGTACAATGACGCAATCTAACAGAATGTCCGTCGCCAGCGCGTTAAGCAGCGCCGCGCGCGCACTGCCGGGCAATTCCAGTGCGCTGCTCGACGCACAGCTGCTGCTCGCCCATGCCCTGGGGCAATCGCGCTCCTGGCTGCTGGCGCACGCGGACGCAGTGTTCGATGCAGATGTCGAGCGCGAGTGCGCGGCACTGGTAGCGCGTCGTGCTGCGGGCGAGCCGCTCGCGTATATCGTCGGTTACCGTGAATTCTGGTCGCTGTCGCTGCGCGTGACACCCGCAGTACTGGTGCCGCGCCCGGAGAGCGAACTGCTGGTTGAACGCGCCCTGGCCTTAGCGCCCCCGACCGCCGTCGCGGTCGCCGACCTGGGCACCGGCTCGGGCGCCGTCGCGCTGGCGCTGGCTCACGAGCGACCGCTGTGGCAGCTCACGGCCACTGATTGCTCGCCTGGTGCGTTGGCGGTGGCGACTGACAACGCGCGGACCCTGAGTCTGAACAACATTCGATTTGTCGCCGGCGACTGGCTGCGCCCCTTGTACGGCGAGCGCTACGCCCTGATCGCCAGCAATCCGCCTTATATCGGGGCAGGCGATCCGGCACTGCTCGATCCGGCATTGCAGCATGAACCGCAGATCGCGCTGTGCAGTGGCCCCGACGGCCTCGATGCGCTGTCCGCCATTATCGCTGCCGCCCCAGCCTGCCTGCAACCGCAAGGCTGGCTGCTGCTGGAGCACGGCGCCGATCAGGCGCCCGCCGTGGCGAGAATGCTTGTCGCGCAGGGGTATGCTCACGTACGCTGCCACTCTGACCTGGCCGGGCAGCCACGCGTCACCGAGGCACAAAAGGAATGAAACAGATGGTACGTTTTGAAACCACGCATGGCGGCTTCACCATCGAGCTGTTCGAGCGCGATGCCCCGCTGTCGGTCGCCAATTTTCTGCAGTACGTCGATGATCTGCATTTCGACACGACAATTTTTCATCGCATCGTTCCGGGCTTCGTAATTCAGGGCGGTGGCATGAACGTCGATTTTTCGCAGAAGAAAACCCGCGCGCCAGTCAAAAACGAGGCGGCCAACGGCCTGCTCAATGAGCGCGCCACGCTCTCGATGGCACGCACCGATTCTCCGCACAGCGCCACCTCGCAGTTTTTCGTCAATCTCAAGGACAACGATTTTCTCGACTACCGCCCGGGCCACCATGGCTACGCCGTGTTCGGCCGCGTCATCGAAGGCATGGAAGTGGTCGACAAAATTGCCGCCGTGCGCACCGGCCGGCGCTCGGGCTACACCGATGCGCCGATGGAAGATGTGATCGTCACCACGGCCCGGCGCGTACCCGCCGCGAGCTGACGGCGTGGCCAGACGTGCGGGCGTCCTGCGCCGCGCCGGCCGGGTTCTGCTGTTGGGCGTGGCGGCCAGTTTCGGGCTCGCGCTGCTGCTGGTGCTCGCGCTGCGCTGGCTTAACCCGCCAACCAGCGCCTTCATGGTCGGCGCGCGCCTCGACGCGCTATTCAGCGGCGCACGCGATTATCACACGCACTATCGATGGGTCGATCTGGAAGATATCGCCCCGCAGGCGGCGCTGGCGGTGATCGCCGCGGAAGACCAGCAGTTTCCGTTTCACGCTGGTTTTGACTTCAGGTCAATTCGCGAAGCAGTGCGCCACAATGCGCGCAGCAGGCGCGTGCGCGGCGCCAGCACCATCTCGCAGCAGGTGGCGAAGAATCTGTTTCTGTGGTCGGGGCGTAGCTACCTTCGCAAGGGTCTCGAAGCCGGCTTCACGCTGCTGATCGAATGGTGCTGGCCCAAGGAGCGCATCCTCGAGGTGTATCTCAATATCGCCGAGTTCGGGCGCGGCATTTATGGCGTGCAGGCGGCTGCGCAGACATTTTTTCATCGCGACGCGCGCCAGCTGCAGCGCGCCGAGGCCGCAACTCTGGCCGCCGTATTGCCCAACCCCAGGCACTATCATGTCGAGGCGCCCTCGCCAACCATGCTGATGCGACGCGAGTGGATCTCGCAGCAGATGGCGGACCTGGGCGGCACGGCGTACCTTGAGCTGATCGAGAACCAGGGAGCCAGACATGAATAGCCCGCTGCCGCGCACCTACCGCTACTACGATCTGATCATGGCCGCCTACGTGTGCATACTGCTGTGCGCGAACCTGATCGGTCCAGCCAAGGTGGCAACGATCCATCACCTGCCGTTGTTCGGCGATGTCACCTTCGTGGCCGGCGTGCTGTTTTTCCCACTCTCTTATGTATTCGGCGATATCCTTACCGAGGTGTATGGCTACGCCCGTGATCGCCGTTGTGTGTGGGCGGGCTTTGGCGCCCTCGGTTTTGCCGCCCTGATGGCCAGCGTGATCGTCGCCCTGCCGGCAGCCGACTGGTGGCAGAAACAGCAGCAAGCGGTCGAGATCGTGTTCGGCAACACCTGGAGAATCGTCGCCGCCTCGATCATCGCCTTCTGGTGCGGCTCGTTCGTCAATAGCTTGGTACTGGCGAAAATGAAGATCATGACCCGTGGGCGCTGGCTGTGGACGCGCACCATCGGCTCGACCATCTGCGGCGAGTTGATCGATTCCGGATTGTTCTACAGCATCGCTTTCTTCGGTTTGTGGGAAAATTCCAAACTGCTCGGCGTCATGCTGACGCAGTACCTGCTCAAGACCGGCTGGGAGGTGATCATCACGCCAGTGACCTATCGGGTGGTCGCATTTCTGAAACACGCCGAACGTGAAGATTTTTATGACACGGCAACGGATTTCACGCCCTTCTCACTCAAGACCTGAGGCGCGCAGTCCGGTAATGTTGTAGGCCGGCGTCGGGTGCGCAATGCCCTTGAGCAGCCGCTCGCCGAGCGCCTCGGCCACCACGGCATCCTCGATTTGCGCCAGGGTCTTGCGGTTGGTGAGAATCTGCCCGCCCGTCGCCTCGCTGCACAGGCGCGCGGCCATATTCGTCACACTGCCGATGCAGGCATAGTCCCAACGCCCTTCAAAGCCGATCGCGCCCAGCGTGGCGTAGCCCTGGGTAATGCCGATGCCCAGAGCAAGGTCGTAGCCGCGCTTGCCCCACATGCTGCGCAATGGCACAAATCTTTCCTGCATCGCCAGCGCCATGCGCACCGCACTGAGCGCCGGCTGCTCGAGCTTCACCGGATCGTTGAAGAACACCATCATGCCGTCGCCGGCGAAGCGCTCGAGCGTGCCTTCGTGCGCCACGATCAGTGGTCCCATCACCCGGTGATATTCGGCCAGCACCGCCATGACCTCCTCAGGCTCCGATTCGTCGGTAAAGGCCGTAAAACCCCGCATGTCCAGAAACGCGACCACCACCTCACGCCGGTGCGTCTTGAGCAGATCCTCGCCGCCGATGTCCAGTATCGACTCGACGACCTGCGGCGAGAAGAAACCCTTCAGCTTGCCGAGGCGGTCCAGCTGCGCGAGCTGTTCCTGCACCCGACGCTCCAGGTTCCGGTTCCATTCCTCCACCTGGCCGGCATGTGTGCGGACCTCATCACGCAGCGTCTTCTTTTCGAGGATCGCCCGCACCCGGGCGCGCAGCAAGGTGGGATCGAAGGGCTTGGGCAGGTAGTCGTCCGCGCCAAGTTCAATGCAACGCACCACACTCTCGGTGTCCTCGATCGCCGAGATCATGATGACCGGGATGTCGCGCAGTTGCACATCGGCCTTCATCTGCTCGAGCACCTGGTAGCCGTTCATTTCCGGCATGGTGATATCGAGCAGCACCAGATCGAAACTGCGGGTGCGCAGCATTGCCAGCGCCTGCCGGCCATCATTCGCGGTTGCCAGGTTCTGATAGCCCTCCCGCTGCAGCCGTCGCGTCAGCATGTAGCGGTTATTCTCGTTGTCATCGACAACGAGCAGCGCAGCTTCGGATGGCGTCACGATGCTGGGTCTGCAGGCAACAGCGCGTGTATCTTATCGAGCAGGCGAGGCATATCAATCGGCTTGGTATCGAAATCGTCGCAGCCCGCGACCAACGCCTTTTCGCGATCGCCGGCCATTGCGTTGGCGGTCAGGGCGATGATGGGGATGTGCCGGGTTTGCGGCGCAGCTTTGATCCGGCGCGTCGCTTCCCAGCCATCGAGCACCGGCAGGCTCAGGTCCATCAGGATCAGGTCAGGCTGCTCGGTGCTCGCCAGTTGCACGCCGCTCGCGCCGTCACGGGCGATCAGCACCACATGTCCCTGGCGTTTGAGCCGGGTCTCGAGGACGTAGATGTTGTCTTCATTGTCTTCTACATACAGGATCTTCATGCCAGGATCTCCCGCACCTTCGCCTGATGGCCACGCTCGATCGAGTGCGGCAGCATGCGCCCCAATTCACGCAACAGGTCGCTAAGCTCGGAGGCATTTTTCTGCATCACCCGGTCGACATCACCGCTCAGCCGCTTGTATTCCTCGGCATTCAAATCCTTGGCGGTCACCACCAGCACCGGGATTTCGTGCCATTCCGGGTGTTGGCGCATCTTGACGAGGAACTCGAAGCCATCCATCTCCGGCATCATCAGGTCCAGCACGATCACGTCAGGACAGCTGCTGGCGAGTTGCTCCAGTGCCACGAGCCCGTTGTGCGCTTCGCTGACTTCCCATTGTTCCTGTTCGAGCACGCGCCGCACGCTCTCGCGCATGATCTCGTCGTCGTCGACCAGCAGCACTTTGCGCGCCATCGCACTGGTGATACCGCGCAGCGCGCTGATGAGCCGTTCGCGGTCGACCGGCTTGGTCATGTATTCCGCAGCGCCGAGCGAGTAGCCGCGGCTGCGGTTGTCATCAATGGTCACCAGTACCACTGGAATGTCGGCGAGCTGCGGGTCGCCCTTGATAGCTGACAGCACGGTCCAGCCATCCAGATCCGGCATGTGGACATCGAGCGTGATTGCGGCCGGATGCAGCTGCTTCGCCAGCTCCAGCCCTTCCAGCCCGCCCGCTGCGGTGCGGACCACGAAGCCCTCGCGCTCAAGATAGCGCGCCATCATCTCGCGCACAGTCTGGTCGTCGTCGATGACCAGGATCAGTGAGCCCTTGACCGGTCCGGTGGCGAGCCGTTCAGGCCGCGCGCGGCGCAGCACTGGCAAAGATTGGGTGGCGTCAACCTGCGCAGGCACCTGAATTGTAAACGTCGAACCCTTGCCCAGCTCGCTCGTGACCGTGATATCGCCGCCCAACATCTGGCAGAAACGGCGGCTGATCGCCAGCCCCAGCCCGGTGCCGCCATACCTGCGGGTGGTCGAGGCATCGGCCTGAACGAACTCCTGGAATAGCCGGCCCATCTGCTCGGGCGAGAGGCCAATGCCGGTATCCGTGACGGCCATCGTAATCTGTTCGATGCCCTGGTGCATGACCCGCGCTACAGCCACTGTCACGGTGCCGTGCTCGGTGAACTTGTTGGCGTTGCTCATCAGGTTGAGCAGCGCCTGGCGGATGCGCGTCTGGTCGGCATGCATCGAACCGATGTCCTGCGGACAATGCACGATGATTTCGTTGCCGTTCTTGGCCGCCAACGGGCCGATGGTGGCAATCACTTCTTCGACCAGCATGGCGATGTCAAAGGTCTCGACGTGAATGTCCATGCGGCCGGCCTCGATCTTCGACAGGTCCAGAATGTCGTTGATGAGTTCCAGCAGGTGGCGCGCGGCACGCAGCACGCGCTCCAGTGGTTCGATTTCTTCTGCGCGCTTCAGCTCGCACGCATCCTCATGCAGCATCTCGCTGACACCGATGATCGCGTTCAACGGCGTGCGCAGCTCGTGCGACATATTGGCGAGGAATTGCGACTTCAGCTTGCTGGCCTCGGCCAGCTGCTCGCTCTTCTGCTCGCTCTCCTTGAACAGCCGCGCATTCTCGATGGCCAGCACCGACTGCGAAGCCAGCGTCTGCAGTAACCTGACTATCGAGGGCGCAAATTCCCCCGGCTGCTTGCGGCGAATCACCAGCGCGCCAGTTACGTGCTCGTCGCGCAGCAGCGGCACCGCGACTACGGCGCGAATCCCGTCGTGCTGCCAGAGGTTACGCCGCCCATAGTTGGATTTTTCAATATCGGTGACCTGAACCGGCGCACGGTTTACCGCGCACATGCCCACCGGCCCGTCCCCCGGGCCGATGCGCGAATCGCGCAGGATTTCGATCATGGCGTCGCTGACGCCAAAGTTCGCGCGCGGATCGAATACCCCATCTTCCTCATCGAACTGGTAGAGCGTGCCCGCATCCGCCTCGGCCAGCTTGACCGAACGGGCGACGATCGTCGCCAGCACGGTCTCAAGATCGAGCGAGGAGCTTATCGCCTGGCCGACTTCATTCAGCACCTGCAGTTCCCCCACCGAACGCGTCAGCTCGCGGGTACGCGCCTCGACTTCCGCGGTTCGGTCGGCCACCCGCTTCTCCAGCCAGCGCTGGTCCTCGGCAATCTCCTGCTGCGACTCCCGCAACTTCTCGCTCATCCGCTGCAGCGAAGCGAGCAGATTGCCCAGATCGCGCTTCGGCCGCAGGTGTGCAGCCACGGCGAAGTCGCCGGCTGCGATGCGTCCCGCGAGGTCCACCGCGGCATTGAGCGGCTCGGTGACGCCAATAATCATGCTGTAGATGAACCAGGCTGCAATCAGCAGTGTGAACAGCGTAGCGCCCGCGACCAGTCGGCTCTGGCGCCGCGCCGAATCGATCGACTGCGAAATCGCTGCGCCGCTGGCTTGCTCGTAACCCTCGTCGAGCGCGTGAATCGCGGCACGCGTCTGTTTGATCGGGGCCCGCAATGCCAGCAAGCGGTCAAGTGGCATGGCCACTGAAATCTGGCCCGCGAGACCATCCAGCTGCGCTGCAGCCGGGGCCGCCACGGCGTCTTTCCGGCGCAGCGTAGCGAGCGCCTGCACCGCTCGCCGCAACGGCTCATCCGCGCTCTGGCCCAGGCTGCCCGTGTCGACGGCGTCTGCGGCATGCGTCATGAAGGACTCAAAGCCGTCTTTGGTCGCCCGCGACAGATTATGTCGCTCGACGCTGCTCTCAACGGCTGCGGTGCGCCGCAGGTCCGAGACCGTCTGATAGATCAGCACTAGCGTCAGGGGCGCGATGATGATCACGAACTGCGCAAAGATGCGCAGCTTCAAGAGTTTGACCTTGACCATCGAAACGGTGCCCCCCGGGCGCCGAACCAACTCCGGCACCCCTGTCTGCCGTGGCGCTACTTTCTACGCGCTGCGCAACAGGCCGTCAATCGGCGGCCGGGCCCGCTCGCAGGAGTTGCTCCAGCGCCATGTCACGCAGATCGTGCAGGGTCGCCAGCTCGGCGCCACTCAGGTGGCGCGGACGGGTATCGGCGACACAAAGCGTCCCCAGGCAGGCGCCGTTATCCATCAGTAATGGGGCTCCGGCATAGAAACGGATGCGCGGCCCGTCCACGACCAGCGGGTTGTCGGCAAAACGGTCGTCCAGCAGCGTATCGGCGACGACGAGGTCGGCGCGTTGCAGGACGGCATGCGCACAAAAGGCCAGTTCCCGTGGGGTTTCACTGACGTCTATGCCAACGCAGGACTTAAACCATTGGCGATCCTTGTCGACCAGGCTGATCAGCGCAATCGGCACATCGAGGGTCGCGGCAGTGATGCGCGTGATACGGTCGAAACGCTCTTCCCGCGGCGTATCCAGCACGGCAAGCTGGTGCAGTACCGCCAGGCGCTGCGCCTCGTCATCCGGCAGTCGGGCGCGGACCCAACGGCAAGCCAGGCGCAGCGTCCAGAAGCGCAGCTTGGTACGCGCATAGCTCAGACTGAATGGCGCCACCAGCCAGTCCATGGCGACGTCACTATTGTCACTCGCCTGGTGCAGATCGTGGGTGATCAACACAACGGGCAGCTGTCCGTTGGCGGCGCTGCGCCCAGCGTGCAGCCGGCGGGCAAAATCCAGCCCGTCGATCAGTGGCGGATCGTGCTGAATCAGCGCCAGCGAGTAGCGCTCCGTGGAGATCCCGCGCAATGAATCCGCCGCCGGCGGCACGAGCGCATCCGGCAGGCCTTCGAGTTTCAGTGCTGCCGACAGCAGGCTGCTGATCCCGGCATCGGCGACGTGGAGCAGCACCGGGCGCCTGAGGCTTACGGCGTCGATCGCGGCATGCGCCCTGGGCTGCTGCGCCTGGTCGGCCGACTCAGCGCCCAGCGTCGCCGCGATCTGCACGATCTGCCCTTCGGCCGCTGCGAGAATATCCAATGCGGGCAGCGTTGCTGCCACGCGTCGGCGCAGGCCGTCGAGGATCTGATCCACGGCGTCGTCGTCACGCAGCGGGTCGTGGTGGGTCAGGATCACCTGCTTCACGCCCGCCGCCTGGCAGACTCGCGCCACATACTCACCGGTGCTGTGTCCCCAGCCCATCTTTTCCGGGTATTCCTGCGCGGTGAACTGGGCATCGTGAATCACCAGGTCGGCGCCGGTGAGAAACTCGACGTGGCGACGGTCCTGGCCGGTGATCTCGGCCTCACCGGAGGCGGCAGCCGCGACATTCGGCTCATGATCACAGCAATAGACCATGGCTGCGCCATCCGCCTGCAGGCGGTAGCCCAGCGTCAGCGCCGGATGATTCAGGTATTGGCTGATTACCTCAATCTCGCCGATGCGAAATACTCCTTCCACCAGATCGTGATAGCGGATCGTGGCGCCAAACTTGTCGACGCTGATCGGGAAATAGTTGTATTCCATCTGTCCGGCAAGCGTGTCGCGGATGCTCTGCATCAGGCCCTTGGGACCGTAAATGTCCCACTCACCACCCGCTTTGAAAAACGGCTCGAAAAATGGAATGCCCTGAATGTGATCCCAATGCGTATGGCTGATGAGGATGTGGCCACGCGTCGCCGCCCCCTGTTGACGGACGAGTTCCCGACCGAGCTCGTGCGCACCGGTACCACAGTCAAAGATCACCAGCGTACCGGCGTTGCTGCGCAACTCCACGCACGAAGTATTGCCGCCGTAACGAATCGTGGCCTGCCCTGGCTTGGCGATCGAGCCGCGGGTTCCCCAAAATCGAATTTTCACGTGCTGATGGCGGCGCTGACGGCCGGCCGGTCGTAGCGTGACTTAAGAAATGCAATGCCAGCACCCATCATGTAGCGCCAGGCGGCCTCGACTTGCGTCGAGTACTGCTCATCGCTCGCCTGCACGGCACGCAGCAGGCAGTCGAGCCAGAGATCGTAGAGCTCAGGGCGAATATCGCGCCCCTGTTTGCTGTGAGCAGCGGCAATGCGCTCAAGGTAGGCCTGGCATTCGGGCCAGCCCAGGGCTATGTATTCCACCAGCACATAGAACGAGGTCTGCAGCATGCGGCGCTGTTTGGCAAAATTGGTGTTGCTGAACTTGTCGCGCACCTCGGTTGATGAAGCCAGAAACAGCTCGTAGAAGCGCTGAAAGAACTGATCGCCCCGCAGGCAGCGTGCCAGGCTGTCATTGAAGATCTCAATTTCAGGTCTGTCCATGAGCGTCTCCCCAGCCGCTGCATTCAGAATTTGCCCACCACGCTCACCCCGGGCGGCGCGCTCTGCGCATAGCTGCATGCCCCCGGAGTCTGCCTGATGTAGGCGATGGCCTCGGCATCGCTGGCTTTGACGGGCGGCGGATTCGCGCCATCGCGGAACGATTTCTTGGTCCACAGGCTGGCATACCTTTCGGCGCTGACCTTGAGCACTTTTTCGAGAAACGCGGCTTGCGCCGCCAGGTTGTCGGCTGGCGCCAATCTGACGGCGCCGGCAAAGCTCTTCTCGCCGATAAACATGTCGCGCACATCGGCGGGGCGCAGCGTGACATTGACATTGCAGACCACATACAGATCACTGGTCACCGCCGCCTCACTGCAGGTGCAGAGCGCTGCGCCCAGCAGCCAGGCACGGCAGCGACGCCGCGAACTTGCGCGTCGCAGGCCCGTATCAGAAGCGGATGGCATATTGCACCAGCCCTTCGCCGTACGTGTCGCCCGCGGGATCCGTCAGGCGTGTATTGGCAATTTCCAGCTTGAGCGCCGACTTCAGGTCCAGATCGAAGCGCGCACCGAGTGCGATACGCTGGTATGAACCGCCGCCGTGCAGCGCGGCGAAGTAGGGATCAAGCTGGGCGAGCGCGGCGCGCTCGTAACGCGCGTACGGCACTCCCCATGACGAACGGTAACCGAACTGCACGAAGCCCGCGTTGCTATGGTGAGTGCCGCCGCCGGTGCCCAGATCCTGGTTGTCGAACAGATAGATTTCGGCGAAGTTTTCCCACTGATCGGTGTCGTAAACCACGTAACCGCCGTAGCTGCGCACGCGAGTCGCATGGGCCACTAAGGCGTTGTCGATGATTCGACCGGTGAATGCGTGTACCCCCAACGTCAGGCCCTCGGCCGCACCGGCGCTGAACTGGTAGCCAATGCGTCCGCCACCGCTCAGCTCGCCGTTGCTGCTGCCGGCATTACGCATATCCAGTGCGCCGTCGATAATCTGCTGACTGTTGCCAGCGTAGAGGTCATACACAATCCTGTCGCCACCAACATGGCGCGACCCGGTAAGCCACAGGCCAACCGTATGTGCCGGCATGATGCCGCCGTTGTCCTCGAACTGGAGAAATTTCGGGCGCCGCAACGAGTTGTTGATCCAGGCGCCGTGGTGCAGAGCGGTATTCAGGTAGCCGTAGGGGGTGTGAAACCGCCCCATCCAGACAGTCGCCTCGTCGCTGAACTGGTAGCCGATCTGGGCGCGCTCGAGATCGACACTGACCGAGCCATCGGAGCCCACCTCGGTATTCAACTCAAACAGCGCTCGGGTACGATCACCCAGTCGGGGTGCCAGATAGAAGTCCAGATTGCCTACATAGAAGCCCTTCAGGTCGGGGTTGATCGGGTTGTGCGTGCCGACGCCGACGTCAGCGAAGCCGTGGATCGGCAGGCCGGTGTCGTCGCTGTTGCGGTTGGCATTCGCCTTCTCGATCTGCTCCAGCTTCTGCTCGGCCGCATCCAGCCTGGCCGCCTCTGGCGCGGACGCGGGCGCGGGCGGGGGGCCGGTTGTTGCCGCCGGCGCCGCGGCCACACCGGCCACCTGCTTCGCTTCCAGCTCATGCACGCGTTCGGTCAGTGCCTGTATCGCTTTCAGACTCTGGTCCAGCTTGCGCTGCATGTCGGCCAATGCGGCGCTCTCATCGGCCGCGCCTGCCGGGCGCGCCGGTACTACCGCAATCGCCATCAGCAGCAACGCCACGGCGCACGGCCTGCGTCGCCCGAATGTCATCGAAATGCTTCGCATCGAGTCATCTCCGATGGTCAAAGAACGCCCGACCAGTCCGCGCTGGCCGGGCTGATGACGGCGCTGAACAGGCCCTGGTTGCTGAAAACGACAATGCGCGAGTCGTGCATGATGTGGGTGTCGTAGCTCCAGAACTCGAAGCCCAGTTGCCGTGCCAGTTGCCGGATGGCCTGGTGCGTGCCGGTCAGGAAATGCCAGTTGCTGCGCTCCAGCCGCCGATTGAGCCGATATTGGCGCCAACTGGCGGGGTTGTCGCTGTCAGAATCGTAGCCCACAATCACGAAACTGGCCGGTTCGCCGCGTGCGTCCAGCAACTTTTGCATGCGCAGCATCTGGCCAAGGGTGGCCGGGCAGATGCTGTGACAGCGGGTATAGGCCATGGACAGGATGACGCGTTGGCCGATCAGATCTGTTAACGCCAGAGCCTGGCCCTGCTCGTCGCGCCACTGCTGCGGCAATTGATCGAGCCGCGCGCCACCGCTTGCGGTTGCCGCGGCGCTGCCAGCAGCGAGCAGTAAGGCGCACACCAGCGTCGCTGGCCGCGTGGCCCAGGGCGGGCAGTGCAGATTCATCGAGTGTAAGCCTCACGCACCGGCGCAACCCTGCCTGAGAGAGCTTTCAGCCATTCAGGATGGCAAGGGCTTAGCATGCTCTATTCTCCGTTGTCGTCAAGTTACGCCCCGTTGGTCGGATACAATAGCCGGGCTTAGTGGCCCTGGAAACCGCACCATGACCGAGCCGTCGATCCCGCGCCATGCAGCGCTGGCAGCCCTCTGGACGCGCATCGTCGAGCACAAGATCGGACAGTGGCTGCTCGCCTACGTCGCTTTTGTCTACGCCTGCCTGCATAGCATCGAATTGCTGGGCGAGGCCTTTGAGTGGCCAAGGATCGTCCTGCGCATTTCGACGGTACTGCTGCTCCTGGGTATGCCCGTAACGGTGATCCTCGCCTGGTATTCCCGTACCTCCGCTCACAGCAACCCTGTCCCAACGTCCGCGGTGTCGCCAGCCGCTGAGCTCGCGCAGCCCCCACCGCACAAATCGATTGCGGTACTGCCGTTCCTCGACCTGAGTGAACTGAAAGACCAGGAATATTTCTCTGACGGTCTGTCCGAGGAGCTGATCGGCCTGCTCACCAGAGTTCCCGAACTGCGCGTGCCGGCCCGCACCTCCTGTTTCTACTTCAAGGGCAAACAGGTGACGATCGCCGACATAGCGCAGGCACTGCATGTGGCCCACGTGCTCGAGGGCAGCGTGCGCAAGGCCGGCAACACCGTGCGCATCACAGCCCAGCTGGTCCAGGTCGATAACGGCTACCACCTCTGGTCGCAGACCTACGATCGTACCCTTGACGACATCTTCAAGGTACAGGACGAGATTGCCGGCGCCGTGGTGCGCTCACTGCAGGCCACATTGCTCGACACGCCACTGCCAGCGAGGGCGGCGCTACCCAGTCCTGAAGCCTATCAACTCTACCTGCGTGGTCGTTTTCACTGGAACCGGAGGTCGGCTGAAGATTTCAGGAAAGGCATCAGGTTCTTCCAGCAGGCCATCGCTGTTGATCCTGACTATGCCCTGGCGTTCACCGGGCTTGCCGATTGCTACAGTCTGCTGCCAATTTATGATCGCAAGACGATTGCAACGGAGACCATGCCGCAGGCGAAAGCCGCGGTCCTGAAAGCCCTGTCAATAGACGACAATCTGGCCGAGGCGCATGCTTCAATGGGGCTGATACTCGGGATCTTCGATTTTGACTGGCAGGCGGCGGAACGAGAGTATCGGCGGGCGATCGAGCTCAACCCCAACCCGCCAACTTCCCACCTGTGGTATGGGCAATTGCTGGTCAATCTGGGCCGTTTCGAGCAGGGACTGGCGGAAGGCCGCCGCGCCGTTGACCTTGACCCACTGTCGCTGGCTGCCAATCTGGCATTGGGTATTGCCCTGAACTCGGCGCGTCACTTTGACGCGGCGGTCGTACAGTTGCACAAGACGCTGGAGCTGGGCCGCAACTTTGCCGACACCAACTATTTCCTGTTTGAAGCCTATGCCAACCAGAAGTTGTACAAAGAAGCGGTGACGGTCTATGCGCGCCAGAAGCGGCTGGACGGTGAGCCCACCGCCGCGGTGGAGGCGATCAGGGATTCCTATGCCCAGGGCTCATGGCAGGACTTTCTGCGCCATAGAATCAGCACGCTCGAAGCGCACCAACAGACTATCCCTGAAGAAATCGCCTCTTTCTACGCGCGCCTCGGCGAGCTGAACCAGGCCCTCGCCTGGCTGGAACGCTCGTACGCAGGCCGCAGCCCCCGACTGACGCAACTGAAGGTCGACGCGCGCTACGACAACCTGCGCGCCGAGCCGGGGTTTAAGGACTTGCTGCGGCGCGTGGGGCTCGAGGCCTGATGGCAAGATGTACGAAGATGCCGAACAGCACCATCACCCAAACGATGACGGGGCTGGAGGGCAAATCGGTCACCGCCGAGAGTATCAGCCCCACCAGGTAACTGGACGACGCCAACGCCAGTCCGAGCGCCAGCTGGCGTCGCTGCGGAAACCGATACACGGCGACGGCCGGGACGATCAGGGTTGTGAAAACCAGGTACACGCCCACCAGCTGCACGGAAGCCGTGACTACGAAGGCAAACAGTACATAGAAACCGATGCGCCCGACGCGCTCGCGCGCGCCATACCAGATAGTGAGGAACGCTGCAGTCAACACCGCCGTACGCAGCAGTTGCGCGTTTGATACCCAGAGTATCTGCCCGGCGAGCAGATCTTTCAGATCCTCGCCGCCGTGCGGATCGTTGGCGAGCAGCAGGATCTGCGCGGTCGAGGCCAGTACAAACAGGATGCCGATCAGCGCCTCCTGCACTTCGGGACGTTTGCGTTCGGTATAGGTGAGCAGCAGCGCGCCGATGAGTGCCGCACCCACCGCTGCCAACTGCGTGGTCCAACCCTGCAGGGCAAAACCCGCCCAGTGGGCCGCGATCACGCCGACCCCAGCGACCTGCGCGATGGCCAGATCGATAAAGACGATGCCGCGGCTCAGCACCTGCTGGCCGAGCGGCACGTGCGATAGCAGCACCAGCATGCCGCCGAGCATGGCCGGCCACAATATGTTGAAATTTTCCGCAACTGAGTTCATTTCAGCGGCTCCAGCAGGCGGTTGAGTGTGTCGTCAAACAAGCCGAACAGATCCCTGGCCCCAGCGGTTCCGCCGACAGAAAACGGCAGCAGCACCACCGGTGCGTGCACGTGCTCGGCGAGCCAATCGCTCGCCTTTGAATCGTTATAAGCGTTGCGCAGGATCATTTTCGGCGGGTCGCTGGCGAGCTTGGTCACCAATGAGGCCAGGAAACCCGAGCTCGGTGGCACGCCGGGCTTGGGCTCCATCGCTGCGATCTCGCGCAGCCCCAGCCACTGGATCAGGTACGACTGGTCGCGGTGCATGACCACCACACCGACGCCTTTGAGCGGCGCGGCCATTTTTTCCCAGCGCAACTGCGCCTGCTGCCAGCGTTGCTGAAAGTCCTGGCCGCGCGCCGTGTAAAAAACCGCGTTGGCGGCATCGAGCGCCGCGAGGCGCGTCGTCAACGCCCGGGCGACCGTGGCGATGTTGCGCGGATCAAGCTGCAGATGTGGATTGCCGTCAGGATGTATATCGCCCATGGAGCGATCGACGCTCGCTGGCACCTCCAGCAGACGCAGCTGCCGAGCCGCCTCGAAATAGCCGCTGCTGCCCGGCTGCACACGGGCATTGCCCGACTCCTGCAGCAGCACCGGCAACCAACCGATTTCGAGTTCAGCGCCGGTCGCTACGATCAGATCGGCATTGCGTGCCCTGGCAACCAGGCTGGGCTTGGCATCCACGCGATGTACATCCTGAAACGCGGTCGTTGCAGCGTAGACGTCCAACTTGTCACCACCAAGCTCTGTTACCAGCGCTGCCCAGTCGGCACTGGTGGCCAACACCTTGAGAGCCGCTTGCGCGGGCGTGGTGGCTAGCAGAATACCCAGCGCCAGGGCGCCAAAAATGGCCTTGATCATAAAAACTCCTAGAATTTGTGGGCGCCGTGTGCGCCGAGACTGAAGAGGTACTGCAGGAACAACTGGTGGTCGCTGGCGTTCAGGCGCGCCTGATCCCAGGCGAACTGCGCGCGCAGACGCGAGAACTCACTCAGGTTCCAATCGAGCATGACACTGGTACGCGTTGGCGTAGCATTCTGCAGATCCGGGAATGCGAACCCAGGCAGTAATCCTCCTGGCAGTGTCGCGATGCGTGGCTCGCCGGAATCAAGGGAGTCGTAGCGCAATCCGGCGCGCCAGCGCGGCCGAAACTGGTAGACGCCCTGCAGGTACCAACCCGTTTGTTGCGAGCGATAGGAGCCTGCCAGCGAGCGCAAGCCGGTGTCGAAAGTCAATGCACCCGTCTCAGTGCGACGCAGATATTCGCCCTGCAACTTGAGCTGACGCTCGGTGGGGTTCCCGTGTGGCGCCCACTTCAAGATAAAATCTGCCACCCAGGTCTGTGTGCTGCCCGTAAAGGCGTTGCTGACTGGCGCGCCGGCGCCATCCCACGCCATGAACTCGCGATTCTCAGCATGGGTTTGCAGCAGCGACACGCCTGATCGCCAGCTGGTGGAATCGCCCAGATCGTCACCGACGTGCACAAAGCCGGTCGTTGCGTTGAGCCCATTCGCGCCGCGCGTAGTGCCAGGGAAATTGTGGCCACTGCCGCCTTCGAGGCCAAATTCCACAAACAGATCCGTGGGCGCGAGCCATTTGAGCTGGGCGCCGTCCTGCGCATACTGGTTGCCGAGCAACGCCTGGTAGGCCAGCGGCTGATCGACAAAATCCCAGGCGTGGGCATGCACACCGTTGAGGTAGCCGAGGCCGGAAAAGAAGCGCCCGCCCTTGATCGTAAAACCGTGCGTCAGTGCGATAGTGCGGAAGAACGCCTCTTCGACGCTGATCGAGTTATCACCATGGATGGATGCGGTTACGTTGCCAAAGAAAAAGGGATCCACATTGGCCGCAATGGTCAGCTCGGATTCACCGAGATTGAAACCGCGGGCGCCGGGACCGGCGTCTCCGCCACTGGGCACAAAGCCGGCAATGCGATAGTCGGCGGGGTTGCCCGACAGATTGCGGTAGGTACCCGCCAATATCAGCGACACGGCCGGATTGAACGCGTTGGCGCCGCCACTCGCCGCCGCGGCCGGCGGCAGGGCCGGCGCAATCGTCGACGGCTCGCTGCGAGCCGTGGCGGCAACGGCTTCCAGCTGTGCTATGCGTTGTTCGAGTTGCTCAATACGCAGTGCATTCGATGCTTTGACGGCTTCCAGCTCAGTGCGCAGATCGCCGAGCGGGTCGGCGAACACGGGCGAGGACATGACAAGGAACAACGGCGCCAGAGTGCGCGCGGCTGCAATAGTCAGGAATTTCATGACAACGGTCCTTTGAATTCGCAAAAAACACCCGGCGCTACGGCACCGGTTCCTGGGGCGAATCAAAGGGGGCTGGGCGGTGCTCGGCTGCGGTAGGCGTGAATGAGGACCAGACGCTGAACGCGCGGTGCCATGGCTGGCACCGAAGGCGGCGACCAGCGCGCGCTCAGGGCTGGCGCGGTCTCGCTGACGGCATCGCCCAGGTGCGTCGCCGCCAGGCATTTTGCGCAGGCTTTGGCCCGCTCATGGCCCGGATCATGCTGCGCGGCCTGCTGCGCGGCGTGGGTGAGCAGATGTGCAAACGCCAACTGCTGCGTAAACAGCAGCAGCAAAGCCAAGGCCGAATGCAGGAAAATGCGTCTCATAGCCAGCGCTATGATGTGCTGCAGGGCGGCAGAGTTCAACTACCGGGCTGGAAGCGGCTACACTGCGGCCCAAATTGCTGCTGGGCGTCTAGTCATGAAATCCACTGAACCACAACCGGCTGCCACCTTCGCCGAACTGGGCCTGGGCGCCGAGGTGCTGCAGGCACTTACCGACGTGGGCTACGAGAGCCCAACCCCCATACAGGCCGCCACCATTCCGGTGCTGTTGTCGGGGGCCGACGTACTTGGCCAGGCGCAGACCGGCACCGGCAAAACGGCGGCCTTTGCCCTGCCCCTGCTCTCCATGCTCGATCTGGCGCAGCGCGATCCGCAGGTGCTGGTGCTGGTGCCGACGCGCGAGCTGGCGATCCAGGTCGCCGAAGCGTTTCAGAAATACGCTGCGCATCTGCGCGGCTTTCACGTGCTGCCCATCTATGGCGGCCAGAGCTATACCCCGCAGCTCAATGCGCTCAAGCGCGGCACGCACGTCATTGTCGGCACGCCCGGGCGGATCATGGATCATCTGGATCGCAAGACGCTTAATCTTGATGGCATACGTTTCGTGGTGCTCGACGAAGCGGATGAGATGCTGCAGATGGGCTTCGTCGACGCGATCGAATCGATACTCTCAAAAACACCAGCGCAGAAACAGGTGGCGCTGTTTTCCGCCACCATGGCGGCGCCGATCCGGCGCATTTCGCAGCGCCACCTGCGTAGCCCGCGCGAAATTACTATCCGCAGCAAGACCACGACCGCCGAGAACATCCGCCAGCGCTACTGGCTGGTGAGCGGCATGCATAAGCTCGACGCACTGACGCGCATACTCGAGGTCGAGACTTTCGATGCCATGCTGGTGTTCGCGCGCACCAAGCAGTCGACCGCTGAGCTGGCCGAGAAGCTCAGCGCCCGCGGCTTCGCCGTCGCGGCACTCAACGGCGACATCCAGCAGGCGCAGCGCGAACGCACCGTGGCACAGCTGAAATCCGGCGCCATCGACATCCTGGTGGCCACCGATGTCGCGGCGCGCGGGCTCGACGTCGAGCGCATCAGCCACGTGGTTAATTTCGACGTGCCCTACGATACCGAGTCGTACATCCACCGCATCGGTCGCACCGGCCGCGCCGGACGGAGCGGCGAGGCCATCCTTTTCATCGCGCCGCGCGAGCAGAACATGCTGCGCGCCATCGAGCGCGCCACGCGCCAGCCGATCGAGGCGATGAACCTGCCGAGCATCGACGATGTCAACAAGAAACGTATTGACCGCTTCAAGGACCGTATCAGTGCAGCGCTGGCGAACGGCGCCGCCAATCCCTATCGCCCGATCGTGGCAGAGTTTGCGCTCGCCGGCGGCGTGGATATGGCCGATGTCGCAGCCGCACTGGCCAGCCTGGCGCAAGGCAAGACGCCACTGATCCTGGGCGCCAAGCGCAGCCCGGATAAATACCCGGACAAGTTTCCGGAGGGCGAGTCGACGCCGCGTGCGGCTCCCGCATCCCGGGAATCATGGTCAGGGGGTGCTCGCGCCGCCAACGACGGCGCGCGCCGCGGCCCGCCGTCACGTTCCAAAGGCCGGCGCTTCGGGCCGCAGGAAACCTATCGGCTGGAAGTGGGCCGCAAACACGACGTGCAGCCCGGCAACATCGTCGGCGCGATTGCCAACGAGGCGGACCTCGATGGCTCGGAGATCAACGGCCTTGATATCCAGGAGGATCACAGCTTCGTGCGCCTGCCCGCCGGCATGCCACCCGCCGTGCTCACGCGACTGCGCGGCGTGCGCGTCAAGGGACAGGCGCTGGCGCTGACGCTGGTGGAGCGTCGGCCCGCACCCGGCCGGAAGGACAGGAAGAAAAAGCCGCACCGCGGGCGCGAGTAGCCAGAGTCAATTGACCGTGTCGGTTCCCTGCTGCACGGTGGCCTCGGCAGCGAACAGCTGCTCGACATCGACGGCATCGTAACGATAGTCGCGACCGCAGAATTCGCACTGCACCTGGATGGCGCCCTGCTCGACCAGCGTTGCGTGCGCTTCGGCCGCGCCGAGCGAGCGCAGCACATCGGCGACGCGCTGCGGACTGCAGCGGCACTTGAATAGCACGGTAGTCGGGCCAAACAGCCGGCAATCGTGCGTGCCGGCCACCTGGCGCACCGATTGATCCGCAGGGTTGCTCAGCAATGCCTCCGGTGACAACCCGGCCAGACCGGCCTGCAGTTCTTCCCAGGTCTCCTGCAGCTGCGCGCCCGCCACCTCACCGCCGGCCGTGTCACCAGGGAGTTTTTGCAGCAACAGTCCGCCGGCCTGCATGGCGTCTGCTGCCAGCAGCAAACGCGTGGGCAGTTGCTCGGAACTGGCAAAATAATTTTCCAGGCACAGCGCCAGATTGGCGCCATCGAGGGGCACGATGCCCTGGTAGCGGGCAGTGGATTTTTCCGATTGCACGGTGACAGTAAGCCGGCCCGTGCCCACCAACGCCGTGAAGCCCGGGGCCTCATGATCGGCCAGGTCGTGGTGCGCAACCGCTCGCAGGCGAAAATCATCACTGCACTGGGCGACCAGCAATCGCACCCGCCCGGAGCCTGCCAGCTGCAGGGTCAGTGTACCGTCAAACTTCAGCGTCGCAGCGAGCAGCACAGCAGCGGCAGCCACTTCACCCAGCAGTGCTTCCACCGGCGCTGGATATTTTCGATAGGCGCGCAGTTCGTGCCAGGCTGCCCCCAGGCACACCCACTGACCGCGCAAGGGTTGAGATTCGAGCAGGAAGCGTCTTAATTCGCCAGGATCAGGCATTTGGGGCCCAGCTGCCGGCGCTTCAGCCACCGAGCAGCTGCTTGAGCAATTCGTTCAGTCGCGCCGGGTTGGCCTTGCCTTGTGTGGCCTTCATCGCCTGGCCGACAAAGAAGCCGAACAATTTGTCTTTGCCGGCGCGGTAATCGGCCAATTGCTTAGGGTTGGCGGCCATGACCGCCGCGATCGCGGCTGTAATCGGCCCGTCGTCGGTGATCTGCTGCAGGCCGCGGGCAGCAATGATGGCATCGGCGCTCTGCTGGTCCTGCCACATGGCCTCAAACACGTCTTTGGCAATCTTTCCGGAAATCGTGTTGTCACGCACGCGCGCCAGCAGCGCCGCCAATGCCGAGGGCGCGATACGCGAGTGGCCAATCTCCAGTCCGTCGCGGTTGAGAAAACCGGATAGATCGCCGGCGACCCAATTGGCTGCGAGCTTGGGCTCGCCACCGAGTTCGCGCACCACCTGCTCGTAGAAATCAGCCAGCTCCGTGCTGGCCGTGAGCACCAGCGCGTCGTAGGGCGAGAGCCCGTACTGGCTGGCGAAGCGCTGCGCCTTCTGATCGGGCAGCTCCGGCAGCTGCGCCGCAAGCTCATTGACGAACGCCGCGTCGATCTCGACCGGCAGCAGATCGGGATCAGGAAAATAGCGATAATCGTTGGCTTCTTCTTTGGAGCGCAGCGAGCGCGTTTCACCACGATCAGGGTCGTAAAGGCGTGTTTCCTGCACTACCTTGCCGCCGCCCTCGAGCACTTCGATCTGGCGCGCCACCTCGAAATTGATGGCCTTTTCGACATAGCGAAACGAATTGATGTTTTTGATCTCGGCTCGGGTGCCCAGCTTCTCGGCGCCCACCTGCCGCACCGAGACATTGGCATCGCAGCGCAACGAGCCTTCCTGCATGTTGCCATCGCAGATGCGAAGATAGCGCACCAGCGTGTGTATTTTCTTCATGTAGGCAACGGCTTCTTTCGCCGTGCGCATGTCAGGTTCCGAGACGATCTCAAGCAACGGCGTACCCGCGCGGTTCAGATCGATGCCGCTCAGACCCGGCAAGCCTTCGTGCAAAGACTTGCCGGCGTCTTCTTCGAGGTGCGCGCGCGTAATGCCGACGCGCCTGGCGCTGCCATCCTCGAGCACGATATCCATGTGGCCGCCCGCGACGATGGGCAATTCGTACTGACTGATCTGGTAGCCCTTGGGCAGGTCGGGGTAGAAATAATTCTTGCGCGCAAACACCGAGCGTGGCGCGATCTGCGCGCCGATGGCGAGCCCGAACATCACGGCCATGCGCACCGCCGCGCCGTTGAGCACCGGCAGCACGCCCGGATACCCCAGATCCACCAGATTGGCCTGCGCATTGGGCACGGCGCCAAAGGTGGTGGACGAGCTGGAAAATATTTTCGAGCGCGTCGCCAGCTGCGCGTGGATCTCGAGGCCGATAACAGTTTCCCAAGCCATCAGCGATACGCCTCCGGTGTGCGTTGATGCCAGTCACTCTCCTGCTGGTAGCGATGCGCCACGTTCAGCAAGCGCTCTTCGGAGAAGTGCGGACCCACAATCTGCAGGCCGGCCGGGAGCGAGTTGACGAAACCGCAGGGTATCGAGATGGCCGGCAGCCCGGCGAGATTGGCGCCGATGGTGTAGATGTCATTCAGATACATGGTCACCGGATCGCTGGTCTTGGCGCCGAGTTCAAAGGCGGCGGTCGGCGTCGTCGGACCAATGAGCACGTCCACGGTCGCGAAAGCGCGCGCAAAATCTGCCGCGATCAGGGCGCGCACGCGCTGCGCCTTGAGATAGTAGGCGTCGTAATATCCTGCCGAAAGCACGTAGGTGCCGATCATGATGCGGCGCTTGACCTCAGCGCCAAAGCCCTCGCCACGCGAACGCTCATACAGATCTTTAAGATCGCGTGGATTCTCGCAGCGGTGCCCGAACCGCACGCCATCGAAGCGCGCCAGATTTGAGGAGCACTCGGCCGGCGCCACCACGTAATACGTGGGCACGGAGAGCGGCAGGTTGGGGAGACTGACCTCCCGCAGCACGGCGCCCTGCGCGCGCAACTGCTCGAGGGCCGTGCGCAGCAGCGCCTCGATATTCGGGTCAAGCCCGGCGTCAAAAAATTCCTTGAGCAGGCCGATGCGCAAACCCTTGAGGGGCTGGTTAAGCCCGGCCGCGTAGTCGGGCACGGCGCGTTCCACGCTGGTGGAATCGCGCGCATCGAAGCCCGCCATCGCCCCCAGCAGCAGCGCCACATCTTCAGCGCTGCGCGCGATCACACCCGCCTGATCGAGGCTGGAGGCAAAGGCGACCATGCCGTAGCGCGAGACGCGCCCGTAGGTGGGTTTAAGGCCGGTGACGCCGCACAGCGCGGCGGGCTGGCGTATCGAACCACCGGTATCGGTCGCGGTCGCCGCCGGCACCAGCCGTGCCGCCACGGCCGCGGCCGAGCCGCCCGAGGAGCCGCCGGGCACACGCGTCAGATCCCAGGGATTGCGCACCGGGCCAAAATGGCTGGTCTCGTTGGACGAGCCCATGGCGAACTCGTCCATATTGGTCTTGCCCAGCACCACGGCGCCGGCGGCGCGCAGCCGGGCAACGACCGTAGCGTCGTAGGGCGAGACGAAATTGGCCAGCATTCTTGAGCCGCAGGTGGTGCGCGAGCCGGCCGCGCAAAAGATGTCTTTGTGCGCGATGGGCACACCGGTGAGTGGCGGCGCGTTGCCGCCCGCCAGGCAGCGATCTGCCTCGGCGGCCGCGGCCATGGCCTGCTCGGCCTCAATGCTGATGAAGGCGTTGAGGGCCGGCTGGGCACGCTCGATGCGCGCGAGCAGGCTGCGCACCAGCTCTACGGCCGAATACCGGCGCGCGCGTAGTCCTTCCTTGAGCTGGGCGACTGTCTCTGAATGCATACAGTGCTATTCGATAACCCTGGGAACCATATAGAGCCCGGCCATCACCTGCGGGGCATTGCGCTGATACAGCTCGCGCTGATCAGTTTCGGTAGCCTCATCGACCCGCAAGCGCTGGCTGAGGCCCGGCAGCGGGTGCGACATCGGGGTAATGCCAGCGGTGGCAGCGTGATCCAGTTCACCCACCAAAGCGATGATGCGCGACAGGCTCTCGGCATATACCGGCACTTCGGCATCGCTCAGGGCCAAGCGCGCCAGGCGGGCAATGTTCTCGATATCGGCTCGGCTTAAGGTCATGGGGCGTAACCAAAACTTCGGAAAAATGGGCGCGAAATCATACACCTCGCCTTGTGCATTGTCCTCACGGTTGCTAGATTACCGAGCGCTTTTCCGCTCTCGCCATCAAAGGTTCGGCCAGCCCCATGTTCAAACGTCTGCGCGGCTATTTTTCCAGCGATCTGTCTATTGATCTGGGCACGGCCAACACCCTGATCTACGTCCGCGACAAGGGTATCGTGCTCAACGAACCCTCAGTGGTCGCCGTCCAGGACGAACCGTCACGCGGCGGCAAGATCATTGTCGCGGTCGGCGTCGAGGCCAAGGGCATGCTGGGGCGCACGCCTGGACACATCACTGCGGTGCGGCCTATGAAAGACGGCGTGATCGCCGATTTCACCTACACCGAGAAGATGCTGCAGTACTTCATCAACAAAGTGCACGGCAATCGCTTCCTGAAACCCTCGCCACGCGTGCTGGTGTGCGTGCCGTTCGGTTCCACGCAGGTCGAGCGCCGCGCGATTCGCGAATCGGCCGAAGGCGCCGGGGCGCGCAATGTGGCGATCGTCAGCGAGCCCATGGCCGCAGCGGTGGGCTCAGGGCTGCCGGTGCAGGAAGCCCGCGGCTCGATGGTGCTCGATATTGGTGGCGGCACCAGCGAAGTCGCCGTGATCTCGCTCAACGGCATTGTCTATGCAAACTCCGCGCGCATCGGCGGCGATCGCTTCGATGATGCCATCATGAACTATGTGCGCCGCAATTACGGCATCCTGATCGGCGAGGCCACGGCCGAGCGCATCAAGATCGAGATCGGCTCGGCTTATCCTGGTCAGCAGGTGCGCGAGCTCTCGGTCAAGGGCCGCAACCTTTCCGAAGGCGTGCCGCGCAGCTTCACGCTCAACAGCAACGAAATACTCGAAGCCCTGCAGGAACCGCTGCAGGGCATCGTCAGTGCGGTCAAGCAGGCGCTGGAACAGACGCCGCCCGAACTGGGCGCCGACGTCGCCGAGCGCGGCATCGTGCTCACCGGCGGCGGCGCGCTGCTGCGCGACATCGACAAGCTGCTCATGGAAGAAACCGGCCTGCCAGTCGTGATCGCCGATGATCCACTGACCTGCGTGGCGCGTGGTGGCGGGCGCATCCTCGAACTCATGGATCAACTGGGCCCCGGTCACTTCGGTCTGGAGTGAAGTGGTCGGCTTCGGCACAAGCGTCAGCAGGCCCATTTATGGCCGCGGCCCTTCCCCGGGACTCCGATTTACCGTCTACGCACTCCTCTGCTTCACCCTGATGTACCTCGATCAGCGAGCCAGCTGGTCAGAACGCATTCGCTATGGCCTGGAGGCTGCAGCCTATCCCGTGCAGGTCGCGGTCAACTCGCCCGCCGCCACCTGGCGCTGGCTGACCAGCAGCTTCGCCACGCGCAGCGCGCTGCGCGCCCAGAATCTGCAACTCCAGCAGCACCTGCATGAACTGGAACTCGGGCAACTGCGATTGCAGGCCCTCGAGCAGGAGAACGCACACCTGCGCGAACTGCACGCCGCACTGCCACCGCTGACGAAGCACTGGTTGCTCGCCGAAGTGATCGGCGTCGAGGCGGTCCCGCTCCGTCAGCGACTGATCATCAACAAGGGCGCACATGCGGGCGTGCATGTAAACCAGCCGGTCGTCGATGGCGCTGGTGTGCTGGGTCAGGTGGTGCACGTCGGACCGTGGAGCAGCGAAGTGATATTGATCACTGATCCTGAGCACGCGCTGCCGGTGCAGATCACCCGCAATGAATTGCGCACGATTGCCGTGGGATCGGGCAGTGCCGATGAATTGCTGCTGCCCTATCTGGCTGTCAATTCCGATGTGAAAAGCGGCGATGTGCTGGTGAGTTCGGGTCTGGGAGGGGTGTTTCCTGCCGGCTTTCCGGTCGGACGGATCATCGGCGTGCGCCGCGAAGCCAACCAGCTGCTGGCGCAGGTGCGCGCCGAACCGCTGGGCCGCATTGCCAGCTCGCGCGAAGTCATGCTGATCGATTTTGATCCCGCACACCCGGCAGCGCCGCCCGCTGCGGCGGCCCTGGCTGAAGGCGCGGAACCAGTACTCGTGCCGATCAAGCCCGCTGCGGGTAGCGCCACCGGTACGGCGCGCAAACCAGGCGCAGCCGCCAGCAACGCGGCAGCGCGCAAACCCTCATGAGCAGCCGCGAGAGTCTGCTGGTCATTCTGCTCACCGCCCTGTTCGCTCTGGTGTTGAGCATCCTGCCGCTGCCGCAGTGGCTGACGATCATCCGTCCGGCGTTCCTGGTCCTGGTGGTTCTCTATTGGTCGACCATGACGCCCTACGTGGCTGGGCTGGCGCTCGGCTTCGTCAGCGGTCTGGCCCTTGATGTGTTCCAGGGCTCGCTACTGGGCGAGCATGCCCTGGCGCTGTCCTTCGTCACCTATCTGGCGGTGCGCCTGAACCTGCTGATGCGTGCCAAACCGTTGTTCGAACAGTCGCTGTACGTTTTTGCCGCCCTGCTTATCTATGAACTCCTGCTCTGGGTGATCGACGGCTGGACCGGCCGTTCGCTCAGCAGTTGGCTGCGCTGGGTGCATACCGCCATCGGCGCCCTGCTGTGGCCGCTGGTCGCTGGTGTGCTTGGGCGCTTTCACGCACCACGCTGATGCGCATCAAGGATCAATGGAACGAGCAGCGCATTTTTTCGAGCCGCAGCTTTGCGGCGCTGGTCGTAATGGGCCTGTTGAGCGTCGCGCTGATAGGCAAGCTGGTCTGGCTGCAGATTATTCGCCACGCTTACTACGTCGAGCTCTCACAGGGCAATCGTGTTCGGCAGGACCCGATTCCCGCCAGTCGCGGCCTGATCCTCGACCGGCGCGGCAAGGTATTGGTCGATAACAAACCGGCTTTTCAGCTCGAGCTGATTCGCGAACAAACGCCGGATCTTGGTGGCACGCTGCGGCGGCTGGCCGACCTCGGTCTCATCGATCGGGGCGACATCGTGGCGCTGCGCCGCCTGATTCTCGCGCGCCGCATTTTCGATAGCGTCCCGCTGCGCCTGCGGCTGACAGAAGAGGAAATCGGGCGCTTCGCGGTCCATCGGCATGAGTTCCAGGGCGTCGAACTGCGTGCCCGGCAGACGCGCCACTATCCCTATGGGGAACTCGCCGTGCATGCGTTGGGCTACGTGGCCGCGGTCAGTGAAGACGATCTCGAACGAATCGATCGACCCGGCTATGCCGGCACCACGCTGATTGGCAAGCTGGGCGTCGAGAGCGCCTATGAATCGCAGTTGCATGGTCTGAACGGCTACCGCCAGATACTCGTCAACGCACAGGGGCGTTCGGTCGATCATCAGGGCGCCTATCAACCGCAGCTGCGTGCCGAGGCGCCCGCTCCGGGTAAAGATCTGGTGCTGTCCATCGACCTGCCAACCCAACAGGCTGCTGAAGCGGCGCTCGGCGAGCAGCGCGGCGCAGTGGTCGCTATCGATCCGGCCAACGGCGACGTGCTGGCGCTGGTGAGCCACCCCGGTTTCGACCCGAGCGTATTCGGCCGTGGTCTGACCACCAGTGAATACGCGCAGCTGACCAATAATGAAGACAAACCGCTGCTCAACCGTGCGCTGCGTGGGGCCTATCCGTCCGGCTCGACGATCAAACCCGTCATGGCGCTGGCAGGACTCACCTATCAGCTGATCGACCCGGAGAAACGCCAGTTCTGCGACGGTCAGTTTCATCTGCCGGGTAGTAGTCATCTATATCGTGAAGGCAAGGGAGGTAAACACGGCTATGTCGATCTCGTCGATGCCGTCGCACGCTCCTGTGACGTTTATTTTTACAGTCTGGCGGCGCAGATTGGCGTCGAGCGCATCGCCAGTTTTGCCGCGCAGTTTGGTCTCGGCGCCCTCACCGGCATCGATATCAGCGGTGAAAAACCCGGGCTGCTGCCAACGCCCGCATGGAAGCAGAAAGTCTACAAGCAGATCTGGTACCCCGGCGAGACCGTCAATCTTGGCGTCGGCCAGGGCTACCTGCTGGTAACGCCATTGCAACTGGCGCACATGGCGTCCATCCTGGCCGGTCGGGGCATGAGTTTTCAGCCGCGTGTCGTCACGGGCGTGCGCGATAGCGCGGGTAACATCGAGCGCAGCGCCGCGATCGCACTACCTGGCGCCACCGGCATCAGCAGCGAGGCCTGGGCGCTGGTCGTCAAGGGCATGATTGGCGCCACGACCTATGGCACGGCCGCCGCCATCGGTAAGGAAGTGCGCTACAGCATCGCTGGCAAGACCGGTACCGCGCAGGTGTACAGCGTGGCGCAGAATGCCAAATACAATGCCAAGACCGTGTCCGACAAGCTCCGTGACCACGCCTGGTTTATCGCCTTTGCCCCGGCCGAGACGCCACGCATCGCCGTGTGCGTGCTGGTGGAAAACGGCGGCTTTGGCGCCAGCGCTGCGGCGCCCATCGCCCGTCGTGTCATGGACGCTTACCTGCTCGACGATCAATCCGGCGCCAAAGCCGCAGGCGGTAAACCATGATCATGGATGACTACCGCGACTCGGCCGCCAAGCGCACTTTTTCGGCCACCGCCCGCCTGCTCTCGGCGCTCAAGCTCGATGGCCCACTGCTGGTCAGCCTGGGGCTGCTGGCACTCTATGCACTCATCGTGCAATACAGCGCCTCGGGCCAGAGCCTGGATACCGTCATGCGCACGCTGATGCGGCTGGGGCTTGGCGCCATGGCCATGATCGCGCTGGCACACAGCGGTCCCAACTTCCTGCGCAGCCTGGCACCCTGGCTGTACGGCGCGGGCATTGCCCTGCTGCTGGTGGTCGATGCCATCGGCTACGTCGGCAAAGGCGCGCAGCGCTGGCTCGATCTGGGCCTGATACGCTTTCAGCCCTCGGAGATCATGAAATTGGCGGTGCCGATGATGGCTGCGGCGTTCATGCACGAGCGCCCACTGCCGCCCACCTGGCGCAATCTGCTGATACTGGCAGTCATTGTCATACTGCCGGCCGGCCTGGTGGCCATGCAGCCCGATCTGGGCACGGCGGTGCTGATCTTCGCAACCGGCGCACTGGTGGTGCTGATGGCAGGGCTGCAGTGGCAGGTCATCACCGGGCTGGTGGTGGCCGCCGGGGGTCTGGGCGTCATTGGCTGGAATTTTCTGCACGACTACCAGCGCCAGCGCATTCGCGTCTTTCTCGATCCGCAATCCGACCCACTGGGTTCCGGTTATCACATTATTCAATCGCAGATCGCCATCGGCTCGGGTGGCCTGTTTGGCAAGGGCTGGATGAATGGCAGCCAGGCGCAACTCGAATTCCTGCCCGAACGCTCCACCGATTTCATATTCGCCGTGATTGGTGAGGAATTTGGCCTGCTGGGCCTGCTGGTGCTGCTGTTGCTTTATCTGTTCATCGTCTCGCGTTCGCTATTCCTGGCTACCCAGGCCAGCGGCACCTTCGCGCGCCTGCTCGCCTCCAGTCTGGCGCTGACCTTTTTTGTATACGTATTCATCAACGCCGGCATGGTCAGCGGCCTGTTGCCGGTGGTCGGTGTGCCGCTGCCGTTGATCAGCTACGGTGGCACTTCGGTCGTGACCCTGTTAGCCGGCTTCGGTATCCTTATGGGCCTCTACTCTCACCGCAAGCTCGTCAATTCGTGAAGCGCACTGTTTTTTTAAGCCCGGCTTTACTGCTGTGGTTATCGCTGCTGCTGGCTGGACGCCCTGGCGCTGGCGCCGAAGCGGCTGCCGTGCGCACCCTGGTGGGCCACACGCGCTTTGATCTGACGCGTGCGGACATCAACGTCTTTGTCGATCATCTGGTCAAGCAGGGCTTCCAGCGCGATGAGGCTTTCGCGCTGTTGGCCAGGGCGGAGCCACAGCCCAAAATCATCGAGGCCATGTCGCGCCCGGCCGAGAAGTCATTGCAGTGGTGGGAATATCGCGCGCGTTTCCTGAGCGCCGAGCGCATCGACGCCGGCGCCCGTCTGTGGCGCGAGCACCGCGAGCTGCTCGACGCCATTGCCATGGAACACCGGGTGCAACCGGAAATCATCCTCGGCATTCTCGGTGTAGAGACTTTTTTTGGTCGCATCACCGGGCGTTACCGCGTGCTTGATGCGTTAACCACGCTGGCCTTCGATTACCCACCGCGCAGTGACTTCTTCCGTCAGGAGCTCGAGCAGTTCCTGCAACTGACGCGCTCCGGCGAACTGGACGCCGAAGCCACCCTGGGTTCTTACGCTGGCGCCATGGGCGTCACGCAATTCATGCCCTCAAGTTTCCAGCGCTATGCGGTGCGTGAGGGGGACTCGACCAGCCGCGATCTGTGGAACGACTGGGGCGATATCTTCGGCAGCGTCGCCAACTATCTGCAGCAGCACGGCTGGGAGTACGGCCAGGCAGTTCTGGCCGAAGCCGAACTCGGTTCGGCGCCGGAACCTGTTCCGGCTGCCAGCGTAACGCTTAGTGACACGCTGGGCGCGCTGCGCGGACGCGGCATGCAGGTCCACACGCTGCTCGAGGACACGACGCCCTGTGTGATCGTGCCGGCGCCTTCGCAGTCAGCCATGGGCTATCGCGTTGGCTTCCGGAATTTCTACGTTATTACCCGCTACAACCGCAGCCCGCTATATGCCATGGCGGTCAATGATCTGGCGCAGGCGATCCTCGAGCGCACGCTGTCCGCTGACGCGCCGTGACGAACCCGCCAAACCTGCGCGCGCTGCCGCGCCCGCGGCTGACGCCAGTCCTGGCGCTGCTGATGACGCTGGCGGCGTGCAGCAGTACTGCGCGTCGCGAAGCGCCGCGGCCGCTGCCCACACCGGAAATAAGCGCCGTGCCCGATGCCATACCGCGCTCCGAGCCGCACAGTGCCCACGGCAACCCGCCCTTTTATGATGTGAACGGGCGTCGCTATCAGGTACTGGCCAGCGCCGAGGGCTACCTGGAGCGCGGGGTAGCCTCCTGGTATGGCCCCGATTTTCACGGCCACAACACCTCGAGTGGCGAGCCCTACGATATGTATGCCATGACGGCCGCGCACAAGACCCTGCCGCTGCCCTGCTACGCGCGCATCACCAATCTCAACAACGGCCGCAGCGTGGTGGTGCGCATCAACGATCGCGGCCCCTTTGTCGGCAATCGCATCGTCGATCTTTCCTACACGGCCGCGCAGCGCCTGGATATCGTGCGCACCGGAACCGCCCTGGTAGAGTTGCAGACGGTTGCACCAATCACCGATCGCGGGACAGTGGCGAGTGCCTGGCCGACGCCGATGCCGATGCCGATGCCGACGCCAACTCCCGCACCCGTGAGCCCGCCGACGCTGTACATACAGGTAGGCGCCTACGCCGACGCCAGCAATGCCCAACGGGTAGTAGAGCGCCTGCAGGCCGCCGGAATTGACTCGGCCTTCTCGCTCGCCAGCGTTTCCGGCGCTCGCCCACTGCGCCGTGTGCGCGTGGGACCAATTGCCAGCGTTGAGCAATTTGATAGCATCGCCGCGCGACTGGCGACGCTGGGCTATCCTGAAGCGCGCCTCGCCAGCGACTGAAGCGAACCGTTACACTGGCGCCCTGTTTGCGGAGATCCACACTGATGCTGCTGCGCTTAGCTCTGTTGAGTCTGCTGATTGCTTTTTCATCGCCGCAGCGAGCCGCAGCGCCCACACCCGCACCCGCACCCATGCCCACGGCACCAGGCATCGAAGCGCGCAACTGGATACTGATCGATTTCGCCTCCGGCCAGACCCTGGCCGAATCGCAGGCTGATCAGAAGATAGAGCCGGCCAGCCTGAGCAAACTCATGAGTGCCTATGTGATCTTCAACGCGCTGCGCGACGGCCGGCTGAAGCTGGATGAGCAGGTGTTGATCAGCGAGCACGCCTGGCGCGCGGAAGGCTCGCGCACTTTTGTGCAAGTGGGCACCCGGGTACCGGTCGAGGTGCTGGTGAAGGGTATGATCGTGCAATCGGGCAACGATGCCACGATCGCGCTCGCCGAGCGCGTTGGCGGCAGTGAGCCCGCTTTTGTGCAGATGATGAATGCCTGGGCGAAGCGTTTGGGCATGAACGGCACGCACTTCGAAGATGCCAGTGGTCTGCCCTCGCCCAGTCACTACAGCACGGCGCGCGATCTTGCCATCCTGTCACGCGCCATCGTGCGCGACTTTCCCGAGTATTACCCGATCTATTCACTGCGGGAGTACACCTGGAACAACATCCGCCAGGAAAATCGCAACGGATTGCTGGAGCGCGACCCGAGCGTCGATGGCATCAAGACCGGTCACACCGAGTCTGCGGGCTACTGCCTGATCAGCTCCGCCAGGCGCCAGGGGATGCGCCTGGTATCGGTGGTACTGGGCGCCAAGGGAGTCAGGCAGCGCGAGAACGGCAGCGCCGCGCTGCTCGCCTATGGTTTTAACTTCTTCGAAAGCGTGACGGTACGCAAGCGCGGCGAGACCGTACTCAAGAGCCGGGTCTACAAGGGCAGCGAACAATACCTGGCCGCAGTACCTGCCATCGATGTGCAGATCACGGTGCCGCGTGGCCAGGGCCTGAGCATTACCACGCGCACCACACTGCAGCGGCCACTCATGGCGCCGCTGACCACCGCGACGGTAATCGGTGAATTGCAGGTCGATCTGGGCGGCAAAACCGTAGTGCGCGTGCCGTTGTACCCTGCCGTCGCCCTAGCCGCCGGCGGCTGGTGGCGCCGCATGGTCGACACCATCAGCCTCTGGTTTTAGGGTCTGTGGCAGATCCCTTTCCCATCTGCCATCTTGACGGCGCCCTGCTGCCATTGCGCGAGGCACGCGTCTCGCCCCTCGATCGCGGCTTCCTGTTTGCGGATGCCGTGTACGAAGTCATCGCGGTCCATGCAGGCCGGGCGGCGCGGCTCAATAGCCACCTGCAGCGACTTGACAACAGCCTGGCAGCACTGTGCATCCGCAATCCGCACAGTGCTGCACAATGGGCCGGGCTGCTGCAGGCGCTGATCGCCGCCAACGGCGCTGACGAACTGTATGTTTATCTGCAGATCTCGCGCGGCGCTGAATACGGGCGCAACCACGCGCCGCTCCCGGAGCTGACGCCAACGGTATTCGCCTTTTGCGCGCCGTTCCCGGTGAGCTCACCCGCAGCACTCGCCAGCGGCGTGGCCTGCATCACCGCAGTCGATACCCGTTGGGCGCGCTGCGATATCAAATCGGTGGCCTTGCTCGCCAATGTGCTGCTACGCCAACAGGCGGCGGAAGCCGGCGCCGCTGAGGCTATCCTGTTGCGCGATGGCTGGCTCACCGACGGCAGTTCTTCCGCCGTACACGTGGTGATCAATGGTGAAATACGCACGCCGCCGCGTTCTCACCTGCTGCTGCCGGGCACGATGCGCGCCCTGATTGAAGAGCTGGCGAGCGCCCATGCCATCCCCTGCCGCAGCGTGCCGATCAGCGCGAGCGAGCTGCGCGCTGCGGATGAGATCTGGCTGAGCGCCGCCACCCGCGGTGTCATTGCGGTGACCCGCCTTGATGGCCAGACCATAGGCGACGGTCGCGCCGGACCACTGTGGCGACGCATGCGTCCGTTAATCGAGGCCAACTGGTGAAGCAAGTCGCTGCCGTGAAGCGCGTGGGCTCGCTCCCCGACCTGCTCACCATCGAATGGGCCGACGGGGCACTAAGCGAATTCGCGAGCCTGTGGCTACGCGACAACGTGCACGAGGATCGCGACCCTCACAGTGGCCAGCGGCTCATCGATGTCGCAGATTTGCCCGAGCATCCGCGGATCCGCCTGGCGGCAGTGCATGGCGCCACGCTGCAGATCGAATGGGAAGCCGAGTCGCGCCCGGCGGTGTTCGAGCTCCAGTGGCTGCTGGCACACGCAGCGAAGCGCTCCGGGCAGCGACTCGCCATCACGCCCAGGCCCTGGCTGGAAGGCGCGCGCCTCGACGCCACACGGGATTTCGCCTGGGCCACATTCGCCGCAGCGCAAAGCAATCGCTCGCTGCGCGCCCGCTGGCTCGAGCGGCTATTGCAGGATGGGGTGGCGCTGTTAAGCGAGGTGCCGACGCACGAGGCGGGGATCCTCCAGGCCGCAGCGCTCGTGGGGCGTGTTGCGGAGACCAACTATGGTCTGGTATTCGACGTACGCTCGGTGCCGCAGGCGGAGAACCTGGCGTACACCGACCTGGGCCTGGGATTGCATACCGACAACCCCTACCGCGAGCCGGTACCGGGGTTTCAGGTGCTGCATGCCCTGCTCACCGCTGCCGACGGCGGCGACAGCCTGTTCGGCGACGGCTTTGCCATTGCCGAGCACCTGCGCGCGACCTCAGCCGACGCCTTCGCACTGTTGACGCGCACGCCAGTGCCCTTTTTATACCACTCCAGGGATGCGGAACTGTACGCCGAGCGGCCGTTGATTCAGTTGTCCTGTTCCGGCGAGGTCAGCGCCGTGCACTACAACAACCGCTCGATTGCCCCGCTGCGGCTCGCTGCCGGCGAGGCGAGCCTTTTCTATGCTGCTTACCGACGCTTTGCCGTGCTGCTGCGCGACCCGCGGTTTCAGGTGTGCTTCAGGCTGCGCGACGGCGATCTGGTGGTATTCGACAATCAGCGCATTCTGCACGGCCGCACCGCATTTTCATCGGCAAGCCAGCGGCGCCACTTGCGCGGCTGCTATCTGACTCGCGACAGTGTGTACTGCGAGGCCGCGCTGCTGCGCCGTGAACTGCAGCCGGAGCCGCAACCGGAGCTGCGCCCATGAGCGTCAGCGCAGCAATACTTGGCATTTTTCAGCAGCGCGGGTCGGGTGCGTATTTCGGCGAGCGTGTCTCGATGAGCGAGCACGCACTGCAGGCCGCCCACTTCGCACAGAGCGCCGCCGCACCGCCGGCGCTCATCGTTGCCGCGCTGCTGCACGACATCGGCCATCTGCTCGAGGACGTGCCGGGCGACATTGCCGCCTGGACCGAGGACGCACATCACGAACAGACCGGCAGTGACTGGCTCGCCAGACGATTTGGCCCCGAGGTGTCGGAACCCGTGCGCCTGCACGTCCCCGCCAAGCGCTATCTGCTGGCCACCAACCCTGAGTATTTCGCCAGGTTGAGTCCCGCCTCGCTCATCACGCTGAAGCTGCAGGGCGGTCCGATGGCGGCGCATGAAGTGGCGACGTTCGAGAGCGAACGCTTCTACCGGGAAGCGGTGCGGGTCCGGCACTGGGACGATCTGGGCAAGGTGGCGGGATTGAAGACGCCCGGTCTCGACCACTATTGCACGCTCATCGAGTCGCTGGCGTCCAGTAGTCCCGCTCGATGATCCGAACCAGCGCCACTGTGAATCGTTGCGCCTCAGATGCAGACAAGTGCGACCATTCCGGCAGGTAATACCCCTGCAGCTCGGGATAGTCCTCGAAATGAATGCCGGGAGCGCCGGTTCTGGCAAGCAGGACATCCCAGGTCCTGGCACGCGGGAAGTCGCGCTGGTCATAGGCCAGATATTCAGCGGCGGTGGGCGGACGCACGAACAGTACCGGCACGCCCCGGGCGCGCAATTTGGCGACGGCGACGGCGGCGCGCTTGATCTGTTCTTCGGTGCCTTTATCGAGTTCAGTCCGCTCGATGGCGTTGATCGGGCCGAAGTCCTCGGCCCAGATATGGCGTGCCAGGGCCCGATATTGCGGGTCCGTTTCCAGCTTGCTCCACAGCTGCGTATTGCGGTCTGGCCCGCTTTCGGCGAGTTTTCGCACCAGCGTGCGTTGCGGTATCCCGGGGCGCAGCGGCCAGTTCTGGCGAAGCAGTACGGTCGCAAGCGCGAAATCCGGATCGTAGAACGCCAGCCAGGGCTCAACCAGATGCATCGAGAGCCACTGGCCGAACCGTTCCGAGGGCGTTTCCTTGCGGTAGTGCTTGAATACGCTACCGCGGTAACTGAAACCGGTGAAGAAGACGTCGGATGCGACACCCACCAGCAGCCGGCCGGTGAACTGCGGATCGTCGGCGAGATCCTCAAGCACCGGCACAGGTGAGGTGCCTTCGAGTGCGAGTTGGATCGGCCGCTCTCCAGAAACACGCTCCCAGGTATCGAGGTTGATATCGAACAGCACGCGTGACGCGCCGAGCAGAACCGTGCGATTGCCCTCGCCGTGATCGATGCGTCGGCGCTGCATCGCCCACAAGCCCTCGCTGTTGCGAATACTGGGGCGCACGTCAAATGCGCGCCAATGCCACTCCCATAGGGACAGCAGCACCAGCACGATCGCGAACGCAGCGAACAGAATGCCGCGCCACGGCTGCAGTGGCACGTCGCGCTCAGGTACGGGCTGGGCGACGCCGGGCCGATCGGCCGCCGTTAGCCGCTCCGCACTGCGCCGCCCCGGACGCTGTCGGTCAGAACTGGAAGTAGATGAAGGCATTGCCACTCCCCTGTGCGATGACGATGGCGAAGGCCAGGGCAGCCCAGACGATCGCCAGCAGCGCTGCGGGTGCACGCGCAACCACTGATTCCAGCGTGCGCCGGCGCATCAGCACATGCGTGATAACGATGCCGCCGACGATCGCGATGACCGTCACCAGATAGCCGGTACGCAGTATCGGCACCGACTTGGCGTTCAGGCCAAACATGCCGTTGAGCACCCGCCACGCTTTGCCGAAGGTAGTGGCGCGGAAGAATACCCAGGTGATGTTGATGAAGAGGTATGTCAACAGACCGAGCAGGAACAGCGCCAGTGGTCCGGGACGGTAGCGGGAAAAGCCGGCGCGCAGCATACGTTCTGCTGCCAGGCACAGGCCGTGCAGCCCTCCCCAGACGACAAAGGTCCAGTTGGCGCCATGCCACAGGCCACCGAGCAGCATCGTTGTCATCAACGACAGGTAAGTGCGTGTCTCGCCATAGCGGCTGCCGCCTAACGGGATATAAACATAATCGCGCAGCCACGACGACAAGGTGATGTGCCAGCGTCGCCAGAAGTCGGTGAAGCCGATCGCCGCGAAGGGAAAGCGGAAATTGTCCGGCATTGCAAAACCCAGACACAGTGCCGCGCCAATGGCCGTGCTCGAGTAGCCCGCAAAGTCGCTGAAGATCTGGCCGCTGAATGCGAGCGTTGCCACCCACGCGTCGAGTGCGCTGGGAATCTTGTCGCTGTTGTATACCAGGTCCACTGCGGGAGCGAGAAAACTGTCGGCGAGAACAATCTTCTGAAACAGACCGAGGGTCATTAACGCCAGGCCGAAGCGCAGCTGATTCGCACTGGCGCGACGCGGCTCCTCGAACTGGGGCACCAGTTCGGTCGGGCGCATGATCGGTCCGGCCACCAGATGTGGGAAAAACGTGACGAACAGCGCGTAGTCGAGGAAATTGCGTGCCGGAGCCGCGCGCCGCAGGAATACGTCGAGCGTATAGGACATGGTTGCAAAGGTGTAGAACGAGATGCCGATCGGTAACACGATGTCGAACACGGCAGGCTGGTAATTGACACCGACCGCCCTCATCAACGTGCTGAAGTTGGCGAGCAGGAAAGTGCCGTACTTGAAATAGCCGAGCATGCCGAGATTGGCAACCACAGATAGCAGCATCCAGGCGCGTCGGCTGGCAGGTTTGCGCGCCTGCACCAGAGCCTGCGCCGCATACCAGTCGACCACCGTCGATATCCACAGCAGGATGACGAACGGCGGATTCCACGCCATATAGAAAATATAGCTGGCGATCAGCAGGTTGATTTTCTTGGTGCGCCAACTGAAGGGCAGCGCGTGCATCAGGAGCACGATCGCGAAGAAGACCACGAAGCTGAGTGAGTTGAAAACCATTAAGCGTTAGGCGGCCAAACGGAGCGGGCCCGTCACATGACAGGCCCGCCCCGGTTAAACCACAGTAGATTGGCTGCTAAGCTTTTGCGCGCGCGTAGATGTTGCGAAAAACGATCATCAATGCGACACCTGCGGTCAAGGCACCGAGGTTGCTGACGATGCCTGTAAGGTGAGTGCCGAGTGCCGGCGCCGAGTCAGCAAAGGCTTTAGTGAACGCGTCCGCAAACGTCGTGAGGACGAACGCTGACACCATCGCGCGAACCTGGTTTTCAGCTTCGATCCACAGGCCAAATACCAGGCCGCCAACCAGCAGGATTAACGTAGTGTAGGGAATCGTGACAAAAGCACCGATGACGGCGATCGCAAGTCCTACCCATAAAGTGATTTTTTTAGCGTTCATAAGCCCCTCATTGTTGTTGTTGCTCGCTTACGCCCCAGGACGACGTCAGCCCCTTTATATATACCACTCAACTATCGGGATCAGCAAACTTATAGGCAAAAGGACAGGAGTCAGGCCACCGCGACCAGTCAGGGCGCACTTTGGCTGGTTGACTCGCCGAGCTGATCGCGCCCCAGCCAGACCTGGTAAGCCTCAAAAATGATGAATTGCGAAGCCGGCAAAGGCACGCGACCGCTGGAACGCCTTATTGGTCAGAGCCAGCTCCCGCTCCAGATCCACCTCCTTCAGGTGGTTGAATGAGACCTTCTGGATTTCGTTCGGCGCAAGCTCAACGCCGATGATGAGCTTCTTGTGGTGTCTTTTTGCGTACTCCATTTCGTCCACCGCATGGCTGACGATGCCGTCGGGGCCTTGGGCGTGGTCGCGATAATCCATCAGCGCGGCGTAGTCGTAGACATCGAGCACGTGTTCACTGACCGGCTTGCTGCTGCCGTGCCAGTCCAGCACGATGCCATCGAGCCAGAAGGGAATCGCCGGCCCGACGACGAGCGCTTGCCCGGAGGCTCGCTTCAGTTCCATCAAGGCCTGGCCGAGATCGAGGAATTGCCCCAGCAGCTGCATTTTCTGCTGTGCCCACTGATCGAGGATCTGCGGCTCGATGTCGCGATTGATGCCTTCGAAGCGCTCGTCCGGCCTGGTAGCAGCATTGTAGTCAAGCACGCGCTGAAACATCGCCAGCGCATCACCCCGGCGTTCTGGCAGCACGTATTCCTCGGTATGCAGATACGCTGAACCGAGCAGCGCATAGACGCGCAGGCCCTGGCCGTGCAGCCGCCGGATAAACTGCCGATATGATTGCACTCGAGCTGCCACCAGGTTCTGCCCCTGGAACACGTCCGCATAAAGGTAGATAGTCCGGATGCGCTTCGATCTTAGAAAGGCAAGCGCCGCAGCGCCTGCAGCGCGATCCTGCACCATCGCGTAGGTGGCCTGCTCCCAGACCCAGATCGCCCGCTCGGCAGCAGGCGCGGTCCCGACACCGAGCGCTGTCAGCAGCGCCACTGCGATCAGCGTTTTGCGAGTCATGGTTGGCGAACGAGTCATCTAGCCATCGATAATGATAGGGATGTGGTAGCGGCCGGTGCCCGCGCGCTTGCCGGTCGCCGGGTTCGAGGGCAGCGCCGACAGGAAGTAGCGCCCTCGGGCGAGACCAGCAGACTTGACCGGCAGCCGGAGCGTTATGGTCTGTCCAGCAGCCAGAGTCAATGCGGCGCCATAGGATTCGGAGATCTCCCGGCCGTCGACCGACTGCAGGACCACGAGCGGCACAAATGGCTCACTTGGTCCTGCGGCGCTGTTGGCGAATACGACTTCGATGTTCAGTTGTCCCGCATGCGCGTGTTCGGGCGAGCGCACCTCGCGCACGGCCAGCGCAGCGGTCATCGAGGACTGTAGCGCCTGCAATGCCCACCGTTCCTGCCCGCTATAAGTCGCCAGCCGCGCTGTCTCTTGCGGGGGCATGAGGATCCGGCTATGCGCAAACTGGTCATTCGCGGCACGAAACGCCGCGAAACGCGCCGCCACCCGGGCCTGCATGGACGCGTCCTCAACAGGCTCAGGGTGCAGGCCGTCGCTCAGGGTATAGAGCTTGTCCCTGCTCAGTAGCCACAATCCGGCGACAAAATCCACGAGCTTGGTCTTGGTCTGCTTCATTGGAATTTCATGCAGGTTGCGGAATTGCGGCTCCAGATCCAGACCGGACCCGATCCAGGTCACGGCCGTGGGCGTCCTGATGCCATAGCCGTGGGACAGGAAGGCCAGCAAGGAGGGCGCAATGTCGAAGTCCGAGGACACCGACCTGATGTGCAGCGGCGCCCGTAACAGTGGTGAGAAAATAATCAACGGAACATGGTAGCGGTCGATCCAGTCGGACATCGGCAGTTCCGGCAAGCGGTGATCCCCGGTGATGATAAATATCGTGTTCGGGTAAAAAGAGCGCTTGCTGGTCGCGTCGAAGTAACGGCGCAGGACGTCATCAAGGTAGAGGATCGAGCAGTAGATGTCCCGGTAGGCTCGATAGCTGTCTTTGTGTTCCGCAGCCACACCCAGCTGCTCCAGGCGCTGCTCGAAGCGCTGCTGATAGGGGCTCTGGCCTGCGAATGTGTACGGCGTGTGCGTCGTGTTGGTCTGCAGGACAGTCACAAACGGTTGCCGCGAGCCGCCGACCTCATCGGCCAGCAGCAGGGAAACCAGTTCATTGTCGGCATAACCCCACTCGTTGCTACGGATGTAGCCGGGCCCGAAATCTCTCTTTTCGCGCAGCACATCCAGACCCTGCCGCAGCAGAAACGCACGTTCGTTGTCGAATTCCAGATCGGTGCCGGCATAGTAATTGAGGCGGTAACCCTGAGCCTTGAGCAGGCTCAGCAGGGTTGCGTGCGCAGGCATCGCGTCGCCCAGGGCATTAAACCCCTCGTCACCAAAGGGCAAAGAGCCGAAAATCGAGGGTAGTGCGGCGAAGGTCCGGCCTTGCACTGCCAGGAAATTTTCCCAGTACAGACTATGCCCGGCGAGCTGGTCCAGAAATGGCGTGAAGCTGCCGAGGCTCGCCGCGGGTCCCGAGAATGAGCGCCCTAGCCCTTCAACTATCAGGAACACCAGGTTGGGAGGCGAATTCGGGTGCACCAGAAAATGTGCGCCTAGCTCGTCGGGAGTCTGTTCGCTGTGCAGGAATGGATAATGCGGATCCAGGTAGCGGAACCCGGAGATCGGCACCGGCGGCCCTGCGCTACCGACCGCCGCGATTCGCGCTGGCTCTGCGGCCGCGGAGCGCATCAGGTAACTGGCGGTGTCGCCAAAAAAATATGCGACCTTGTTGAGCCTCAGGTTATAGGCGTACTGAGTCTCAGAGGGTCCCTGCGGCAGTTGCCCGGGGCCGAACCATAGCGCCGCCACCAGCGCAGGAATGAGCGCCGTGGCCCACCGCGACAGCAGCAGCGGTTCGCGCCGGAGCAATCGCGCCAGCACGGTCCAGAGGATCAGCAACGCCAGCAACGCGCCCACCAGCACTGCTGGGTAGAGCCTCAGCCCTGCAGCAACCGTCTTGTGCACCTCCCGCAATGAATAGCCGTACAGGTCTGCACCCAGCGGCACGCTTGTGGTGATGAAGTACTGGACCAGGGCGGCCTGCACTGCGATGAGCACGGACCAGGCAAGGCCGAGGCCCCAGAATCTGCCGCGCCTGGACTTCGCCATGAGCGGCGCCAGCGACCACAAGAACAGCAGCGGCAGGAACCGCACCAGAACGTATACATCCCCGGCGAGTGCCCGGGCTGAAATGCGGGCCGCATCGGCTAGCACAGCGCCTGGCGGCATGCCGGCGCCGAGCTCGGCCATGCGCAGGCCCAGCACGGCGAGCAGCAAGGCCGGGATCAGGCCGACGAAGCGCAGCGCTGCCGCGACGACGCCGCCAGTCGGACTGCGCTCTACCATCGTGTATAGATCGATCCGAAGAAGCCGTGACCGTTGTAGCCATTCTCATCCCGCTCGTATGCGGCGCCGAGCTTGAATCCGAGGCGCGGATTAAAGAATTTCACGAAGGCGGCACTGCTGGACCAGCTGTGCCCCCGGCCGGACGAACCCGATGAGATGGACACGGACGTATCGCTCCGACCGGCCCCGGCGGCGAACTCCAGGTAGTTGTCTGCATCACCCTTGTAGTAATAGCGCGCCAGCAACCGATCGCTGTTGCTGCTGGAACCGTTCCCGGGAATATAGAGGTGGCGCAAGCGCAGATACCAGTTGCCGACATACTTGCCGACTCCAAGGCCATAGATATCGACACTTGATGAGTTGAAATCCAGGCGATCATAACTGGTGGAGAGTTCCCAACCCCGACCCACACCCTGGAACAGTTCGGCGCGCCAGGATGTTTCCGGAAACAGATTCCCCGCCGGGCTACGCTGGTAACGCAGGTTCGCGTAGGCGCGGCGCCACAGGTCGAGGTAACCATCTGCCGCCCAGGCGTTGGCGCTGGTGCTGAACCGACTGGCACCGAGCGCTTCCAGCGCCAGCGAACCGTGTTCGAAGTGTCTGCGCACGGACAGCGTGTAGTCGCTCCAGTCGGCGCGCACCGGCGAAAACGCGGTCCAACTGGTGCCAAGGCTGGTAGACCAGGGGTAGCCCGCCGGAACTGTGACATCGGGGCCAGGTGCGTGCGGTGTAACCGAACGCAGGTACTCATCGACCTGCACCGGATCGGCTGCGTGCGCCCCGGCGGCCTGAAAATCTGCACGCGCTGAGGCGAAATCGCCGGCGGCGCGAAACGCCCGCCCACGCGCGATCAGCGGTGCGGGATCGAGCGCGGGTACCAGAGCGAGCCACCGGGTGTAGGCTTCCGCCGCCTGCCGGGGTCGATCACTCCACAGGTACAGATCACCCAACGCGGACCAGGCATCCGCGTAATTCGGCGCCGCATTCGTGGCCG
The DNA here is from genome assembly GCA_031441585.1 of Gammaproteobacteria bacterium. Taxonomy (GTDB): domain Bacteria; phylum Pseudomonadota; class Gammaproteobacteria; order Steroidobacterales; family Steroidobacteraceae; genus FEN-1191. Next base: position 61,615 of record JANMWZ010000142.1, read on the forward strand.
CACTCAGGTCGGCTTCGGCTTCGCCCCAGCTAGCCATCCATGAGTAAACCCGGCCGCGGCCGAGCAGTACATCGGCATTGTTGGGAGACTGCTGCAGTAATGCTGTATAAGCGCTCACCGCCGCCGCACGCTGGCCGTCGATCGCGAGGCTGCGAGCCGCAAGGAATTGCTGGTCGAAACCCGGCGCGTTGATCTGCGCATTTGAAATCGACGCCACCGTCAACAATCCGGCGTACACCAGCGCAAGGTTTAAACGATTCATGGGTTACTACGCTCGCGAGTGCCGCCGCTGGCGCTGACGGCGTCAGGGTGCTGCCAGGAGCCATCGCGGGCGATCTTGCCCCAGTGACTACGGGCCTTGCCGCTGAACAGCCATTTGACCATGCCGATCACGCGCCAGTACGCTATCAATTGGCGGTAGCCGAAGTTTTCAAGCACTGCTGCCGCAAACAGCCTGAGTTGCTGGCCGATGCGCGGGTACATCTGAAACGACAACTCTTCGAGGAATATCGCGTTGGTAGATAGCAAGATTCCCATGCCAACCGCCAGGAACAGGAACACCAGGAAAGACTGCAACGGGATCAGATGGAATGACCACAGTATGATCACGCAGACATAGCCCAGTATCTCAATAATGGGTCCGAGCAGTTCGAACAGAACCATGAACGGAAAGGCCAACCAGCCCACGGCACCACCGCGGCGACTGAATAACAAGCCGACGTTGGGTGCCAGGCTTTCTGCCAGGCCACGCTGCCAGCGCATCCGCTGACTCTTGAGTGACTTTAGGTCGCCCGGCACCTCGGTCCAGCAGATCGGATCCGGGACAAAGGTGATGCGATAGGGACGCTGCTCCTCGCGCAACAGGCGATGCAGCCGAACCACCAGGTCCATGTCTTCACCCACTGTATCGGTGCGGTAGCCGCCGATGGCTACAACCCGTTCCTTGTGGAACACGCCAAAGGCGCCGGAGATGACCAGCAGGGCATTGGCCGGCGACCAGCCCATCCGGCCGAACAGAAAAGCGCGCAGGTACTCGACATTCTGAAACATGGGCAGGAACTTCTGCGGCAGCTCGACTTTTTCCAGGAAGCCGTCCTTGACGGTGCAGCCGTTGAGCACCCTGACGACGCCGCCGCACGCTACCGTGTTGGAGTCTTCCAGGAACGGCCGCACCACCCGCGCCAGGCTGGTGGGGTGCAGAATGCAATCCGCGTCTATAGAGCAGAACAGTGGGTAGCGCACGCAATTGATCCCGGCATTCAGTGCATCAGCCTTGCCACCATTTTCCTTATCCACCAGGCGGACATTGGGGTAACGTGTCGAGGCATAAATAGCGCGGATTTTCCCCGTTGGCAGCCGCTGACGGTAGGCTTCAGGAAACTCAACCATGGAAAATTCCCTGATGACTGAGCTCAACGTTGCATCCGTAGAACCGTCGCTCACGATCACCACTTCGAACTCCGGATAATCAAGCTGCAGCATTGAGTGAATCGTGGAATTGATCGAACGCTCTTCGTTGAAGGCCGGAATCAGGATGCTGATCGGCGGCTGATAAGCGGCCAGCTTCCGCGGCAGGTACTCGGCTCGATGGTCGCGCATGTAACGGACGATGCTGAATACGGAAACGTAGTGCAGTGCCAGATAGGCCGCGTTGATACAGAGGAAATAGGCAAAGAACGCCCACCCCAGGCCAAGGAAGCACTGCGCCCAGAATGCGCTCACGACGCAGTCTCGATGGTAAGTTCGGCCAGCACATGGGTGATGATGTCCTGGGCATAGGCATCAGACTGGGTCTGCCGTATCTGGCGCAAACCCTCACTCCCGACGAAACTCAAGTTCAGCAGTCCGTTGGCCGCGCGGTACCGCACCCACCATTGACGATCCGAGAGCATGGCGATGAGCGAGTGCTCATCGCCCGGCATGCCCAACCGGCCCAGCGTCGTTGCGGCCTGCATCCTTATATGCCAGCGCGGGTGTGACAGAAGTGGACGCACGCAGTCCAGGTCCGCCTGATTCGACAGCAGCTGCAGGCAGGTGGAAAGCATCTGCTCCTCAGCCGGCGAGCCAAGCGCCTCGCGGATGATCGGTGCCGCCGACCCTGGGCTCACACCGGCCAGGAACCGGAGCAGACGGGTCGCAACATCACCACTGGCTTGCTGCGTCGCCTCACTCAAAACCCCGGCGACGATGGCGTCGCCACTTTCCTGGAGTATTGCCGCGATGCTGCCGCGCGACCAGTCACTGCGCTCCACAATTCTCGGCACCAGTTGCGGGACGCCGCGCACCGGGTCGATTTGCATCAATGCCCGGGCCGCGCACAGTGACATGATCGGGCTCCGATCATCGAGGTACTGGGCAACGTGGCTGAAGCTTTCCCTGCTGCGGACATGCCCGAGAGCGATTATCGCCATCACCCGATCGTGAAAAGTGGCGGACTGCAAGGACTGATACAGGTGCTGTTCAAGCCCGACTTCGCGGGCGATTCTCGTCAGGTTGTCCGTGGTACCGCCGCGCAGTGATTCGTGTACGTCGTTCCACACCCGGATGAATCCGGAGCGCTCGCGAGCAGTCAGACTGGGTATATTTGTGGTCGTGCCGCTGGACCCAGCCTCGATGACGGGCTGCCACCGCGCTACCGCGGCGGCATAGATCCGCTCGCGGCGCAGCGCAATTCGCCGCATGGTAAGCGTCACTGTCAGCATGAGCAAAGTCATGGCGGCAACCGCCACACCCAACCAAAAGGCGAACTCAACTATGGGTGCCGCACCGTTGATGCTGTCCAGATTCAGCAAGGCGCCAGTGGAACTCACTGCTCTTTCCCCGCCGTCACCTGGTAGCCTGCCTCGCGCCACGCCTGCATGCCACCGTCCAGTGCTACGGCGCACCGGAACCCCATCTGGCGCAGCGTGGCGGTCGCCAGCGTCGAGACGCGGCCAAACTCGCAGTAGCAAAGAATTCGCCGGGTTGGATCGGCCAGTTCCTGATTGACCCGCAATTCCAGCTGGCCACGCGGCAGGAGCCGCGCCCCCGGGATATGGCCCGCCTCGAAGGCGTCGCGCTCGCGTACGTCCAGTACGATCAACTCGTCCCGTCCGGTTTCGAGGCGCGCCTGCAGCTCGCCAAGCGACATGAATGGCACGGTCGTCGCAGCCTCGGAGAGCATCTGGGCCAGCGTTTTGCCACCGCTCATATTGGTGCGCAGCGCCTCGGTGACATGTGTGGGCATGGTCAGATTGAGGCTGTGCATCATCTCGATGAACGCAGCGCGGTCGCGCTGCTGCAGCCGCGGATTACCAGCCAGCTCCTGACCGAGCGTCGAGTGAGAGCGTCCCAGGTATTCGTGGGCCGGAAACACTTTAAGCGCCGGATCGAGCCTGAGCACACCGGCGAACAGACTGTCATAGAGCGCCCCCGCGTCACCACCTGGCAGGTCGGTGCGCCCAGTGCCGCCGATAAGCAGCGTGTCGCCGGTGAACACCCGATCCTCGATGCACGGCATATGGAATCGCGCGTGTGGCCGGGAGTGTGGAGCGCCTGCAGCCGCAGCCGCCCGACCAGCAGCAATTCCTCGCCCTGCAAGCGCAGGTCGACAAACGGCGCCGGGCTGGCGCTGTGCATCACCACCGCTACACTGAGCTGGCGCCCGAGCTGCTGGGTTGCCGAAAAATGATCCGCGTGAGTGTGCGTGTCGACGAGATAGCGGATACGCAGCCCATCGCGCGCGGCCAACGCGAGGTAACGATCGATCTGGCTGAGCTCAGGGTCGATCAACACCGCGGCACAGGTTGCCTCGCAGTCAATCAGATAGGAGCGGCAGCCGCCCGTAGCCACTGTTTCGAATATCATCCCTTGCTCCGCAAGCCGCAGCGCGGCGGATCGTTATCCGTGGAGTACGCGCGCACTATGGCGTGCGGCACCAGCTCTATCGTGCACGCGTCGATATTACCGTGATTGCTCATACCTCGCAGCTATCCGTCGACTGATCCGTCGACTGATCCGGCCTATAATGCCAGCGTCAACAACTGCCAGGGGTAACGCAAATGATTGGCTATGTAACGCTGGGAACCAACGACAAAGACCGCGCCGCGAAATTCTACGACCAGCTGCTCGCCGTAATGGGCGCCAAGCGCAGCCTGGAGACCGAGAAATACGTAGCCTGGGGAACCTCGCCCACCGCGCCCATGCTGTTCATCATCAAGCCGGCTGATGGTAAGGCGGCCACCGTTGGCAACGGCGTGATGGTTGCGCTGGCCGCCAGGAGCAAGGCCGAGGTCGATGCGGTGTACAGGAAGGCTATCGAGTTGGGCGGCAAGGACGAGGGCCCGGCGGGTCCTCGCGGCGATGATTTCTACGCCGGCTACTTTCGTGACTCCGAGGGTAACAAGCTCACGGTGTTCTTCGCCGGCTGATCCTGGCGATGCAGGCACGTGCCGGCGTGCCGCCTATTCGCGCGCCGGCAGCGTGACCGAGGTCGCAGTTTGTCGGCCGGAAGGCGCGGCCGCTCAACTAATACCGTAGGGTGCCGACAGCACCTATATGAAGCGGGAATACCTGTGAGCGGCCTTGCTTTGCACCCATGAAACGGTCCACCGAAGGCCTGATTGCGCTGCAGTTTCTCGCCGTGGCACTGCCCATCGCGCTGGTGCTGCTGGCGCAGCTCGCCGCTGATGCGCAGCGTGCGTCGGCCCTTGATCATTCCTGGCCGCTGCGCAACCTGGCCAGCGAAGCGCGCGCCAACTATCGCACTTTCACCAACGGCGCTGCCGACGCTGTCGACACCGGTGCCCTCGGCAGGCAATCGGCTGAGGCGCTGAGCGAATCGGCAGCGCTGCTCGCCACGCTCGCTGGGCGCGGCGAAACCGCAGCGCTTGGCGATGCGCCTCGTGTCGTCGCCAATCTTGCGCAGACCCTCAGGCATGGCGCCACGCTCGACAAACTGATGCCGCTGCGCGACCAGATCATGCGGGGCGATCGGCTCACACGCGAGATCGACGCCAGTTTCGCAGCGCGCGATCAGGCCGTGGTTCGCGACGCCATCGCCTCGGCCATCAGACAGAAACGTGAAGTGACCATCGCGCTGCTGATCACCGGCGGGCTGAGCGTTGTGTTCGTGCTGGCAACCAGGCGCCGCCTGAAGCGGCAGCTGGCGGCTGCCGCGGCAATCGAGAAACGGCGGCACGCCGAGATCGAGGCCATCTCGATACGCTTCAGCATGGCGACCGAAGCGGCGCGCGCTGGCGTTTATGAGCTGCAGGAACAGGGGAGCAAAGTCTGGTGGAGCGAGACGATGAGCGCGCTGTACGGCCAGACGACACCCGACTTCCAGCCCACCTTGAGCGAATGGCTGGCAATGATTCATCCGGCCGACCGCGCCGCCGCCGGGCAGGCGATGGAGGCAGCGCTGCGCGAGCGCCGGCAACTGCGCACGCACTACCGCATCGTGCTGCCGGACGGCGCAGTTCGTCACATTGAGTCACTGGCGGCGGTAGTTGACGATGACACCGCGGCCAGCGCCCGCCTCGTGGGCATTGACCTGGACGTCACCGAGCGGGTCGCGGCTGAGGAGCGCGAGGACCAACTGCAGATGCAGCTGCGCGAGGCGTCGCGCCACGCCGGCATGGCGGAGGTGGCCACCTCGGTGCTGCACAACGTCGGCAACGTGCTCACCAGTGTCAACGTCTCGGCCAGCCTGGTCACCGACAATCTCAGGCGCTCAAAGGCTGCCGGCCTCGGCCAGGTGGTGAGCCTGCTGCAGGAACACCAACCAGACCTCGGGCATTTCATCGCTCAAGACGAGCGTGGACGACAGCTGCCCGCCTATCTCGACGCGCTCGCCAAGCATCTGCTCGCCGATCAGAGCACCGCCCTGCTGGAACTCGATTCGCTCAGGAAGAACATTGATCACATCAAGGAAATCGTCTCGATGCAGCAGAGCTACGCCAAGCTCGCTGGCGTGACCGAAATCGTCGAAGTTGCCGAGCTCGTGGAAGAAAGCCTGCGTATCAACGTCGGCGGCCTGGCGCGCCACGCCATCAGTCTCGAGCGCGACTTTGCGCCGGTGCCGCAGATCTCGGTCGACAAGCACAAGGTGCTGCAGATCATGGTGAACCTGCTGCGCAACGCCAAGCACGCCTGCCAGAACAGCACGGCAGCAGAGCGGCGGATCACGGTGCAGATTACCCCCGGCGAGGGTCTGGTCTACATCGCGGTCAGTGACAACGGCGTGGGCATCTCGCCGGAAAACCTGACGCGCATCTTCAGCCACGGCTTTACCACCAAGCAGGACGGTCACGGTTTTGGTCTGCACAGCGGCGCACTTGGCGCCCGCGAGATGGGCGGCGCGTTGCGGGCGGCCAGTAAAGGTCCCGGTCAGGGCGCCACTTTTACGCTCGAACTGCCGCTCAATCCTCCGGGAGCAGCCAATGTCTGACAATTACCTCATCGTCAATCGCCGCATCCTGATCATCGATGATAACCGGGCCATTCACGAAGACTTCCTCAAGATTCTCGGCCGCGGCTCGCAGGTCGATCCGGAGTTCGAGCTGGCCGAGCGACTGCTGCTGGGCGGGGCCGCGCCGGCAGCCACGCGGCCCTGGTTCGAACTCGACAGCGCAATGCAGGGCCAGGAAGGCGTCGAGCGTGCGCAGCAGGCGTCGCAGGCAGGCCGCCCCTATGCGCTGGCCTTCGTCGACATGCGCATGCCACCGGGCTGGGATGGCCTGGAGACCATCCAGCGGCTGTGGGCCGTCGATCCGAACGTGCAGGTGGTGATCTGTTCGGCGCATTCTGACTACGACTGGACCGACGTCGTGGCAAAACTCGATCATTCCGACAAGCTGCTGGTGGTGAAGAAGCCGTTCGAACCGATCGAAGTGCAGCAGTGCGCCAGTGCACTGGTGCGCAAGTGGCAGAACGAGCGAATCCTGCGGCGCCAGGTTGAGACGCTCGAGGAAGTCGTCGTGGCGCGCACCGAAGGCCTCGAGGATGCCAACCGGCAGCTGCGCCACCTCGCCACCCATGACATGCTGACCAGCCTGCCCAACCGCGTGCTGCTGGACGATCGGCTGGCGCAGGGCATTGCGCACGCCGAACGCGAAGGCCATGGCCTTGCCGTGGCGGTCGTCGATCTCGACCGCTTCAAACAGGTCAACGATTCATGTGGCCATCAGGCCGGCGATGAACTGCTCAAGGAAGTCGCGCAGCGGCTGCAGGGCGTGGCACGCAGCATCGATACCGTTGCCCGGCTGGGCGGCGACGAGTTCGTGATGATCCTGGACCGACTGGGCAACCAGAAGGACGCTGAGATTGTCGCCAACCGGGTCGTCGAGGCGCTGCGCCAGTCGCTGCGGATAGGCGGCGTTGAACTGCACACTTCGGCGAGCATCGGCTTCGCCTTTTTCCCGACTGACGGCCGCTCGGTCGACGCGCTGATGGCGAACGCCGACGCGGCCATGTACCACGCCAAACAGCGCGGCCGGAACAACGTCCAGTACTTTTCACCAGGCATGAGCGCCGCGACGCAGCACAAGGCAACGCTGATGAATGGCCTGCATGAGGCGCTGCGGCTGCAACAGTTCGAACTGCACTATCAGCCCAAGATCGACACCCGGAGCGGTGCGATCCACGGTGCTGAGGCGCTGATCCGCTGGCGACATCCGGAGCGCGGGCTGGTGCCGCCTCTGGAGTTTATCCCGCTCGCTGAGGAATGCGGGCTGATCGAAGCCATCGGTGAATGGGTGGTACGCGAAGCCTGCCGCCAGGCGCGCGCCTGGCAGCTGGAGGGACTCGAGCCGATACGCGTGGCGGTCAACCTCTCAGCCTTCCAGTTCCGTCACGGCACACTGCTGCAGATGATCAACAGCGCGCTCGCAGACTTTGGCCTCGATCCGCGCCTGCTGGAAGTGGAGATCACCGAGAGCGCGCTGATGGGCGATCCGGAGGAATCGGTGCTCATCCTCGAGCAGCTCAGCAAGATGGGCGTGCTGGTCTCCGTGGATGATTTCGGTACCGGCTATTCGAGCATGAGCTACCTGCGACGCTTCCCGATCGACAAACTGAAGATCGACCGCAGCTTCATCAATGACTTAAGCTCACGACCGGATGACGCCTCGATCGTGCGGGCCATCGTCTCGCTGGCACACAGCCTGCACCTGAAGGTGGTTGCCGAAGGCGTCGAGACGCCCGAACAGCTGGAACTGCTCAAGTCCCTGGGGTGCGATCAGTACCAGGGCTATCATTACAGTGCGGCGGTGCCGGCAGCGGATTTCGCGGTCATGGCGCGTGCTGCCGAGAGCGGCCGTCCCGGCGCCGAGCGGCAGGATCCTGATCGCACCTACAGCAAGCTTTCGGTGCTCCAGCTGCGGCAAAAAACCCCTTGATCCGCCAGCACGACGCCGCTGCGCTCCCGGCGCTGCGTCAGCCAGGCTCTACTATGCGAGTATCTTGAACACCGCTTTAACGAGCTCCGCCAAAGGCATTACAGCAAGCGCGTGCGGCGTCACCACGCAGCGCTATTGAATCAGGTGGGCCTGGCGCAGGCGCGCCGCAATCCCCGAGCTGATCTCGGCGAGAATGATGTTGTTCGACTCCTGGGACTTCGCCGTCGTCTTGAGACTGTAGACCACCGAGGCACCGCGGGTCTCGTAGAGTTGCGTCGCGATTTCGAATTCGCGCTCCAGCGAAAATATGGACGGCGCTCCCGCGAATTCCGCGTAGATGACGGGCATGCCATAGGCGCCGTAGCCATAGTAGTCGTAGCCCAAGCCGGTGGCCTTGAACGATTGGGTGCTGCGCGTGTCATGTGAGCTGCCTTCCTTCACGCTGTCGCTGCGCAGCGTCGTCGCCAGCGCATACTCGTAGTTGCAGCGAGCGCTGTAGTCGGGGCTGACGCCGACGATCAGCAGCTTCTTGAAGCTCTGGGGTCGGGTCGCGCCTTCGTTCCAGCCGCCCGTCACCTTGAAGGGTTGCGCGCAGCTGGCAAGAGCGGCGATAACCAGGAGCGACGGGGCCAGAATGCTGTTGCGCATTTTCATTTGGGAAACAGCAGTGTCAGGGCGGGCCGCAACGCCAGGCCTTGCGGCCCGCTATCCGGGCTTTCCACCCAGTAACGCAGCCCGCCTCCCATACTCGCCAGCTGGCTGCCAAATTTCGTCACTTTCGCGACACTGGCATTGAGCTGCAACGGCACGCTGCTGAGTGCCGCCACCGGGTTGGAGAGCTTCTTGGCGAGCGCGACGGCTGCCAGCCAAAATGAATTACTGGCTACAAGCTTCAGGAACATTGGCTATCCGTTCAGGTGGCTGTCGGGTGGTGACGGCGGCTCTTTTACCACCATTCGATCCACTCGAACATAGCAAATCGCCCGCAACGCACCAATGACCTACTGATTGGCCGACTCTGGCTCCCTCTCGGAAGGCTTCGGCGTGGCGTCGGGCTGCAGCTTCCAGTCACCGGGATGAATCTCGCAGGCGGCATAGGAGGCACGACCATGCCACCCCGCAGCACTGTTGTCGACGCGCAATACCTCGCACCTGAAACCATCCGTACTCTCAAACGCTTTGGTTATCTTTACCTTTCCGGAAGCGGTCGAGTCCGGGTTGTGCCATTCGCCACTGGCCCCGACTTCCTCGTGCAACAGCAGACTGAGGGCCGCTTCACGCAGCAGCCGCACGTCTTCATCGTTGACGTGAGCAATGCTGCTCGCGAATACAGCAAGGGTCGCGGCCGGAGCCTGCACTACGCGACAGCAATGGTGTTCAGAAGTTCGGCAAGCCATACAGATTTTCTTGGAACGCAAGGGCGAATTTCCCGTGGTGGACGGGTTTGGCGCGCTGCGTTTAGACTCGTGCCGGTCACGTGATTGCCGGTCGCCGACCGCAAGTCAACACCATTTTCTGACTTAGGGAGATCATCATGAGTATTGTCGCGCGTCCCATTTACAAAGGCCTGCTCGCCGCCGCCGCGGCCGCACTGCTCGCGGCCTGCGCCGCAGGCCCCGAGATCAACCACGACATCAATCCTGCCGCCAACTTCAGCAGCTACAAATCATTTGGCTTCTTTTCACCGCTTGCGACCGACAAAGCCGGCTATGAGTCGGTGTTTACCACGCGGCTGAAGGACTCGACCCGACGGGCAATGGAGTCCAAGGGCTATGTGTACAGCGAGAGCGGACCCGACCTGCTGCTCAACTTCTACGCCAACGTCCAGGACAAGCAGGAGATCCGCTCCTCACCGGGAACCATGTCCATGGGCTACTACGGCTACCGCGGCGGCTACTACGGAGGCTTCAACATGGCCACCGTCGAGACTGTCGATTACAAGCAAGGAACGCTGAGCATCGACCTCGTCGACGCGCACAAGAAAATTCTGGCGTGGCAGGCACTAGCCGAAGGCCGCGTGTCCTCAGAGGCGCGCAAAAACCCGGGCCCGGCAATCGACGCCGTGGTGACCCAGATGTTCATTCCGCTTCCGGCCGCGGGCAGTCACTAGCAAATTACGCCGTTGCAGCCCGCCCTGCGCGCGCGGCGCCCGAGGTTATCCAGTCGTCATGAGTGACCAGAAACTGCTGCAGTTCCCGTGCCGCTACCCCATCAAGGTGATGATTCGCACTACCCCGAACTTACGCGAGCAACTTGACGCGATCGTCATACGACACGCAGCAGCGTTAGACGCTGGTGACATCAGCGAGCGAGCTTCGCGCCATCAGAATTATTCCGCCGTCACCTACCTGATCGAAGCGCGCGACGAGGCCCAGATCGCCGCGTTATTCGCCGAGCTCAGGGACACGCCGGGCGTGGTGATGATTCTGTAGGTGTCGCCGCCGGGCACTCCTGTGCCGCCACTCTGGCCAACAGCAACGGCGCCAGCTCAAGGCCGACGCGCTGTGCATCCGCTGGGCCACCGAGCGCCGCGAGCTGCGTCATCTCGAGTCCTGCATAACCGCAGGGATTAATGCGCTCGAAGGGCTCCAGATTCATATTCACGTTGAGCGCCAGTCCGTGATAACTGCCACCGCGCCGTACCCGCAGGCCCACGCTGGCCAGCTTGCGCCCTGCAACGTATACGCCCGGAGCGCTCGCGCGGCACTCGGCGCGAATGCCGTGCCGGGCCGCCAGGTCAATGACCGCGCCTTCCAGTGCCGTGACCAGATCGCGCACCCCCAGGTGCGCGCGGCGCAGATCGATCAGGGGATAAACCAGCAGCTGCCCCGGCCCGTGATAGGTGACCTGGCCGCCCCGGTCGATACGCACGACCGGAATGTCGCCCGCGTCGAGCACGTGCGCGGAGTCGGCGTTCATCCCCAGGGTGTAGACCGGCTCGTGCTCGAGCAGCCAGAGTTCATCGCGGGTCCCGGCGTCGCGCGCCTCAGTGAATTGCTGCATCGCGCGCCAGCTGGGCTCGTAGGGCACGCGTCCCAGCCATTTAACGATCACCTCAACGTCCGGCGACGCCATCATGGAGCCCGACATTGTTGCCGGCCAGCGCCTGCTCGGCGCGATAGCTCGAGCGCACCAGCGGCCCGGACACGCATTCGCGAAAGCCCCGCGCCAGAGCCCACTCGCGGTAACGTGCGAACTCTTCCGGGGTCACAAATTGCTCGACCGGAAGATGATGCACGGTCGGGCGCAGGTATTGACCGAGCGTGAGAATATCGACGCCCGCAGCGCGCAGATCGTCCATGCACTCGCCGATCTCGGCGGCACTCTCGCCCAGGCCCAGCATCAGACTGCTCTTGGTAAGCACCGCGGGGCGATGCTGCTTGGCGTGGGCCAGCACCGTCAGCGTCTGCTCATAGCCCGCGCGCGGATCACGCACCGGGTGGGTGAGGCGGCGCACCGTCTCGATGTTCTGCGCGAACACCTCGAGCCCGGAATCAACCACCGTTTCCACATCGCGCAGCACGCCGCAGAAATCAGGCGTGAGCGCTTCCACGGCAACGCCGGCACACTGCTGTTTGATGGCGCGCACGCAGGCCGCGTAGTGCGCGGCGCCGCCATCGGGCAGATCGTCGCGATCAACCGAGGTCAGCACCACGTACTTGAGCTTCATGAGCGCGACACTCGCGGCCACGTTGTGCGGCTCTTCGGCATCAAGCCAGCCGCGTGGGTTACCGGTATCGACGGCGCAAAAGCGGCAGGCACGCGTACACACCGCGCCCATCACCATGATGGTGGCGGTGCCGGCGTTCCAGCACTCGCCGATATTGGGACATTTGGCTTCTTCGCACACCGTGGCGAGTCGATGTTCGCGCACCGTGCTGCGCACGAAGTCGAAGCCGGCGCCCGCAGCCAGTGGCGCTTTGAGCCAACGGGGTTTGCCCGTCGGCGCCGTCAGCGTCGCTGGCGTGGCAGCGCCCATCGTGGTGGCACCCGCCGCAACGCGAGCGCGCACGCCGTCCTTGATGGCGGAAAAACCCTGCGTCGTGCGGTATTTTTCGCCGCTACGCGGCGCTTCCGCGACTACCAGTATGCCTTTGATGTCGGACATGGGGGAATGATACGCCAGGCCGAAGCGTCAGCTCAGGCTGGTGCGTCATTGAGCGCCGCGAGGCGCCCTGGGGTGCCCACATCCTCCCAGCGGCCGCGAAACACCTCACCCTGCAGACGCCCTGCGGCGCTGGCCCTGCGCAGCCATGGCAGCAAAGGAAACCTGCCAGGGGCGCAAGCCGCGAAAAATTCCGGGCGATAGATGCCGATGCCGGAATAGGTAAAGCGCGCGGCGCCCTCTTCAAGCACGTCTCCGTGCAGCAATGAAAAATCGCCGCGCGGGTGCTGCAGCGGATTGGGCACCAGCACCAGGTGCGCGAGTGAACGCGCCGCGATCCGCAGATCAGTGTAATCAAAATCGGTGTAGGTATCGCCATTGACGACGATGAAGGGTTCAGCGCCCAGCAGCGGCAAGGCCTGATAGATGCCACCGCCGGTCTCCAGTGCACCCTCCGGTTCCTGGCTGTAATGCACAGTCAATCCACAGCGCTCGCCGCTACCCAAAGCGGCGCGAATCTGCTCGCCCAACCAGGCCAGATTGATGATCGCCTCACGCACGCCGGCACGCGCCAGGGCTTCGAGGTGCCAGGCGATCAGTGTTTTGCCACGCACTGCCAGTAGCGGCTTGGGCGTATGATCAGTCAGGGGACGCAGACGCTCGCCGCGCCCGGCCGCCAGAATCATGGCCTTCATAAGCGGAGGCCGCCGAGCGCGCAGGCGTTGGCAGCGGCCAGGCCAGGTTCCAGCCGCGCTCGCGCCCAGCCGTAAAACCGGCTCAGCTCGGGATAACGGGCGGCGGTGTCGAGTACGTATTCCAGGGTCAAGGGCAAATCCGCCAGGTAACCGGGCTTGGCATCGCGATAGAACAGACGTGCGAAGATGCCCAGCACCTTGATGTGGCGCTGCAAACCGCACATGTCGAACCAGCGCAAAAACTGTGCGCCGTCCACACCCGCCGGTGCGCCTGCGGCCAGCAGTCGTTGACGGTAGGCTCCGACCCAGTTCTCCACGCGCGCGCGCGGCCAACGGATGTAGCAGTCTTTCAGCAGCGAAACCAGATCGTAGCCGATGGGACCCGCCAGCGCGTCCTGAAAGTCGATGATGCCCGGACTGCGCCTTGCTGTGATCATGAGATTGCGTGAATGATAGTCTTTATGCACCAACACCACGGGTTGAGCCAACGCCTCCCGGACCAGTAATTCGACACTTTCTGCCAGCACTTCGGCGTCTTCTGCGCTGGCCTCCAGCTTCAGGTGGCGGGCGCAATACCATGCGGGCAGCAGCTGCATCTCACGCTCGAGTTCCGCGCGATCGTAGCGCGGCAGGCTGGCGCCGCCCGCATCGCCGTGCAACTGGATACGCGCCAGTGCCTCCAGCGCCGCGCCATAAAGTCGCTCGGCATCGCCGCCGCCCTGCAACCTGGCCAGCATGGGTTCGCGACCGAGATCTTCGAGCAGCAGCAGGCCACGCCGGGTGTCGGCGGCTTCGATCTCGGGTATATGCACACCACAGGCCGCCAGCAGCTTCGCGACCCGCAAATACGGCCCCGTGTCTTCTTTTTCGGGTGGCGCATCCATCACCACCCGGCTGGCACCATCTGCGCGCCAGACGCGAAGATAACGGCGAAAACTGGCATCTGCCGAAGCGGGTTCGAGGCGGCAATCGCGCGGCCAGCTCAACGTGCTGAGCCAGTCCCGAATTTCCTCGATGCGTGCGTCGCCAACGCTCATGGTCCGCCTGTCGTGTAGAGATTCCGGCAATCATTATAATGTCCGGCGAGATGATTGCCCCACCGCGCTGCCCGGCCCTGCTGAGCTTTATCCTGCTGCTGCCGGTGCTGGCTGCTTCCGTGCAGGCGGCGACGCCCGCGTGCACCACGCTGCTGCCGGCCGACAGCGAAGCTGCCAGCGCCGCGCCGCTGCCAGCCATTTTGGCGCCGCCGGCGCTGCCATCATTGGCCGAAGGGATCAAATTTTCGGCCGACGGCCCGGACGCCTTCCTGAACACGGACGCTGACGGAAATTTTGATTTGGGCGGCGAGGTAACCTTCAGCTTCGGCGCCCACGAGCTGCACGGCAGACATCTGCGCTACAACGCCGCGACCCATGATTATCGCCTGACCGGCACGGTGAGCTATACCGATGTCAATCTGCACCTGCTGGGCGACGCCGGCAACTACGCAGACGGCAACGCTTCCTTCAGCCACGTGCAATTCGATCTGCTGCAACACCCGGGTCGCGGCCAGGCCGACGAAATCGCAATGCGCGGTGCTGATGCCGTGGAGCTCAGCAATGTGATCTATACGACCTGCCCGCCGGGAAGCGCGGACTGGGAGTTGCACGCGCGGCGCATTACGCTGAATACCAGGACCCTGCGTGGCGTCGGTCACGGCGCGCACGTGGTGTTCAAAGGTGTCACGCTGGCCTATCTGCCGTGGATTTCCTTTCCGCTCAGCAGTGCGCGGCAAAGCGGCTTTCTGTTCCCGATCATCGGTAGTTCCGGCAGCAGTGGCGCCACGCTGGCGGTGCCGTGGTACTGGAACATCGCGCCAAATCAGGATCTGACGCTGACGCCGCGGCTGATGACGCGTCGCGGCGCCCAGTTGAACAGCGAATACCGACTGTTACAACCATCTTTCAGCAGCACGCTGATACTCAGTTACCTGCCGGACGATCGCAACTATCGGCCGGTCGATGAAGTCGTGCGCGCCGATCGCTCATGGGAGCGCGTCAACATTGCTGCCCGCCTGCCGCGCCAGTGGCGCGCCCTGGTGCACGCTGAAAACGTCAGCGATTCACACTATTTCGAAGATTTCGCCAATGGCCCGCAGGCCTCGAGCACGGTTTTTCTGCGTCGTGATCTGCTGCTGGGATTTCGCGATGACACCTGGCGCCTGGGTGCGCAGCTGCTGCAGTTTCAGACGCTGTTGAATACGGATCAGCTCCCCGAGAGTGACCGCCCGTACGCACAATTGCCGCGCCTGACGGCCAGTGCGCACTGGCTTGGCAGCTCTGGTGTTGGCAGTTATTTCGATTCCGAGCTGGTCGATTTTCAGCGTCGCGACTCGGTGCGCGGCTGGCGCGCCCATGTGCAGCCGGGCATTAGCTTCGATTTTGTGCGGCCGGGTTTTTACCTGCGGCCACGCGCGGGCTGGGATCTCACCAGCTATCGGTTGAGTCCTTACCTGCTGAGCGACGGCTCGGCGGGCGGCACCAGCCTGAATCGCTCTTTGCCGGTCATCACGCTCGATACGGCGCTGCGCTTCGAGCGCCTCGCGGGGAGTGGGGCGGCGCGCCTCATCACGCTGGAACCGCGTCTGTATTACGTCTATGTACCGTTCCGCGACCAGAGCGGGCTGCCACTATTCGATTCCGGGGTCCCGGATCCGAACCTGGTTTCGTTATTTCGCGCTAACCGCTTTGTGGGCCTCGATCGTGTGGGCGATGCCAATGACCTGACGCTCGGTGTCACCGTCCGCATGCTGGAGGCCGACAGTGGGCGGCGCTTCCTGAGCGCTACCATCGGTGAGACCAGGCACTTTTCGCAGTCATACGTCACACTCCAGGACGAGAGCCTGGACACCCGCCGACGCTCCGATCTGATCGCCGCTCTCGAGCTGACGGCCTATCACAACTGGAACCTGCGTTACGATCTGGCCTGGAACCCGACCCTTGCCCAGACCGAGAAGGCACAGTTGAACCTGCAATATCGCCCATCCGGCCCGCCGGGCGCAGCGAACGAGCGGGTCGTCAATCTGGGTTACCGCTACACCCGCGACAACGTCGAGCAGATGGACGCCTCGGTGGCATGGCCGGTGGCGCGACGCTGGGATGTCTATGGGCGCCGCGTTTACTCCTTCAGGGACCAACACGCGATCGAGAGCTTTGCCGGCTTTCAATTCCACGGAAATTGCTGGGGATTGAGGCTCCTGGCGCGTAATTCAATCAGTGCCCGTGATGGTTCACGCGACTCCAGCTGGTATCTGCAACTGGAACTCAAAGGCCTTTCCAGTGTCGGATCGGGGGCTGACTCTTTCCTGCAGGGGGCGATTCAGGGATACTCCCCGGCCTCCACAAACCGTTGAGCACCAAAGAAATTATGAATCTCCCAGTCCGTGCCACCCTGCCGTTGATACTGATCCTGAGCGCCGCCAACGCCCTCGCCGCTGAGGCCGTCGTTACCCGCGCCAAGGCGAGCCGCGGTGAGCTGCTCGATCGGGTGGTTGCCGTGGTCAACGACGGCGTGGTGCTCGACAGTGAACTTAGCAGCCAGGTGAGTGAAGTCACGCAGCGCCTGCGCGCCCAGAAGGTGCAGCTGCCCGAGGACAAGGTGATGCGCGAGCAGGTGCTGGAGCGCCTGGTGGTGGAGACCATCCAGGCGCAGCGCGACGACAAGGCGGGCATCAATGTTTCGGATGAGCAGGTCAATAGCGCACTCGAGGATATCGCCAAACGCAACAAGGTGGCCTTCGACAAGTTACCCGAGATGCTCGGCGCCGAAGGATTGGTGTACGCCGACTACCGCGCCAACCTGCGGCGCGAGATTCAGCGGCAGATGCTGCGCTCGCGCGATGTCGTACAGCGCATCGCCATCTCGCCGCGCGAGCTCGATCAGTATATTGAGCGCCAGAAGAACACTGCCACCGCAGCCAATGAATACAACGTCTCGCATATTCTGATCGCCGTGGCACAGGATGCGACGGCAGAGCAATTGGCCAGTGCGCGGGCCAAAGCCGATAACATCGCGGCGCGGGCTACCAAAGGCGAGGCCTTTAATCAGTTGGCGATCAGCTTTTCTGACAGCCAGACGGCGCTGGAAGGCGGCGCTCTGGGCTGGCTCAAGGGCCCGGCGCTCCCGACCTTTCTTGCCGACGTGGTGCCGCGCATGCAGGCCGGTCAGGTGAGCGCCGTGCTGCAGACCGGCAGCGGATTTCATGTGGTGCGGCTCAATGAAATGCGCCTCGGCACCGGCACCCAGATCGTCAAGCAGGTTCACCTGCGCCATATCCTGCTCACTACCACTGAAGTGCAGGACGATGCCACCGTGAAGCAGAAACTGGGCGAGATGCGCGCGCAGATTCTGGCAGGGGCAGACTTCGCGGTGCTGGCCAAGGCCAGCTCTACCGACTCAGGTTCAGCCGTCGAAGGCGGTGATCTGGGCTGGACCACGCTCGAGACCTTCGTGCCCGAATTCGCTAAGACCGCAGCGGCACTCAAGGAAAACGAGATCAGTGAACCGATCCGGACCCAGTTCGGCTGGCACATTGTGCAACTGCTTGGGCGGCGCGATTTTGACAACACCGCAACGGCCGAACGTGAGCAAGCCTATATGCAGCTGCGCGAAAGCCGCGTCGATGAGGCCACCGACGTCTGGCTGCAGCAGTTGCGCGACGAGGCCTACGTCGAACTGCGGCTCTGAACGCCACGGCGCCCATCGCGCTCACCTGCGGGGAGAGCGCCGGAATCGGCCCCGACCTGTGCCTGGCGAGTGCGCGCAGTGCCCGCGACTATCCGCTCGTCTGTCTCGCTGATCGCGACGCGCTGGCGGCGCGCGCGCGGCAACTGAATCTGGACTGCCGGCTGCGCGACTATCGTGCCGGTGAGCCGGTCGAGCAGGCGGCCGGCGCCTTGAGCGTGTTGCACCTGCCGCTGGCGGCGCCAGCCGTGGCCGGCCAGCTCGATACCCGCAATGCGCACCAGGTGCTCTCACTCATCGATCGCGCAGTGACGGGTTGCCGTGAACGCGAGTTCGCCGCCATGGTCACCGCGCCGGTGCACAAGAGCGTCATCAATGATGCGGGCGTGCCCTTCAGCGGTCACACGGAATACATCGCCGCGCGCTGTGGCACGGCGCTGCCGGTAATGCTGCTGACCGATGGCGATCTCAAGGTCGCACTGGCGACCACGCACCTGCCGTTGCGGGCCGTGGCCGATGCCCTGAGCATCGACGGGCTGTGCAACATTCTGGCTATTCTGGATCGCGAGCTGAAGTCACTGTGGGGCCTTGCCCGACCGCGCATTGCCGTCTGCGGCCTGAACCCGCACGCCGGCGAGAGCGGCCACCTGGGTCACGAAGAACGCGACATCATTGAACCGGCACTGCAGCGTGCCCAGGCTGCCGGTATAGACGTGCATGGGCCATTTCCCGCCGATACCCTGTTCGTGCCGCGTTACCGCGCCGCCTATGATGTGGTGCTCGCCATGTACCACGATCAGGGACTGCCGGTCCTCAAGGCCAGCGGTTTTGGCACCGCGGTGAATGTCACGCTCGGCCTGCCGATTGTGCGCACCTCGGTCGATCACGGCACCGCGCTCGATCTGGCGGGCAGCGGCCGCGCTGATGAGGGCAGCCTGCTGGCCGCGATAGCGCTGGCGGTGCAACTCGCAAAGCGGCGTCGTTGATGCGCGCCCGCAAGCGTTTCGGCCAGCATTTTCTGCATGACCCCCTGGCGATCGAGCGGATCGTGGCCGCGATCGCGCCGCACCCGGGCGATGCGCTGGTGGAAATCGGCCCGGGCCGGGGTGCGCTGACGCGGCCGTTGCTGGCCGCGGTCGCCGCCCTGGATGTCATCGAAATCGACCGCGATCTGGTCGCCGCGTTGCGCCGCGATTTCGCGGCCATGCCCGGTTTGCGCGTGCATGAGGGCGACGCACTGAAATTTGATTACAGCGCGCTGGCCCAGATGCGCGGCCAGCGCCTGCGCCTGATCGGTAACCTGCCCTACAACATTTCCACGCCGCTGCTGTTTCACCTGCTGGGCGCGGCGGAGCACGTGGCCGACATGCATTTCATGCTGCAAAAAGAGGTGGTCGATCGCATCGTCGCGCCGCCCGGTTCACGCCAGTACGGACGCCTGGGCGTGATGCTGGCGCCCAGGGTGCAGGCGCAAAAGCTCCTGGATATCGGCCCCGGGGCCTTCAAGCCGGCTCCACAGGTGCACTCGGCGGTGGTGCGCCTTCAGGTGCGGGCCGCCCCACCGCCCTGGGCGGCCGAACCGCACTACGGCGCGGTGGTCAGCGCGGCTTTTGGTCAACGACGCAAAACACTGCGCAATGCGCTCTCGGGGCTGCTCAGTGCCGAGCAGATCGCTGCCACGGGCATCGACCCGGGCGCGCGCGCCGAGACCCTGGCGCCCGAAAAATTCGGCGCACTGGCGCTGGCAGTGGCCGCTGTGATTCACTAGGGCAATGGGCGCCTACCAGCAACTACTCGTGGCCATCGATTTGAACGCAGACAGCCGTGCCATCGCCGCCAAAAGCGCCGCGCTGGCGCTACAGTGGCAGGCGCGCATGCGCTTGCTGCATGTGATCGAATTTGTGCCGGTCGAACCCATGAGCGACGCACTGGTGCCCGTGGTGCAGATTGACGATCAGATTGTCGCCCGCTCGCGCCTGCAGCTGGTTGAACTGGGCGCCTCGATGGGCTTGCCGGCCGAGGATTGCCTGCTCGCCAGTGGCAACGTCAAATCTGAAATATTGCGCCAGGCGCGTGCGCTCAAAGCCGATCTGATCGTGCTCGGCTGCCGCGAACGCCATGGGCTGTCGATTCTGGTCAATCTGACCGAAGATACCGTACTGCACGGCGCTCCCTGCGACGTGCTGGCCATGCGGATGCGCTGACTATGACAACCACTCCCGAGCCGCAGCATCAGATCAAAGTTGATGTGGAAACCGTCTACCTCGAAGATCAGTCCGAGCCCGGTGAGCAGCGCTTCGTATTCGCCTATACGATCACGCTGCGCAACAGCGGCAAGGTGCCGGCCAGGCTGCTGACCCGCCATTGGGTCATCACCGATGCCAATGGTCGCATCCAGGAAGTGCGTGGCGAGGGGGTGGTCGGTGAGCAGCCGCACCTCAAACCTGGCCAGGGGTTTCGCTATTCGAGCGGCGCGGTGCTGGAAACGCCGGTGGGCTCGATGCACGGCAGCTACCAGATGCTCGCCGACGATGGCGCGCATTTCGACGCGCCGATTCCCGCCTTCCGGCTCGCCAAACCCGGCATGCTGCACTAGCTTAGCAGCAACAATGGCGCGCTGGGCCATAGGCGATGTGCAGGGCTGCAGCAGCGAGCTCGATGAACTGTTGACCCGGATGCGCTTCAATGCCGATCGCGATCAGCTGTGGTTCACCGGCGACCTGGTCAATCGCGGCCCACGCTCACTGGCCGTGCTGCGGCGCGTACGTGAGCTCGCGGCCAACGCGATAGTCGTGCTAGGTAATCACGATCTGCACCTGCTCGCAGTCGCGCTGCTTCCCGGCCGCAAGCAGCGGCGCAACGATACGCTCGAAGCCATCCTCACCGCGCCAGATCGCGAGGCCCTGTATCCCTGGCTCCTGAGCCGACCGCTGGCCCACTTCGATCAGGCGCGCAACGATCTGCTGGTACACGCCGGCGTAGTGCCACAGTGGCATGCGCGGCGGGTCGCATTGCTGGCCGACGAGGTGAGCCAGGCGTTACAGCACGACCCGGAAAAGCTGCTCGCCGGCATGTATGGCGATGAACCCAATCAGTGGGACGAGACCTTATGCGGTCAGGCGCGCGCACGTTTCGTCATCAATGTGCTGACTCGAATTCGGGTCTGCACGGCTGACGGCCGCATTGATCTTAAGCAGAAGGGTCCGCCTGCCGAGGCGCGTGAGCCCTGGATGCCCTGGTTTCTGGTTCCTGAGCGCGCCACTGCCGCCACGCGCGTCATTTTCGGCCATTGGTCGACGCTGGGTTTCTACCGCAATGACGGTGTGCTGGGGCTCGACACCGGTTGCGTATGGGGCGGCGCACTGACCGCGGTCAATCTCGATGACGCCACGGCACCGCCGGTGGCGGTGCCCTCGCATACGCGCCTGCCAGGTGTGCCGAAACCTATTTCATGAGCCAGGCATCGATCGCCGGCAAGCGTTCACGGCGTATCTTGATACGGTCGGCGATGTCGGCCGCGGCGGTGTCCGCATCACGGCGTGAGCCGACGGCCAGGTTGGCGGTTGCATAAGCCTTCAGCTTGTCGATCATCGCCGGGTCGGCCGAGCGCCTTGCGAGGACCGCGAAGTACCTGCTGCGTGAGGGAGCATCGACCAGCTGTGTGACCGTCGCCAGGTGCGCGCGGGCAAAATCGAAGCTGAGGTCCGGGTGCAATCTGGCCGCCGTGGAAATCATCTGCGGACTGTTGGTCGCACCAGGTTCGGCAGTCAACGCCAACTCGAGGGCACGGCCGGCCAGCACCGCGTCTTCTGAGGCCGATAACAGGGCGTAGAGTTCATCCTTGATGAGCGGTGTCTTCTCGACCAGCGCTGCCGCATGCAGCTGGTCCCACGTCGTGGCATCGGCATGCCGGGCCACGACCGCGAGGACGGCCTTGCGCAACGCTGCCGGGAGCGCCGCAGAGTCCGACGCCTGTGAAGCGTAACGCCGCCGGCCTTCAGTGATAACAGTTTCGTCGCCCAGTGCGCTCAGTGTCTCGATCAGCTCGTTGCGCAGGATAGCCACGCTATCGAGTTCGCCGGCCCGGGCGGTCCAGCCGATCTGTTCGAGCGTCGGCGCCAGGCGTGCGATCGCAAACTTGCGGAACACCAGCTGCCGTGGCGATAAACCGCGGTAATAATCATTGGTGGCCTGGAAGACGGCGGCGATCTTGCGCCAGATCTGCGGGTCGGCGCTTGCCAGGGTGGCGCTGGCAAGATCAAAAAAATCTGTGACTGGCTGCAGACCGGCGCGCCCGAGCGACCAGCTGTCCGAGAGAATGCCGAGCTGATCGATAGGGGCAATCGAGGAAAAATTCCTGGCAATGGCGGCGAACTGCGGCGGCGCATAGAGCGTGCGGTAATAGCCGCTCTGGCCAGCGTTGACGATCGCCGGAGCGCAACCCGGGAGCGTCACCGTGGCCTTGCCACCGGTCACGAGCCTGCGCACCGGAGCCGCGCTACCGAGCGACTTGACGATTACCGGCACGCGCCACGCCAGTGGCCTCTTGTCCGGCTGATCCGTGCTGAACTCGCCCTGCGTCAACTGCAGAGTGGTGCGCCCCGCAGTGCAGGCGGAATTCCCGACGCGGATCATCGGCACACCGGGCTGCAGCGTGAAATCGTGTGCAATGGCAGTGATCGGCTGGCCGGCCGCGACCTCCATCTCGCGCCACAGATCGTCCGAGACGGCGCTGCCGTAGGCGTGCACCTTGATGTAGCGGCGCACGCCGGCGCGCCACGCGTCATCGCCAAGGTACGCTTCCAGCATCCGGATGACCGATTCGCCTTTTGAATAGGTAATGTCGTCGAAGGACTGGCTGGCCTGCTCAACTGTCTCGATGTGCTGCACGACCGGGTGCGTGGTCGCGATCGAATCACGGACCATCGCCGCCTCACGTACATTGACGTCGAATAGCGCGCTATTCCACTCGGGATGCAGGCGTGCAGTGGTACGGCTTTCCATCCACGATGCGAATCCCTCATTGAGCCAGATGTCATCCCACCAGCGCATCGTGACCAGATTGCCGAACCATTGGTGCGCCATCTCGTGTGCTTCGGTCTCGAACGCCGCTTGTTTGTCGGCCTGTGTTGAAATCGACGGATCCAGCAGGAGCGCGTACTCGAAGGTGAAAATCGCTCCCCAGTTTTCCATCGCGCCGAAGAACTGGCTGCTGCCTGGGGCCGCAATATTGTCGAGCTTCGGCAGCGGGTACGCCGTGTCGAAATAATGATTGTATTCGCGCAGGACTCCGGCGGCCGATTCAAGCGCGAACGCCGCCTGCCCGACGGTGCGCTTTTGCGTCACAACGCCCAGCTCGGTCCCGTCGACCATAGCGGTGGCGCGCTCGAATTCACCAAGCCCGAAAAACAGAAGATAGGTCGACATCCTGGGCGTCGGCTGGAATCGCACCAGCGAGCGGCCGTCGCCAAGATCCGTCGTCTGTGCCACGGGCATGTTGCTGACTGCCATCTGCACGCCCGGTACCGTCGCTGCCAGCGCGAAGCTGGTCCTGAATTCGGGCTCGTCCCAGCATGGAATGACCCGCCGCGCATCCGAATTCTCGAACTGGGTGTAGAGCGCGCGCTTTTGCCCGTCGGCGGTGTCGTAGTCGATTGCAAACAGTCCGACCGGCTGAGTGCCGATCCGGCCGGTATACTCGAGGTTAAGTTGATAGCTGCCCTTTTGCAGCAGTTGCCCGAAGCTGAATTTCGCAGTCTGTTCGGCCTCATTGATCTGGACCTTGGCCGCCACGAACGACGCGCTGCCGGGGCCGCCTGACAAACGAACCGACGTGAAGCTGAGCTCAAGGGCGTTGAGCGTGATGCTGGTGGTCGGCTGCAACACGTCGATCGCGATTGCGACCTTGCCGCTGAACGTGAGCGACGCGGCGTTGGGTACGATCGCCACGTCGTAGCGAGTGGGGCGCACGCTGCGGGGCAGCTGGGTCGTCGTTGCTGCGGGCGACGAAGGCGTGGCCAGCGCGAGTGCAATCAGCGCCCCAGAACAAATGACGCGGTGAATTCGCTCACGCAGCCGAGCCCAGTGCCCGGGGTTTGTTTTCAAACTTTAGATCTCGGCTGCCATAGTTATATCCTGAATCAGGCCTGTCCCAACGTTTTCATAGCAGAATCAGCTGGTTGCCGTCTTGAGCTGATTCTGAGGCTGTCGGAATACGCGAAAGCGCTGTATTCAGCGAGGTTTTCTCGAACAG
>JANMWZ010000143.1:0-11329 GCA_031441585.1 Gammaproteobacteria bacterium
AGCGGGCGGCGCGCTGCCAATGGCCGTTAGTCTGCCGCTGTCCATGCTGCAGGCGCAGATGAGCGCCGCGCTGTTGGCCGTCGACGCTGCCGCACAGCAGCTTCCCGAGGCGTTGTTTGCCGGCGCGCTGCCTGGAGCCGAGGGCTTGCGCGTGCACAGAAATACCGTACTCGGTGCGCTCAGTCATGCTTTGCGGCTGACCTATCCGGCGGTTGATCGCCTGGTGGGCGAAGCCTTCTTTGATCGCATGGCTGTTGATTTTGCGCGTGCGCAGCCACCAAGCGTACCGCAGCTGGGTGCCTGGGGTGGCGGGTTTGTGCAGTTCATCGCGGATTTTCCGGGCACGGAACAATTGCCCTATTTGAGTGAACTCGCACAGCTCGATGCCCAGTTTGATGCGCTTGCGCGCTGCGTGCCGGACGAACTTTTCAGCGGCGCGGTACTGCACCTCGATGCCGGCGTGCAGTTGCACCTGGTCAGCGGCCTGATCGTGCACGCAGCCCGATTTCCGCTCAACGCGCTGCGCGCCGCCATACTGGCCGACGATGCTGCCGCTCTGGGCGCGATCGCCCTCACGCGCCGCGAAAACTACCTGGCCCTGTGGCGCACCCGCAGCGGCGTGATGGTGCGTGAATTGAGTGCGCCAGCGGCACGCTACCTGCGCGCCGCACTGGCCGGTGCCGATGGCGAGCAGGCCCTCGCGGCGGCGGCCGGTGCTTCTGCGGCAGGTGATGGTGCGGCGAAGGTCGAACTCGCCGCGCTGCTGGAACGGGAAGTTCTGCAGGCGAGCTTCCTGCGCATCAGCCCGGCAATCAACCCGGCAATCAACCCGTGACCGGTCCACAGCTTTCAGGAAAGAACCAATGAACACTACCAGTCAGGGGCTCGCCACAGTCAGAGGGTTGCTATCCGCGGCGCGTGCCTGGCTGGAGCGCATTCCTTACCGCTTCATTGCGCTGGTGGCGCGCCTCGCCACCGCTGTGGTCTTCTGGCGCTCGGGTTCAGTGAAGCTTGATGACTGGGCGGGCACACTCTCCCTGTTTGAAGATGAGTACAAAGTGCCGCTCATACCCGCGCACCTGGCCGCCTGCCTGGCGACGGCGATGGAACTGGGCGGTGCCGTGCTCATGCTGCTGGGACTGGGCACGCGCGTGGTCGCGCTGGCGTACCTGGGCATGATCACGGTCATCCAGACCTTTGTTTATCCCAATGCCTGGCCGACCCATATTCAGTGGGTGGCATTTCTGCTGATCCTGCTGGCGCGTGGGCCGGGCGCGTGGTCACTCGATTCCTTGGTGACGCGATTAATGCGCAAGGCCTGAATATATACACGTTTCCACCCTATTGGACGGTAGCCGTTCTGTCAGAATGACCGTGTTATATGCGCAGGCAATTGAGTCGTGCGCAGGAAATGGCAGATTACGAATACACGGATTATTTTCAGACCCAGGTGTTAAGTAGGCGACCCTATCTGAGAAAGCATTGGTGCATTTGGGTCATTGAAAACGCTGTGTGCATCGAAGCACAAGAGCTTAACCGGTTCAGATTCTGGGCGCCCGTCTCGGCCTTGGGTGGCCGCTACTTGAGGGTAGTCACGCTTGAGGATAAGGTGACCATTCACAATGCCTTTCCGGACAGAGGGTTTCGACCATGAAGCTCAACTATTTTCCAGAGACCGATTCGCTATATATTGATTTGTCGGAGCAGCCCAGCGCCGAGAGTAAAGAGGTCTCCGAGGGCGTTGTCCTGGACTATGACGCACGCGGCAACCTGGTGGGCATAGACATTGACAATGCGAGCACCAAAGTTGAGCTCAAGCAACTGATACTCAGCAAACTGCCGGGGTCAGTGAAGACAATCGCGGCGTAACGCTCGTATCACCGTCCCTGAAATTCCCAATCGCCGCGCTCGCGGCGGCAGGCCACGACACGCTCATGGCCATAGCGCCCGCCATATTCGCGCACCAGATCAAACTCGCGACAGCTGCGCGAGACATCGCGCACCGGAGTCATGAGCCAGCCGATGCGGCTATGCGGATTGCGCCAGCGTACCGGGCGACCAATCGGCACCAGCTCCAGTGAATGACCGATGCAGGCGCGATCGCCGTCGTCGATGGCGCTGCCAATCGCATTGCCGATGATGCCACCGGCGATCGCGCCAAACACGGTTGCCACGCCGCGGTTCGCAGGCGTAGCGGTGCTATTGCCGATGATGCCGCCGGCGATGGCGCCAAACACCGTCAGGCCGCTATCGGTATCGCAGCGACCGCGGCGCACGACGCCGTAGTCATTCGACCAGTCATCACCACCGTAGCCACGATAACCATGGTTGCCATAGTAGCCACCGTAACCACTATAACCACCGTTGCCACGGCGGTATTCGTCATCGCGCTCACCCTCGTGTTTATAGTCGCGGCCATGCTTATCTTCGTGACCACGCTGGCGGTCATCGCGCCGGTCATCGCGATCACCATGGCGCTCACCGTCGTCATTCGCCCAGGACGGCGGATCGGCCCACGCCGGCGCCTGAGCGCATAGCAGGGCCATAAGCCCCAAGGCGGGAATCAGTGGGCGTATTGCAGTAAACATAATGCACTCCGGAGGGTGATCTGGACGGTGCCAGCATAAGCATTGAGGATGAACCGATACTGAACCACCCATTCCCCGGAAACCGCGACCCACGCAGTGTTTTCCACAGTGGCGCCAGTGTTCGGTATCGACTATGCTTCAGATGAGAGTCATTCTCATTAACATTCAGGCGCCATTATGGACTCCTCCAGCCGGACCTCGTCCCCCGCCAGCGTACCGCTGGCCAGCCTGCACAAAGGCGATAGGGGCGTGGTCGTGGAGGTGCTGGAGACCGATGTGGAGGTGGTGGGCGAGGCCGCTGGTGCGACCATTGGCCGGCGGCTGATCGAAATCGGCTTTGTCCCTGGCGAGCCGGTGCAGGTGATCGAGGAGGTCTGGCCTGGGGGTGATCCCATGGCGGTGCGCGTGGGCTCGAGCGTCTTTGCCTTGCGCCGCCGCGAGGCGCGGGCGGTGCTGGTACAGCGTAGCGCTGCCGGTGGCGGATCGCCATGAGCCGCAAACCCTCGCCTGAAACCACCTGCCGTGTCGCGCTGGTAGGCGTGCCCAATTGCGGCAAGACTGCGCTGTTCAATCGCCTGACGGGGAGCCGCCAGAAGGTGGCGAACTATCCGGGCGTTACCGTCGAGCGCAAGGAGGGCTCGTTTCAGAGCGCTGACCGGCGGCGGCACTATCAGCTCATCGACTTGCCGGGCACCTACAGCCTGGTGCCCGCCACGCTCGATGAAGCCATCACGCGCGATGTCATCAACGGCAAATTGCGCAATGAGGCCGCTCCCGATCTGATCGTCTGCGTCGTCGATGCGACCAATCTCAAGCTTTCATTGCGCCTCGTGCTCGAACTGCGGCGTCTGGGCAAACCGATGGTCGTGGCGCTCAACATGAGCGACCTGTCACACAGCCGCGGCTTCAAGCTCGATCGCGCGCGCCTCGAATCCGAGCTCGGTTTACCGGTGGTGGCGACCGTCGCGGTCGCGCGTGCCGGCGAGCGCGATCTGCTCACGGCACTGGATGTCATGAGTGGGGCGCTCGAAGCTGAGCGCGGCTGCGTGCAGCGCGCCGCGGAGGATGATCTGGTGCAGTTGCTCTCGACCGGAAAGTACCGGGTTCTGCTGCCTGCGGAACCTCTGAACACTTCCGCAGAAATTTCCGCCACGCAGCGCGAGGCGCGCCGCATGCTCAGCGTCGCTGGCTATGTCGAACCGCTGCGTACCCGGGCACTCGCGCGTCTCGATGCCGTCGTGATGAACCCGATTGCCGGTCCGCTGCTGCTCGCCGTGTTGCTGTTCGCAGTATTCCAGGCAGTCTTCAGCTGGGCCGCAGTACCCATGGACCTGATCAATACCGGCATGGCCTCGCTGGGTGCCGCAGTGCGTGATGCCATGCCGGCCGGCCCGCTGCAAAGCCTGCTGGTCGATGGCGTGATCAAAGGCGCCGGCAGCGTGCTGGTATTCCTGCCGCAGATCCTGATTCTGTTTTTTTTCATTCTGCTGCTCGAAGACAGCGGCTATCTGCCACGCGCCGCCTTTCTGCTCGATAAACTCATGGGCAGCATTGGCCTCTCGGGCCGTTCGTTCATTCCGCTGTTGTCGTCTTATGCCTGCGCGATTCCCGGCATCATGGCCACGCGCACCATACCCAACGTGCGTGATCGCATGGCGACGATACTCATCGCGCCGCTGATGACCTGCTCGGCGCGGCTGCCGGTGTTTGCCCTGATCATCAGCGCCTTCATTCCGAATCAATCGGTAGGCGTGTTCAATCTGCGCGGTCTGGTGCTGTTTGCGCTCTATGTTGCCGGCGTGCTCGGCGCGGTACTGGTGGCCTTCGTGATGAAGCGCGCCTCCTTTGGCACCAGCTACCATCCGTTGCTGCTGGAACTGCCCGAATACCACTGGCCCAACCTGCGCAACCTGGTGGTCGGCCTGTACGAGCGCACCATGATCTTTCTGGCGCGCGTTGGCACCATTATTCTCGCGCTGATGATCGTGCTGTGGTTTCTCGCCAGCTTCCCCGGGCCGCCGGCTGGTGCCACCGGGCCGGCGATTCAATACAGCTTCGCTGGCATGCTCGGCCGCGCGCTGCAAACCATCTTCGCGCCGATCGGCTTTAACTGGCAGATCTGCGTCGCGCTGGTGCCGGGCCTCGCGGCCCGTGAAGTGGCGGTCGGCGCGCTTGGCACGGTGTATGCGCTCTCGGGCACCACCGACAATCTCGACGCGGCGCTCAGGCCGATGATTGCCTCGAGCTGGAGCCTGGCCACCGCGCTCTCGCTGCTGGCCTGGTATGTGTTCGCGCCGCAATGCCTCTCGACGCTTGCCACCGTGAAGCGCGAGACCAATTCCTGGCGCTATCCGCTGATCATGGCGGGCTACCTGTTCGCGATGGCGTGGGTGGCCTCGTTCGCGACCTACCGCATTGCACTGGCGTTCACGGGCGGCGCCTGATCATGTGGCAGTACAGCATTATGGGGTTGCTGGTGTTGGCGGCGACGGTGTACGCCGCGCGCAAACTGGGGCCGCGGCGCTGGCGGCAGCGGGCGGGCGCCAGTGCTGCGCCGGTCGCAGGCAAAGGCGCCGCAGGGCAGTGCGGGTGTGGCAAGGAAGGGGGCGGTTGCCAATGAGAGCAAGAATTCATTCTGCGCTGGAGTGAAGTTCTGTGCTCAGGCTGGACCCTACCGGAGCCGGGAACTCTGCTGTGACGGGCGTTGTCTTACGAAGGCTGTGGCGACCGGGGCGTTCTTGAGGAGTTATCTATGAGATATCTGATTCCTGGTTCATTGGCCCTGTTCATCGCATGCGTGCTGCTGGGTGCAGGTCAGGCGCCGGCAGGCGATGCGCCGCAGGCTCCCGCGGCACCCGCTGAGGCAAAGCCGGGCACCCCGGTTCGTGCCGCAGTCGATGGCGCGCAGCCCTCACCACCGTATACCGATCATGAACTGACAGACGCTGAGAAGGTGGCGCTCGCGAAGCACCGGATGGAACGTTGCCGCATGCATCCAGGCACCTGCGAGCAGGGTGCGGGGCATGCGAAAGACGGGAAGATCGTCAAGCCCGAACCCGCTGCGCCCTCCCGGCCACCGCCGGAATCTGCCGAGAAATAAAAACCCCCGCCAGGAGCGGGGGGTGTCGATTCGCCCGCGCACACCGGGCTCGCTAGCCGACCGGCGCCCGGCGCGTAACGCACCGGGCGCCAGTTTCAAGTCGACTCAGTCACCGCGCAGCGCGAGGCGCCAGACGCCACGGCCGTGGGTGGCCGCGTACAGCAGGCCCGACTTGGCATCCAGGGCGATACCGTACACCGCAACAGGCGGCAGGCGCGATGCGGCTGGAGCCCACTGGCCGGACGCCAGTCGCACTGCGACGCCGAAGTCAGTGGCCGCGTAGACACGGCCGCTGACCGCATCGAAGGCGATCCCCGTGACGGGTTGGTCGCCGATGTTGGCGCTCAGGTCCCGCCACGTCGCCACCAGGGTGCCGGCGTCAACGCTCACCTCGAACACGTGGCCCGGCGTCGTCGGTGTGTACGCATCGTAGCCTGAGAAGGATACGAACGCGTGCAGCGCGTTCTTCGGATCCACAGCAATGCCGCTGATGAAGCGCTTGGGCTGGAGTGAAGTGTCGATGCGGGTGAACACCACCGTTGCCGCATCCGCTGCGTCCGCATTCCTGGTCACGAACAGGCGGCCGCGGCGCGTGCCCGCCCACAGCGGCGCACCGGCGCTCGCCGCACGCGCGGTCGCCACGACATATGACCCGCTCTTATCGGTGCCGAACGCGGCGCCCGTGAGAGTGGGTCCGCCCAGCGGCTGCCAATCACCGCACTGTACGGTAAAATCGCCGAAGAACTCGTTGCAGTGCTGCTCGAGGTAGGCCTGGTCGCCGCCGTTGTCCTGGGTGCGCCAGACGTGCTCCTCGCCAATGAAAAAGGTGCCGCCGAGCACCGGATCGGCCAAAACCGGGATGTAGAACGAGGCGGCCTCGCCGCTGAACAGCGGGTCGGAGACCCAGTTCCAGCCGAGCGGATCGTTGCCGCGGTAATTCACATCGAGCTGCGTGCCGAAGTAGGAGTGCATGCGCACCTGCGGCGTCACGGCATTGATGCCGGAATTGCCGCCGTCGCCACCGACTGATTCGAACCAGGTGCCGGTACGGCCGTTGTAGGCCCAGGTGCCGTTGTCCTGCGTGCCACCGATAATGTCGTTGGCCGGATCCTGCGGATTGATCGACACGCTCTGGAACTGCAGGGTGGACAGCCCGGCATTCGTGGTACTGATGATCTCACGCGGAATCGCGGCCAGCCAATTCTGGCAATCCACGAGGTCGGCGCCGGCAATGCCGCGCGTGGCGCAGTCGGCCGAGGCGTTGACGAACACGCCGTCGGTGCGCACGACGCCGCCATCTGAGCCGAGGATGGCAATGTTGGGGCTACGCGGGATGAACGCGATCGCGTGCTGGTCCGGATGCATGCCAAGCGCCGGTACCTGAGTGTCGTTCGTCATATCCGTGAAGCTCACGCCACCGTCAATCGAGCGCTGTACGGCCCGCCCGTTCGAGGGCGGATGGGCGGTAAAGATCTCGCCGTACTGCATCTGACCGCCGATCCAGACCACGTCCGGCGCACCAGCGGGCGAAGCCACCGGCATGTCATAGAAGCACTGGCCGCCGCAGTAGTTGTAGGAAGCGAAGCCCGGCGTGCCCTTGGTCGGGTTGGACAGCAACAGCCAGCTCGGGCTGGCCGTGTTCGCATCATCGGTGCGATATAATGATGCAGCGCCGCCGGCCGTGTCGCCGACGTAGATGCGCAGCTTGCCGCTGGCCAACGGTGCCAGCGCGAACTCAGTGCGCGAGCCCGCGGAGTTGCCAACCAGGCCGCCGCCGGCGCTCGCGAACACCTGCTCGAATCCGCCACCCGCCGCCGAGCGGTACAGGCCGTAATCCATGACGGAGAAGTAGATGCGCGTCGGATCGCTCGAGCTGAGCCCGAGCCGTGTGGCCGCTATTTTAGTGACGCCGCCACGAAAGAAATCGCTGCCGTTAGCCGTGGCCGGGTTGACGGCGTCCGATGGCTGGCTGAACACGAGGCTGAAGTTCTGGCCGCTGTCAACGGATTCGTACAGGCCGACCGGTGGGGCGCCAGGTGGTGTGAAGCGACCGCCGTTGGAGGACGAGGCGCCGCGGCGCGCGACGGCCGTGCCGATAAAAAGGTGGCTCGGATTGACGGGATCGACCGCCACTGAGGCAATCGCGCGATAGGCAGCAACGCTGAAGCTGCCCGGCACGAGACTCCAGCTCGCGCCGCCGTCGGTGGACTTGTAGAGGCCGAGCCCGGCCTCGGAGTCGCTCGAGCCGCTCGGTTCGCCGGTGCCGGCGTATAGCGTCTTACCGCTAAGGTCCGTCGGATCGAACATCACTGTGCCCATAGAGGTGGTCGGCAGCCCACTGCTCATCGAGCGCCACTCCGGGCGGCGCGCCAGCACGTTTTCCGTCTTCCAGATGCCGCCTCCGGCCGCGGCGACGTAAGCCGTGCAATCCTCGTCCGCACGGCAGCTTGGCGCCACGGCGATTGCTGCTACGCGACCGGAGACCACGCTGTCGCGGCCCGTATAGGTAACGGGGCCCGGCGTATTGCCTACAACCGGTCCGAGTAGTTGCCACGATTGTCCGCTGGCCGGCGCGGCCTGCATGAGCTGCAGTGCGGCGGCGGCGGCGGCGGACTGTTCACCTGCACCGACGCTGTTGGCCGGGTAGGCAAGGTTGCCCGCCTCATAGCCGGAACGTGCGTCAAAATCGCTCTCGGGGCCGGTGAGTTTCGTGTACCAGGCGTCTTTCCAGGTGAGTGGCCTCTGCTGCGCGAGGGCGCCTGGCTCGGCCAGCAGGCTCACAGTGAGCACTGCGAACACCGCCTTAAGCGTTGTATTTTTCATATGCATGACGTGGATTCCCCTCAGACTATTTTGTTGTTAGGCAATTTCGGCGAGCGCTGCCCGGCGCTCCAATGGTCCGGATACTACGCATTGATTCTCGCGTTGTGAAGTTCTTGTGCGACCGTGCGAGCCCGAGGAGTGCCAGCCTGCGGACGGTTGCCACGTCGCATTGCATTGGCAGTGCAAGGCGGTGATTGATTAAGTCAAATGCCGCCGTCGCGGGAACTGCCGAATCCAACTAATCCAACCTGCGCATGCCATTAGCCGGGCTGTATGGGCGGACGGCAATTTTTTTGGCGCGCAGACACGCACGCACCGCGCACCCAGGGCGCAACCACCTGAAAAGGTTGCAGTGCTGAGCTGTTGTCGAGTACCAGACCGTAGTCGACAAAACCGAGCGCACGTGCCGCGTTCCCGGCTGTCCGCGGGAAACGCGCGAGCAGTTTGCTGGCAGGGACGTCATGCCCACCGGCGTTCACTCGCTGATGTACACGAGCCTGAGACAGCTGCGGACTCTCGAGCCGAATGTGAATCAGAACGACCCGGAAGCCCAGCGATTGCGCCAGACGAAAGAAATGGAGTTTTGCGCTCTTGGTGTCAGAGAGAACGGTTTCCATGCAGAAGCTGACACCGAGGCGCAGCAGATTTTCGCGGATGCGCGCGGCAACGCGCATGGCCTGATATGCCGTACTGGCTGGTGCTCCTGGGAAAAGTGCCCGCGCCATTGCTCCCCGCCAGCACAACCAGCAGCGGACGATCGCTACGGGTTGCGAAGCAAACCCAAGCCGACAGCGCCTTGTTCATCCACGCGGGTTCATACGCGCGCCTCAGGCACGCGCTCGAGCTTTCCTGGTGCGCGATGGGCGCGAAATTCTCGCAGCACGTGGCGCTCGAGCGTCGGGAGTCAGTTCCAGCGGCGCGAACTTGTTGTCGGTCCAGAACCCGGGAGTCATGGAGCTGTCGGTATTGTAGCGAATGATGCAGCCTGGAAATGCCGGGTCGGTGCCGAAGCGCGGCTGTGGAGATGTCGCGATTTCAGCAGCACACTCCGACTGCGCCGCTGGTGAAAGGGCATGCGAAAGCGCCTGTGCAAGCGCGGCGGAAAGCTCGTTGGAGGATAAGACGTATGGAGCAGGCGTCGGCTCGCATACGGCGTTCTTGAGGCGCGCCGATTGGCTGGCCGTTAGTGCGCCTTCAACAGCCATACCCAGCGTAGCCCAATGCTCGACCTGGGCCGCGAGCGAACGGTGGGCAGACGGCGCCGCATTTCTTGCCGTGTTAATCAGGCGATCAGACAGTTTCACGGGTTGCGCCATGCGTGCCTCGAAACCTGGTGCTACCTAATGCAACCAAAAGTATCATGCAGACACTGGCGACGCAAGCAGGCAGATCAGCTGATCACGCGCAGCCCCCGCAGCCGCGAAAAATCGCGATCATGGGTTACCAGTGCCGCCGCACTGATCGCCAGCGCACTGGCAGCCTGAACGGCGTCAGCCAGCTTCAGCCGCAGACTTGCGCGCAGGCGCGCAGCCGTTTCGGCAACGTCTGCATCCAGATCGATGACCTGCCACGATTGCAGCAGAGCACGGTAACGGCGGGCGAGGGTCTCGTTGCCAGACTGCAATGGCCCAGTCAGCACTTCGGTCAGCGTGATTGTCGACACGGCAAAGCGAAGTCGGCCGGCAGCATGGGCTGCGAATAATGGCAGGAACCGCGGCCCCTGTTGGGTGTGCCCTTCGAGCTGATAGATGATCGGTGCTGTGTCGATCAGCAGCAGGGCGTTCTCCGGCAGCCCCACGAGGCTCACTGGCTCCATTCGTTCCTCAGTTTGCCGAGCGTTGTCGCGCTGCGCTTGCCCCACAGCCCACGCCCGCTGCCGGCCAGTGGCAGGATGGACTGCTGGCGCCCACCGGCACCGTAGGTTTCAAGTGGTACCAGCGCCGCGATCGGGCGACCGTGACGCGTAATGACAGTAGCCGTTCCGCTGGCAGCTTGCTCGAGCAGGCCAGGTAGCTGGCTGCGGGCTTCCTCGACACCCAACGACGACTTACGCGGCATTGCGCACCTCTTTGCGAACTGTACAGTCTGTACAGGTGCATTGCAAGCTAACGAAGCCGGATCGCAGCTTGCGCATCATCTCTGAGTGCAGTCAGCGACGCTCACGATGGTGGAACACTCGCAGGATTGTTACGACAGTTTCACGTACCGAGTAGCGAATCTCGTACTGCCCGACAATGATTCGTCGTACCTCACGTTGACCGTAGCGCGGCAAAGGGGAGCCGAGGCCAGGATGTTCCAGAATGCGCCGTGCCCGCGCTACCACAAGCCGTACAGCGCGCGTCGCAAGTTCCTCGTTCACGACCGACAGGAAAACGTGCAGACGCCGCAAGTCGTTGGCCGCGGCACGTGTCCAGACCAGGGCCGCGTTCACCGCTTGCTTTTGGCAACTTTGGCGGGTCGCAGCCGGGAAAGCGAAGTGGCCCATGCCTCGATCTCGGCATGTGGCACGACCTCGCCCGCGTCAAGCTCAGCCAGCGCCTCGAGCGTGGCCTGGTGTCGGTGCTCCTCGGTTGCGATATAGGAGGCGACAGCCTCCTTTACCACCCAGCCCTTTGGTCGATCGAGCTCGGCAGCCAGTGTATCAAGCTGGCGAGCCAGCTTTATGTCCAGATGTGCTGTGACTACACGAGTAGCCATGGCTATTCCTGATTCAAATCAATCATAATGATTAAGAATGATTATACCTCGACTGCCCTGGAACATACAAAACTGCGGGCCACATGCGTAACCATTACCTCGCCTTGTTCGGCCTGATTTC
>JANMWZ010000144.1:0-1760 GCA_031441585.1 Gammaproteobacteria bacterium
CGCAGAGTTCAGGCCGGCTTCGAAGCGCGCTCAAAACCCTGCGGTCATCAATATCCAGCCGTCTTCCTCGTTGTGCACATGGAGCTGGCAATAGGGCGCGTAGGCGGCCTTGAGCTCATCGGCCTGACGCGCCAGAATGCCGGCGAGCACCAGATTTCCGCCCTTGGCAACATGCGCGCACAACAGCGGCGCCAGCACGCGCAAAGGCGTCGCCAGAATATTGGCGAGCACCGTGTTGTAAAAACCAACAGCCTGGTCGGGCAAACCCGCCTGCACGCGCACATGGTTGGCATCGGCGTTGGCTCGGGTCGATTCGACCGCGGCCACGTCAATATCGACGGCATCGATGTCCAGCGCGCCAAACTTGGCCGCGCCAATCGCCAGAATGCCGGAGCCGCAACCGTAGTCGAGCACGCGACCCAGCGATTTCCCCGCCGCGCTCTGGCCCGCAATCCATTGCAAACACATGCGGGTGGTCGGATGGGTTCCGGTTCCGAACGCCAGGCCCGGATCGAGCCGTATCACCTGCAGCGCTTGCGCCGGCGGCTCATGCCAGGTCGGCACAATCCAGAATTCGGGCGTGATCTCCACGGGGGTGAACTGCGACTGCGTCAGCCGCACCCAGTCCTGCTCGGGCACCGCTTGAATCGCGACCAGCTGGCAAGCGGCAAAAAAATCCTGCGCTGCCAGCAGCGAGGCAGCCTCACGCGCCAGGGCCTCGGACGCAAACAGGGAAACCATGCGCGAGCGCTCCCAGCCGGCTTTGGGCGGCGGCATGCCGGGCTCACCAAACAGGGCCTGTTCGGCCGGCGTCTGAGCGTCGGCGTCTTCCACCGAAACGCTGAGCGCCTCAAGGGCCTCCAGTGCCTCGCTGAGCGTTTCCACTTCGTGGACCGGCGCCAGCAAAATCAGTTCATACAGACTCATCCAGCCAACCCCTTCTCAACGAACGCGCTTCGACAGCCACTCTTCGAGGTAGTGGATGTTGGTGCCGCCGTCCATGAACTTGGCGTCCACCATGAGCTCGCGGTGCAGCGCGATATTGGTGTTGATGCCTTCGACCACGGTTTCGGCGAGCGCGGTGCGCATGCGCGCCAGAGCCTGCTCGCGCGTGTCGCCGTGGACAATGATCTTGCCGATCATCGAGTCGTAGTTGGGCGGCACGAAGTAATTGGCATAAATATGCGAATCGACCCGCACCCCCGGCCCGCCCGGCGTGTGCCAGGTCGTGATGCGTCCCGGCGAAGGAATGAATTTGTAGGGATCTTCAGCGTTGATGCGGCATTCAATCGAATGGCCCTTCAGCTGGATGTCACGCTGGGTAAAGGGCAGCCTTTCACCGGCCGCCACCATGATCTGGGTCCTGACGATGTCGATACCCGTGATCCACTCCGTCACCGGATGCTCCACTTGCACGCGGGTGTTCATCTCGATGAAGTAGAACTCGCCGTTTTCGAAAAGAAACTCGAAGGTGCCAGCGCCGCGGTAGCCAATTTTCTTGACGGCCGCCACGCAGCGCTCGCCGATTCTTTCGATCAGCTTGCGCGCAATGCCAGGCGCCGGTGCTTCTTCAATGACTTTTTGGTGGCGCCGCTGCATCGAGCAGTCGCGCTCACCGAGCCAGACCGCGTTTTTATGCTGGTCGGCCATGATCTGGATTTCAATGTGCCGCGGGTTCTGCAGGAATTTCTCCATGTAGACCTCGGGGTTGCCGAATGCCGCGCCCGCTTCGGCTTTGGTGGTTTGTACTGCATGCAGCA
>JANMWZ010000145.1:0-13737 GCA_031441585.1 Gammaproteobacteria bacterium
CCAGTGCGGACCTAAACCTATCCGGTTTTGGCTGTCTGTCATGATGAACCGCCGTGTGCCCACAGCAGACAGAGCTTGGATTATTGGCCTCGCCGAGCAGTGCGGTTTACGTCAGTGACGGGGTTTCTTATCGGACGGCAGGATGCCAGCGAGTCATCTGCGTGCACGGCGTGGTGTTCGCGCATTACGAGGTGGGGGAGCGGGCCGCCGAAGCCTATGCGCTGATCACGTTGTATGAATCCGGGTACGCGCGTCAGGTCCAGCTCGCCCGCTCATTTGGATATTTGGCGCGCAGCCTGCGCCGCTACCAGGCGCGCTTCGAGGCCGGCGGGATGGGTGCCTTGGCGCGGGATGCGGGGCGGCAGGTAGGCGCGCGTGTATCGGCAAGCGCAAAGCGCGGGGACACAGAAGTCCGCGGCCAAGATTGTACCGTTCAAGCAGCGAGTTGCAGCTTCGGCTGCAGCCCGGCTCGTGCCGCCAAACGCACCAGCAGATCTAGACTGAATTGATTGATCTTTCCACGCTTGATATCTGAAATCCGCGCCTGAGTAACTCCCAGAGTTTTCGCCGCCGCGACTTGAGTCATGCCGGAACCAGCTAGCCAACGGCCAAGTCCTTGCAGTAAAGCTGATCGAATTTCCAGTTCGGCTGCTTCGGCCTCCGAAAATAAGTCACGGAAAACACTGCGCCCGGCCGGCGTTACATGTCGCGGTCCGTGCATGTTTCGGGGAGTCTTCTTCATGAGGCATCTCCAGGTAGAGCCTTAAACCGCAGTTTCGCCAATCGAATATCCTTGCCGCTCGTCTTTTGGACTTTCTTCTGAAAGCAATGCAGCACGTAAACGCCCTCGGGCAGCGTAGCTAGGTAAACAATGTGAAAGGCGCCAGAAGATTCCCTGATGCGGAGTTCTCGCACACCTTGACCGATGGTCTTTAGCGGCTTCCAATCTTCAGGCTCAGCGCCACGCTGAACCTTATCCAGCTGGTATCCCGCCTGACGGCGAGCATCCGCAGGGAAGGCCCTCAGATCCTCGCGGCTGCCGCCCATCCAGACCAAGGCTTTCATGCGTCACTATGCCAGAACACGCATAACTATGCAAATTCTCGCATAGTAGTAATGTGATATATGGGACGTGAACTGGCGGTCGCAACCCATTGTTGACATCCGCGAATGTCGGCTTACTGGAAGGCAACATCGCCCGCTCCTAAGGTTAACGACTACGAAAATCTCTCCCACGCTGCCTGACGTGACATCCCCAAGACACCGCCGATTGCGGTCCAGCTGATACCGCGTTTTCGCAGCATATCGATCTGTGTCTGCAGTACGGTCCGCGTGGCTTCAACAGTGGCAACGGCCGGTCCAAGTGACTTCAGCAATTGATCATCCGACATCGCGTCCCATCCCGCGAATGTCGATGGAGTCGCTTCGAGGATCTTGTTACACACCCCAACGCAGGTATCACAAATGTGGACCTTGGGCCCACCCATTAGTTTTGACACCTCCGAGTCCTTCTTGCCGCAAAACGAGCAGCTCAAACGACGAAGTCTTAACTTTAGTGCCACGGCAACACTCGTTGTTGTCAAGTTTGCCTTGACAGCATTGATCGCACCATTCTCAGTGTCAAGGGTGTCTTGACGGCTGGTTCGAATCAATTTGCCAGGAGCCGGTTAGACATCATTGATAGGGGCGTTCATGTTCCTCCCCTGCCTGACGTTCGCGAATTTCCGCAGTAGGGCCTCAAGGAAGCATTGCTACTTTCGAACGGATCGGAGGCTTGTAGGACCCAGTGCGGCGACGTTCATCGCCTGCACGCAGCTATCCGCCGGTCGATTTTGAGAGGAGACTGAGAGCACCGAGATGCGGTGAGGTTTTACACAACTACCCGCCGGAGGATCGAAGTCATGATCAGGAATCAGGTTGTCGTCAAACTCGTCGCACTCGCATTGTCACTGACAGCCCTTGCAACCGGACGGGCGGGCGAGCTGCGGGCGCCGGCGCCCCGTACGACCGGACACGAGCACTTGACCGAAGTGGCCTGCGTGGACGTACCGGCGGGCGAGAAGCAACCCGAGTTTGGCTGCTTCAACCTCGGCACCTCCAACGAACTGCAGTTCAATCAGGCGATGATCTACTGGCACCTCTACGCGTTCGGAAGCAGAAAATCGGCCGAGGCGGCAAGGAGTGCGACCGGTATCGTTGTGGAGGAAGACGGGCGCGTGTGGCTCTCTGAATTAGGGCCGCGCGCATTCGCTTCGCGTGGCGGTGAAGCGGTCGCCGTCGTTGGTCCACTGCAGCTTCCAGTAGCAAAGAGTTATCGCGCCGTTCTCTCCTATGCGGTAATGCGGCCAGGCGACAGTTCCAGGGTGCACACGCACCCGGGCCCGGAAGGCTGGTATGTGCTCGCCGGAGAGCAGTGCCTAGAAACCCCCGCAGGCGCGACAAGGGCGGGCGCGGGACAGACGATGACGGTGCCCCCGAATGTTCCAATGGAACTGAATGTCACGGGCACGAAGCTCCGGCGGGCGTTTGCTTTGGTCATCCATGATTCGGCTCAGCCGAGAGGGGTTCCATCCGACTGGAAGCCAACTAGTAAATGTGGACCGTAGCGATCGTGACCTTAGCTGACGGCCGCGAGCGGCCGCTTTGCGCCTGTGCAACCTGCAAATCGTTGCGATCCAAATTTGGACAGCGAGATCGCCCGGCACTTGGGTTGTCATGCCGCCGCGGACCTATTTGCAACGTGGTAGTTTGTTCAGCATCACACGCATCCATATATCGATTTAGTCGCTGATGAACGCGTCCGAAAGAGTGAGCTGTTGAACAGAAGCATCAACAAGGTAGGTTACTGGTCTGGTATAGCCGCGTTCACAATGACCGTGGCGTACGTCTGCGTGCAGATCCTGCAAGTTGCCGGCAGGCTTCGGTTTCCTGTCGATGAGATTCTGATCTACGCAACCTCCCTCTGTATCGTCGTGCCATTCATTCTGGAGATGCTGGCACTTCATTACCTAACGGCGCCGGACAAACAGTTCTGGACCCACGCATCACTAATCTTCACGATTATCTATGCGGTCTTCGTGAGTGCAAATTATGTCGTGCAACTCTCAACAGTTATCCCCGCAAAGCTGAAGGGCGTATCTGCAGCCATTGGCGTTCTAGAACAGACTCCCCATTCCTTGTTCTGGGACTATGACGCAGTGGGCTACATCGCGATGGGTATGGCATGTCTGCTTGCCGTCCCTGCGATCAAGCGCGTCGGTTTTGAGCGCTGGGTTCGGCGATCGCTCGTCGCCAACGCTCTCGTCACGCCACTCATCTGCTTCGTCTATTTCTCTCCGACGTTTTCAACCAAGCTGCTATTTCTCGGATTTCCGTGGGGGATCACTGCACCCCTCTTTATGCTCATGTTGGCGATCATGCTCCGTAGCAAGCAAAGCGCCAGCACCATTGCGGCCTGAGCACTCTATCTGGCTTCGGAACGCAAATGACCTTGGATCCAGGGAATTGTTGCGAAGCAGACTTGCATTGCCAACCCGAAGATGCCAGGTGTTGTTGCGTACTTCGCAAAGTAGTGGCCGACCGTCTCACCAAAGACCAAGACCGAGAAGCTCAGCTCCAGCAACATAAGAATTGAGAAGGCGGCGGCACCCATCAGCGTGCGCGAGCGAGAATCGCGGCTCACATTGAAGCGCCCAGTGCACCACGACGAAACTCGCCAGCTCACCGCGAGCACGACCGGGGCCTCAAGCAGTACTGCCAGTAGAGCCCCCAGCCGCGGGGCTACCATCGTTACGCGGATCGTGCCGATAGCAAATGCGAACACGAACACGCCTATGGTATAGACGAGACCGGCCCAGAGCGCGGCTCGCCATTCAATTGAATTAGCGCCTCGCGCTCCCAGCATCGTGCTCTGCCTGTGACCTTACGCGGGCCAGATCTCCCCGGCGCTTGAATATGGGGGTCAGCTTACTGCCGGCCGCGAACGGCTGCACTGTGGT
The DNA here is from genome assembly GCA_031441585.1 of Gammaproteobacteria bacterium. Taxonomy (GTDB): domain Bacteria; phylum Pseudomonadota; class Gammaproteobacteria; order Steroidobacterales; family Steroidobacteraceae; genus FEN-1191. Next base: position 3,999 of record JANMWZ010000145.1, read on the forward strand.
ATGTATTTGAGTGAGTCGAACGGCCGCTGGGGCCGCTGTGAAATTGAATGACCGGTACCAGAGACCATTGCAGACATCGCAGACGCTAACAAGCGGGTCGCCAAAGGCGGACTTAGACCCCTCCGGAGGGTACGCTCGATGGTAACGTTAGCCTCTTAATTGATGACAGCGTAGGCGGGCTGTGGGCCAAGAGACATGCCCGCCCAAAGCGAATATCGTGGAGCGACGGCGGGCATGTCTCTTGGCCCACAGCCCGCCTACGCACCTATCGACTGAAAGCCTAACTCTTGGCTTCGTCCATAAGCTGCGCAACGCGCCGCAGCGCCAGCTGATACCCCTGCGTCCCGCACCCGACAATGACGCCTGAGGCAACACCCGAGGCGTGTGAGTGGTGGCGAAAGGCTTCGCGTTGGTGGATGTTCGAGATAGGTACTTCGACAATGGGCATGGCACAGGCGGCGAGGGCGTCGGCAATGCCGATCGAGGTGTGTGACAGCGACGCCGGGTTGATGACGATGCCGCCGGCGCGCCTGCCCAGGAGATTTAGACTAGGGCCGTTGAGAAAACAGCTGACCGAACTTTCCCTGTGCTCTCATTTGTCTGAATCGCCGGATGACATCGGCCATGCCCTGCACCGCTTCGAGCTTGGTGCGCAAGCTCAAAGAGCGAAAATAACGCAGCTGCGCGAGATTATGCGCGCGCCATGCAGCCTGTTCGGCTGCGCGTGTGGCGATACTCGGTTCATTCATTGGTGTCTTCGTGCTGAAGTAACCTTAGCTGCCGAATATCTTCCCGGTCCTTTTCTCGACCAGCCTCTTCCTTCATGAGAATCAAGGTCTCAAGCCGTACAAAACGGGCCTGTAGGCCGGGGAGGATTTCGCCGATCAGGGCGTTGTCGTACTCGGCATCAAAATCAAAGGGTTCTTTTACGAAAAGATCGATGCGGGTTTCGGCGTGGAGATCGCTATGCAATTGAAAGACCACCATGTTCTTGTCCCGAATCCACATCTCACGCAGCTTGGGATCAGCAAACTGCTGCGCCAGTACAGGTACGGTGGGACGATACCCCAGCGATGCCAGCGCTGTCATGGCCCTGGTCACATTATCCGCCTGTAGCTGTACCACAAGATCGATATCAAACGTCGCTCGTCCGTGACCATGAGCAGCCACCGCTAGCCCGCCGACAATCAGATAACGTGCCTGCGCGCTTTGGAGCGCATTGGCGATGGCCTCGAGGCTGGAAACCTTCATGTCGCCACCGGTTACCCGTTCCCTTCGTCCATAAGCTGCGCAACGCGCCGCAGCGCCAGCTGATACCCCTGCGTGCCGCATCCGATTATCACCCCGGAGGCAACCCCTGATACGTGCGAGTGATGCCGAAACGCCTCGCGCTTGTGGATATTCGAGATATGTACTTCGACAATGGGCATGGCACAGGCGGCGAGGGCGTCCGGTATGCCGATCGAGGTGTGTGACAGCGAAGCCGGATTGATGACGATGCCGCCGGCGCGCTCGCGTGCCTGCTGGATCCAGTCGATCAGTTCATGCTCGGCGTTGCTCTGGTGGCATTCGAGCTGCAGGAGCAACGCTTCGGCCAGGCGCTGGCAGTCCGCTTCAACCTCGGCCAGCGTCTGATGGCCGTAAATATGCGGTTCGCGCTTGCCCAGGAGATTCAGATTAGGGCCGTTGAGAAAATAAACGATGCGGCTCATAGCGTGGATTCTCCGGATGAATCCCGAATAAGAGCCAATTCAGGCGGGTCTGTCAATGCATCATGGGGCAGGCGTCAGCGGGCGTCAGCGGGCGTCAGCGGGCCTCAGCGGGCGGCCATCGCTTCGCAGCTGGCGCCGGGCACGAGGCTCGCGACTGCCTGGCAGGCATTGACGGCCCGGTCGGGGCCAGTCGTGGTGTCACGCGAGTCGCTGGCGGCATTCAGCAGACGATGCAGGCGAGTGGTATCGAGCCTGGCGTCGCGTGCCAGCAGCAGGGCGGTAATACCGGTGATTTCGCCGGTCGAAATTGAGCTGCCCGAGGAAAAATCGTAGTGGCCACCGGGGGCAAGCGTCAACACGTCACGGCCGGGAGCCTGCAGGAGGTTGGCGGCGACGCTACGATCTTCCGAGCGCGCAACGCCCAGCATCTGCGTCAGGCCACCGGGAAACGAAGGCGTGAGCGTGCCCGGCCCAACGATCACGATGCCCTTACGAATCGCCTGTTCAGCCAGCGCGGCGAGCAGTGGGTCGGGCGGTCCGGTGAGACTGAGATTGATGATCTGCGCTTTCATCTCCACCGCACTGGCGAGCGCCTGCGCCAGCGTAAAGGTATTGCAGCGCGCCTCATCGCGCCCCTGCTGTAGCTGCCAGCAGGCTTTCAGTGCCAGCAACTGCGCCTCGGGTGCGACACCGACGATGCCAGCGCCGTTCCCGGCATTGGCCGCAATGACGCCAGCCACCGCCGTGCCGTGACGGTCGCGCTGAAATTGCAGCGTGTCGTTGTCGACAAAATTGCGCTGCGCCAGCACCCGGCCGCGTAAATCAGGGTGGCTGGTATCCAGCCCGGTATCGATCAGCGCGATGCGCACGCCGCGGCCCGTCGACAGGCGGTGGGCGGCCGCTATGGACATGCGCTCGTTACCGGTTTGCACGCTGGCGTAGGGATCAGCCGTGGTCGCCGTCTGCACAGCGCTCTGCAGCATATAGGCCTGCAGCGGCTCGACTAGAACAACCCGGGTATCCTGCTGCAACTGCACCAGCAACGATGCGCGTGTGGCGTCAAGCGGAATCGCAAACACGGCGCATTGCATATGCAGCAGCGCGATGGGCCAGGCTGCCACGGAGCGCAGGTGATATTGATTCGCCACAGTGCGCAGTGCGCGGCGTGCGCTATCGCTCACGACATAGTCACTGCCGGCGCTGTAGCCGCGCGGCGTGCCGCCGGCCCGGGCGTTGGCGGAGGCGGGATCGTTGGTAACCGCGAGGACGATGAAGCGCGTCTCATCGCTGCGCGAGGCGGCGGTGAGTGACTCTTCCGGCGGTACACCGGGTGTTGCACAGGCGCATAACAGCACCGTGACGAGCGCCGCCGCCAGCGGGCGACAACCCGGTTCACGGGGCGGCGTCATGGGCGTTCAATTCGGCAAAGCGCACCCGCGGGTCAGCGCGCAAGCGTGGCAACGCGGCCTGTGCGGCCTCACGCGAGTCGGTCTCAGCGTTGATCAAGGTGTAAATGCCTGCGGCGTTGGGGCCCGAAGCGATCGCCAGGCTGGTAAGGCTAAGAATATCCTTCACATCCGCGACCCGCACCTGATCGGCGAAGATGACCTTGATCTCGAAGCGAGCACTGGGCGCGCGGCTTTGCTCGGTCACGGTGCGATAGTCCGCGGCAATACTGCGATGCTGCCATTGCCACAAGGCCCCACCGAGCAACACGATGGCAGCGGACTGCACCGCTACCAGTCCCTGCAGCCAGCGATTCGGGCCGCGGCCGAGCGCTGGCTTGATCTGCGAGTGCGAGGTTGCGGCCGGTGCGTGTGGGTTATCAATGCTGGCATCTGCTTCAATCTGCTGCCAGAGGCGGTTAAACGAGGCCTGCGGCGCGAACTCGACCACTGGCTGCGAGGCGACGGCATCGCGAATGCGCCGCTGTGCCCGCTGCTCAGCGCGACACTGCGCGCAGGCCTCGAGATGGCTCAGCAGCCAGTTTAGATCGTCGCCGCCCAGGCGATTGATCACCTGCCAGGTCAGCAGCTCGGCAGCGCGTTCATGCTCGTTCATGGCGCGGACTCCACGCCAGCCAGGCCTGGCAGCGCGGCCCGCAATTTCTCACGGGCGTGGAATAGTCGCGTTTTGACGGTATTGACGGGGCAATCCATGATCAAGGCAATTTCCTCACAGGAGTGGCCATAGCCGTAGGCAAATTCGATCACCAGACGCTGATCCGTCGGCAGCTGCTGCATCGCCAGCAGGATCCACTCGCCCAGCTCCGCTTCGCCCAGTTCATCGGGCGCCACCAGGGGTTCATTTTCAATGGGTACCGTGTCGTGCAGCTGGTTGGCGCGGCTGCGCAGCGTCTTGAGCGCACGCCGATAGGCAATGCCCATGATCCAGGTGGAGACCCGTGAATCGCCGCGGAATTCGCCGGCCTTGCGCCACACCACCCAGAGCGTGTCGTTGATGATCTCTTCGGCCAGTTCATAGCGGCGCGTGAGTCGCACCAGGAATCGGGCCAGGCGACGGTGGTAGACAATGTAAAGTTCGCGAAAGGCCTCGCGATCGCGCGCCGCGACCTTGGCCAGCAGGCGTCGATCGCCGTCTTCACGGAGCTGCTGCTGCTGACTTATGGGTGCCGTCATGGTCATGATATTGGGTCTTTCAATGGTGGGTGCCCAAGACGCGGCGCACGGTTCAGGGCGCCTCAAAAGCGCCAGGCGACGGACAGGGTGAGCGGTCCGCCCGCTTCGCCCTGGCTGTACCAGCGATGGTCAGCGCCTTGCACGGCGATCCAGGCCAGTTCAGCCCGCCACTTGCCATAATGCCAGTCCAGGGCGACGCTGCCGTAGGTGTAGGGGGCGTAGTCAACTCGGACCGGATGGTAAAAGCCGACTCCCGCCACGGCTTCCAGGTGTGCGGCCAGGCCGCGATGCGCCGCGAGCTCGAAGGTAAAAACGCGCCGGTCGGGTTCGAGCTCGTTGCCATAGCTGGTAAAAAGGTTGACGCGTGGCGACCAGCTTACGGTGGCGTAGAGCTGATCGCGCCACGCCAGCGACACTCCCAACTCGTTGTAGGCGTAGTTGATCGGGCGCGGGTCACCCGGATAGCTGTAGTGTGTGGCGCTCACCGCCAGATCAAGATCTGTGCTCAAGGCGTGGCGCCATTGCAAATAGGAATCGAATTCCAGCGTGTGCTGTCCTGGCAGCAACTGCAGCTGCGAACCCCAGACTCCAGCCGACCAGCCATGAGCAAAGCGCACCTGTACATCGCCCTGAATGGCCGGCTCACCCCGGTTTTGCGACACGCCGCGCAGCACGTAGTCGCTGGCGGCGCCGATTGAACCTGCCACAGTTGCGGCCTCGGCCGTCATTGACTGACAAAGCGCCAGTAATAGCGCGGCGCCAGACAGAGGCCAGTACCGGTACAGAATTCCGCTCTTGCTTCTCATGTTAAGGCCGATTGTATAGAACCACCCGCGCGCTCACCCGTCAGAAGTAGGCAGGTGCCACAGAGGTCGCGTTGAACTTTCGCGACTCGCCGCCGTACCTACTCGCGAGCCGACTGTGCGAGTACCTCCTTGACTTTGAATCCGCTCCCGACCTGGTGTTTCCTTGCGCTGATGCTGGCAGGGCTCAGCGCTTGTTCCGGAAATGGCCACGGCCTGGATCAAGGCGGGCGACCGCTGACGCCCGGTGGCACGAGCGGCGGCGTGCTGACTGCGGATTTCGATTCCATTCAGCGCAATGTATTCACGCCGATCTGTACGACCTGCCACGCCGGTAGCAATGCCCCGCAGGGCCTGCACCTCGATGCGGCCAATAGCTACAGCCAGCTCGTGGGCGTGCCCAGCGCGGAAGTGTCGGCGCTGCTGCGGGTGAAGCCTGGCGATCCGGCCAACAGCTACATCGTGCAGAAACTCGAAGGGCACGCCGCGGTCGGCGCGCAGATGCCCCTCGGCGGTCCGCCGCTCGCCGCGGCCACCATCGCCGTCATCCGCCAGTGGATCAGCGATGGTGCGCTACGCAGTCCCGTTGCGAGCGGGGTCGGCGTGCGCTTCGCGGCCCTGTCCGTGGTCCCTGCCGCCGGCGACTTGCTGGACACGCCACCGGCGCGCATCGTCATCGCCTTCAGCCAGGAGCTGGACCCGACGCAGATCGATGCGAGCTCCGTGCATCTGGAGGCCACGTCGAGCGACGGGCGCGGATCAGTCGAATTCCTGCCGGCCACCGCCTCCGTGCCAGCTGGCAATCCGCGCACTTTGATTGTGGAACCGGCTGCTGCGCTCAGCGCGGGCCGTCACTACCGGGTCGTGGTCGGCGGCCTCACGCGCAGCGCACTGTCGAGCATCGGCGGCGATCGGCTCATGGGCAACGACAACGATAACGGTGGCGCGACGCTTGTCACCGAGTTCGACGTGGCGGCTGCGCCATGACGCGCCGGTGTGCGGCGCTGGCGTGGCTGGCCGCCTTGGGTGCTGGCCTGATGGTTCCGCTCGCGGCATTCGCCGAGCCCTACCTCGCGATTCAGAATGGTTACAAGTGCGTGGCCTGCCACGTCAATCCCACCGGCGGCGGCCTGCGCAACGACTTTGGCGTCATTTTTTCCGAGAACGTGCTGCCCGCCCACACGCTGCCGGCAAACTTCCCCACCTGGAGCGGCAAGATCGCCGGCTTTCTGCGCGCCGGTCTGGATGCGCGCGCCAGCTGGACCCGCACCCAGGTGCCCCACAACCCGACGCAGGAGCAGAGGCAACTGGACCCGCTGCGGCTGTACGCGGATATCGCGCTCATTCCACAGCGGCTCGGCATTTATCTCGATGAAAAGCTCGCGCCGGGAAAATCCCAGGAACTCGAGGGTTATGTGCGTCTGAACGATGCTTCTCACGGCTGGTATCTCAAGGGCGGCAAGTTCTACCTGCCATTCGGTTTTCGGCTGCAGGATCAGACGGCCTTGGTCCGTGAACTGAGCGGCATCAGCATGACCACACCGGACACCGGCGTGGAGTTGGGACTCGAACGGCCTGACTGGTCCGCGCAGCTGGATTACTCCAACGACATCGGCAATGCCAGTGCGCTCGCGCGGCATCAGATCACTGCGCAGTTCGCCTGGGTGCAGGCCGGGTATCGACTCGGTGCCGCGGCATCCGTCGTCAGCACCAGCACCGGCAATCGGCGTGTCGGCGGTGTGTTTGCAGGCGTGCGCAGCGGACCCATCGCCTGGCTGGGCGAGCTCGACCTGGTTCGTGATGATGGCTTTGCGGACGGCGCGCGCTCGATGCTGGCGGCGCTGGGCGAACTCGACTGGGCGCTGCACCGTGGTCAGAACCTCAAGCTCACCGTGGAATACCAGGATCCGGACCGCGCCGTTCCCGAGGACCAGTTCACGCGCTGGAGCGTGGTGTACGAAATCACGCCGCTCCCGTTCGTGCAGTTGCGCGCCGGATTCCGACGCTACCGCGGCATTCCGCAGAACGACGCGGCGAATCGCCAGGCCGTGTTCGTCGAACTGCACGGTTACTTGTAATCGGGCGGGTGCGCTGAACCCGCGCTGTTGCCAGCGGTACCTACGCGGTACATCAAGGCAATTGTTGGGGAGAGGACACATGAACACCGTGCGCTGCGTGCAAAGAATCTCAATGGCCATGGCCGCCACGTGCGCCCTGGCGCTGGCTGCCTGCGGCGGCGGTGGCGGCTACGGCGGCGGTGGCATCATGCCTCCGCCACCACCCACCCTGACGATTTCAGTCGCGCCCACCAGCATCGTGCTTGGACAGAGCGCCACGGTCACTTGGGCTTCCAGCACCGGCTCAGCGTGCACCGCCAGCGGCGCCTGGTCGGGCACCGTAGCGGCCTCCGGCACCACTGTCGTGACCCCCACTGCGGTAGGTACCGCGACGTACACGCTGGCCTGCGCGGGCGGCGGAGCTTACGGCGGCAATGTCACGAATTCCGCAGTGCTTACCGTCACCGCGCCGAGCGCGTTTTCAGCCACTAAACTGGTGGGCGATACGGGAGCTGCCGGCGCCGCACATACCGATGCCAACCTCATCAATCCATGGGGCATCGCCTTCGGGCCGACCTCACCGTTCTGGGTGGCGAATAACCATAGCGAAACCTCCACACTCTACGACGGCAACGGCGCGGCACAGATGCTGGTGGTGAGTCTGCCCCCGAGTGGCGCCGTCTCGTTCGACCCGACCGGTACCGTCTTCAATGGCTCGACCGATTTTATCGTGACCGGCACAGGCACCGGGCCCGCACGGTTCATCTTCGTCGGCGAAGGTGGCATGCTGGCCGGCTGGTCGCCGGTCGCCGACCCGAACAACACGATCACGGTCTATACCGCGGCGGACGGGGCCGTCTACAAGGGCCTGGCCATTGCCAACAACGGCAGCGGCAACTTTCTTTATGCGACGGACTTTCACAATGGCAAGGTCGATGTCTTCAACGCGACCTTTGTTAAGCAAGCGCCGTCCAGTACGAGCTTCACCTTCACCGATCCGACGCTGCCGGCCGGCTATGCACCTTTTGGCATCCAGGCGTTGAAGACCGGAGCTGCCGGTGCGACGCAGATTTATGTCAGTTATGCGAAACAGGGCGTCCCCCCAAGCAACGACAACGTCAACGGCGCAGGGCTTGGGCTCGTGGACATCTATGACACGAACGGCCAGTTCATCAAGCAGCTCATCCCAACCGGGGTTCTGCTCAATGCCCCATGGGGCATTGCGCTGGCGCCAGCGAATTTCGGCACGCTGAGCAATGCGCTGCTGGTCGGCAACTTTGGTGACGGCAAGATCAATGGCTATGACGTGACGAGTGGCACTTATCTGGGCACGATCGCCGACTCCGCGGGCAGTGCTTTTGCGGTACCTGGCCTGTGGGCAATCGCCTTTGGCAACGATGCCGTCAACCAGCCCCATGACACGCTCTTTTATGCTGCGGGCACCAATAACGAGGTGAACGGGGAATACGGCCGCATCGACCTCGGCGCCTCGCCGCCGGTACTGGGCACACCGCCCGGCGTCACGGTAACGGCGCCAGCGGCCGGCAGCGTCTCGGGCATGGTGACGGTCACGGCGACCGTCACCGACAGCATTGCGCTCTCCAGGGTCGAGTTGTTCGCCAACGGCACTTCGCTCACCGTCTGCACGGCGTCGCCTTGCACCGTCACCTGGGACACGACGAAGGTCGCCAACGGCAGCTTCTCGCTCAACGCAGTGGCCAGTGACGTCAATCACAACGTGGCCACTTCCGCGGCCGTGGCCGTGACGGTCGCCAATGTCGCCCCCGCGGCCACGACTCTCACCCAGCTGCAGGCCTTGATCTTCACGCCTAAATGCTCCAGCTGCCACACCGGCACTGCCAGCGCTACAGCCGACGGCCTGCCGGGTATTCAAAATCTGACCGCCGGCAACACCTTGGCGGCGCTCGTCAACGTCACGAGTCTCGAGAAGCCCGCTCTGAAGCGTGTGACCCCTGGAGATGCGGTCAACAGCTACATCATTCAAAAGCTTGAGGGCGCTGCCGGCATCAGCGGAGCGCGCATGCCACTGAACGGACCTTATCTCGACCAAGCGACGATCGATCAGGTCAAGTCGTGGATCAACGCGGGTGCGCTGAATAATTGAGGGCGTGACGGTTGGGGCATGGCACCGCCGCGTGAGTCGGCGACCATGCCCGCCGTCGCTCCACGATAGCAGCGAAGGGCGGGCAAGCCTGGCAAGGCCCACGCCACCGTCGCAAACGCGCCAGCTACTCCGCGCCGGCCTCAGGAAACGCCATACCCACAGTGCTAAACCCGTTGTCGACGTACAGTATTTCTCCGGTCACGCCACGCGCCATGTCGGAGCACAGGAACGTTGCGGCATTGCCGACATCTTCCGTCGATACATTGCGGCGCAGGGGTGCAATGCGCGCCACCTGCGCGAGCATCTTGCGAAATCCGCCGACGCCCGCCGCAGCCAGGGTCTTGATAGGTCCGGCGGAAATCGCATTCACGCGTATATCCTGCGGGCCCAGATCTGCGGCCAG
>JANMWZ010000146.1:0-28330 GCA_031441585.1 Gammaproteobacteria bacterium
GTACCGCCATAGGTCTCGGCCATCACCTTGGTCAGCGCCGCCGTCAGCGTCGTCTTGCCATGGTCAACGTGGCCAATCGTGCCAACGTTCACGTGCGGCTTGTTGCGTTCGAATTTCTCTTTTGACATGGCTCAGTCCTCAAAACCTATTTTTTGATGATGCTATCGGCGATGTGCGCGGGCACTTCGACGTACTTGGAGAATTCCATTGTGAACGTGGCGCGGCCCTGACTCATCGAACGCACCGTGGTCGCGTAGCCGAACATTTCCGAGAGCGGTACTTCGCCGCTGATGACCTTGCCGGCAGGCGAATCTTCCATGCCGGTGATCTGGCCACGGCGGCGATTCAGATCGCCGATGACATCGCCCGAATAATCTTCCGGAGTCACCACTTCAACTTTCATGATCGGCTCGAGCAGCACCGGTTTGGCGCGGCGGAAGCCATCTTTGAAACCCATGCTGCCGGCAATCCTGAAAGCCATTTCATTCGAATCGACGTCGTGGTACGAACCGTCGATCAGTGTCACTTTGACATCGACCACCGGGTAACCGGCAATAACGCCGGTCTCGATGACTTCCTTGATACCCTTGTCGACGGCCGGGATAAATTCGCGCGGCACCGTGCCGCCGACAATGCCGTTGACGAATTCGTAGCCCTTGCCCTGCTCATGCGGCTCGATCTTCAGCCACACATGCCCGTACTGGCCGCGACCGCCCGACTGGCGCACGAATTTGCCTTCCGCTTCTATCTTGCAGCGAATGGTTTCGCGATATGCTACCTGCGGCTTACCGACGTTGGCTTCCACCTTGAACTCGCGTTTCATGCGATCAACGATAATCTCGAGGTGCAGCTCACCCATGCCGGAGATGATGGTCTGTCCGGACTCCTGATCGGTATGCACACGGAATGAGGGGTCTTCCTTGGCGAGCCGCTGCAGCGCCAGGCCCATCTTTTCCTGATCGGGCTGGGTCCTGGGCTCGACCGCCACCGAGATCACCGGCACCGGGAAGATCATTTTCTCAAGAGTTATCGCCGACTTCAGATCACAGAGCGTGTCACCGGTGATGACGTCTTTAAGGCCCACGGCCGCAGCGATATCGCCGGCGCGCACTTCCTTGATCTCGGTGCGATCACTGGCGTGCATCTGCAGCAGACGCCCGATGCGCTCATTCTTGTCCTTGGTCGGCACATAAACCGTGTCGCCCGAATTAAGCGTACCGGAATAGACTCGAAAGAAGGTCAGATTGCCGACAAACGGGTCATTCAGGATCTTGAAGGCCAGGGCCGAAAACGGCTCGTCATCGACGGCGGTGCGGGTGGCCGGTTGACCATCGGCATTGATGCCTTTGACGGGCGGCATCTCGAGCGGCGATGGCATGTAGACGATTACCGCATCAAGCAGCGCCTGCACACCCTTGTTCTTGAAGGCCGTGCCGCACATGCACAATACGATCTCATTGCGCAACGCTCGCTCTTTGAGGCCGCGACGAATGTCATCGTCGGACAGCGTGTTGCTCTCAAGATATCTGTTGACCAGTTCTTCGTTGGCTTCGGCAGCAGCCTCAATCATCTTGCGCCGGTAGCTTTCCGCTTCGGCCCGCATGGCCTCCGGAATCTCGCGATACTCGAACTTCATTCCCTGGGTTTCCATGTCCCAGTAGATGGCCTTCATACGCACCAGATCGATGACGCCTTCGAAAGTTTCCTCGGCGCCGATCGGCAACTGGATGGGCACCGGATTGCCGCGCAGCCGGGTCTGAATCTGTTCGATGCAACGTGCGAAATTTGCTCCAGCGCGATCCATCTTGTTCACAAAAGCGATGCGCGGCACGCCGTAGCGGTTCATCTGCCGCCACACAGTCTCCGATTGCGGCTGCACGCCCGAGACCGCGCAAAACAGCGCCACGGCCGAATCGAGCACCCTGAGGCTCCGCTCTACTTCAATGGTGAAGTCGACGTGCCCGGGCGTGTCGATGATGTTGATGCGGTGTTCGGGAAAGGTCTTATCCATCCCCTTCCAGAAACAGGTAGTGGCCGCCGAGGTGATGGTGATACCACGCTCCTGCTCCTGTTCCATGTAATCCATGACCGCCGCACCGTCATGAACTTCACCGATCTTGTGCGATACGCCGGTATAGAAAAGGATGCGCTCGGTGGTCGTGGTCTTGCCGGCATCGATATGTGCCGAGATGCCAATATTCCGATAACGCTCAATGGGCGTCGCGCGTGCCACGATGAGTTACTCGTTATCCCGCGCGAACCACTGTTACCAGCGGTAATGAGCAAAGGCTTTATTGGCCTCGGCCATGCGGTGCGTGTCTTCGCGCTTGCGCACGGCGTTGCCACGATTTTCCGCCGCGTCGAGCAGTTCGTGCGCCAGGCGATGCGCCATCGATTTCTCGCTGCGCGCGCGGGCCGCTTCGATCATCCAGCGCATGGCCAGTGCCTGACGACGGCTGGCGCGCACTTCGACCGGCACCTGATAGGTGGCGCCACCGACCCGGCGGCTCTTCACTTCGACCGCCGGCTTCACATTTTCGAGCGCCTGCGAGAGCACTTCGATGGCGTCGCCGCCGGCCCGACCGGTCTTCTCGCTGATGCGATCGAGGGCACCATAGATGATGCGCTCGGCGGCGAATTTCTTGCCACTTTCCATGACCACATTCATGAACTTCGCGAGCATTTCGCTCTTGAATTTTGGATCCGGCAGGATTGTACGACTGGGCGCTGCGGCGCGACGCGACATGGTTCTATACCTCGGTTATTTCTTCGGACGCTTGGCGCCGTACTTGGAGCGGCTCTGCCTGCGATTGCCAACACCGGCGCAGTCGAGCGTGCCGCGCACCGTGTGATATCGCACGCCGGGCAGATCCTTGACGCGACCACCGCGGATCAGCACTACTGAGTGCTCCTGCAGATTGTGGCCCTCGCCACCGATGTAGCTGCTGACCTCAAAGCCATTGGTCAGGCGTACCCGGCAGACCTTACGCAGGGCCGAATTCGGCTTTTTTGGTGTCGTGGTGTACACGCGGGTACATACGCCGCGCTTCTGGGGCGAGGCGCCGAGCGCCGGCACCTTGGTCTTTTCCGCCCGCTTGCGGCGCGGCTGACGGATCAATTGACCTGTCGTGGCCATGAAAACTCCAGTCAATTCAAATATTTACGACGGACGAGAAGCGACGGGCCGCCCTTTCGAGGCGGCCCGCCGCTACCAATCTTATTATTCGCGGCTCAGGTCTTGTGGCTGAGCCTGCAAAGGCCGGCGATTCTAGGTACCGCGCCCCGGCAAGTCAATGATATGGGGGGGGCACAGGCCACACCTGCGGGGCGGCCAGCCACCATCGACCCCGCACCCGGCTCAGCGCGGGAATGCCGCCGCAATCCTCCGGCGCATACCCTGGAAAAGAATCAACGCCACGCCGAGCAGCACCAGGGCGCTGGCGATGAGCATCGCCCAGGAAACTTTCTCACCCAGGAAGACGACACCGAGCGCGAGCGCGATGACCGGATTGACCAGCGCATAAGTGGATACCTTGTGCGCCGAGACATGGGCGATCAGGTACGAATAGCAGTTGTTCGCGACCAGCGTACCCATTATCGTCAAATAGGCGACCGCCAGCAGCGACACACCTGTGACACCGTGGGCAGCCAGCGCGACCCAATCGCGACCGACAATGGCCGCTGTGAGTTGAAATACGCCGCCGGCGAGCAGCTGCAGGCAGGTGAAATTGAGAATACGACGGGCGGGCACGAAACCTCGCTGCAGTAGCGTCGCCAGCGCCCAGGCTACTTCGGCCGCGAGCACGGCCAGCATATGGATCGGATGTATGCGTCCCGACAGCCCCCCGGCGTGAGTGGCGAGCACCGTCATGCCAGCCAGACCGACGAGCACCCCGATCGTGGCCAGGCGTGCTGGCCGTTGCCGGGAAAAGAACACCCAGTCGAACAGCAGTATCAGCATCGGCAGCGAGGCGACGAACAGCGCCGCGACACCCGAGGGTATCCCCTGCTGAGCCCACATGACCAGGCCGTTCCCGACTCCCGACATCAGCACGCCGCACAGGATCGTGCCACCGATGTTCAGCCCATCGAAGGGTCGCGACTCGCGCGCTCGCAACCAGGCGTACATCAGTCCACCGGCAGTGAGGTAGCGCATAGCGCCGACGGTAAAGGGCGGCACAGTACGAATGGCCAGTGCAATGGCCAGGTAGGTCGTGCTCCAGATCAGATAGATGCCGGCAAAGGCGGCGAGCTTTGCAGGCAGATTTGAGTGTCCTTCGGTCATTCGCTGGGCCTGGGTCCGCTGGCCTATCCGGCCTCGGCTACCCGGGTCACGCTCTGCTCTTCGTCATCACCGATAAAGCCGCCGCTCTGATGCGCCCACAGTCTTGCATAAACGCCGCCGTGCGCCAGCAGCGCCGCGTGATCGCCCATCTCGACGATCGCGCCGCGATCGAGCACCACCAGCCGATCCATCGCCGCGATGGTCGAGAGGCGATGGGCAATCGCGATCACGGTCTTGCCGCGCATCAGTCGTGCCAGGCTCCCCTGGATGACCGCTTCGACTTCAGAATCCAGTGCGCTGGTGGCCTCGTCCAGCAGCAGAATGGGCGCGTCCTTGAGCATGACACGCGCCAGGGCCACACGCTGCCGCTGACCGCCGGATAGCTTCACGCCGCGCTCGCCCACGTGCGCATCGAAACCGCGCCGCCCGCGCGCGTCGCCCAGTTCACTGATGAAATCCGCAGCCTGCGCGTCACGTGCCGCCTGCAGCAGGTCGGCCTCATCGGCATCGGGCCGGCCATAGAGAATATTGTCGCGCACCGAGCGATGCAGGAGCGAAGTGTCCTGCGTCACCATGCCGATCTGCGCACGCAGACTGTCCTGCGTCACGGCCGCAATGTCCTGCCCGTCGATCAGGATGCGCCCGCCCTGCACGTCATAGAAACGCAGCAGCAGATTGACCAGCGTGGATTTGCCGGCGCCCGAACGCCCCACCAGGCCGATTTTTTCACCCGGTCGAATATCGAGACTCAAGCCCGCGATGACCAGGCGCGAGCTCGGATCACGCTGCTGATAGGCAAAATTCACGGCTTCAAAACGCACTGCGCCGCAGCTGATCCGCAGCGGCACCGCGTCCGGACGATCGAGTACCCGCTGCGGGCGTGTCAAAGTGTTGATGCCATCCTGCACGGTACCCACATTCTCGAACAACCCGGTCATCTCCCACAGCACCCAGTGCGACAGACCATTGAGCCGCAGCGCCATGGCGACGGCGGCGGCCAGCGCACCGATGCGCACCGCGCCCTGCGACCACAACACCAGTGCCGCGCCCGTGATGCCAATGATCAGCATGATGCTCAAGGCCTGGTTCACGATTTCGAAACCCGAGACCAGCCGCATCTGGCCGTGCACGGTGCCAATGAAATCCTGCATCGCACGCCGGGCGAAGCCGGCCTCGCGCGCCGAGTGCGAGAACAGCTTCACCGTCGTGATGTTGGTGTAGGCATCGGCAATGCGTCCGGTCATCAACGAGCGCGCGTCAGCCTGCGCCTTGCCCACTGCACTCAGGCGCGGCACGAACCAGATGATCGCCGCGCCATACAGCGCCAACCAGCCCAGCAGCGGTGCCAGCAGCCAGGGATGGAAGCTGCCGACCACCAGACCGATGGTGATGAAATAGATCACGACAAAGACCATGATGTCGGCGAGCGCGAACCAGAAATCGCGCACTGCCAGCGCGGTCTGCATGACCTTGGCCGCGATGCGCCCGGCGAATTCGTCCTGATAGAACGCCAGGCTCTGGGCCAGCATCAAGCGATGGAAATTCCAGCGCAGCCGCATGGGGAAATTGCCCGCCAGCGTCTGATGCTTGATCACCGTCTGCAACGCCACCAGGCCGATGCTGGCGATGAGCACAATGACAATGATCGTCATCGGCCAGCGCCCTTCTATCCACAGGCGATCACGCGGCAGCGTAGCCAGGATATCGACAATGCGGCCCAGCATGCCGAACAGCGCGGCTTCAAAGACACCGATCAGCGCACTCAGTAGCGTCATGCCCAGCAGGTACTTGCGTAACCCTGCGGTGCCCGCCCACAGAAAGGCCATGAACCCGCGCGGCGGCACGACCGGTGCTTCCGGCGGGTAGGGATCGATCAGGCTTTCGAAAAACTTCAGCACGGGGCAGCGCTCGCGGGTGGAAAGCGGATCATTCTAGCGTGCGTCCCGGACCCATTGCCTGCATTGCAAAGTCGCCGACGGCGTGGTCTGTCTCCTCTAAGCGCGAAAACCTATTTTTCATGCTAGATTGGGGGCCCTGAATCGCTCCTTATACAGGGTCCCAACCACCCCCCTGATCGACTGATCCCAGTTCCCCGCGGTGGAACGCGTTCCTGGGAAAGTGAGTGGCACCGGGCAGTTTCACCACACCCTTGCATCCGCAAGACCCGCTCTAGGAGCTTGCCTTCTTGCGCTCCGCCCGGCGACCGAGCGAGCGATCCAGCTTATCGAGCAATGCCAAGCCCACTTCAGGCCGCCCGCGCCCGGCACGCAACCGATACCGGTTTTCGGCATCGACCTGTGCCAGCGCCACGGTGGCCCACTCTTCCACAAGCTTGTTCAGGCTTACGCCTCGCGTACGCGCAAAGGCCTTGAGCCGCTGGTGCTTGGTGTCCGGCAATCGAATGGTCAGCGTAGACATGAATTCACTCCTTCAAAACTGGGCGCGACTTCAACCACGCCCCCGGCGTCTGCACCACGAGATCGGGGAAACGCAGCATGCCGCTGCGAAAATCCCTGCCGCTAGAGGTCACAATTGGCGCATCCCCGGCAGCCACCGCCAGCTCCAGGACGTGAGCGTAGCCCACTACTTCAACCATGACCCCGCGACCCTTACCTTCGCCATCATTCGGGTCGTGGCCCGCGTTGGGATTCCCACTAGTGAAGGTCCCAGGCGAGCACTGAGTAGCGGTGAAAGGTCGACTGGCCCGACGTCTACTTTGAACGCCTATGAGCGACCACCTGAGCCGCGTCTAAGGAATCCTCATATGCCACTGATTCGCAAAATCCTTACACGAACGGCGGCACAATCCTTAAGTTGGCAAACGAATGCTCTGCTCTGTCGCTGCCGGTTGCGCCATGAAATCCACCCCCACCGCCCGGGCTATCTTTAAAACCGCATCAAAGCGCGGCACAGCACCGGGCGCCAATAACTTGTACAGTCTGGTGCGCCCGATGCCGGCCGCTGCGGCTACTTTGGCCATGCCGCGCGCGTGCGCGATCTGCCGGAGCACCAGCAGCACGCGCTCGGGGTCCCGGCGCTCCAAAGCCACGGTCACAAATTGCGCGGCGTGCTCCGGTTTCATCGTCATTTAAAATTTCGCGGTAAAGGCCAGGAACAGCTGGCGGCCTAGCGTATCGTAGGTCGAGTAGGTGTTTGCTGCCCCACCCGACACGATTTCAACCGACGCCAGCGGCGGGTCCTTGTCCAGCGCGTTGTTGATGCCACCGCGAAGCTCCAGGTGCTTGTTGACCGTCCAGTTCGCCGCCAGATCCAGATAGCTGAACGAGGGGATTTGGGCATGAGCGAAGTCGTACGCGCCGTAGGTAGCGAAATGCAGCGTCGGATCAGCGTCGTTGTTGTCTTCCTTGACGCTGCCGAGATAGCGCCAGGTGAGCGCGACTGACAAATCCCAGGGGGTCAGCCAGGTAGTGCGCAGCACGTGATGCCACCTCGGGTTGATCGTCTGGCAGGTACTGCCGTACAGACCCGTACAGTCATAAATGTGGGCTCCGGGAATCGGCTGTGTCTTTCCGGTCAGCAGCAGGGCGCCGTTAAGCGCGATACCGATCGATCCCCAGCGCGGCGCCAGGGCGAGCTTGTACACCCCCTGTACGTCAACGCCGGAGGTGTCAGCTTTACCAAGGTTGAGGTTCTGCTGGATGATGTAGCCGCCACCGGCGATCGTGGCCCCAGTCAGACTCCCGGTATTGTGCTGGCGCACGAGCCCACTGCAAAAGAGCGGATCGCCATTGAAGATGCAGTTGTTCAGGGTGACCTGGGCGGGAATGACACCGATCTCTTTTTCGATCTTTATATGGTAGTAGTCAAGGCTACCCGTAAAATTCGGCAGCGCTTGCGGGGTAATAGTCAGGCCGTAGCTGTAGGTGGTCGCCTCTTCCGGCTTAAGGGCCGGATTGCCACCGGTCTTCTGCGAGAGCTGCCCCAGGATCGAGGGCGGAATATGGTTGGTGGCAAAACCATCGCCATACTGTGCCGTGAACTGCGCCACTTCGGCGGCCGGCACGCCATGGAGACACTGCGCGAGCGAGGCTTGAGCGGCGACGGGGTTGCCGTTTGCATCGGCCGTAACTGTGCACGGATCGTTGCCCAGCTGAATGAGGCCCACGAGCGGGCCATTGAACAGCTCGATGATGCTCGGAGCGCGTGTGGCCCTCTGGTACGAACCACGAAAGCGGACGTCATCCGTGGGTGCGTACTGCACCTCGAACTTGTAGGTGTTGACCCTACCCGAGACCGAATAGTCGGACGAACGATAACCGGTATCAAACACCAGGTCCTTTGCCCAAGGCTTGTCCTGGACCAGCGGCGCGCGTACTTCGACGAACGCTTCGGACACGCTCTGGCTGGCGTCGATGCCGACCGCGGCGCTGCCGGCTCCCGACAGCTGGCCGCTCGCCAGTCCGGAATCCGGACTGAAGTATACATTCTCGTTGCGCTGCTCGAATCCGACGTTGACGCCGACACCGTCACTCGCGCTGGGCAGCTTAAGCCCGTACTCGCCCAACTGACCCGTCACGTCGGCATGCATTGTACGCAGCGTGGTTGAGCCATAACCGGTGCCGGCAGTGTAGAGGTAATTGAGCTGATCCTGCGTGACGCCGCCATCTGAGAACGGATTGTAGGGCACGCAGCGGCCACCATTGATACAAACCGGATTGCCATTGGCATCCTTCCTGACCAGGAAGGCCTGGTCGATGTGGCTGAAATCGAGATACTTCTGGTTACTCAAATTGAACGAGGTGTAGTAGTACTGTGCATAGGCATCGTAGTTCCAGGCCTTTCCGAACTCACCCTTTGAACCCAGCACCGCGCGGTAGTTGCCGTGCTCGTAGTCGCTGTAGCGCTGGCCACCCTCAACGTTGCGCCGACCTATTTCCACGTTGGCGGTCTTCGAACCAGGACTGGCAAGGTCAGCCGCAATATCGGCCGCCGAACACAGGATGGCTGCCTGTTGTGCGCTCAGCAGCGGGTTGCTGCAGTTGATGTTGTAGTTGAGGCTGAGTGGATCGTTCGGGTTCGAGCCCCGGAACAGAGCGGCCGGCGCAATTTGCTGGTGCGTGCGATCGTTCATGAAGCCGAACTCCGCATAGGGCTTTACGTAGTCGTTGAGATCCATGTGCGCCATGAACCCGGCGGTATAGCGCTGGTCCTGCCGCGTAATATAGATGTACCGCTGTGAGTTGAACGAGGCCGGCGGCGTGGTGACGACCGAACCACGCGGAACAAACTGGTTCCCGGACACGCTGTACGGGCCCGAGAAGGCGTTGGGGCCCGTATTCGGATTGAAGAAATTCGAATTGGAAGATCCCGCGCAGAAATTGCCAACGACTTCGCCGTTTGCGTTGGTCTTGGCATTGAGCTGGCACTGGCCGAAATCGCGATCGCCACTGCTCACCGGGTCCGCCTTCAGAAAGCCGAAGTAAGCTGTGACGTTGCCCTTTCCGTCTGCAAAGTTCGCGCCCATCGTGACGTTCAGGGCCCGGTTGCGGCCATCGATGGACGTGCCGGTCAGCACCGGCTGCCCCAGGGCGGCGAATTTCCGGGTTAAGCTCTGCGCATAGTCGTTGTGATTGCTGTGCCAGTTTTCGCCCACCTGGCCGTCAATCTGGATACCCTCGAAATCCTTCTTCATGATGAAGTTGACGACACCCGCGATTGCGTCCGATCCATAGGTCGCCGACGCTCCGCCGGTGACCACTTCCACGCGTTCCACCAGGGAGGCGGGTATCTGATCGAGGTCGGGGGCGGGCGATTGTATGGCCGTGTACGGCGAACCCTGGCCAAGACGCCGGCCGTTTACGAGGACTAAAGTGCGCTGCGGTCCGAGGCCACGCAGGTCGGCTGTGGCCACACCACCCGCCGAAGTCAGGCCGGAGGTGCGGTTGCCGAGGTCCTGCCCCAGATCGTTGTTAAAGTTCTGCGGCAGCTGGTTCAGGATATCGCTGATGTCCGACTTGCCGGACATCTGGATTTCCTTCGAAGAAACGACCTGGATCGGGCTCGTGCTCTTCTGATTCGGGGCCGCAATGCGCGAACCCGTGACCACGACTTCCTCCAACTCAGTGGCTTCCTGTTTAGCGGACTGGTCCGCAGCGTAGACCATGGCCGCCGGACACAGGCTGCCTGCCAGCACAATGCCAATAAGGCGCAGTCGTCGGAGTATAAGAAACATGATGAGCTCCCCCAGATGTGTAATGCGTGCAGACTAGAAACCAAACACGCTCATGCGCAATGCACATGGCGCCAGCGGCCCTGCATCTGGTATGAGCGGAGCATCAACTGCTCAGACGGCGCGCGCTGCCGGTGTGCTGGCAATCCTGTGGAGAAAATCCAACAGCAACGACCCACTGCGACACTTCAGGAGTGCAACGTAATCGTGCGCGAGCGCACCTGGCCCAGTCGCAGGTGGCCGCGCCAGTGCGGTGTGCGCCAGAAGATCAGGTTTGCGCGCCTGACCAGGTGGCCGCGGACGTGATGCAAGCGCGCGGTACGACGCAGGGCTTGTGGATCCGATGACATCGTCAGCGCACGCAACGGCACGATTGGCGAGGACATTTCAATGTGCTCGAGTAATGGTGGCTTGCCAAGCCGCGAGCGCTTGGCATTCAGTGGCACGAGATCTTCACGGCGCTGCGGCAATCCACCACGTACTGTCATCATCAGCAGCAGCGCGACCACGATGGGAAAATCGGCGGCGACAGTACCGAGCGACTCGCTCAGCACCTGCTGCCGGGCGCTCGCGGTCACGACATTCCCCTGGTAATAGCTGAGCCAGCCCGGATCGAGCCGATACCTCGCTCGCTGCATGACCTCGCAGACGCCAGGCGCAGCGACGATGGGCACGCTCACGCAAGTGCCGTTAAGTAACTCGTTCAGTGAGCCGCGGCACTCGACTGCAGTGTCCAGGTCAAAGTGAATCTCGAGTGGCGCCAGCAACGGGTCGTTCGGTTGATCGCGGCAGGACCAGAAGGTTCGCATCACCCCGCTCCGACCACCGGCTTCAGCTCTGATGTAGGCGCCAGCGCGGGCCACCGCGGCGGGTCTCGGAGCCGGGCTCGCCAGACACAGGGCGGTTCGGTACTCCTGCTCCCGGGCTTCATCGTTCCATTCGACCCACCATTCGCGAGCGGGCATGTGCACGAGATCGAGGCAGTCGGCGAGACGCGCGCCATCGGAATAGGCGAGCGCCGTACAATCGCGCGTCAGGTCGTCCGCGAGCACATAGCGCAAGGGACAACGCTGGATCACGGCGGAATAATCGCCGGCGCCGGCAAGGCGTAGCACACGTCCGTCATTCTGGCGCACGAGGAAGGGTTCCGGGTGCTGCGCGATCTGATCGAGAAGTCGCACGCTGGTTCAACCACCGCCGCTATGGGGAGGCCAAGGTGAACCAGACGTGTTATCGCGACAACACCTGCGGCCCAACCGGCGTGAAATGAATCAATGAGCGGTTAATGCGGGGCGCAGGCGGGCGTCGTTAGCGACCTGCCAGAAAGCGGTCGAAGCGGCTACGGAAGCGCCGGCTCATGCCAAGCCGCGTGCCGCGCTTGAGAACCAGCTCATAGTCGCCGTGAAACAACGGATGCATTTCCACAATCTGATCGACATTAACTATGCTGGAACGGTGGATACGTACGAACTGGTTGGGATCCAGACGCGCCTCAAGCTCATGCATCGGCTGGCGCATCAGGTGACACTTGCCCTGCGCGAACACCTTCACGTACTTACCCGCTGACTGCACGAATTCCACTTCGCGCGTGGGCATGAACATGACCTTACCCGCCTCGGTGATGAGCAGGCGCTGCGGATAATTATGGTCGACAGAACCCGGAGTTCGATTGACGTGCTCCTCGGGGTCAGCCGTAGCCGGACTGCCGCCCCGCTCCGCGCCAATGACAGCCTTGGCGCGCGCCAGGGCCATCATGAAACGCTCGTCGTCAAAGGGTTTGAGCAGGTAGTCGACGGCGTCGACTTCGAATGCCTTGATCGCATGTTCGGAGTAGGCCGTGACAAATATCACAAAAGGCTCGAAGCCGCGAGCACTCCAGTGGCGCAGCAGCTCGAAGCCATCCTCGTTGGGCATGCTGATGTCGAGCAGGATCAGATTCGGGGCGTCAGTGACATTCAGTCGCAAGGCCTGTGAAGCCGAGCTGCACTCGCCGACTACCAGGAACTCCGCGTCGCGCGCCAGCAGTCGGAGTATGCGCTGACGTGCCAGGGGCTCATCGTCCACCACCACGGCGGTATAGGGCATCGCAGTCACTGATTGCGTCTCGCAGGTACATCGAGCGATGCCAGCGTGCCACCGCGCGGGTCGGGACCGACAACCAGCTCGGCGCCGTCGCTGTAGGCGGCACGCAACCTGAAGGTGACGTTCTTCAAGCCGTTTCCAAACCGGTCCGCTGATATGGGCGCTGCCAGTTGTGGTGTGCTGTTGCGGATTGCGAAAAGCAGGCGATCGCCAGCGAATTTAATGGCAACATTGACAGTCAACGTCGATGAGGGGCCGCCGCGCCCGTGCTCCACAGCGTTTTCCACCAGCGGCTGCAGCAGCATGGACGGCATCGTCAGGGCAGCGGCATGCTGGTCAACCTGGATGTCGACCTGCAGGCGATCGCGGAAGCGGGCCTGCTGCACGGCGAGATACGCCTCAAGCCCCGTGACTTCCGTGGCAACCGTCACCCACGGTTGCTTGCTGCTCTCCAGGGCATGTCGCAGGAAGTCACCCAGGCGCGCGAGCATGACCGAGGCGCGATCCGGGTCTTCATTGATCAGCTCGCTGATCGCGTGCAGCGCATTGAAGAGAAAATGCGGTTGCAGCTGGCTTGAGAGCATCGTCAGCCGCGTTTCGGCATAGGCGGCCCACAGCTTCGCCGATCGCAGGGATTCGCGATGGTAGTCACGCGCGAGTTGCACCATGCCGATCAGGGTCAGACCCAGCAGGTACGGTGGCAGGAAGAACTGCATGGGCGTCAGCCAGTCGCTGAAGCTGGGTGCGAATGGCCGCCAGTATCTGAACGTATCGTAAAAATCCGCCACGCGGTGATCCACCACACCGCTGGCAATGGCCGCAGCAAATGGGACGAGCCTCACCACCGACAGTGCCAGTGCCACCTGCAGGGTGACAAATAGCAGCGGCCGTGCGCGGTAATTGGGCGTGCCGCGCCAGAAGGTCACGCGATAGGCGATCACCGACACCGAAAAGACCAGGAAATGCTGGAACGTGCGCGCTGGGGACGACATGTAGTAGACCGCGCCAACTTCCTTGCCGCTCATCGGCTGCATCCACAACAAGGCGGTGGAAGTCACTATCAGCCAACCGGCGCCAGCAGCTACCAGCAGCAGCGACCAGCGCACCTCTGCTGACTCTTCTAAAGCGGGAAACGATTCCTCGAGTGGTGCCATGCCCAATCCTGATCGCTGTATGCGGCCAAAATCAAGCCAAGCTGATAGTGGCGCGAATCAAGCCGTTCGTGCCGCCAAGAGGCCCGCTCGCGCCACGCGCAGCTGGCGATACAAGGTCGTGCGACTACCGAAACCTACATGCTCGGCGACTTCAGTCAACGGCCAGCCCGACTCTCGTATCAGACGAACTGCCGCTTTAGTGCGTTTGCGATTGAGGTATACGGAAGGGGTAATACCGTATACGGCCCGGAAAGTTCTCAAGAAGTGAAACGATGACATATGAGCTGCCGCAGCCACCTGCCGCAGGGCGATTGCCTCGCGATAGTGGGTGTGCAGGTAAGTGACACCCAGTCGCAGGCGCCGGTGCAGTTCGCGGCGGGTGGCCGCCTTCGCTGAGGGCACCCGCTCCTGTACCCGGGCCCGCACCTGCTCCTGCACCAGCATGCGTGCCATCAGAAACCGCAGTTGCTCCTCCAGCCAAAGCGGGTCCGCCGCGCCGGCGTCAACCACGCCCTGTATGAAGCGCAGTACCGGTGTTACCGAGCGGTCATGTTCCCTGAGCTGCTCGTCAAATTCGACGCTGCGAATGGCGCTGGCTTCCGGATTCGACAGTAACGCCCCGGCGGATCGTACCATCGAGTCCAGTACTTCCTCGGCCAGTCCGGGGCGAAAGAAAATTGAAAAAGAGTGCGCCGGCTGCAGACCGTCAATGCGGCTGGCGTAGCGGCGGCCAGCATTGAGTATCAGGAAGGTGTCATCATCGACGGCGACCCGGCGCCCATCGATGAAATAGTCTTCGCTACCGCCGCGTATCATTTTGACGGACAAGAGCTGATCGTACTCCGGGTATTCCGCCCGGCGGGTTCTTGCCGAGATAACCGCATTCTCCTTGCGCCAGCGCGCGTAGAAACCTGGCCGGAAGCCCGGATCCCAAATGGGTGGCATTTCTCTCAAAATCACGGTTTGTCTCGCCACCCCGCAGCTCGGCGCACGCGCTGCCTGGATAACTCTACGACGGCACTCGTTCTCCGCTGTTGCAGATCTTGCTCGTTTCCAGGGGTTCAGTCCAACGGCCAGCTGCTATCCGGACTAAGTCAAATTCAGGAATTGAGCAAGGCTTGCGACGCCACAGCCCCCGCTACAGACCAGTATTGCAAGGATGAAAATACTCCAGGTCACCGCGTTCTGGTTGTGCATCGGGTCCATGCTTGGTTCATGCAAGTCTGGCGCGCCACCCCTTGCCTCAATACAAGCCTTTGTTGAGCCGGTAACGATCATTCACGAATGGACTGGTGAGGCCGCGGGCGATCAATTCGGCTGGATTGCCCGCGTCATTGGCGATGTGGATGCCGACGGCTGCAACGACTTCGTCACTTCGGCACCCACCAGAAGAAATGGCGGTGACAATGCCGGCCGCGTGTATGTCTACAGTGGGCGTAGCGGCGCGCTATTGTGGCAAGTGGACGGCGCGCCTGGCGATCAGCTTGGCTCAGGCATCGAAGCCGCCGGCGACGTCAATGCTGATGGCATTCCCGATGTCATCGCCAGTGCGCCGGAGATTGATAGCGCCTATCTTTACTCTGGACGCGATGGCAGCACCCTGCGCACTCTGCACGGCGAGAGCCGTGGTGATCACTTCGGTGAACATGTCGCCAGCGTCGGTGATATCGATGGCGACGGCTATGCGGATGTGATCATTGGAGCACCCGGTAACAATGCCGGTGGCAAAGACGCTGGCCGTGCCTTCGTCTATTCCGGAAAATCGGGCCAGCTCCTGCTGACCTTGACCGGTGAGCACAGCGGCGACGCGTTCGGCAGCACGGTAGCGGGATTCTCGGACGCCAGGAACCGCTATATTGTATTCGGCGCCCCAGGCGCCGGAGCCCACAATACCGGTCGCGTGTATGTCTACTCAGGTCTTTCAAGCCAGCCACATTTATACGATTGACGCCGACTCAACCGGTGTAGCCCTGGGTTATATGTTTGTTTCGGTGCTGGGCGATGTCGATGGCGATAGCGTGCCCGACATCTTCGCCTCGGACTGGTCGGACGCCTCGCGCGGACCCAAGACCGGTAAGGCCTACGTGTATTCGGGCCGCACCGGCCAACGCCTCTACACCTTTTCGGGCCAAACAGCCGGTGAAGGATTCGGTACCACTCACTCCGTGGCCGGTGACATCAATGGCGACCATCGCGCCGATTTGATCATAGGTTCCTGGCAGTACAGCGCCGTCGCACCCGGCGCAGGCCGCGCCTATCTATTCGACGGCCGCACTGGAAACCTGCTGCGTACCTATACCAGCCGCATCCCGGGAGAGACTTTCGGCTTTGACGCGGTAGGCTTTGGCGAACACGATGAGCACGGCCAGGCCGAACTACTCATTCCCTCAGGCTGGAGCAACATCCACGGCCCACCTTCCGGCCGCATCTTCCTGATCACGACCGGCCTGCCAATCTCCGCTGCCAGCAGCGGCTCCCACCACATCTACTAACTACTCCGTGGCGCCGCGCCACGAGCGCGCGCGCCTGCGACTAGCTCACCGCACTTTCCTCTTCCACCACTGGCCCTGCCTCATCCGCATCCGCGACCGCAGCGCCAACGTCCATGA
The DNA here is from genome assembly GCA_031441585.1 of Gammaproteobacteria bacterium. Classification (GTDB taxonomy): domain Bacteria; phylum Pseudomonadota; class Gammaproteobacteria; order Steroidobacterales; family Steroidobacteraceae; genus FEN-1191. The sequence goes on from JANMWZ010000146.1 coordinate 16,321, forward strand.
AGCCCCGCGTCTCGGTGCCGTCGTTCTTGCGACGCCGATGAGCATGGGCCGCGAAGCCCGTACCCGCCGGTATCAGCCGGCCGACGATGACGTTTTCCTTGAGGCCGCGCAGCTCGTCCTTGAGGCCACGCACCGAGGCTTCGGTCAGCACGCGAGTGGTCTCCTGGAACGAAGCGGCCGAGATGAACGACTCGGTGGCCAGCGACGCCTTGGTAATGCCCAGCAGTACCGGTTGCAGGCTCGCGGCCTGCTTGCCGGCCTTGACGGCGCGATCGTTGATGGCCATGGCGCGTGAGCGATCGAGCTGCTCGCCACGCAGCAGCGTGGTGTCGCCGATTGACATGACTTCGGTCTTGCGCAGCATCTGCCGGATGATCACTTCAATGTGCTTGTCGTTGATCTTCACGCCCTGCAGGCGGTAAACGTCCTGAATCTCGCGCACCAGATAGTTGGCCAGCGCCTCGACCCCCTGCAGACGCAGGATGTCGTGCGGGTTGGGCTCGCCGTCGGCAATGACCTCACCACGCTCGACCTGCTCACCCTCGAACACATTGAGCTGGCGCCACTTGGGAATCAGCTCTTCGTATTTCTCGGTGTGCTCATCGGTGATGACCAGGCGGCGCTTGCCCTTGGTCTCCTTGCCGAAACTGACGGTACCGGTCTTCTCGGCGAGAATCGCCTGATCTTTTGGCTTGCGGGCCTCGAACAGATCCGCTACACGTGGTAGTCCACCGGTGATGTCGCGCGTCTTGGATGATTCCTGCGGGATGCGGGCGATGATGTCGCCCACGGCCACCTTGGCGCCATCGACCAGGTTGACCAGGGCGCCCGGCGGCAGGTTGTAAACCGCAGGGATGATGGTGTTGGCGAAAGTGAGTTCCTTGCCCTTGGCCGACAACAGACGAATCGTTGGCCGCAGATCCTTGCCACCACGCTGTTTGGAATCCATCACCACGGTGCTGGAAAGACCCGTGACTTCATCCACCTGCGTCGTCACCGTGAGGCCGTCGACGAAGTCGGTGAAGCGGATGTTACCAGCCACTTCCGTGACCACCGGGTGGGTGTGCGGATCCCAGGTCGCGACCACCTGACCGCCCACTACCTTGACGCCCTCGCGTCCCGTGATGGTGGCGCCAAAGGGAATCTTGTAGCGCTCGCGCTCACGGCCGAATTCATCGACCACGCCGATCTCACCGGAGCGCGAGACCGCGACCAGGTGACCCTTTTCGTGCTGCACGGTCTTGAGATGATGGAAGCGTAGCGTGCCCTTGTTGCGAATTTCAACATTGTTGGCCGCTGCGGCCCGCGAGGCCGCACCACCGATGTGGAAGGTACGCATGGTCAGCTGTGTGCCGGGTTCACCGATCGACTGCGCGGCGATGACGCCCACCGCTTCGCCAATGTTGATCAGGCGTCCGCGACCCAGGTCGCGGCCGTAGCAATTGCTGCACACGCCATAGCGCAACTGACAGGTGATGGGGGAGCGCACGCTGATCTGGTCGACACCTTCCTGTTCGATCAGGCGCACCAGGCCCTCATCGAGCAGTACGTTGGTCGCCACCAGCACCCGCTCAGTGCCGGGCTTGAGGATGTCCGCAGCCGTGACGCGACCCAGAGCGCGTTCGCCCAGGGCCTCGACCACGTCACCACCTTCGACCAACGGTGACATGGAAACGCCATTGCTGGTGCCGCAATCGACTTCGGTAACCACCAGATCCTGGGCGACGTCGACCAGACGGCGCGTCAGGTAACCGGAGTTCGCGGTCTTGAGTGCGGTGTCAGCCAGGCCCTTGCGCGCGCCGTGCGTCGAGATGAAGTACTGCAACACATTCAGGCCTTCACGGAAGTTCGCCGTGATCGGCGTCTCGATGATCGAGCCGTCGGGCTTGGCCATCAGGCCGCGCATACCCGCGAGCTGGCGAATCTGCGCCGCACTACCGCGGGCACCGGAATCGGCCATCATGAAGATCGAGTTGAAGGACTTCTGCCGCTGCTTGACGCCGAGTGAATCGGTGGCATCTTCAGTGCCGAGCTTTTCCATCATCGCCTTGGCGACCTGATCATTGGCGCGCGACCAGATGTCGACCACCTTGTTGTAACGCTCGCCGTTGGTCACCAGGCCGGAGGAATACTGATCCTGGATTTCCTTGACCTCGCGCTCGGCGGCGCTGACCAGCTTGACCTTCTGCTCCGGGATGACGATGTCGTCGATGCCGAAGGAGACCGCTGAACGGGTCGCGTAGTGAAAGCCCATGTACATGAGCTGATCGGCGAACACGACCGTTTCCTTCAGGCCCAGGATACGGTAGCAGGCGTTGATCGTCGCCGAGATCGCCTTCTTGGTCATGTCCATGTTGATCAGATCAAAGGACATGCCGTGGGGCAGAATCTCGGACAGCAAGGCGCGACCGACCGTAGTCTTCACCAGCCGGCGGCGCGGCTCAAACTCATCGTTCGCGCCACGCACGTATTCACGAACGCGCACGTGCACCTTGGCCTGCAGATCGATATTGCGGCCTTCATAGGCACGATGGGCTTCGTGCACGTCGCTGAAGTACATGCCTTCACCGCGTGCACCGACCATCTCACGGGTCAGGTAATAGAGACCCAGCACCACGTCCTGCGAGGGTACGATGATCGGGTCGCCGTTGGCGGGCGAGAGAATGTTGTTCGAGCTCATCATCAGCGCGCGTGCTTCGAGCTGTGCCTCGATCGACAGCGGCACGTGCACAGCCATCTGGTCACCGTCGAAGTCGGCGTTGAATGCCGTGCACACCAGCGGATGCAGCTGAATCGCCTTGCCCTCGACCAGCACCGGCTCGAAAGCCTGAATGCCAAGGCGATGCAAAGTCGGCGCGCGGTTGAGCAGCACCGGATGCTCGCGGATCACCTCTTCGAGGATGTCCCAGACTTCCGGGCCTTCGCGCTCGACCAGGCGCTTGGCGGCCTTGATGGTTGAGGCGTCACCGCGAATCTGCAGTTTATGAAAAATAAATGGCTTAAACAGCTCAAGCGCCATCTTCTTCGGCAGGCCGCACTGGTGCAGACGCAGCGTGGGGCCGACGACAATGACCGAGCGGCCCGAGTAATCGACGCGCTTGCCGAGCAGGTTCTGGCGAAAGCGCCCCTGCTTGCCCTTGATCATGTCGGCCAGGGATTTCAGCGGCCGGCGGTTGGTGCCGGTAATGGCGCGCCCGCGGCGGCCGTTGTCGAGCAGCGCATCGACGGCTTCCTGCAGCATGCGCTTTTCGTTGCGCACGATGATATCGGGAGCCGAGAGCTCGAGCAGCCGGCGCAGACGATTGTTGCGATTGATGACGCGCCGATACAGATCGTTAAGATCGGAAGTCGCGAAGCGGCCGCCATCGAGGGGCACCAGTGGGCGCAGGTCTGGCGGCAACACCGGCAGCACGGTCATCACCATCCACTCGGGCTTGTTGCCCGAGGCGAGGAATGATTCCGCGAGCTTGAGGCGCTTGGAGAGGCGCTTGAGCTTGGTCTCGGAGGCGGTGTTGGTCATGTCCTCGCGGATCTTGACCATCTCGGCCTTGAGATCGAGCGACTGCAGCAGCTCGTGCACAGCCTCAGCGCCCATGCGGGCGTCGAACTCATCGCCGTGCTCTTCGATGGCTTCCAGATACATTTCATCGGTCAGCAGCTGGCCGCGCTGCATTGGCGTCATGCCTGGGTCGATAACCACGAAGGCTTCGAAATACAGCACGCGCTCGATTTCACGCAACGTCATATCGAGCATCAGGCCGATACGCGAGGGCAGTGATTTCAGGAACCAGATGTGCGCAGTGGGGCTGGCGAGCTCAATGTGGCCCATGCGCTCGCGGCGCACCTTGGACTGGGTAACTTCAACGCCACACTTCTCGCACACCACGCCGCGATGCTTGAGGCGCTTGTACTTGCCGCACAGGCACTCATAGTCCTTCACGGGACCAAAGATCTTGGCGCAGAACAGGCCATCGCGCTCGGGCTTGAAGGTGCGGTAGTTGATGGTTTCGGGCTTGCGCACCTCGCCATACGACCAGGCGCGCACCATTTCCGGTGAGGCCAGGCCGATCTTGATCGAGTCGAACTGCTCGAGCGGTGCCTGCTGTTTGAAAAGCTTGAGTAGGTCCTTCATGTTCAATCCTGCTCGAGTTCGATGTTAATGCAAAGCGAACGTATTTCCTTGACCAGCACGTTGAAGGATTCGGGCATGCCCGCCTTCATCTCGTGATTGCCATCGACGATGCTCTTGTACATCTGCGTGCGACCGATGGTGTCGTCGGACTTGACCGTCAGCATTTCCTGCAGCGTGTAGGCCGCGCCGTAGGCTTCCAGCGCCCAGACTTCCATTTCTCCGAAGCGCTGACCGCCAAACTGCGCCTTGCCGCCCAGCGGTTGCTGGGTCACCAGGCTGTAAGGCCCGGTGGAGCGCGCGTGCATCTTGTCATCGACCAGATGGTTGAGCTTGAGCATGTACATGTAGCCGACCGTAACCTGGCGATCAAAACGCTCGCCGGTACGACCGTCAAACAACCAGGTTTGTCCTGACTGTGGCATATCCGCCAGCTTCAGCAGGGCCTTGATGTCGCTTTCGGCTGCGCCGTCGAACACCGGGGTCGCCATCGGTACACCGCGCCGCAGATTGCCAGCCAGCTCGTACAATTCCTTGTCATTGAATTCGCCCAGCTGCTCCTTCTGGCCACTGGTCTCGTTGTAGATCTGGCCGAGGAAACCACGCAGCTCGGCATTACTGGCCTGGGCATCGAGCATGCGCCCGATCTTCAGCCCCAAGCCCTTGGCCGCCCAGCCCAGATGTGTTTCGAGCACCTGACCGACGTTCATACGCGAGGGCACACCGAGGGGGTTGAGCACCACATCGACCGGCGTGCCATCTTCCAGATAAGGCATGTCCTCGACCGGGACGATGGTCGAGATCACGCCCTTGTTGCCGTGACGTCCGGCCATCTTGTCGCCGGGCTGCACGCGGCGCTTGACCGCAAGGTATACCTTGACCATCTTGAGCACGCCGGGTGCGAGATCGTCGCCCGCCGTGATTTTGGCCTTCTTCTCATCGAGACGCTTGTCGAAGGCCTGCTGCTGGGTGCGCAGACGTTCGCCGGCCGCCTCCAGCTGGCCATTGGCCTCTTCGTCTTCCAGGCGGATTTCGAACCACTCTTCGCGCGTCAGTGAGTCGAGGTACTCGGCCTCGATCCTGGTGCCACTCTTGAGTTTCTTCGGGCCACCGGCCGCACTCTTGGCCAACAGCATGCCGCGCACCCGCGAATACAGGTCATCTTCAATAATGCGGCGCTGATCCTGCAGGTCTTTGCGCACCCGCTCGATCTCCGCCTTCTCGATGGACTGCGCGCGGATATCCTTCTCGACTCCGTCACGGGTAAACACGCGCACGTCGATCACCGTGCCGTCCATCCCCGGCGGCACGCGCAGTGAGGTATCTTTCACGTCGCTGGCCTTTTCACCGAATATGGCACGCAGCAGCTTCTCCTCGGGCGTGAGTTGGGTCTCGCCCTTCGGAGTCACCTTGCCAACCAGAATATCGCCGGCGCGCACTTCCGCGCCAATGAAGGCAATACCTGCTTCGTCAAGCTTGGCGAGCGCCGCGTCACCGACGTTGGGGATGTCCGCAGAAATATCTTCAGGCCCCAGCTTGGTATCGCGCGCCACGCAGCTGAGCTCTTCGATGTGAATGGTCGTGAAGCGGTCTTCCTGTACAACCCGCTCGGAGATCAGGATCGAGTCTTCGTAGTTGTAACCGTTCCAGGGCATGAACGCGACCAGCATGTTCTGGCCCAGCGCCAGCTCGCCCAGATCCGTGGACGGACCATCGGCCAGCACGTCGCCGCGTGAGATGCGATCGTTGCCGTTCACGAGCGGGCGTTGATTGATGCAGGTGTTCTGGTTGGAACGCGTGTATTTGGTGAGATTGTAGATATCGACACCCGGCTCACCGGCTGTGGTTTCATCGTCATTCACCCGTACCACGATACGCGAGGCATCGACCGAGTCGACGATGCCGCCACGGCGTGCCACCACGGTAACGCCCGAATCGATGGCCACCGGGCGTTCCATGCCGGTGCCGACCAACGGCGTCTCGGAACGGAGCGTCGGTACCGCCTGGCGCTGCATGTTCGAACCCATGAGCGCGCGGTTGGCATCATCGTGTTCGAGGAATGGAATCAGCGAGGCCGCCACCGAGACAATCTGCTTGGGGCTGACATCCATGTAGTTGATGCGTTCGCGATTCATCAGGGTGAATTCGCTCTGCATGCGACACGATACCAGCTCGTCATGCAGCATGCCCTTGGCATCGATCTTGGCATCGGCGCGCGCGATCGCGAACTCGCCTTCTTCGATGGCCGAGAGGTAATCAATCGTGTCGGTGACGCGGCTGTTCTCAACCCTTCGGTAAGGCGTCTCGAGGAAGCCATACTGATTGGTGCGCGCGTAAACCGAGAGCGAATTGATCAGGCCGATATTCGGGCCTTCCGGCGTTTCGATCGGGCACACGCGCCCATAGTGCGTGGTATGCACGTCACGTACTTCGAAGCCGGCACGCTCGCGCGTCAGGCCACCTGGGCCGAGAGCCGAAACACGTCGCTTGTGCGTGACTTCGGAGAGCGGGTTGTTCTGGTCCATGAACTGCGAGAGCTGCGAGGAACCGAAGAACTCCTTGACGGCGGCGGCCACCGGCTTGGCGTTGATCATCTCCTGCGGCATCAGCGGCTCGGATTCGGCAATTGTCAGACGTTCCTTGACAGCGCGCTCGACGCGCACCAGGCCGACGCGGAAGGCGTTCTCAGCCATCTCGCCCACCGAACGCACGCGCCGGTTGCCGAGATGATCGATATCGTCGACTGTGCCATTGCCGTTGCGGATATCGATCAGCACCTTGAGGACGTCGAGGATATCTTCCTTCGACAGCACGTTGGAGCCGGTGATTTCCTTGCGGCCGACGCGACGGTTGAACTTCATGCGTCCGACGCCCGACAGATCGTAGCGTTCGTTGTTGAAGAACAGGTTGTTGAAAAGATTTTCGGCCGCATCTTTGGTCGGCGGCTCACCGGGGCGCATCATGCGATAGATTTCGACCAGCGCCTCGAGGCGCGTCTTGGTCGGATCAATACGCAGCGTATCGGAAATGAATGCGCCGCGATCCAGATCGTTGACATAGAGCGTATTGATACGCGTGATGCCGGCTTCGATCAGCTTCTCGGCGCTGAGCGCGGTCAGTACTTCATTCGCCTTGGCGATGATCTCGCCGGTATCACCATTGACGATGTCGTGCGAGAGCACTTTGCCGTACAGGTATTCACGCGGCACGGTCAGTTGATGCACGCCCAGGTCTTCGAGCTGGCGCACATGGCGCGCCGTGATGCGGCGGCCTTCTTCGACAATCACCTGATCGCCGACGCGAATCTCAAAGCTGGCGGTCTCACCGCGCAGGCGCTGTGGCACCAGTTCCATGGCCACGGTTTCCCGGCTGACGTCAAAAGCGTTCTTCTCAAAGAAGATGTCGAGAATTTCCGCCTCGTTCATGCCGAGCGCGCGCAGGATGATCGACACCGGGAGTTTGCGGCGCCTGTCGATACGGGCGAAGACGCAGTCTTTCGGGTCGAACTCGAAATCAAGCCACGAGCCACGATAGGGAATGATGCGCGCCGAAAACAGCAGCTTGCCGGATGAATGGCTCTTGCCGCGATCGTGATCAAAGAACACGCCGGGCGAGCGATGCAGCTGCGAGACAATGACACGCTCGGTGCCATTGACGATGAAGGTGCCGTTGTCGGTCATGAGCGGCAGTTCGCCGAGGTAGACCTCCTGCTCGCGCACATCCTTGACCGGCTTCTTGGCGCCCGGGGCTTCCTTATCGAGCACGATCAGCCGCACTTTGACGCGCAGCGGCGCGGCATAAGTGAGACCGCGCAGCTGACATTCCTTCACGTCGAATACCGGCTCGCCGAGCCGGTAGCTGACGTACTCGAGGGTCGCATTGCCCGAATAGCTGGAGATCGGGAACACACTCTTGAATGCGGCATGCAGCCCGCGTTCCACCCGCGCCTCTTCGGCCGTGTCGGCCTGCAGGAAGCTGCGATAGGAATCGAGCTGGATGGCCAGCAGATACGGCACATTCAGAACTCCCGGCTGCTTGCCGAAATCCTTGCGAATGCGCTTTTTCTCAGTGAAGGAGTAAGCCATCGTCTGAACCCTCTAGCTACGGGAGTAAGCCGCGCGCGCAGCGGCGCCACCGGGGCATAAGCCCAGGAGGCGCCGCGGCGCACACCGCGGTGCGGAACATGCGACTATTTGATCTCTACCTTGGCGCCAGCATCTTCCAGCTTCTTCTTCATGGTTTCGGAATCGGCCTTGCTGACCGCATCCTTCACCACTGAGGGCACGGCCTCGACCAGATCTTTGGCTTCCTTCAGCCCCAGACCCGTGAGCTCGCGCACCACCTTGATGACGGTGACTTTCTTGTCAGCCGGATATTCCTTGAGGGTGACCGTGAACTCGGTCTGTTCCTCAACCGGGGCCGCAGCCGCAGCGCCGCCGCCCACCGCCGCCGCCGCCACCGGGGCCGCTGCGGTCACACCAAACTTCTTTTCCATGTCGGTGATCAGCTCAACCACATCCATGAGGCTCATCTTGGCGATCGCGTCCAGAATCTCGTCTTTCGAAACAGCCATTGTCGTCTCCTGAAATCTCAAAAATTATTTATCGGAATTGATCTGCAACTTATGCGCCGGCGGCAGCCTGCTTCTGATCGCGCACCGCAGCGAGCGTGCGCACCAGTTTCGAAGGGGTCGCGGCCAGAGTGCCCACCAGTTTCTGCATGGGCGCCTTCATGACACCCATCAGCATGGCAAGCGCCTGATCGCGCGTCGGCAGGCTGGCAACCTTGTCCAGATCTTTGCCGGGCAGCAATTGCCCGCCAAGCGATACGGCCATGGTCACCAGCTTGTCGTGATCCTTCGCGAAGGCCTTGATCACGCGCGCCGCAGCGCCCGGATCGTCCTTCGAAAAAGCCAGCACCAGCGGTCCCTTGAGCACCGGTCCGATGTTCTCGAATGCGGTGCCCGCTACGGCCCGGCGTGCCAGCGTGTTTTTGATCACACGCATGTACACCCCGGCGCCGCGCGCCTTGGCACGCAGTTCGGTCATCAGGCCTACCGTGAGTCCACGGTATTCAGCGGCCACCAGTGACTGGGCATTCGCCGCCACTGCATTGATCTCCGCGACCAGCGCCTTCTTGTCATCCAGATTCAGTGGCATTACGCGCACCTCCTGGTTGTCGAACCACAACTCGAATCTGGCGCCGCATCGCGCCGGATCCGTCCCTGACAGTGATCGACAGCCACAGAAAAACTCCTGACTGCTTTCACCACCTGCGCAGGCGACCATTAAGGGCCACGCGGCCCGCCTGCGGTCTTCGATGGAAGTCATTGCGCCGTTCACACGGCCCGCTGACCCGCACCAAAATCGTAAAATCGATTCCTCTTAAATACTCAGCGTCGAATGATCCACGCCAATGCCCGGACCCATGGTCGAGGACAGAGTCACGCGCTTGAGATAAATGCCCTTGGCAGCAGCCGGCTTGGCCTTCTGCAGATCGGCAATCAGCGCCATCAGGTTTTCCCTGAGCGCATTGATTTCGAAACTGGCCTTGCCGATCGTACAATGCACGATGCCGGCCTTGTCGACGCGATACCGCACCTGGCCCGCCTTGGCGTTCTTCACCGCCGTAGCCACATCGGGGCTCACGGTGCCCACTTTCGGATTCGGCATCAGGCCGCGCGGACCCAGGATCTGGCCGAGCTGACCCACGACGCGCATGGCATCGGGACTCGCTATGACGACGTCGAAATTCATTTCGCCGGCTTTCACTTTTTCTGCCAGGTCTTCAAGACCGACGATATCGGCGCCAGCGGCGCGCGCGATTTCCTGGTTCTTGCCACTGGTGAAGACTGCGACGCGCACGCTCTTGCCAATGCCATGCGGCAGCACGGTTGAACCGCGCACCTGCTGGTCGGACTTGCTGGCGTCGATGCCCAGATTCACAGCGGCATCGACCGACTCGGCGAACTTCGCGGTGGCGAATTCCTTCACCAGTTTAAGCGCCTCATCGATCGCGTATTGCTTGCCGGGTGGAAGTTTTTCCTTCCACACTTTCATTCGTTTGGCTAACGCTGGCATGTCAGAGGCCCTCCACTTCAACGCCCATGCTGCGCGCGCTACCGGCAATGGTGCGTACTGCAGCTTCCAGATCGGCGGCAGTCAGATCAGGGGTCTTGGCCCTGGCCACATCTTCAAGCTGCTTGCGGGTGATCTTGCCCACCTTGTTGGTGTTCGGCGTACCGCTGCCTTTTTCGATGCCAATCGCTTTGAGGATCAGCACCGCAGCCGGTGGCGTCTTCATGATGAAGGTGAAAGAACGATCCGAATACACGGTGATCACCACCGGGATCGGCAGTCCCTTCTCGAGTTTTTGAGTCTGCGCGTTGAACTGCTTGCAGAACTCCATGATGTTCACGCCCTGCTGACCGAGGGCCGGGCCGATAGGCGGCGAGGGATTGGCGGAACCCGCCGGCACCTGCAGCTTGACGTACCCTTGTACTTTCTTAGCCATGACTCATCGACTCCTATGGGTGCAAACGCCGTGAGGCTCCCCAAAATAGACCGCCAAACCGGGCGACGCGGGCAACAGCGCAGTCGTCAGACCTTTTCGACCTGCGAAAAATCCAGTTCCACGGGTGTTGAGCGGCCCAGAATCTGCACCGCCACCTGCACCCGGTTCTTTTCGTAGTTGACGCTCTCAACCACGCCATTGAAATCATTGAAGGGGCCGTGCGTCACGCGCACCACCTGCCCCGGCTCAAACAGCACCTTCGGCCGCGGTTTGTCGACACCTTCTTCGACGCGCTGCAGGATGCGATTGGCCTCTTTCTCGGTTATGGCTGCCGGCTTGTCGCTGGTGCCACCGATGAAACCGAGCACCTTGGGCACATCGCGCACCAGATGCCAGGTGGTCTCATCCATTTCCATCTGCACCAGCACATAACCCGGGTAGAACTTGCGCTCACTGCGCCGCTTCTGCCCGTCGCGCATTTCCACGACCTCTTCGGTCGGTACCAGAATCTCGCCGAATTTCACTTCCTGCCCGTCGCGACGGATGCGCTCTCTGAGCGCCTCGGCCACACGGTGTTCGAAATTCGAATAGGCGTGCACTACATACCATCGAAGCGCCACGATCAGCCTCCCTGGCCGGTCAGCAGTTTGGTCAGCCACGCCAGGATGGCGTCGAGCAACCAGAAAAATACGCCCGCTACGGTGACGAACAAAAACACCGCCAGGGTGGTTTGCAGGGTTTCCTGCCGACTTGGCCACACTACTTTGCGCAGCTCGACCCGCGAGTCGAGTGCGAACTGCCAGCTACGGCGGCCCACCGGAGAAACGGCAAATACCGCCAGGCCCGCGATCAGACCCAAAGCGGCTGTGCTCCAGCGCTGCCAGTCGGGACGCGCATCCATAAGGTAGTAGCCGGCAATGCCGGCTATCACCAGGGCAATTGCCAGGGCGATGGTCACGAGGCCAACGGCGCCCGCGCCAGCATTTTGTTCCTGAGCCTGTTCGTTCATTACATCCGCCGTTTCCCGAAGTGCGCTCCCCTTGCGGGGGAGCTGGCAGGCCAGGAGGGAATCGAACCCCCAACCTGCGGTTTTGGAGACCGCCGCTCTGCCAATTGAGCTACTGGCCTAGTGTTGGCGGTGCTTATCTGCGGCTGTGTAAGCGCAGCTAAGCACCATTATCTTTTCAAAGTACTTACTTCAGGATTTTGGACACTACTCCGGCGCCGACCGTCCGGCCACCCTCGCGGATGGCGAAACGCAGGCCCTCTTCCATCGCGATCGGTGCGATGAGGTCGACATTCATCTTGATGTTGTCCCCGGGCATCACCATCTCGGTGTTGGCCGGCAACTCGATCAGTCCCGTGACA
>JANMWZ010000147.1:0-11847 GCA_031441585.1 Gammaproteobacteria bacterium
GGTTCATGGCGTTCCCGACCAATGCAATTCATGATCCGCGCCTCCCTTCGGCAACGTAGCGCTCCTGACGCGCGCCCCATGCGCAACGCGACCCCGTGTAACATTGTACGGATGCCAGCCCCTCCAGTGACACGTTTTGCCCCCAGCCCGAGCGGCGAGCTGCACCTGGGCAACGTACGCACCGCCTTGTTCAGCCTGCTGCTGGCGCGGCGCGGTGGTGGGCGCTTCGTGCTGCGCATTGAGGACACCGACGCGGCGCGCAGCACCGAGGCGCATACCCAGGCACTGGAACAGGAACTGCGCTGGCTGGGCCTGGACTGGGATGAAGGGCCGGGGCGCCCGGGCGCTGCAGGTCCCTATCGGCAATCAGAGCGCGGCGCAGTTTATGCCCCGCGGTTGGCGCAACTTGAACAACGTGATCTGGCCTATCCGTGTTTTTGCAGCGCCGCGGAGCTGGCGTTGTCGCGCCGTGCGCAGCTGGGTGCGGGCCGGCCGCCGCGCTACGCGGGACCCTGCGCGAGTCTCGATCCGGCGCAGCGCGCGGCGCGCTTTGCCAGCGGGGCACGTGCCTCGCTGCGGTTTCGTGTGCCAGCGACGCGCCTGCTGCAGTTTGATGATCTGGTGCATGCGCAGCAGCAGTTTGATTGCGCACATATTGGCGATTTTGTCATTCGCCGCGAGGAGGGCACACCGGCATTCTTCTTCGCCAACGCCATCGATGATTCACTGATGCAGGTGACCCAGGTGCTACGCGGTGATGATCATCTGGCCAACACGCCACGGCAGATACTGGTACTCGAGGCGTTGCAGATGCGCGTCCCGGGCTACGGGCATCTGCCGCTGCTCACCGGCGATGATGGCGCGCCACTGTCCAAGCGCAACGGCGCGCGCTCGCTGCGTGAGCTGCGCGAGGCGGGATATTCGGCGCTGGCGATCCTCAATCACCTGTTCCGCCTGGGGCATTCCGGCGCCACTCAGGAATTACTGACACTCGAAGCCATGGCAGCGCAGTTCAATCCGGCACATCTGCAGCGCGCCAGCGCACATTTCGATATGGCGCAGCTGCGTCACTGGCAGGGGCAGTGGGTGCATGCGCTCAAGCCCGAAGCCGCGCTGCAGTGGTTGTCGGCGCGCCTGCCTGGCGAGGCGAGCGCAGCGCAGCGTCTGGCATTCGTGACGGCCGTGCTGCCCAATCTCGTGACGGCCAGCGATGTCGAGTCATGGTTGCCGGTGGTGTTCGGCGGCGAGCTGACATTCGAAGCTCCGGCACGCGCGGCAATTCAGGCGGCGGGCCCCGGTTTTTTTGTGGCCGCAGCGGGCGTAGTGCCAGAGCCCGACGCCACGGCGGCGAGCGTGGAGCTGGCGGCTTTGCGCGCCGCCACCCATCGCAAGGGGGTCGAATTCTTTGCGCCACTGCGCGCCGCTCTCACCGGGCGATTGCACGGACCGGAACTGGCGCCCCTGGTGCGCGCGATGAGCGCAGCGCTGCTAAAGACCCGGCTACTGAGTGCGTATCGGAGCTGACAGTGCTGCAGATACACAATTCGCTCACCGGTCGCAAAGCGCCCTTTACGCCGATCGAGGCGGGCAAGGTGGGCATGTACGTCTGTGGCGTCACCGTCTACGACCACTGCCACGTGGGCCACGCGCGCTTTCTGGTGGTGTTTGACATGGTGCGCCGTTATCTGCGGCATCGCGGCTATCAGGTGCGCTACGTGCGCAACATCACCGATATCGACGACAAGATCATCAGGCGCGCCGCTGAGCGCGGCGAATCGATCGCGGCGCTGACCGCGCGCTATATCGAGGCGATGAGCGAGGATTGCGTCACGCTCAACTGTGAGCCACCGGATTTCGAGCCGCGCGCCACCGAGCACGTGCCCGGCATCATTGCGCTGATCGAACGGCTGATAGCGCGCGAGCTGGCCTATGTCGCGACCGACGGGGATGTCATGTACGCGGTCGCGCGCTTCCCCGGCTACGGGCGGCTCTCAGGCAAACGCCTGGAAGATCTGCGTGCCGGCGCGCGCGTCGAGGTCGACACCAGCAAGCGCGATCCGCTCGACTTCGTACTCTGGAAGCGTGCCAAGCCCGGTGAGCCCGCCTGGGAGTCTCCCTGGGGCGCAGGTCGCCCGGGCTGGCACATTGAATGCTCGGCCATGTCCGCAGCACTGCTGGGCGATCATTTCGACATTCATGGGGGCGGGAGCGACCTGAAGTTTCCGCATCATGAAAATGAGATCGCCCAGTCCTGTGGCGCCACCGGCGCGGCCTTTGTGAATGTCTGGATGCACAACGGCTTTGTGAATGTCGATAACGTCAAGATGTCGAAGTCGTTGGACAATTTCTTCACGCTGCGTGAAGTGCTGCCGCGGTTGCGTCATCCGGAAGTGATGCGGATGTTTCTGCTGAGCAGTCACTATCGCGGACCGATCAACTACGCCACGGTGCAGCTCGAGCAGGCCGATGCGGCCTTGACGCGTCTGTATACGGCGCTGCGCGGCGTGGCGGCGCCCGGCAACGACGCTGCCCACCGCTCTGCGGGGGGCGCTGCGGCCCACGACGCGCAGCAGCGCTTTGAAGCCGCCCTGGACGATGATTTCAATACGCCCGAAGCGCTGGCCGTGTTGCAGGATCTGGCGCGTGAACTCAACAGCGCGCGCGGCGCCGGGCGCCTGCCAGAGGCTGAGCGGTGGGCGGCGCAGTTGCGTGCCCTGGGCGGCGTACTCGGGCTGCTGCAAACCGATCCGGAAGTCTGGTTCCGTACCCAGGGCGCCGGATTTTCTTCAAGCGCGGACGCGGCGCATCCCCAGATCAGTGAGGCGCAGATCGAGCAGCGGATCGCTGCGCGCCTGGCGGCCCGCCAGGCGCGTGATTTTGCGGCCGCCGATCAGATTCGCGTCGAACTGGCCGCCGCCGGTGTGCTGCTCGAAGATCAGCCCGGCGGCCTGAGCACCTGGCGACGCAGCTAAAAGCGCGCCAGGCCCGCGAGCGCGCGACGACCCGCCGCATTCCACCGCAGCCGCGCGATACGTGCGCTGATCCCGCGCTGCCGCGGCAGGTGTCCAGGCAGGCCCAGGTAATACGCCTTGGCCACCGTATAGGCATCGACGAGCGCGCTCATTTTGCCCGTGTTGCCGGCACTGGTCGTGATGCTGGCGGGGTGGGCCAGAAAATGCGCCAAGGCTTCGGGCACGTGCGCATAGTGCGGATAGTCGAGCGCCGTGAGCAGGAACAGCAGCAGATCCTCACCAACCCCGGAGTTCCTGCCATACACACCGCGGGCACCCGGCACTTGCGTCAATAAATTCTTCAGCGCATCGCGTTTGCGAAACAGCGCGCAGCCGGGACTGATGGGGAGCTTCTCGCGCAGCAGGTATTGAACAATGCCTGCCATGGAGTGCGTGCCGGGCGGATGTCTGTGCAGGGTTTTTATCTCCTCAAGGTCGGGGCTGTGCAGGCTGACCCGGGTATACACAAAGCCCACCGAGGCCTGCAGGAGCGGCAGGGTTTTCTCTACGAATGTGGGCGCACTCCAGTCATCATCGTAATTGATATGGATATATTCGCCCGCTGCGTGTTCGATACCGTCACGCCAGCAGATGATCGGACCTTGATCAAGGTCGCGGCGGATATAGTTGATCCGCGCGCCGTAGCGGGCGGCCACGTTCGGGGTATCGTCGGTGCTGCCGTGATCACAGACCACGACCTCTACCGGCACCGTCTGGCCCAGCGCGCTGTCAATGGCTTGCGCCAGCAGCTGTGAGCGGTTGAAGGTCGGGATAACAATCGATACCGTGGATCCCATCATGCTGCTTACTGTGCCATGAACCGTCTGAGTCTGCCGGTATCGGCTATCAATGAGCCCGGCGCATCGCGATCGACACCCGCTATGCTCAGGGCGGTCCTGCCAAGCGCGCGCGCCACTGCCGCAGCAATCTCCCGGACCGACAGCCCGGTTCCGGTACCGATATTGACGGTGCCGGTCGCATGCACACGGGCCAGCTGCAGTATGCAATCGACGACGTATTCGGCATCCTGGATATCGCGCACGGAGCTGGGGTTGCTGATCTGCAGCGGCGCGCCGGCAGGCAAAGACTGGATATTGCGCTGCAGAGCCGGTACCAGATAGTCACCCTGCTGTCGCGGGTGCGAGAAGCTGAAAATGCGACCGATGCAGTAAGGCCGCTGCAGCCTGGTAAGCAAAGTATTGACGGTTTGCTCGGCAGCGAGCTTGGTCGCGCCATAGAAGGTCCGCGGCACGGTCGGGCTGTCTTCCGTGAGGCTTATAGTCGTGTTGGTGGGTTGGTAGACATGGCTCGACGAGCTGTGAAACAGCCAGCAGGCAGGTTGTGTCGCCGCCACACCCTTGCAGATATTGAAGGTGCCAAAGACATTGGTCTGGTAAGCGAGCAGGGGGTCGCGCTCGACCAGCGCCACCGGCACTACGGCCGCGAAGTGAAAGCAATGCGTGAAGCGGTGGGCACTGAACCAGTGCCGCACCGCGGCCTCGTCGTTGACGTTGCCGGCGAAGGCTGCCACGGCGATGCCATGTTGCAGCAGTTGCTCGAGCAGAATGCCGCCCAGCACCCCACGCTGACCGGTCAGAGCAATCGACTGGCCAGCAAAGGCGGCGAAGTCGACAAAGGGCGGAATGAATGCAGCTCTGGAAAAAGGTCTGAGCGTCATCACTGTGAACATTCTGTCAGGCAGCGCAGTATCAGATCTGCCAGCCGGGTAATGATGCCCTCGTCCAGTGCTCTGGCATGGCAACCGATGAACAAACCGCGCTCATGGACGGCCTGCGCGCCGCTAAACGGTCCGCCACTCAGATCGATGTTGAAATGGCGGATCGCGGGTTGCAGCGCCATGTTGCCCGAAACGATGGGGCGGGTATCGACGCCGTGCGCCAGAAGCTTTGCGGTCAGCGCCTTGTAGTCCAGGCGCAGCGCGGCATCGACCAGGAACGGAAAACCAAACCAGCAGGCGTCCAGCCCCGGGCTGGCCTGGGGGAAGAGCAGTTGTTCGCGCCACTGTGGGTGTGCCATGAACGCGGCGCGGATCCGCTGCACATTGCTGCGTCGATGGGCGTTCATATCAGGCAAGCGCTTTAACTGCTCCAGGCCAAAGGCGGCCTGAATTTCCATGGGCCGCACGTTGTAGCCCACGTTGATGAACAGGAATCGTGGGTCGATATGGCTGTGGTCGCGCTCCAGCGCAGCGTGATTGCTCTGCTCACGGCTCCAGCCGTGCGCGCGCAGGCACTTGAGCAGATCGTAATCCGCTTCGCTCTTCGCCAGCACCATGCCGCCCTCGATGGTCGTCATATGGTGCGAGAAGTAAAAGCTGAAGGTGCCGAAACTGCCGAGCGTCCCGAGCATCGTATCCCTGAAACTGGAGCCCAGCGATTCGCAGGTGTCTTCGATCAACAGTAACTGCTGATCATTCACGATCTCGAGCAGGGCGCCCATATCAGTGGAATTTCCCAGTACGTGCACCATCATGACGGCTTTCAGATCGTGGGCTTTGAGGGCGCGTTGCAAAGCCGGAATGGACAGGTTGAGCGTCACTGGATCGACATCTACCAGCACCGGAACCAGCCCCATCTGGATGATGGGCCAGAGCGAGGTCGACCAGCAGACCGCCGGTATCGCGACCTTATCGCCGGCCGCAAGATGGACCCGGCGCAACGGATTGGTGAGTGCGCTGAGCGCCAGCAGGTTGGCTGACGATCCGGAATTCACCATTACGGCGTAGGGCGCGCCGCAATAGGCCGCAAAGCTTTCCTCAAACTGGCGCACCCGGTGACTCATCGTCAGCTGTCCGCTGAGCAGCGTGGCAATGCAGGAAATAATTTCCTGATTGTCGTAGCTGGAATCTACCAGCGGGAAATTGAGCATGTCAGAGGCAGGCATTGATTCCCAATCTGCTCGGCGCCGCGGAGCGGTGCGCACGCGTGGACGAATGCGGCAGCGCTCAAGAGAATACTACGCAGCAGTGATACTCGGATATTATCAGGCAATGGATGCTCGTGTTGGTAATCGGCGCGCCTACGTCAGGCAGTGCTATCCGCTCAGGAAGTGCTATCAGGCCTGGCGTGGGCAGGTTTTGTTGTTGCTCGCGCTATTCACCGGCAATATCGCGCACAGCTCGGAAGTCAGCGCCTATCTGCCCCTGAATCTGGCGCCCGATATGGAGGCGCGGGTCGAGCACCTGCTGTTGCTGGCCGATCGAGCCGTGATGACGCGGCCTATCCGGGTCGCTACCGTGCTGGCGGCACTGCCGGCGGCCTGCCGCGTTGATGCCGTGCTATGTGCCCAGGTCCGGCGCGACCTGGCGCCGTGGCTGCGCGATGCGGCGCTCACGTACGCCAGCGCGCAACTGGCAGCGAGCCAGGCCGCGGATTTGATTCAGCCCAATCAGCACGGCGCACCGATGGATGCCCGTTGGCTGCTAAGTCTGGGTGGGTATCTGGGGCTGGGCCAGCACGTGATTCTGAATGCTGGAGCGCTTGCTTATCCCGGACGTGTGAACCCCAGCGGCAGTTTTGTCAGCGTGGGCAATGCGCGCGCCCAGATCGACGTAGGGTTTCGCGATCACGCCTGGTCGCCGATGAAGGAGAGCAGCATGATGGTGGGCACGGAAGCGGCCACCATGCCATCGATCACGCTCTCCAACACCTCGCCGCTGACTCGCTGGGGCATTCAATACGAAATATTCCAGGCGCGCATGTCTCGTTCTGATCGCATTGCCTGGCAGGGCGGCTATACCAGCGGAAATCCGCTGCTGGCCGGATTTCGCATGTCCGTCGAGCCCGTACCGGGGTGGTCGCTCGCTGGCACTCGGCTGATGCAATATGGTGGCGGCGCCCGTGGCGGCGCCAGTGGCGGCGGCAGGTTGCACGAATTCTTCAATGCGTTTTTTCATACAACACGCTACGAGAACACCTCCGGGCAACTGAACTCCGATCAGGATTTCGGTAACCAGGAGGTGGCCTTCTCCAGCCAACTGCAGGTGCCCACGCGGCAACCGCTGTCGCTCTACATCGAATACGCTGCTGAAGATACTTTTCATGCCGAGAACTACCGCTTTGGTAGCAGTGCACTGAGTGGCGGTTTCTGGCTACCGGAGCTGCGGCCCAATCTGCAGTTGCGTTACGAATTCTCTGAATGGCAGAGCAACTGGTATGTGCACCACATCTACCAGGATGGGCTGAGCAACTATGGCGTGGTGGTGGGCAACTGGGGCGCGGACTGGCGGCTGCGCGGCGACGGCATTGGTGGGCAAAGTCACTTCCTCGATCTGCGATGGCAGCTCGAACGCGGCGATGATCTGAATGCCAGCTATCGCACGGTGCAAAATGCCCAGGGCTCCTCCGTGGCCTACCGCCGGGCGCATGAGCTGAGTCTGCAATGGACCCGACCCTGGAATGCACTTGAGATAGGCGGTCAGTTTGACATCGGGCGCGACGAATACGGCACCACCTTTGGACGCTTGAGTGCTCTGGCGCGCCTCGATGGCGATCTGCGGGTCAGGAGCCGCGGCGCTGCCGCTGGCAGTGGCGGCGCGCCTGAGGGCAGCACAGCGACGCCCGAAAATGCTGAGCTACGCACGTCGCGCTATGAGCGCTTTGTCGATGGTGGCCTGGGATTGAGCCACCTGAGCTATGAACAGGATGCGGGTGCTGTGCCGGTGGTCAAAACGTATCATGGCAGCGCTCATCTGGGCGTCGGGGTGCGGCGGCTAGGCGATGCGCACAGTGATGTCGGCGTGCGCATGGATCTCGACAATATCAGCGGCCGGCTGTTTACCGGTCTGCGGGCGCTCGACTATCGCTATCGATTCGGCTCTTCCCTGGCCGTGACCGGCTTCTTCGGCGCCGCACGTTACGCCGCCCGGACTCCCGCCTATGGCTGGTATGTCGGATTGGGCGCGCAGTGGCGCAATATTTTCCGCGGCTGGGATGCCGGTGTCGACGTCCGCCTGGGCGACCATCTGGTACGCAATAAGTTACCCGGCGAGGCTGTTATTACCTGGCCCAACGAGTTCTACAAAATCAAAGGCGAAGTGTTTTACCTGAGTCGACGTTTTTAGGCGCCTCGATGGGCAACATTCTTTTCTTCGATCCTGCCTGCCAGCGCCCCTACGATACGCAGACACTTCACCAGCAGGCGCTGGGCGGGAGCGAGGCCAGTTGCGTCCGCGTTGCGGATGCTTTGGGTGCCTTCGTCATGCAGCACAATCGCGAGCGGCCCTGCGGTCGTTACCTGCCGCCCGCGAAAATCGATGGCATCGAGCAGGTTGTCATCCTGCGCGACGCGCGCGTGTTGCCGCACCTGCGCACGCAGTTTCCGCGGGCACGCTTCCATTTCTGGGTGCACGATCAGCTGCGCCCAGGTTCCTCACGGGCGCGTCGCCTGCGTGCCACGGCGGCAGTGCTGCAGGAGCTGGCGGTCAAGGTGATCTGCGTCTCCGACACGCAACGACGAATGGTGGAAGCCACGCTTGGCAGCCTTGGCATCGAGGGAAAGGTCCGGACGACGACCATCTACAATCCGGTCGAAGTGGCGGCGGCGGATTCCGGCGTGCCCTACCGCGATAATCAGCTGGTTTTCTTTTCTTCGCCCAACAAAGGGCTCGCCTACACGCTGGATGTGTTCCGCGCGCTGCGCCGCCGTATGCCCGGGATGTTGCTGAGCGTCGCCAATCCTGGCTACCAGCCGTCTTCCCAGGCGGCGATAGAAGGTGTGGCGTACCTGGGGGCGCTTGCTCAGCCACAGATTCATCAGCTGGTGAGATCCTCGCTGTGTACGCTGGCGCTGAACTTCGTGTTGCCCGAGACCTTCGGGCTGGTCTATGCCGAGTCCCTGGCGCTCGGTACCCCGGTGCTCGCCCATGAGGCCGGTGCCGCCGCCGAAGTGATCGCTGACAGCCGCCAGTTGCTGCCGGTGCGGCGTGCGCACCGGGTCTACGAGCGGCTGGTTCACAAACTGCCGGCACAGTGGCGCTCGGGCCCGGCGCGTCTGGCGGAGCGGATGGGCCTGTTCGATGAGTGCTGCGAGCGCATCCGCGCCTGGCGCTCCGGCGGGCGCCCGAGCGTGGGTCCGGATCCCCGCTTCGCACTCGAAACGGTCGTCGCCCGCTGGCGCGCGCTGCTGACCGCTTAAGCCAGGGCTCGCTCAATATGCTGCGCATCGCCTACCTCGAAGAGCAGGATCTGGATTTCATCCGCTGGACTGGCAATCTGCTGCGTACCTTTCTGATCGATGGGCGCGCGCAGGTTGTGGGCGCCAGGGATCGGCCGGATCTTTTTCTTGCCAGCATCTGGCGCAGGCATCGATTCCCGTCGCAGGCACCCGTCGTGCTGGTCAGCAACGAAAACTGGCGTCTCTATCCGTCCCACTATCCGCTGGAACGCTATGCTGCCGTTATCGCTACGCATGCACCGTCACCGGAGCATCACCATGGCCTGACGCCCGATCGCGGCCACTTCATTTCCTATCCGTATGAAGCGGTGCACTTTGATCTTGCGATCGAGCACCTTTATGCGCTGCGTGCCTCCCGCCTGGTGAGCGGTCGCACGCGTTTCTGCTGCTTTGTGGTGTCGAACACGGTAGGTGAGCTGTCAGCACGTCGCCACGAGCTGTTCACCCGCATTCATGCCTATCAACCGGTCGATTCGGCCGGCGCAGTGCTCAACAACACCGGCTACCGCGCCCCACGGGGCCTGGCCTATCTCGATTGGCTGGCGCAATACCGCTTTGTCATCAGCATCGAGAACAGCGAGGCGCCCAGCTACGTGACGGAGAAAGCCTTGCAGGCATCGCTGGCCGGGGCGATCCCCATCTATCAGGGCAGCGGACGATCGCTGTTCAACCCCGAGGCGTTTCTGGATGCTACGGATGACGACCTGATCGGGCAGCTGGCGCGCCTGGACAGTAATCCGGAAGAATACCGGCGCCGCCAACACGCCGAGCTGTACCGCGTGCGCCCCGCGCTGCGTGAGTTCGAACAGCGCTTTGCCGAGCGGTTCCTGAGATGATTCTGCCTCGTTAACGCCGTCCGTACGCCTCCAGCGCATTGCTCATCAGCATCGCCACGGTCATCGGTCCCACGCCGCCCGGCACCGGCGTGATCCATCCGGCGCGCTCGGCCGCCGCAGCGTACTCAACGTCTCCGACCAGCTTGCCATTCGCAAGCCGGTTCATGCCCACATCGATGACGATAGCGCCCGGCTTGATCCACTCGCCACGCACCATGTCGGGTTGCCCCACGGCCGCGACCACCAGATCCGCACGGGCGACCTGCGCGCCCAGGTTCTTCGTGCGGCTGTGGCAGACTGTCGTGGTGGCGCCGGCCAGTATCAATTCCAGCGCCATTGGGCGGCCGACGATGTTGGAGGCGCCCACGACCACCGCGTCCAGGCCCGCTACGGGCGCGGCAATGCTCGCGAGCATCTTCATGACGCCATAGGGCGTGCAGGGCCGTAGCAGCGGCTCGCGCTGCACCAGGCGCCCGAGGTTATAGGGGTGAAACCCGTCCACGTCCTTGCCGGGGTCGATGGCTTCAATGACGGCGCGGGAGCGGATCTGGGCGGGCAGGGGCAGCTGCACCAGGATGCCGTCGATGGCACTGTCGTTATTGAGCAGCCGGATCAGGTCCAGGAGTTCAACTTCCGAGGTGCTGGTCGGCAAATCATGGGCACTGGAAATAATGCCGGCCTGCTCGCAGGAGAGGCGTTTATTGCGCACATAGACCTGTGAGGCGGCAGAATCGCCCACCATGACCACGGCCAGGCCCGGACGGCGCTTGCCGGCGGCAGCCAGGGCGTCGGTCGACACCCGAACCTGCGCCTTGATCTGTTCTGCGATTGCCTTGCCGTCGATGATTCTGGCCGTCATGAGCTGATCCTGAGTGGTAAAAGGCGCTATTGTCGCACGGGTGAGGGTTCCGTATGATGCGCGACCCCTTTAAGGCGGATGAGTTTTGGGGCGGCCCGGATTGGAATCGTGGCGGGGCATGGCGCAGTCTGGTAGCGCATCTGCTTTGGGAGCAGAGGGTCGCAGGTTCAAATCCTGCTGCCCCGACCATTTCAGAAGTACCGGGCGCCCGTAGCTCAGCTGGATAGAGCACCGGCCTTCTAAGCCGGTGGTCGCAGGTTCGAGTCCTGCCGGGCGCGCCAACGATTTCGACGGTGGACGTAGCTCAGTTGGTAGAGTCCCGGATTGTGATTCCGGCTGTCGCGGGTTCGAGTCCCGTCGTCCACCCCATTTTTTGGAAGATGGGCCGTTAGCTCAGTTGGTAGAGCAGGAGACTCTTAATCTCTTGGTCGAAGGTTCGACTCCTTCACGGCCCACCATCTTTTCAAATACTTACAAACGATCGTTAGCGCGACTAACCGCGAATTTGGCGTCATAGTCCCCGTACAGCATGAGACGACCCGATACCTCCAGCGGTACCTAGTCATTCGCGACTCCATCGCCGATCCTGACCTGTTTCGGATGAAATACCGTGACGCGCTCATTGAGGTAATCGGCAAGATTGTGCGTGAACGCCGGCGGGCGCGCGACGAGGGAATCCGCATCGACGCTGAACCATTGGTCGAGCCGCGAGATTTGCCGCGATTTGTTGAGGTCGCAAAACGCGAACTAGATCGGCTGAATGAAGGCAATATAGCGCGGTATCGCATCCGGCTTGCCGAGTACCAGCCGTGGTCGCGCCTTGCGTAGATGATTCGTAAATCCACGTCTTAGGTAGGTGTCTCTTGCTGACAAGCATTAAAGCGTTTACCCACCACAACCCCATAGAACGCCACGGTGTCGCTAGTGTAGTGTCTCTGAAATAACT
>JANMWZ010000148.1:0-10091 GCA_031441585.1 Gammaproteobacteria bacterium
GTGCGCTGGCGGGCGCCGCTGCCGTGGCCCTGGGGTTCGGGGTCATTCACGGTATCACGCTCGGCTTCGGCGTCACGTTGATTGGTGAATCCGTCGATTATTCCATCTATCTGCTGATCCAGGCGCGCAGTGGCCCACAAGGAAACGCGGCCGCGACCTGGATCCGCAGCTTTTGGCCGACAGTCAGGCTGGGGCTGCTGACATCGCTGTGCGGATTTGCATCGCTACTGCCATCACGATTTCCCGGGCTCGCCCAGCTCGGTCTCTACTCCATGGCCGGGCTGTGCGCCGCTGCTGCGGTGACGCGCTACGTGCTGCCGGCACTGCTTCCAGAACATTGGGCTGCCAGGCCGCACCAGGCCCTTGGCCTGCGCATCGCGCGTTGGGTCGACCGACTGCAAAATTACCGCCGACTGCTCTGGCTGGTGCCATGGCTGGCCGTAGCCGTTGTGTTCGCGCATCGCGATACGCTCTGGAATCGAGACCTGGCCGCATTGAGTCCGGTTTCGGCGGCGGATCAACTGCTCGACGCCCGGCTGCGCAGCAGTCTGGGTGCGCCGGACGTCAGCGATCTGATCGTCATATCCGCCACTGATGCCGAATCCGCGCTGCACGCGGCCGAAATCGTCGGTGCCACACTCCAATCACTCGTACGGGCCGGCGAGCTCGCTGGCTTCGACACGCCGGCCCGCTATATTCCAAGTCGCGCCTTGCAGCGCCAGCGACGCGACGCGTTGCCGTCCAGCGACGTACTGCGAGCCCGACTGCGCACCGCGCTATCGGGACTTCCTTTACAGGCGAGGCGGCTCGAACCCTTTGTCGCGGCCGTCGAGCAGGCGCGTGTGGGCCCGCTGTTGAGCCGAGTCGACCTCGCAGACACTTCGCTCGCCGTTGGTGTCGATGCCTTGTTCTCGCAGCGTGGCGAGCGCGCCGTAGCGCTGCTGCCACTGCGCGCGCCGGCTGGCGGAGCACATGCCTTCGTGATCGATGCGGCGCGCGTCAGCGCCGCACTGGGCGCGGCCCCGCCCGGCGTCTCAATCACAGTGCTTGACATCAAACACGAAGCGGATGCCCTCTATGCCGCGTATCAATCCGAGGCCATTCGCCTGTCGCTGCTTGGACTTGCCGCCATCGTGCTGCTGCTGCTGGCAACACTGCGGTCAGTGACGCGGGTCGTGCGCGTGATCGCACCACTCATTCTTTCGGTACTCGTCGTCAGCGCAGCATTGGTCGCCAGCAGGCACCCACTGACTATTTTGCACTTGATTGGTCTGCTGTTGATCGTGGCCGTGGGTTCAAATTACGCGCTGTTCTTCGCTCGTCGCCTGGCGCAGGCCGATACAGATGAGCGCGCCACGATGCTCGCCTCACTTTCAATTGCCAACGGGGCTACTGTTGTGGGCTTCGGAGTGCTGGCGTTTTCAACCGTTCCGGTGCTGTCCGCACTGGGCATGACGGTCGCGCCCGGTGCCCTGGCTGCGCTGCTGTTCTCGGCACTGATGGCCAGACCGGTAGCGTCGCGCCGTGTCTTGCCGTGAGCGACGCGAGAGCTCAGCGAGGTACGCAGCGCCCGGCCACAGCGCGGATTCTGCTGTTGCCAGGCGCCAACGAGCGCGGCGATGAGTTTGCGCGTGCCGGATTTTACGACGCGGTCCGCGAGCGGGGACTGGCCATTGAACTGGATTGTTGCGACCTGGAGTTCGAGCATTTGACCGATCGGACTGTTCTCAAGCGCTTGCACGACGGACCGCTTGCCGCCGCGCACGCCTCCGGTTGCGACCCGGTGTGGCTTTGCGGAGTGTCACTTGGGGGCTTCATGGCGCTTGCCTACGCCGAGCGTTACCCGGCGGCGCTGAACGGCCTCTGCCTGATTGCACCGTACCTCGGCTCCAGGATCCTCACCCGTGAAATCAGCCAGGCCGGTGGCGTCGCGGCATGGAGTCCCGGCGAGCAGGACGCCGCAGATGAAGACCGACAGATTTGGCGCTTTATCAAGTCGCGCCGCGGCCTGGGCCCGATGCTTTACCTTGGGTCGGGTCGCGATGACCGGTTTGCCGATAGCCACCAACTGCTGGCTGACGCCTTGCCGGCAGAGTCGGTCGATATCGTCAATGGTGCGCACGATTGGCCGGCGTGGCGGCAGGTCTGGAATCATTTTCTTGATAAGTGGCCAGTGCTGGGTTGTGCCCGCTAATGCGCCTGCCAACTTCATTCCCGGCACTGTCCCGCTCTGCATGGCGCACCCGGCCGCTGATCCCGGCTTCCGTAGTACTGCATGCCACGGCTGCCAGCGTCAGCGCCTGGCATCCTTCCATGTGGCCGTGGTCCGCCGGTCTGATCGTCGCAAATCATGCGTTGCTTACGGCGGCGGGCCTCTGGCCCAGAAGCACGGGGCTCGGTCCCAACTGGACCCGGCTCCCTGGCCTTGTCGGTATGGGTCAGGTGGCCATCACAATTGACGATGGCCCCGACCCCGAAGTTACGCCACAAGTGCTCGATATCCTGGAAAATTCTGGTACACGGGCGACGTTTTTCTGTATCGGTGAGCGGGTGCTGGCCCGTGCGGATCTGGCTCGCGATATCGTGGCGCGCGGCCACCGCATAGAGAACCACAGCCAGCATCACCGGCTGCACTTTTCCCTGCTGGGTCCACGCCACATGAAACGGGAGATTGAACAGGCACAAAAGACCATTGCCGCCGTGAGCAGCGAACGACCCCGGTTTTTTCGCGCACCTGCGGGCTTACGCAATCCTTTCCTGGAACCGGTGCTCAGGGGGCTTGATTTGCAGCTGGTGAGCTGGACCCGCCGCGGTTTTGACACAATCACGCCTCGCGCCGATGTGGTACATGCGCGCCTGGCACGGAAACTGACGGCTGGTGATATTTTGTTGCTGCATGATGGTCACGCTGCCCGCACCCCCAGCGGACAGCCCGTTATTCTGGAGGTACTTCCCCGGCTCCTCGATACCATTGCCCGCGCCGGGTTACACTCAGTAACGCTGCGCGAAGCTCTGCCATGAGCGCGAAATCGTTGCTAAAGCAGATGGCGGCACGGGCTGCGGAGCGATACCGCCCCGCCGGTCGCTTTGCCTACTATTTCGCACGCGGCAAGCTCGGCAGCGACCCGGTATTCACTGCGCTGCTGGCGCAAGGCCTGGTTCCCGAGGGCGCTCGCTTGCTTGATCTGGGCTGCGGCCAGGGCCTGTTAGCGGCCTGGCTTGATGCCGCTCGTGCCAGCCACCAGGCGGGCAACTGGCCACATACCTGGCCCACGCCGCCGCGCCTGCGCGCCTTTCGGGGCATCGAGCTGATGCCCCGGGACGTTGAACGAGCCAGGCGCGCCCTGGGTGCGCTGGCACAGATCGAGTGCGCCGATATACGCAACGCCGAATACGGCGCGGCCGACGTCGTTATTATTCTGGATGTTCTTCACTATATGAACGCGGCTTCACAGGAACAGGTGTTACGCCGGGTGCGCTCGGCGATCGGGGCCGGCGGCGTGCTGCTGCTGCGCGTCGGCAACACGGCGGGCGGCCTGCGATTCCGGGTCAGTCGCTGGGTGGACGCCGCTGTGCTGCGCGCCCGCGGTCATCGGCAGGTGCAGTTGTATTGCCGTACACTGCCAGCCTGGTCGGCCACACTGAGCGCTTGCGGGTTCAGTGTGCAGGCAATCCCGATGAGTGAGGGCACGCTGTTCGCCAATGTCCTGCTGGTCGCGACGCCGCAATGACCCCGCTGTTCCTCACCAGCTTCACGGCCACAAGCTGCCTGGGCACGGGTTTAGTGGCAATGACCGCGGCGTTAAAGAATTCCCATACGGGTCTGGCGCCCTGTCGCTTCGACGATGTTGCGCTAGATACCTGGGTTGGAGCAGTGACAGAAATCGACAGCGCTGCGCTACCCGCCAGCTGGGAACGGTTCGAGTGCCGCAATAACCGCCTGGCATTTCTGGGACTGGGCCAGGACGGTTTCATGGCGGCGGTCGCGGACTGCGTCAGCCGCGTTGGCGCGCACCGCGTCGGACTGTTCCTTGGCACCAGCACCTCAGGGATTTTGCAGACCGAGCTGGCATATCGGCATCGCGATCCTGAGAGCGGCGCGCTGCCTGCGAGTTTTTATTATGCCGGCAGCCACAACGTTTTTTCCGTAGCTGCCTTCACGCGCGAACTGCTTGGCATCCGCGGTCCGACGGCTGTAGTCTCGACGGCCTGCTCGTCGAGCGCCAAAGCATTCGGGTCCGCGCAGCGCATGATCGAGCTCGGCATCATCGATGCCGCGGTGGTTGGTGGGGTCGATTCGCTGTGCCTGACAACCCTCTACGGTTTCCACGCTCTGCAGCTTAGCTCGCGCGGGCAGTGTCGGCCGTTCGCGGCCGACCGCGACGGCATCTCGATAGGCGAAGCTGCGGCATTTGTGCTGCTCGAAAAATCTCCGGCGCCTGATTCTGAGAGCGCCATCGCACTTCTTGGGGTGGGCGAATCCAACGACGGCTATCACCTTTCATCGCCCCATCCGCAAGGCCTCGGCGCACGACTCGCGATGGAATCCGCGCTCGGCGCGGCCGGCCTCAAATCGGCTGCGATCGGCTATATCAATCTGCACGGCACGGGCACTTCGAGCAATGACAGCGCGGAATGCGCTGCGGTCACAGGCGTGTTTGGTACCGCGGTGCCGTGCAGTTCGACTAAAGGTGCGACAGGCCACACCCTGGGCGCGGCCGGTGCGCTCGAGGCGGTTATCTGCGCTCTGGCTTTGCGAGATCAGCGGATTCCCGGCGCGCCGAATACCGGTCCGCTCGATCCAGCCCTACAACTCAACTACCTGACGCGCAGCACGCCTCGACCCATCACACACGCACTGAGCAATTCCTTCGGCTTCGGTGGCACCAACTGCAGCCTGCTGCTTGGCCGTTTGTCCTTATGAGTAGCGCTGTGACGCACGATCTTGTCGCCTACGTATCGGGAGTCGGTATCCGCGGACCTGGCCTGAGCGACTGGCCACAGACCGAGGCCGTCATGTGCGCACTTCGACCCTATGTGCGGGCGGATACGCTACTGCTCGCTCCGGAAACTCTGCCGCCAACCGAACGGCGCCGCACCGGTCGCGTCGTCAGACTCGCCTTTGCGGTCGGGCTTGAGGCGGCGCGCCATGCCGAGGTGGATCTTGCGCAGCTCCCGGTGGTTTTCGCTTCCTCAGGAGGTGATGGCGATAACTGTCACGAAATCTGCCAGACCCTGGCATCGGCCGATCGGTCGCTTTCCCCGACGCGCTTTCACAACTCGGTGCACAACGCGCCGGCTGGATACTGGAGCATCGCGGCCGGCACTCAGGTCCCCTCGACAACCATCTGCGCCTACGACGCCAGCTTTGCCGCCGGGCTGCTCGAGGCCTTGACACAGATTGCCGTGCACGGTGTCGCCACCGCGCTCATCGCCTACGATCTCGACTACCCGCCGCCACTGCGTGCCGCACGTATTGTGCCGGCGCCGTTCGGGTTGGCGCTCATCCTGCACTCCAGCCCGCAACCGCACTCACTCGCACGGCTGCGAGTCGGCATCGACAGCGGGCCTGCAGATCGTGTCGAACACCAGGAACTGGAGGCGCTGCGCGCAACCATTCCGGCGGCCCAGGGTCTGGTACTGCTCGAGGCGATCGCGAAACGACAGGCGACGACAGTGCGCATTGCCTATCTTGAACCGCAGACGCTGCACATCGTGGTGACTCCATGCTGCTAGATCGTGCCTGGATCGCCGCCCATATCCCGCATCAGGGCAGCATGTGCCTGCTGGATGAGGTCATTGAGTGGACGAGCGTCAACATTCGCTGCCGCAGCGAGTCCCACCACCGTGAGGACAATCCGCTTCGCGCCCACGGCCGTCTCGGCGCCGCCTGCGGTATCGAGTACGCAGCCCAGGCGATGGCCGTGCACGGCGCCCTGCTGAACGCGGGCACCTCGAAACTGCTCCGCCCCGGGATGCTCGCCAGTGTTCGTGGCCTGACAATGCATGTCGAGCGTCTCGACAACATCGCCAGTACCCTGATTGCCAGCGCCACGTTCGTGCATGGCGATAGTGCGATGGTGTTGTACGAATTCAATCTTACCGACGCGACGCGTGTGCTGCTTAACGGGCGGGCGACGATCGCCTTCGGCACACTTCCAGGAGGGCATACTGCCATGCGAGCGCTAGAGTGAACGCCACCCCGAGACGCGCCCTGGTGACCGGAGCGAGTGGTGAAATCGGTGCGGCCATTTGCCGTCGCCTGACGAGTGCCGGCCACTTTGTCTACGTCCACGCCAACCAGAATCGTGACGCGGCGGAGGCGCTCGTTGCGGAACTCAATGAGACTACACGCTGCAGTGAGGCGCTGGCCTTCGATGTCACGGATGCCAACGCTACCCGCGCTGCACTTGAAACCCTGGTGGCGGACCTGCCGATTCAGATACTGGTGAACAATGCCGGCCTGCATGATGACGCCGCGTTTCCAGGAATGAGTCCGCAGCAGTGGCATCGTGTCATGGACGTCACCGTCAACGGCTTCTTCAACGTCACGCACCCGTTATCAATGCCAATGATTCGAAGCCGCTGGGGACGGATCATCAACATGTCGTCGGTCGCCGCACTTATCGGTAATCGTGGTCAGGTCAACTATGCCGCTGCGAAGGGCGCGCTCAACGCCGCCACGCGCTCGCTGGCACTCGAGCTCGCGAGTCGCGGCATCACAGTCAATGCCGTCGCGCCGGGCATTATCGCCGGGCGAATGACTGAGCAGAGTTTTGATGCCGAGGCCATCGCACGCCTGGTGCCGATGAAGCGGGCCGGACTGCCCAATGAGGTGGCCAGTCTGGTCGGCTACCTCGCCTCCGACGAGGCGGCCTACATTACCGGCCAGATAGTTTCCATCAATGGCGGCATAATCTGAAATCATCTGACTCGGGAGTACTCATGGACAACAAACATTATCGACCTCTCACGATGCTGGTTCTGGCAGTGACGCTTGCCGGTGCCGCGCACGCTGCGGAACAGCAATCCGCCGATTCCGGAAAAACTGTAGCTGAGAGCGCCAGAGCGTTCGGCCAGGCCGTCAAGCACGATGCCAAAGCGGTCGGCAAAGCTGTGAAGGAAGGCGCCCAACAGGTGGGTGCGGCCGCGAAACGCGGCGCAAAGCGAGTGCAGGCCGCCGTGCAAGGCAAATAGTTGACGCGGCCGCAATCGCCGCCACCAGCTTGACGGAACACGCGACTCAGATCAGCACGCGTTCGCGCTGCGGAATTTTCCCGGCCGAGCCCAGCTCACGCGCAGCCCGATGGCCAGAGTAAACGGCCGTGGCGATCATCGCCGGTTGCAGGCAGTCGCCAATGCGGGCCACTGCGGCAGGACCGGGCTGTGCCAGAGCGTCGGCGGGCTGTTCATCGTCGCCGTCACCGACCAGCGCGCGATAGAGTGCTTCCTCTGCTACACGGGAGGTGACCAACACGACCGCAGAGGCCGCGACGCTGCGCGTGCGGCCGCTGAACACGCACGCCAGCGTAGCAATCGATTTTTCAAAAGCGACCAGCGCCATGTTGACCTCGATGTCGACGCCCAGCTCGATGAGCGCGCGCTGCGTGCGCTCCTGCTCCTGCGTGTACAGGCTCCAGGCACCGGCGCGGCCCTCGGTTGTAACGTAGCGAACGCGGACCCCGGCACTGGCAAGCTTGAGCGCGATCACCGGACCCAGGTAGTAGTGATCATCGTCGAAGATCAGCACCTCGCCGGCCGGCAACCGGCCAGCATAGATATCATCGGGCGTGTAGACCTTCGCAGCATCCAGCGTAGCCATCGGGCGCGCATGCCAGCGGCCGATACCCTCGCGCCGCCAATGCGCACCGGTCGCGATCAAGACGTAGTCGGCGCCAAAGGCGCGCACATCCGGCGCTGCCATGTGGCTGCCGAGATAGAGCGCCACGTTCGGCAGGCGTTTGATCTGGCCGAGGCGGTAATCGCGCACCCGCGCCCACTCGGCGAGCCCGGGCAGCCGGCTCTCGTGGCTCACGCGTCCGCCGGCCTCCCCAGCCGCATCGGCGAGCGCGACATCGTAACCGCGCTTACCCAATATGTGCGCGGCCTCGAGCCCCGCTGGACCAGCGCCCACGATCAGCACCGAGCCGCCAGTGCCGGCCGGTACCTGCTCCGGGTGCCAGCCGGAGCGCCATTCCTCGCCCATGGTCGGGTTCTGCGTACAACGCAGCGCCGATCCCCGAAAGTTGTGTGCATAGCAGATGTTGCAGCCGATACACTCGCGAATATCCTCGAGCCGCCCCTCGCGCAGCTTGGTAGGCAGGAACGGATCGGCGATCGACGGGCGCGCGGCGCCGATCAGATCGACGACACCGCGTTTGATCTGCCCGAGCATGCTGTCTGGTGACGTGAAGCGACCGACGCACACCACCGGCTTGCCGGTGAGCTTGCGCACGTAGGCGACGCGATCCTCGAGCGCGCCTTCGCGCACGAAGCGCGAGGAGCCCATCTCTTCGTCATAGTCGGCCAGCACGACGTCCCACAGGTCGGGCAGATGACCCAGTGCTGCCACGACATCGTGCGCCTCATTCGCGCTCAGGTGCTCATCGCCATGGCCGTTGGCAGCGAAGCGGACTGCGACCGCACAGCGATCGCCGACCGCGCTGCGTGTTTCATCCAGCAACTCACGCATCAGGCGCATGCGGTTCTCGAGCGAGCCACCGTACTCGTCGGTACGCTCGTTCATGCTGCGTGACAGGAATTCGGACACCAGGTAGCCATGGCTCGGATAGACATAGATGATGTCGAAGCCTGCCTTACGGGCGCGCAGTGCCGCCTCGAGGTGCCAGCGTCGCAGCGCGCGAATGTCGCGCCGGTCCATGCGCTGTGACTGGATCGGATCGGTGCGTCCCGGCATCGAACGCACGCCCAGCGCGGGCGCCCGGGTGGCGAGATTCGCGACGTAGCTGCCGCCGTGCCACAGCTCGATGCCTGCCAGCGCGCCGTGCGCGTGCACCGCGTCGGCCATGGCGGCGAGATTGCCGAGGTCACCGTCATCCCACAGCGCAGCGAAGGGATAAGGATGATCGTCCGAGCTGGGATGAATCGAGCAATACTCAGTGCAGACCACGCCCCAGCCGCCCTCGGCCTTCATGGCGCGCATCGCCACCAGGGTCTGCGGCAGGGCGTGGCCCATGCCGGTGCAGTGGGGGACCTGATAGAATCTGTTCGGCGCGGTCACCGGTCCGATCTTTACACTCTCGAACAGCGCACCGTAACGCGAATTTTCTGGCATAGCGCCATATTGCGTGGCGGCGCTGCTAAAGGAAAGAGGCTTCATGCGTCACGAATCAGCAAGCGCGCGCAGGCGGCGGACACAAGGCACGGTCACACGGGTAGCAGATCCCGGCTTGCATTTCGGTCCCACCGCAGCCTACGAGCCGCTGGCGCCTGGTCTTGCCACGCGCCTGATCGATGCCGCGCTCACGCTGCTGGAAGAGACTGGTGTGGTGTTTGATCCGGACAGCGAAGCGCCGGCACTGTTT
This sequence comes from Gammaproteobacteria bacterium, assembly GCA_031441585.1. GTDB lineage: Bacteria > Pseudomonadota > Gammaproteobacteria > Steroidobacterales > Steroidobacteraceae > FEN-1191. The sequence goes on from JANMWZ010000148.1 coordinate 9,546, forward strand.
GCCGCGGCCGGTTGCGTCGTCGCCGCCGACGGTGTCGTGAAACCCAACCGCGCATTGGTGCGTGGCGCGCTCGATTCCGTGGCGCGGCAGGCACGCCTCTGGGATCGCAATGCCGAACATTGCCTGGAACTCGATAACCGCCACACCTGGTTCCTGCCGGGCATGACCTGCATCAAGGTCTACGACCTGGCGAGCGACGAGCTGCGCGAGAGCACCGCCGAAGATCTCGCGACCATTACCCGCGTTGCCGATGCACTGCCCAACATCGACGCGGTGTGCATCGCCTGCAAGGACATTCCGCGCTCCGACATTCACGGTGAGATCGGTGAGTTCGTCGTCATGGCTCGCAACACCACCAAGCCGCTCGAGTACCTGTGCGAGCACGCTGAATCGCTGGGCGTGGTGATCGAGATGGCCACAGCGATCCGCGGCAGCCCGGAGGCGCTGGCCGAAAAGCCTTATTTCCTGCAGATCGTCACGCCCCTGCCGCTCAACTATGCCAGGACCCACGTCGATCAGGTGTTGATGGCCGCGCGCGCCGGGGTG
>JANMWZ010000149.1:0-92365 GCA_031441585.1 Gammaproteobacteria bacterium
GACCTGCTTGGCTCTGACCTGCGGGTGGGCTCATGCGCTGGTTGATACCTTGGAAGCTGGCGCTGGCAGCGCGCGAGGCAGAAGAAAAAGCATGCACTGATCCCGTAACGCTTCGTGATCAGGACGATTGAGCAGCTCAACAGAATTTGCCGTGCAGATATTTAATGTTCTCTTATAAGAGAATATTCTAATAGATTGATAACTAACATGTTTTTGTGAATGGCTCCCTGGGTTGGACTCGAATTCGAGCGCAAGTACTTGAGTCGCATGGTGATCGCCTCCCTCCCACATAAAGTTACCCCCAGACATACCCCCGCAAGCCGTGCGCTTTGGTGACACGTGCTGGTGCTCCGTGGCACCACATGGGATACCTCCGAACTTGTACGAAGTTGTGGTTTAGCATTGCTTCACTTGCTGGCGTCAAAAAGATGTGCGCGCGCCACTGGCTTGCTTAACGGGCAGTGTTGGTGAATATTGACGGCGTCGCGGTTACGCATATGGGTAGCACTATGGATTACCAAACCCGAATTACTCTGGAGCCCGGCAAACGTGGGGGCAAGCCCACGATTCGCGGCCTACGCATTACCGTATACGATATCTTGCAACTGCTGGCAGGTGGCACTTCCGAAGCGGAAATTTTAGAGGACTTTCCGGAATTGGAGCCGGCTGACATTCGTGCTTGCCTGGCTTACGCGGCAGATCGTGAGCACAGCACGGCATTAGTCCAACCCCGGTGAAATTGCTGCTGGACGAAAATCTCTCACGGCGTTTGGTGCCGTTTCTGCAGGAGCGTTACCCGGGCAGCTCGCAGGTTGTGTTAGTCGGCCTTGAGCGCGCTGGCGATATCGCCATTTGGGAATTTGCCAGGACCCAAGGGTTTGTGATTGTTTCTCGGGATTCGGATATGGAGGAATTGAGCGTGTTGCGAGGTGCACCGCCTCATGTAATCGCAATCAAGGGCGGCAATTCTTCCAAGGCGGCGGTATTGAAACTGCTGCTCGATAATGCCCAAGTGATTCGGGATACTATCGAAGCGGCGCGGCTCGCGCGCGTGGCGTTGTTCGAAACTTAAATGCGGCGGGCAATTGACGCGGTATGCGCAAGTAAAGGCTACCGACCAACGATTCTATGTGCATTGGAAGAGCTAATCGAGGAATTGAGAAAATGACGGCCGATCCGATCGTTGAGGAAGTTCGCAGAGTACGTGATGAGCATGCAGCACGATTCAAATACGATCTCAAAGCCATTTATCGTGATTTGAAGGAGCTGGAGCGCACGAGCGGACGCTGTTACGTGAAGTTCGAACCGGAGCGGCTGCCAATCAAGAAGGCTGGATGACGCATGCCTGACGGAGGAGAGGGCATTTGTTCGACCGCTGACAACAACGTCGGTGTGAATTGTTTCTTTAAGTTGTGCTATATTATAAATTACAGTAAATAAATACTGTAATGAATTGAAATATAAGGATAATGACTCCCTGGGTTGGACTCGAACTTACGCGTAAGTGGCTGAGTGATAAGACGGTTCTCCTTCACGCTGGAAAAGTACCCCCACAGGTATCCCCGTAGCGTCTGCGTTGGGGTGACACGGGCTGAAGCGGCGTGACGCCCGTTGGAGCAGGCCGTTTTGGGGCGGTACCGTGATGGGTCTTTCCGACGCCGATCGCTGCTGGCCTTGCTCATCGCATTAGCGGCGGGTCTGTGGCACCTTAAGGAGCCGCGAGCTGGGTCGACGACCCGTGTGCCACCCGTACGCTCTCAACCGATGGCCAGTGGGAGTAGCAGTAATGAGTTCGATGGTCGACGAAGATGCAGGCGCGCGCCGCGCGCTCGAGCATCTTAATTCGGTGCTGACGGCCAACGAGACGCTCGAAGCCTGGGCGATCCAACGTCGGCTCTTCGCATTGAAGCACCGTCGGCTGGTTGTGGCGGCGACCAGCGGACGATTCCTGGCACTCAAGCGGGGAATTTTCGGCGGCTTCGCCTTGACCGATATCCGCTGGCAGGATCTCAAAGAGGTCAAGATAGAGGTGGGTATTATTGGTGCCTGCCTGACACTCGCGGCGTTCGCGAGTCCCGACTTGGCCTCGGCCTCGGCGCAGACGACGACGTTCATCTACAACGGACTGCGCAAAGACCAGGCGGAAGCGCTGTACCGGATCGCACAGGGCCATGACCAGGCATGGCGCGAGAAGCGCCGGGTCCGTGACCTCGAGGAGATGCGGGCCCGCGCCGGGGGAATCCAGGTCGGCAACCTCGCGGGCACGGCTCCTGACGTCACTTCCGGTGACGCTACGCAACGGCTGCAGCACGCCAAGTCGATGCTCGATGCGCGTCTTATCTCCGACAGCGAGTACGAGGCGCTTAAGGCGAAGATCATCAACCAAGTCTGAGCGCACGCAGCTCCAGGTCGCGGCCTAACAGAACGTCTCGCGTTGGTCAGCCACCACCATCCGCCAACGTTTGTGGCTTATCATCTACGAACTCGACGCGCTCGGCCCCATCGACGGCCTGAAGGACGCCTTAGCCCGCCTCGGGAAGATCGGTGGCGGCTTCGGGCCGGGATTTCAGTCCAACGTCACAATCCGCAAGACTCCAAAACCTCACGCTACTAATAGCGGGGCGGCCTCGGTATGACGCAAGCGCTGATGCCCTGGCATGTGCTCACGCACCTAACGGCCATCCACTTGCACGGTTCACAGGCGCTGGGTCTGGGTCTGGGCGGGCATGAATTCAGGGAGCTGGGTGGCCAGCGAAACCATCTTGATCCCGCGCATCTTCTGGCGGGCATCGCAGCCGCACCACATGAATCCTGTCTGTCAATAAAAGACACCCATGTGAACGGTGTCTCTATCGTGCTGCATTAGACACTCAGGCGGCTTTGCGCACGCTCATTCTGACTCGCAATCCCGCCGCCACAGCCATGTTGACCAGCGCGTCCAGCCCAAACAGGTTGATTTTGCCGCGCAAGAGATCCGACACCCGAGGTTGCGTCACGCCAAACAGCTTGGCAATTTGTGCCTGACTCAAGCCACTACGGACCAGGTGCGTCTTCAAAGCCATCATCAAGGCCGAGCGCAGCTTCATGTTCTCGGCGTCCTCGGGGGTGTCCTCAATGGCATCCCAGACACTGCTAAATCGTTTATTGCTCATAAACCTAACTCCTGCGTCAAATCGCGGTAGCGCTTCTCGGCCAAATCCAGATCCGGCTTGCCTGTTTTTTGAGTCTTTTTCATAAAACAATGCAGCACATAAACCGCATTTAGAAATTTCGATACATAAAGGACCCGGAACGCTCCGGTCGCATCACGAACCCGAATTTCTTGAACGCCTCGCCCAACGACGGGCATAGGTTTCCAGTCGTCCGGCTCAAGTCCCTGCTGCACCTGGTCGAGCTGATAACCCGCTTCGCGGCGCGCCGAGGTCGGGAAGCGACGCAGATCAGCGAGTGCGCTGCCCCGGAACTCAACTGGCTTGCGATCTGTCACTAACCATACTATACAACTTTTTGTATGTCATGGTGTCAGAATCGTGCTGATACAGTGCACGGAATGCACTACTGCAACCGGTCAGTTCGCGCTTTGGGGGTAACTGCGATTCTGGTCGGGGAGTTACCCCCAAAGTTACCCCCAGAACGGTCGCGCTGGGCTCTGACACGCAATTTTGTGATCAGTGGCCTCTTGTAAAATCAACGAGTTACTCTTTGGCCTTAGCGCGCAAAGGAGTGGAATAGGGTATTTCGAGTCCCAATTCGATTTATTGGGAATCGAAATGGAGTACGTCAGATCATAGGGTTAAGTGCTATATTCTAGTGCAGAATATAATAAAACATCATAACTTATTGATTGGTATTGGCTCCCTGGGTTGGACTCGAACCAACGACCAACGGATTAACAGTCCGACGCTCTACCAACTGAGCTACCAGGGAACCGAAAAAAACCTGCAAAGTGCGCGCGACTAAAACCACCTGCGCGCGAGCGGCGTGAATTCTCAGGGCAGGGGGCGCCAACGTCAAGGAATCTGCGCGCAAGGCCCCATCAGAGGGTCAGGGCGGTGCGCATCCTGCTCACGGCCTTTTCCAGCATCTCTCTACTGCACGCAAACGACATCCGAATGTGCCCTGGTGCGCCAAACCCCGAGCCGGCGACGACCGCCACGCCAGCGTTGTAAATCAGGTGCTCGGCCAGGGCGTTGTCGTCCTTGAGGCCCAGATTCCTGATGGCCTGGCGCACGTCGGCAAAAGCATAGAATGCGCCGCTGGCGGGGTGGCAGGAAACTCCGGGCAGGGTGTTGAGCGCGGCAACAAAATAATCGTGCCGCTCCTTGAACGCCTGGTTCATCGTGGCGACACAGCTCTGATCGCCGGTCAATGCCGCAACGGCCGCCTTCTGGCTCATGCTGGCGGCATTCGAGGTCGATTGCCCCTGGATCGTAGCCATGGCCGCCACCACTTCGGCGGGGCCGCCGCAATAGCCGATGCGCCAGCCGGTCATGGCATAGGCCTTGGAGCAGCCATTGATCGTCACGGTGCGATCATAGAGCGCTGGGACGACGGTCAGCAGACTGGTGAAGGGCTCGTTCCCCCAGTAAATTTTTTCGTACATGTCGTCGGTGCCGATGACGATGCGCGGATGTTTGAGCAACACCGCGCCCAACGCGCGCCATTCGGCGGCGCTGTAAGCGGCACCGGTCGGATTGCCGGGGCTATTGATCAGCAGCAGGCGCGTTTTAGGGGTGATCGCGGCCTCGAGCTGCGCGGGGGTTATCTTGTAACCTTGCTCCGGTCCGGCGTAGGGCATCACCGGTACGCCATCTGCCAGCAGCACCATATCGGGATAGGACACCCAGTAGGGTGCTGGAATGATCGCTTCATCGCCCTCATCGAGAATCGCCAGGCAGAGATTAAAGATCGTCTGTTTGGCGCCTGAGGAGACCAGCACCTGTTTGCGCTCGTAGCTGATGTTGTTGTCACGCTGGAACTTGGCAATGATGGCGTCCTTGAGCTCAGGTATGCCATCGACATTGGTGTAGCGCGTGAAGCCACTGGTGATCGCCTGCACGCCGGCGGCGGCAATGTGGGCGGGGGTGTCAAAATCGGGTTCGCCGGCGCCGAGGCCAATGACATCCTTGCCTTCCGATTTAAGGCGGGCGGCCAGTGCGGTCACGGCGAGGGTAGGCGAGGGCTTGACGCGCTGCGCGCGCCGGGAAACGACTACGGTCACGAGATGCCTCTCAATTGCGAAGCGTGCGGAAACCTTAAGCTATATTAGCGGACGCGCCATGGAATCTCGACCCTTTGAACTGGTTTCCAGCTATCAGCCTGCGGGCGATCAACCGCAGGCCATCGATCGCCTGACAGAAGGGCTGCAAGCGGGCCTGGCGAGTCAGACACTGCTCGGGGTCACGGGCTCGGGCAAGACCTACTCGATTGCCAACGTCATCACGCGCGTACAGCGTCCCACGCTGGTGATGGCGCACAACAAGACCCTGGCGGCGCAGCTGTACGGTGAACTGCGCGGCTATTTCCCGCGCAACGCGGTCGAGTATTTCGTTTCCTACTACGACTATTACCAGCCCGAGGCCTACGTGCCTTCGAGCGATACCTATATAGAGAAGGATGCGTCCACCAACGAACACATCGAGCAGATGCGCCTCTCCGCCACCAAGGCCCTGCTGGAACGGAGCGATGCCATCATCGTCGCCACCGTGTCGTGCATCTATGGCCTGGGGGATCCGCAGGCCTACCTGTCGATGGTGCTGCACCTGGTACGCGGTGAACGCATCGATCAGCGCAAGCTGCTGCGCCGGCTGGCCGAGATGCAGTACACGCGCAACGATCTGGAGCTGCAGCCAGGCAGCTTCCGGGTACGCGGCGACATCATCGATATCTTCCCCGCCGAATCGAACCGCGATGCCGTACGCGTGGAGCTCAACGACGACACGATTGAAAATCTCGCGCTGCTCGATCCGCTGCTGGGCAAGGTGCTGCAACGCATCCCGCGCTTTACCGTTTATCCAGGCACGCATTACGTGACGCCGCGCGATCGTCTGATCTCGGCGCTCGATCTGATCCGGGATGAATTGCGCGAACGACTGCTGGTGCTGCATGCCGACAACAAGCTGGTTGAGGCGCAGCGCCTGGAGCAGCGTACCCAGTTTGATCTCGAGATGATTCGCGAGGTCGGCTACTGCTCGGGGATCGAGAATTACTCGCGCTACCTCTCGGGGCGCGAAACGGGCGAACCGCCGCCGTGCCTGTTCGATTACCTGCCGGCCAATGCGCTCTTGATCGTCGATGAGAGCCACCAGACCATTCCGCAGCTGGGCGCCATGTTCAAGGGCGATCGTTCGCGCAAGGAAACGCTGGTGGAGTATGGTTTTCGCCTGCCCTCGGCGCTCGATAATCGCCCATTGCAGTTTGCGGAGTGGCAACGACTGGCGCCGCAGATGATCTTTGTCTCCGCCACGCCCGGACCCTATGAGGCGAGCCACGAAGGACAGCGCGTCGAGCAGGTGGTGCGCCCGACCGGGCTGCTCGATCCGGAAATAGAAGTGCGGCCAGCCGGTACGCAGATCGACGACGTCTTGAGTGAGATCAGATTGTGCGTGGCCGCCAACGAGCGGGTGCTGATCACCACGCTCACCAAGCGCATGGCCGAAGACCTGAGCGAGTATCTGACCGAGCATCGGGTGCGCGTGCGCTATCTACACGCCGATATCGAAACCGTGGAGCGCGTGGAGATCATCCGCGATCTGCGCCTGGGCAGGTTCGATGTCCTCGTGGGCATCAACCTGTTGCGCGAGGGCCTGGATATGCCCGAGGTGGCGCTGGTGGCCATACTCGATGCCGACAAGGAGGGTTTTCTGCGCTCGGCCGGCTCGCTCATTCAAACCATCGGTCGAGCGGCGCGCAACCTGCGGGGCCGCGCCATTCTCTATGCCGACAAAGTCACGATGTCGATGCAGCGCGCGATCGATGAAACGCTGCGGCGCCGGGAGCGTCAGCGTGCTTACAACCTGGAGCATGGCATCGAGGCGCGCAGCATCGTCAAACCCGTGGCCGATATCATGGAAGGGGCGCGCTCGGCACCGGCGCCGCTGGCGCGCGGGCGCGGACGCGGGACAGCGCGCGTGGCACCGATCGCGGTACCGCGTAATCTTGCCGAGGCGGGACGCGAGATTCGCCGCCTCGAGGAGCTGATGTACGCCCACGCCCGCAATCTGGAGTTCGAGCAGGCGGCGACCGTGCGCGATCAACTCGACGCGCTACGGCAATTCGAGCTGGAACTGGGTTTCGACGCGCCACCTGCGGCAGCGGTGCGCAAAGCCTGAAAACACTTATGAAACCGCGCTTTACCTTGCCAGCCCTGCACGCCTCCGGTATCTTTCGCCCCGCTGAAACAGGCGCGTAGCTCAGTGGTAGAGCATCACCTTGACATGGTGGTGGTCGCTGGTTCGATCCCAGTCGCGCCTACCAATTTCGTCCATAGGCTCAAAATCAAGTGCCGACTATTACTCTGCCTGACGGTTCGCAGCGCAGCTACGATCAGCCGCTGAGCGTGGCCGATGTGGCCGCCAGCATTGGCGCGGGTCTGGCGCGCGCCGCCCTCGCCGGGCGCATCGACGGCAAACTGGTCGATACCTCGTTCCGGATCGACAAAGACTGCGCACTCAGCATCGTCACTGATCGCGATGCCGAGGGCTTGGGTGTCATACGACATTCGACCGCACACCTGCTGGCGCAGGCCGTCAAACAGCTCTACCCGGAAGCGCAGGTCACCATCGGCCCGGTCATCGACAATGGTTTCTTCTACGATTTCGCCTACTCGCGTCCGTTCACGACCGACGATCTGCTCGCTATCGAGAATCGCATGCGCGAGCTGGCAAAGGCCGACCTCGTGGTGCAGCGGCGCGAGCTGTCGCGCGATGCGGCGGTCGCGCATTTCCTGGGCATGGGCGAGAAATACAAGGCCGAGATCATCGCCGGCATCCCGGCCAACGAGCCTATTGGTCTTTACGGGCAGGGCGATTGGGCCGATCTGTGCCGTGGCCCGCATGTGCCCTCGACCGGTAAGCTGCGTGCCTTCAAACTGATGAAAGTGGCCGGCGCCTACTGGCGCGGCGATTCGCGCAACGAGATGTTGCAGCGGATTTATGGCACCGCCTGGCCCGATCAGAAGCAGCTCGATGCTTACCTGCACCGGCTCGAGGAGGCCGAGAAGCGCGACCATCGGCGCATCGGGCGCGAGCTCGACCTGTTCCACATGCAGGAAGAAGCGCCCGGCGCGGTCTTCTGGCATCCGAAGGGCTGGCGCATCTTCCAGCGGCTGATCAGTTATATGCGCGAGCGCCAGGAGCGGGCTGGCTTCCAGGAGGTCAACGGGCCTGAGCTCATGGATCGCAGCCTGTGGGTGGCCTCCGGCCACTGGGAGCAGTTTGGCGAGAACATGTACACGACGCAGACCCCCGATGAGCGGGTGTATGCGATCAAGCCCATGAATTGCCCCGGCCATGTGCAGATCTTCAAGCAGGGCCTGCGCAGCTACCGCGAACTGCCGGTACGCTTTGCGGAATTCGGCAAAGTGCACCGCTACGAGCCATCGGGCGCACTGCACGGACTGATGCGGGTGCGCGCCTTCACGCAGGATGACGCCCACGTCTTCGTCACCCCCGCGCAAATCACGGCCGAATCGGTGGCCATGACGCAGCTGATTCTGGGCATTTACCGCGATTTCGGTTTCGACGATGTACAGATCAAGTTTTCCGACCGGCCGGCCAAGCGGGTCGGTTCCGACGCGGTATGGGATCAGTCGGAGGCGGCTCTCAAGCAGGCCGCCGATGCGGCCGGCATTCAATACACCCTCAACCCGGGCGAGGGCGCCTTCTACGGCCCCAAACTTGAGTTCGTGCTGCGCGATGCCATCGGCCGCGACTGGCAGTGCGGCACCCTGCAGGTCGACCTGAACATGCCCGCGCGCCTGGGCGCGCACTACATCGACGAGCACAGCCATAAGCAGACACCGGTCATGCTGCACCGGGCCATCTTCGGCTCGCTCGAGCGGTTTTTTGGCATATTGCTGGAACATCACGCCGGCAAACTCCCCACCTGGCTGGCTCCCGTGCAGGTTGTGGTGATGAGCATTACCGACCGGCAGAACGAATACGTGCTGAAAACGGCAGATTTGCTGAGAAAACAAGGGCTTCTGGTCGAATGCGACTTGCGCAACGAGACAGTCGGCTTTAAGATTCGCGAACATACGCTGCAGCGCGTGCCTTACCTGTTGGTCGCAGGGGACAAGGAGGTTGCGGCGAGTTTGATTTCCGTGCGTTCCCGTAGCGGCAAAGACCTGGGCACCATGAGTCCGGAGACGTTCATTGAACGCCTCGGCGTGGAGCTCGAAAGTCGCGGGCGCCGAAGTTTGGAGGATTGACGTATAGCCATTGCAACGAAGCGCATCCGACGCAACGACGAGATCACATCGCCCTCGGTAAGGGTGATCGGAGCAGACGGAGCGCAAGCCGGGGTGATGACCAGATTCGAAGCGATGGCCTTGGCGCAAACCGCCGAGCTCGATCTCGTTGAAGTCTCGCCCACGGCCGAACCGCCGGTGGTGCGGGTAATGGACTTCGGCAAGTTTCTCTTCGAGCAGAACAAGAAGGCTCACTCTGCCAAGCGCAAGCAAAAGCAGCAGCAGGTTAAGGAAGTAAAGTTTCGTCCCGGAACGGAAGAGGCGGATTACCAGGTCAAAGTGCGTAATCTGCTCCGCTTCCTCTCCGAGGGTGACAAGGCCAAGGTAACCCTGAGGTTCCGTGGCCGTGAAATGGTGCACCAGGATATTGGTCGCAAGCTTCTGGATCGGGTCCAGGTCGATCTCGCCGCGGCGGCGATCGTCGAGCAGTTCCCGATGATGGAAGGGCGGCAGATGATCATGGTGTTTTCACCAAAAAAGAAGTGATCGGTCGTAGCGTAGGCGCAGGCCCACGCCACAACTGATCCGCAGGCAAGCGGGCCGCGCAAGCAGCCTTGCGAACCTTTTGCTATAAAATGGAGTTGAGTCATGCCCAAGTTGAAAACCAACCGGGCGGCGTCCAAGCGTTTTCGTAAAACGGCAAATAGCTTCAAAGGCTATGCGTCGGGTCGTCGCCATAATCTCGGTCACAAAGATTCCAAGCGCAAACGTCATGCGCGCTCCGGAGGCAGCAGTCTCGTGCATGAGAGCGACGTCGGTCGTCTCAAGCAGCTGTTGCCCAATCATTAAGTAAACCGGTAGGGGAATCGAACCATGGCACGAGTCAAACGTGGCGTGACGGCCGGACGCCGTCACAAGAAGGTCCTGAATAAAGCCAAGGGCTATTACAACGCGCGGCGCAAGATCTATCGCACCGCCAAACAGGCGGTCATCAAGGCAGGGCAATATGCGTTTCGCGACCGGCGCGCCAAGAAGCGCGATTTCCGGGCACTGTGGATCACGCGCATCAACGCGGCCGCGCGTCTGCACGAGCTCTCATACAGTCGCCTGATCGCGGGTCTGCGCCTGGCGGGCATCGAGATCGATCGCAAGCTGTTGGCGGATCTGGCTGTCAACGATGTGAACGCTTTCGGGGTCATCGCCTTGCAGGCCAAGACGGCCCTGGCAGCCTGACGGCGCTGGCAGCCCGACGCCGTGGCGGATCTTGCGGCACTGTCGGCGGCAGCACTCGCGCAGGTGGCAGCCTGCGCGAGCCTGCCTGCACTTGAAGAACTGCGCGTCCATTGGCTTGGGCGCAAGGGCCTGTACACCGAACAGCTCAAGGGTCTCGGCAGTTTGTCGGCTGCCGCGAAACCTGCTGCTGGTGCGTTGATCAATGCCGCGAAGCACCAGCTGCAGATCGCCATCGAAGCGCGACGGGTGACGCTTGAACAGGCCGCGGTAGCCGTACAGCTGGAATCGGGCCGCATCGATGTCAGCTTACCGGGCCGCGGCGAAACCCGCGGCGGCCTGCATCCGCTCACCCGTATGCGCCTGCGCATCGAAGAACTGTTTCGCAACGCTGGCTACGAGATCACGACCGGCCCGGAAGTGGAAGACGAGTTCCATAACTTTGAAGCGCTGAACATTCCCGCCAACCATCCGGCGCGGGCGATGCACGACACGTTTTATCTCAGCGATTCACTGCTGCTGCGCACTCACACTTCGCCAGTGCAGATTCGCGCCATGAAAAACCGCCAGCCGCCCTTGGCGCTGATTGCCCCAGGCCGGGTCTATCGCTGCGATTCGGACGTCAGCCACTCGCCGATGTTTCATCAGGTCGAGGGATTGCTGGTCGACAGCGACGTGAGTTTCGCCAATCTCAAATTCGTGCTGCATGAGTTCATGGAGGCGCTGTTCGAGCGCGAACTGCGCATGCGGCTACGCCCGTCCTACTTCCCGTTCACCGAACCTTCGGCCGAAGTCGACATCTCCTGCGTACTGTGCAGCGGCAAGGGTTGCCGGGTGTGCAAGCAGACCGGCTGGCTGGAAGTGGCTGGCTGCGGCATGGTGCATCCCAAGGTGTTCCGCGCCTGCGATATCGATGCCGAGCGCTATAGCGGCTTTGCTTTCGGTTTCGGGATCGAGCGGCTGGCGATGCTGTGCTATGGCGTGCCCGACCTGCGTTTCTTTTACGACAACGACCTGCGCTTTCTGGCGCAGTTCGCGCGAGGCTGAGCCGTGAAGCTGCCCATTTCCTGGCTACGCTCCTGGGTGGCGGTGCCGTGGAGCGATAGCGAGCTGGCCGAGCGCCTGACGATGCTGGGCATCGAGGTCGAGTCGATGACACCGGCGGCGCCAGCGTTCAGTGGCGTGGTGGTGGCGGAAATCATCAGCGCCGAAGCCCATCCGCAAGCCGATAAGCTGCGGGTCTGCAAAGTCTCAATTGGCAAGGGCGAACCTCTGCAGATTGTGTGTGGCGCACCCAACGCCCGCGCCGGGCTGCGCAGCGCACTGGCCACAGTGGGCGCGCTGCTGCCGGGCGATATCAATATTCGGGCCGCCACAGTGCGCGGTGTCGAATCGCAGGGCATGCTCTGCTCAGGCAAGGAACTGCAGATATCGACCGCGGGCGAGGGCATCCTCGAGCTTGCTGCCGATGCACCACTCGGTGTGTCACTGCGCGACTTCCTGCAATTGGACGATCAGCAGCTAGAACTCGCCATTACGCCCAATCGGGGCGATGCCATGTCGGTGCTGGGTATCGCGCGCGAACTGGCCGCCAGCAGTGCTCTGCCCCTGCTCGCGCAGCCTGGACTGGCCCCGGCTGCTGCGCCTGCTGTGCCGGCGGCTGCGGCCAACACCGAGCGCTTCCCGGTGCGTTTGACCGCGGGCGCAGGCGCCGCGCGCTTTGCCAGTTGCGTTGTGCGCGGTGTCGACAATCGCCGCCCGGTGCCCGCCTGGATGCGCGCGCGACTGGAGCGCTCTGGCCTGCGTTCGATCAGTCCGGTCGTCGATGTCACGAATTTTGTGGTGCTGGAGCTCGGCCAGCCGATGCACGCCTATGACCTGGGAAAATTGCACACTGGCATTGTAGTGCGCAAGGCGAAGCCAGCCGAGTCGCTGCGACTGCTCGACGGCCGCGACATTGCCCTGGATGCCGATGTGTTGGTAATTGCCGATGGTGCCGGTGCGGTCGGCATGGCCGGCATCATGGGCGGCGAGCGCAGCGCGATCAGTGAGAGCAGCTGCGATCTGTTCCTGGAAGTCGCCTGGTTCGACCCGCAGGCGATTGCCGGCCGAGCGCGCCGTTATGGTTTGCTGACCGACGCCAGTCAGCGTTATGAGCGCGGCGTTGACCCCGGATTGCAGGAGCGCGCACTACAGCGGGCCACAGAATTGATTTGCGCCATTGGCGGCGGCAGTGCTGGCCCTGCGTGCCTGGAAGAATTGCCACAGGAACTGCCCAGGAGAGCGGCGATAGATCTGCGCAGCGCACAGATTTCCCGCCTGCTGGGAGCGTCGGTAGCCGCCACCGACGTGAGCCAACGACTTGGGGCACTGGGCATGAAAGTGGCAACACTGTCGGCACAGAGTTGGCGCGTGACACCACCTTCGTGGCGTTTCGATATTGCCATCGAAGCCGATCTGATCGAAGAATTGGCGCGCTGCGGTGGGCTCGATGCCATCCCTGAAACGGCGCCCCGCGCTGCACGGCGCATGGGCCGGGTCAGCGAGGCCATCGTCAGCGAGAGCAGCGTCCTGCAGCTGCTGGCGGCGCGCGGCTACCAGGAAGCGATCAGCTTTGGATTTACCGATCCGGCCTGGCAGCAGCGATTGGTGGGAATGACAGCACCCATTGTGTTGCGAAATCCGATCGCCAGTAACCTGAGTGCGATGCGCAGCTCCCTGTGGCCAGGCCTGCTGAACGCTGCGCTTGAAAATCAGCGCCGTCAGCGTGAACGCGTGCGGCTATTTGAGATTGCCACCTGTTTTCATCGCGGCAGCACTGACGCCATCATCGAAACGCAAAAGATTGCCGGACTGGCACTGGGTGCGCGTCTGCCTGAACAATGGGGCGCAGCGCGCGAAGCCGAAGATTTTTTTGATCTGAAGGCCGATGTCGCCGCACTGCTGAGCCTCGGCAGCGGCAGCAGTAGCGGCAATGCGGCGCACCGTTTCGAGTCCGAGGACTCGCCCGTTCCCTGCCTGCACCCCGGACGTAGCGCGCGGATCGTGCACGATGGACGCCTGATCGGGCATCTTGGCGAAATGCATCCGGCGCTGGTTCGTGAATTCGGTTTTACATATGCGCCCATGCTGTTCGAGCTGGACTATGCCGCCGTGGTGGCCGCCCGGGCCGTGCGCTACCAGGCCCTATCTTCGTTCCCGCAGATTCGTCGCGATATTTCTTTCACCGTACCTATTAGCGAGACTTTTGGACGCATTGCCGATCGTGTTAGTGTTGCCGCCTCAACGCGGTTGCACGAGTTGCGCGTTTTCGACATCTACCAGGGGCAGGGTGTAGAATCAGGTCGAAAAAGTGTGGCTTTGGGGTTGATTTTGCAGGATTTATCCCGCACGCTTACGGACGCTGACGCCGATGAAGTCGTTGCGCGAGTATGCGCTGAATTGCGCTCGGGCCTGGATGCAAGAATAAGAGAATAAGACGATGGCTCTGACCAAAGCGGAAATGGCGGAAGCGCTGTTCAATCAACTCGGACTCAACAAGCGTGAAGCACGCGAGCTCGTTGACCTTTTCTTTGAAGAGGTGCGCGGCGCGCTGAGCCGAGGCGAGCAGGTAAAACTCTCGGGGTTTGGAAATTTCGATCTGCGCGACAAGAATCAACGGCCAGGGCGCAATCCCAAGACCGGCGAAGAGATTCCTATCAGCGCACGTCGTGTCGTGACATTCCGCCCGGGCCAGAAGCTCAAGGCGCGGGTTGAGGCCTATGCTGGAAGCAAAGAACAATAACGAACTGCCAGCGATTCCCGGCAAGCGTTACTTCACGATCGGCGAGGTCAGTGAGCTGTGCGGCGTCAAGCCACACGTGCTGCGCTACTGGGAACAGGAATTTCCGCAGCTCAAACCGGTAAAGCGCCGCGGCAACCGCCGCTATTATCAGCGCCAGGATGTGATCATCATCCGTCAGATCAGAAGCCTGCTGTACGAGCAGGGTTTCACGATCGGCGGCGCGCGCAACAAGCTGGGCGGCGACGAAGCACGCACCGACATCAGCCAGAGCCAGCAGATCGTGCGCCAGATGCGCCTTGAGCTTGAAGAAGTGCTGCGCATCCTGCGCCGCTGATCTATTATCCCTTATTGGTTTTCGGTCGGGACGTGGCGCAGCCTGGTAGCGCACTTGCATGGGGTGCAAGGGGTCCCGAGTTCAAATCTCGGCGTCCCGACCAATCATTACGCAATCGACACCGTGGCCAACAGCCTTGCTACGGGCCAGGCCACAGCGGCGCACATTGGCAAGGCTTTCCTTGACTTAGGCGCGCCACTCCCTACAATTCCGGCCTTATTTGACGGTGCGGGAATAGCTCAGTTGGTAGAGCGCAACCTTGCCAAGGTTGAGGTCGCGAGTTCGAGCCTCGTTTCCCGCTCCACTCTTAATCTTCGGCTAGGTGGCAGAGTGGTCATGCAGCGGCCTGCAAAGCCGTGTACGCCGGTTCGATTCCGACCCTAGCCTCCACCCTATAATGCGGACGTGGCGAAACTGGTAGACGCAGCAGACTTCAATTGGAGTGCCCCGGGGGAAACCCCTGGTGCAGAACCGCTCAAATTCGGGGAACGCTACCGGTTGCAACGACCAACGCTGCCACCCAGGCCAATCCCGAGCCAAGCCCCGCGGGGGGAAGGTGTAGAGACTAGACGGGCGGCGCCTAAATCCTCAAGTCGAGGGCAGGGCGAAGGGATAGTCCAGACCACGAACGCCCGCTCAGGCGGGTGGCGGCAAAAGCCGAAGTGGCAGGAAAATCTGCTTCCTTTGAAGGAGTGTGGGTTCGATTCCCGCCGTCCGCACCACGAAATCTATGTTTAGCGCAATCAAACTGCAGCTCTGGCGCGGCGACCAGCATGTGCTGCGCGGTCTGTGCTTCACCGTGACAGCCGGCCGTTGCCTGCAGGTGACTGGCGTCAATGGCTCCGGCAAATCAAGCTTGCTGCGCGTGCTATGCGGTTTGCTGCCACTCGAAGCGGGCGCAGTCGTCTGGCGCGGCGCTGACACGGCCGCCGATCGCCACGCTTTTCACGCTGAACTCGCCTGGCTGGGTCACGGCACTGCGCTCAAGGGTGATTTGACCGCGGCGGAAAATCTGCGCTACTCAGCAGGTCTACGGCGCACGCTCAGCGCTGCCGAAATCGACGGCGCCCTGGCGACTGTCGGTTTTGCGAACGCCGATCAGCGACTGGCCCGGCAGATGTCCGCCGGCCAGCAGCGGCGCGTGGCTCTGGCCCGGGTGTTGCTGCTCGAGTGCCCGTTGTGGATGCTCGATGAGCCGACCGCCAATCTCGATAGTCGCGGTCAGGAGATGTTCAATCAGATGCTCGACGCGCACCTGCAGCGCGGCGGGCTCGCCATCGTTGCAACCCATCAGGCACTGGCACTGCCTGCGCAGCGATTGCAGGAACTGGAACTCACATGAGCGGGTTCGGTAAGCCGGTAGCTGCGCTCAAGGCTGGCGCCATGCTGGTGCGGCGCGATCTGCGTCTGGCCTTGCGTCGCCCTGGTGAATGGTTGCAGCCCCTGGTGTTTTTCCTGGTCGTTACGACTTTGTTTCCCCTGGCCACCAACCCCGAGCTGTCGCGCCTCAGAGACATGGCGCCAGCTGCTTTATGGGTCGCGGCATTGTTATCCTCACTGCTGGCCCTGGAGTTGCTGTTTCGTGAGGACGGTCAGGACGGCACGCTGGAACAACTGGCAGTCTCGGGGCTGCCGCTCTCCTGGCTGCTGCTGGCCAAGACCTGTGTACACTGGTTATTGACCGGGTTGCCGCTGGTGCTGGTGGCACCGCTGGCGGCTACGGCTCTTGGAGCGCCCTATGCGTCGATTCCAGGCGTGCTCGCGGTGTTGCTGCTGGGCAGCGTGGCATTGAGCCTGATCGGCGCGGTGGGCGCCGGGCTCACGCTGGGACTGCGCCGCGGTGGTGTGCTGCTGGCGCTGCTGGTATTGCCGCTGGCAGTGCCGGTGCTGATTTTTGGCGCGCGCGCCACGGCGCTGGCCATTGCGCTGGAACCGATGGCGGCGCCGATGTATTTGCTGGCGGCAATCGCTGTGCTCAGCGCGACCCTGGCGCCGTTGGCGGCCGCTGCCGCAGTGCGTATCAGTCTGGAGTAAGCATGAGCTGGGTCTGGTTTCACAAGCTTGGATCGCCGCCGCATTTCTATCGGCTGGCAGGAAAAATGCTGCCGTGGTTTGCATGGCCTGCACTGTTGCTGTGCGTCGGCGGCTTATTCGGCGCGCTGGTACTGGCGCCCGCCGATTATCAGCAGGGCGATGGTTTTCGCATTCTCTACGTACACGCTCCGGCAGCCTGGCTGTCGGTCATGATCTACAGCGCCATGGCCGTGTACGCCGCTGTTGGCCTGATCTGGCGGATCAACGTCGCGCACGCATTGGCCGCCAGCTGCGCCGCCATCGGCGCCTCGTTCACCGTCGTGGCGCTGGTTACCGGCAGTCTGTGGGGCCGCCCGATGTGGGGCACCTATTGGGAGTGGGACCCGCGCCTGACCTCGGAGCTGGTGCTGCTGTTTTTGTACCTGGGCTACATGGGCCTGCGTAGCGCCATCGACGACACCGCGCGCGCCGATCGTGCCAGCGCGGTGCTGGCGATCGTCGGCGCCGTCAATGTGCCGATCATCCATTACTCGGTCACCTGGTGGAATTCACTGCATCAGGCGCCGAGCGTGATGAAATTCGGCAAGCCCACCATGCCGGCGAGCATGCTGGTCCCGTTGCTGATGATGTTGTTGGGTTTCACCCTGTACTTTGCCGCCATCATGCTGGTGCGGGCGCGCGGCGAAGTGCTGCGGCGCGAGCGCAGCGCACACTGGATCGCCGCGGCGGCGGAGGAAACATGATGCACTGGCTAGCCATGGGCGGTTACTGGCCATACCTGTGGCCCTCCTATCTGCTGACCCTGCTGGTCGTGGTGCTGAACATCTACTTCGCACGGCGGAGCCTGCGCGAGGCGCGCGCCGAGGTGCGCCGGCGCCTGCAGAGGCAAAGGAGCGAGACATGACACCGAGACGCCGACGCATGGCTTTGGTAGCGCTGATTGTGGTGGGTGTCGGCATTGCCGGCACGCTGGCGCTGCGGGCCTTTCGAGAAAACGTCATGTTTTATTTTGATCCTACCAAGGTGGCGGCCGGCGCAGTCAAACCCGGTCAGCGCTTTCGCCTCGGCGGCATGGTGGTCAAAGGCAGCCTGCAGCGCACGCCCGGCACGCTCAACGTGAATTTCATGGTCACCGATTTTCAGCATTCGGTACCGGTGCGCTATGCCAGCGTGCTGCCCGATCTGTTCAAGGAAGGTGCCGGCATGGTGGCTTATGGCCGGCTCGATGGCAGTGGCACTTTTGTTGCCGATGAGGTGCTCGCCAAGCATGATGAAAAATACATGCCGCCAGAGCTGGCTAAATCGCTTAAAGCCGGGCAGGCGGCCGCCGCAGCGGCTGCTAGCAAGGAGCCGCATAGATGATTATTGAACTCGGTCATTTTGCGATGATCCTGGCGCTGTGCCTGAGCGCCGCGCAGGCCTTCTTCGGACTTGCCGGCGGCGCACTCAAGCGCGAACGCTGGATCGCGGTGGCCAGTTCGGCAGTTGCCGGGCAGTTCCTGTTCCTGGCGCTAGGCACCGCCACATTGATTCACGCCTTTGTCGTCAACGACTTTTCGGTGAAATACGTCGCCGAACACTCCAACTCGGCACTGCCGCTTTTCTATCGCGTCGCTGCCCTGTGGGGCGCACACGAGGGCTCACTGCTGTTGTGGATCTGCGTGCTGGGTATATGGACGGCGGCGGTGGCAGCGCGCTCGGCCCAGCTGCCGCGAGATTATCTGGCGCGCGTCCTGGGTGTGCTCGGCGTGGTCAGCTTCGGTTTTCTGCTGTTCATGCTCACGACCTCCAATCCCTTTGAACGACTCATGCCTGCGGCCATCGATGGCGCCGATCTGAATCCGCTGCTGCAGGATTTCGCGATGGCGATTCACCCGCCGATCCTCTACGCGGGCTATGTCGGCATGAGCGTGAGTTTTGCCTTTGCGTGCGCAGCCATGCTGGAAGGGCGGACCGATCAGCTCTGGGCACACTGGCAGCGGCCGTGGACCGTCATGGCCTGGGCCTTCCTGAGCTGCGGCATTGCACTGGGCAGCTGGTGGGCCTATTACGAGTTGGGTTGGGGCGGTTGGTGGTTCTGGGATCCGGTTGAAAATGCCTCGTTCATGCCCTGGCTGGTGGGCACGGCACTGGTCCACTCACTGGCAGTAACCGACAAGCGCGGACTGTTCAAGAGCTGGACGCTGCTGCTTTCGGTCGCGGTATTTTCCCTGAGCCTGCTGGGTACCTTCCTGGTGCGCTCGGGCGTGCTGGTATCCGTGCATTCATTCGCCGCCGATCCGGCGCGTGGCATATTCATTTTGAGTTTCCTGGTGCTGATGATTGGCGGCGCTCTGCTGCTCTACGCCTGGCGGGCGCCGTCGCTGGGTTCATCGGCAGGATTCGAAATGGTTTCGCGTGAATCATTCATCCTGTTCAATAATATTCTGCTGGTCGTGGCGGCGGCGGTAGTGCTGGGCGGCACGCTGGCGCCGTTGATCGCCGACACCCTGGGCCTGGGCACGCTCTCGGTGGGGCCGCCGTACTTCAATCCGAGTTTTCTGGTGCCGATGCTACCGCTCGTCACGCTGGTGTCGATGGCCATCCATGCCCGTTGGCGACGCGGCCAGCTGGGCGAAGCACGGCGCCGCATACTGGGCTCGCTGGCGATTGCCGTGGTGCTGGGGCTGGGTATTACCTATGGCATCTACGGCAGCACGCGCATCCTGACGCCAGTGGGTGCGGTGCTGGGCTGCTGGATCATCCTCTCATCGCTCATCGACCCCATCGATCAGCTGCGCCGTCGCCTGCCGCTGCCAGCCAGTGTCCTGGGTATGACGATCGCGCACATTGGCCTGGGTGTTTTTGTGTTGGGCATTACTTTCGTGGAATCAAACACCATTGAACACGATATCGCCCTGGTGCGTGGTCAGACTCACCAGGTCGGTGAGTACAGCTTCCGCTACAACGGCATCGAGAACATTGAGGGCCCCAACTTCGATGGCGTGCGCGGTGACGTCACGGTGACTCACAACGGGGTGGTGGTGGCCGAGCTTCATCCCGAGAAGCGCCATTACTTCGTGCAGGGCTCGGTGATGACCGAAGCGGCGATCGGCGCCAGGTGGAATCGTGATCTGCTGGCCGCGCTGGGCGAAGATGTGGGCGCCGATTCCTGGAGCCTGAGATTGCAGTATCGGCCGCTGATCCGTTTCATCTGGCTGGGCGCGGCGATCATGGCGCTGGGCGGCATCACGACGCTGTTCGACAAGCGCTACAAGAGTACGCCAGCCAAAGCCACTGCTGGCGAACCCATCAGCGGCGCAGCTACGGAGGCCAAGCCGTGAAGCGATTTCTATTGCCGCTGGGTGCCTTTGCGCTACTGGTCATCGTGTTGATCGTCGGTTTGCAGCACGCGCCTGAGAAAGAGGCGAAATTCGTCAAGTCACCGCTGCTGGGCAAACCGGTACCAGAATTCACGCTACCCAGGCTCACCGACGCCGCTCAGAGCTTCGATTCGAACAGCTTGCGAGGCGGCTGGCATCTGATCAACATCTGGGCCACCTGGTGCGCCACCTGCCGCGAAGAGCACGAGGTCATGTTGCAGATACAGAAGGAAGGGCGTATTCCAATCATTGGTCTGGACTGGAAAGACGAAGATGCGGCCGCGCTCTCGTGGCTCGCGCAGCTGGGCAATCCGTATCAGGTGGTCGTCGCCGATCGCGACGGGCACGTGGCGATAGACTTTGGTGTCTACCTGGCGCCCGAGAGCTTTCTCATCGACCCGCAAGGTATCGTGGTCGAAAAGCAGTACGGCGCCATGACGATCGAAGACTGGCAGCGGAAGTTTCTCTCGCACCTGAGCGCGCCGGCGCAGGCGGGCGCGTGAACCGGTCACGCTTCGCGGCGGCTGTGCTGCTGGCGCTTGCCGCACTGCTTCCCGCTTACGCGGTGGACAACACGCCAGCCTTGAGCGACCCCGCTCTGCAGCAGCGCTACTACGGTCTGACGCATGAAATGCGCTGCATGCAATGCCAGAACGAAGCCCTGGCTGATTCGAATGTCAGCCTGGCGGCTGACCTGCGCCTGGAGATTCACAATCTGCTGCTCGCCGGCAAGAGCGACGATCAGATACGTGACTACATGGTGGCGCGCTACAGTGAATTCATTCTGTTTCGCCCGCGCATGAGTCTACGCAATGCCTGGCTGTGGGCAGCGCCCAGCGTGCTGCTGATCAGCGGCATAGGGATAGCACTGCGCATCATGCGGCGCCGCTCGCGGCTGCCGATACTCGATGACGAACCAGGCTAGAGGCTGCAGCGGCTATCCATGATCGGCTTTATTGCCGCCACCGCCGTGCTCGCACTGTGCGCGATCCTGTTCGTGGCCTGGCCACTGCTGCGCGTGCGCACCGCCAGCGCGGGGAGTGAGCGCTGGAGCGCGCTCATCGGCGTGATGCTGGTGGCAGGTGCGGCGCTCGCGCTCTACCCGCGGTTGAGCCATTGGTCGTGGCGCCAGGCACCGAGCGCGGCTGAGGCGGAGGGTGGCAGCATCCAGGCGCTTTTACAGGCTACGCGCCTGCATCCAGAGGACGTGCCCGCCTGGCTCGAACTCGGACGCGGCTACCTGCGCGCCAATCAGTGGGCCCTGGCGCGTCGCAGTTATCGTCGCGCCGACACCCTGAGCGCGGGTCGCAGCGCCCCGGCGCTCGCCGGTCTCGGACAGACCATCATGTTTGAAAACAATGGCGTCGGGAATGACGCCGCCATTGAATTATTTAACCGCGCACTCAATGTCGATCCCCACTCACCACAGGCGCTGTTCTACACCGCCGTGGCACTCATGCATGCCGGCAATCTGCAGGAGGCGCGCAAGCGCTTTGCGACGCTACTGTCACTGGGCCCTCCGGCTGCGGTGAGCGAGGCCATCGCCAGGCAGATCGCCACCCTCGATGCTGACATGGCTGCCGCCAGCGCTGCTGCGAAGGCCAGCGCCGACACCGCCATTCACCTGAACATCGAGCTCGCGCCAGCGTTGCAGGGCAGGGTGCCGGCAGGGGCATCACTGTTTGTGTTCGTGCGCTCGCCACAGGGTGGCGCGCCGCTGGCGGCCAAGCGGCTGGCGACCACCTTTCCGCAACGTGTCGATCTTTCCGCGGCCGACTCGATGATCGCTGGCAGCGCCCTCAGCAAGGGCCAACGCGTCCTGGTGGTGGCGCGTATCTCCGCCAGTGCTACACCGGCCGCGTCCGCAGGCGATCTGTCTGGCCAGCTCAGTGCCCTTGCCGGCCAGAGCACTTTGCACCAGCTGCTGATCAGCGACCCGGGGCCGTCGCGCCCGCGCTAGGGCGGATGAACCATTTGCTGCGCTGATAGAACTGGACTAGACTTAGTCCATTGGAGAATCCGGTGTCCAAAGCCATCAACATTCACGCAGCAAAAACCCACCTCTCGCGCCTGGTGGAGCAGGCGGCTGCGGGCAGGGAAATCATCATCGCCAAGGCCGGCAAACCCCTGGCCCGGCTGGTGCCTCTGGCCGTGCCTGTGCGGCCCAAGAAATTTGGATTGCTGAAAGGCCAGATCAAGGTGCCCGACAATTTCAATGCGCCACTGGATACGGAAACGTTGGCCCTGTTCGAGGGAAAGTAACGGTGCGATTGCTCCTGGATACGCACTTGCTGCTCTGGGCCCTCAGCGATCCCAGGCGTGTGGGCCGCGAAGGACTGACCTTGCTAGAGAGGTCCGATGTGTTCGTCAGCGCGGCGTCTATATGGGAAATCAGTATCAAGGCAGCACAGGGCAAGCTCAAGGCCATCGCCGATGCCGTGCTGAATGCAGTAGAGCCCGCCGGCTTTTCCATGCTGCCCATCAAAGGTGAACACGCCGCTCGCGTCTTTGATCTCGGCATGCATCACAGTGATCCCATTGACCGCCTGCTAGTGGCCCAGGCGCAATTTGAATCGATGACCTTGCTCACCAACGATGAGGCCTTGGCCGCATACGGCAGCTGCGTGAAGGTGCTGTAGCGCGAACTACGACCGAAGCAGGCAGCAAGCCGCGGCCGGCGGCAACTACGCCGCCGCCGGAGTGCCGTTCCCGTCCGGATTCCCCGAGACCGTGCACCTGGAAATTCAGACCGCCAGGTAGGGGCAAGCCCAGCTCGCCGCGAGTAGGCAGCAGTAGCGCTATCAGGAGTTCCTGGTCAACAGCCTGACGCGCGCTGAATCGCGCTAGGCCTTCATTTCCTCATCACCCACGCCACTGCCGACATCACCAGGCTCACAATCACCATTGTCGCAATCGGTATAAACACCTTGACCCCAGGGCGATCAATGACAATGTCTCCGGGAAGGTGAAACCACGGCACTTTCCTCACCCATTGCCAACAGAGTCCCACCAGGACGAGCAGGGCGCCCAGCGCGACAAGCAGTCTATTCATAGCCTTCGCCCATTTAGTAGCATCGAAGCGGTGGCTCCAATAATACCTTTTGGCCCGCCCCAGCACACTTTGCCGGGCACTGAGCAAAAGCACTGAGCAAAAGGTTGACGTCCTATCGCGATGTTATCACAATAGTCATAACACAGGGGTACCGCCATGGTCGAGCTCAAGGTGCGCAAATTCGGCAATTCCCTCGGCGTCGTCCTGCCCAAGGAAGTCATCAACCGCCTGAAGACCGGGAATGGAGAGCCGCTGTATCTGATTGAAGGCCCAGACGGCGCCTACCAGCTCACGCCCTATGAGGCCGGCTTCAAGAAGAAGATGGCCAAGGCCGAAGATCTCATGAAGCGCTATCGCAATACGCTGCGTGCGCTGGCCCAGTGAAGTCGCTCATCTGGATCGATGAACGCGACGCGCGCGTTCTCCATGATGCACTCGTGGCGCGTTTCGGAGGCGTCGCGGGGCTGCGCGATGCGACGTTGTTACAGTCAGCGCTCGCCAGGCCCCCACAGCTGCTGGCCTATGGTAAGCGGGTAGATACGATCCATCTGGCCGCCGCCTACACCGCGGGTCTCGTCGGCAATCACCCGTTCGTAGACGGCAACAAACGTACTGGCTTTCTGGTGGGGATTTTGTTCCTGGAACTCAACGGTTACCGCTTCGCGGCCAGCGAAGAGGAGGCCGCCCAGGCCGTGCTGGCCCTCGCCAGCGGAACGCTCGATGAAGCCGGCTATGCCACGTTTCTGCGGGCTAATGCGCGTCAGCTCAGAAAGTAAGCCGCACTGCTCAGCACACCCGCTAGCGCGATGAGCAGGCGAGGGCGGAAGGTCATTTTCGTTCACTACCTCCGGTGGCGTCACTACGTTTAGGATTTGCGGAATCACCCTCCATCAATCTCGCTGCCCTAAGTGTCCCGACCTCGCCACTCTGATAATAGGACATGACCGTACTGACACTCCTGTGCCCCGTCAGCGCCATCGTCTCCCCCAGCGATATGCCTTGATGTCCCGCCTCCGTCACAAACCCCGACCGCAGTGGAAGGTGCTGTAGCGCGAACTACGACCGAAGCAGGCAGCAAGCCGCGCCGATGACTCCTTATCGGCTTCGTGCCTCAGTGTGGGCACTGCTCGCGAACGTCACAGACTCAAAGCTTGGCCTTTTAAGGCGCGTCCAGGTCTGCTCTGCGGCAAATTTGCTGATCAATTCATCGACCGGCGTCATCTCGATGGCCGCGAAGGCCGCCTCGGCGTCGCGCAAGACCACTTTCGGAATGTTGTCAAGATCATCGTGCCCCCTTAGTGCCGAGACGGATCCGGCAATTCCAGCTGACAGGGTAGACTTCCAGCTAAAGCTGATTCAATTCTCTTGGTTCGCCGACAACAGAACAGGATAGGCAAGTGACTGTACGACGAATCGACTGCCGTGCACACTCGCCGGTAGGCGCTGCTGCTGTGGCGGCGGCCGGGAGTCAATCATGAATGAGTACAGGCTGGTTTATCCCATGTTCGCCCTGGTGCTGCTGACCGGCACGGTGCTGGTTATTCTGTTTCGCTCCCGGGTACGGGCAGTGCAACAAGGAATCGTCAGCAGCAAATACTTTCGCATTTACCAGGGTGAAGTCGAACCGGAGCAATCCGCCAAGGCGTCGCGGCATTTCTCGAACCTGTTTGAGGCGCCGACGCTGTTCTACGCCGCCTGCCTGGCGGGCCTAGGCACTCATGATGGCGCTGGCCTGCTGCTTGTCCTGGCGTGGCTGTATGTGGCTCTGCGAGTGGTCCATGCCGCCGTGCATCTGGGCGGAAACCGGTTGCGGCACAGGATGAGGGCTTATTTTGCAGGGTGGCTGATCCTGCTGGCCATGTGGCTGCAGGTGGTAGCACACGTAGCCCTCGTACACCCTTAATTTACCATAATATACATTATGCGAAATAGCCGTAGGGGATCATGTCAGATAAACCCCATTTCGCCGTTCACCGTCACTCTCTGGATTGAAGGCTACCGGCCGCCGTCCTCGGCGCACGCTCGGCCGATTCCGCCTCCAGCATCTTCAGCCAGCTCTCTACGTCCGCTTCGCTCACCGTATCAGCGACATCACTCTGCGCCAGGCGCTTGAGCGTTGCCTGATAGCGCCCCTGGCGACCAGCGCCCAAGCCGCTCAGCACCGCACGCCACCAGCGCTGCGGGGCGCTGCCCGCGCTGCCAGCGCCCAGCGCGCGCTGCTCCGGCGAGCCGCGCTCCAGGCGGCTCTCGATGATTGTGATTTTCCGCTGGCTCATAGTCACGCAGCCTAACCCTGACGGCCTGACGCGGGCACGATATTTGACAATTCCTGTGGAATTGGACGGGCACCTGGAGCCAGAGTTCCCAGGCCGAACGATGCGCCGCGGCAACCGAGTGCGCGATTACTCGCCGATGCGAATCAGCAGCCAGTATTCGTAGCTGACCAGCAAGGCATAAACGAGTGCCGTCATCAGCAGTACCGGTCCCGCGAGCTGACGTCCAAAAGTACGCACGCGAATCAGCAACACCAGCATGGTTACCGTGACTGCCGTGATGCCCATTTTCAGATAGACGAAACTGCGATCACTCCCCATGACCAGCACGCGCATCAGGGGGTTGAGCTCGATCGCACCGTGGTTCAGGAGGGTAAGGGTCAGCACGGCGTCTGCGACCGACAGCAGCATAATGAGCAGCGCTGCGGCCAACCATTGCGGTTCATGCCAATCGACGCCGCCCAGCTGCGCGGCGCCATCACGACGTGGTGCGCGTCGGCGCTGCCAGATATTGCCCCACAGCAGTGCACGGAGAATTTTTTCGCGCCGCTCGCGGCTGATACGGCGCTCCGCCGCGGCGCCCTCCCCGACTATGCCAACTGTTTCATCCCCATTAGCCACCGCGTGCGCGCCGTTAGCCGCTGGCCACGAGTGGCTCGTGCTGCAGCTCGGCCTCATCGTCAAGCGAAGGATCAACGATCAGGCGCTGTTCGCGTTCGGCGTCAAATCCCGACAGCGGCGCGGGCGCACTGGCAGCGTAGCCCTGAATGAAATCGACGCCCAACGCCTGCAGCAAGCCCTGCTCGCCGGCCCGTTCAATGCGCTTGGCCACCACATGGACGCCCGCAACCCGCGCCATCTGCGCGATGGCGGCCACGCGCGCCTGCGAGGCGCGCTTGCCGGGTAATTCGATGGTCACGCGTGGATCAATCTTGACCAGGCGCAGACCGGGCAGCAGCAGCAGCTCAGGACTGGTATCGCTGAGCGTGAAATTGTCGATGACCAGACCGGCTCCTGCCTGCTCGAGCTGGAGCGCCAATTCAAGTAGGAAATTTGGTTGGCTGCGGCAGAACTCATATTCAATCTCGAAGGCAATCAGGGCGCGTGGCAGGCGCGACTCTTCCAGGCTGCGCGCCAGAAATTGCATGAATGAGTGATCACGAAAGGAATCACTGGCCAGGTTTACCGAGAATTGCGCCGGCTCACCCGACCAGATCTCGGAACGCAGATTGAGCCAGCTGAGCACCTCGGCGACCACGCGCCGATCGAGCACGGCGCTCAGTCCCAGGTGCCTGGCACAGCCGATCAGCGCTTCGGGAGCACCCGCCTCGGAGCCGGCGCCCGCGGCGCGCATGAGCACTTCGTAACGACGAATGCGCGCGCCGCTCTGGATCGGCGTCAGATGCTGAGCATGCAGTTCCATTGCGAAATCCTGCATGCGTTGGCGAAACTCGGCGCTCGCGGCGGCAATGCCAGCGGCAGCATCGCCCGCCTCGATAGTCCCGGCAGGCACAGGCTCCAGCAGAGCTGCCACCTGTGGTGCCGCGAGGCCTGATGCCGCTGAGCCGGTCGGTTCAGTTGCGCCCGGCGCCGTATAGGCAGCGCTTGCCAGGGTGACCGCCCATTCGCGCACCGCACGCACGACCGGCACCGGCAAGTCCGGCGCTGCCGGGCCCTTGGCGCGCAACCAGCGATCTTCCACCACCACCATGACAAAGCCGAGAAAAAATCCGGTGTCGTCGGCGGCGCGCAGCAATACCGCGGTACGACCGCGCTGCAATGGATGATTGACGCGCGCCGGCGCGGCGCTGCCGACAAAGCTTTCCAGCGCCACGCGCACCGCTTCGTGCTCACTGGGGCTCGATACCTCGCCATTGCTCCAATGCAGGCGTCCGGTGGCGTCGTGTAACGACACCCATTTCGCCCACAGCAGCGGCAGCGAAGCGATGATCCGCTGACCACAGGTACAGGCCTGGGTAGGCCGGCGAGCAGCGCGCGTGGGTGTAGCACCAGAGGTGGACATAAGAGCGCAGGCTAGCTGCTCGAGGCTGCCACGGTCTGTGAATGGGTCTACAGATCGTCAGTGGGGAATGAGTTCAAAGCAGTTTAATTCACGGTTCTTGCGCACCCGAGCGCCGGGAAATAGGGTGCCGTTGGCTACCACGTAGACGCCGGCTGAACATAATTGGACGGCAGCAAAGGCCAGGCCAAGATTGAAGGCGGCATCGCTGTCGCTGAACCGACCGGGCTGCAAAGCACCGGTCAGTACGATGGTCTTGCCGGTAATTTCGCGCAGCGCCTGGGCCGTCTCGACCATGGTATCGGTGCCATGGGTGACGATGATTTGCGCCTCGGGACTGCTGGCAACCGCGGCACGTATCACGCCGCGATCCTCGGCGGTCATCTCCAGGCTGTCTTTGCGCAGCAGCTCGACGATGCGCGGCTCCGCGGCCAGGCGGGCATACTTAAGCAACTCACGCACCATGGGTGCGCCAACCTGATAGCCGCCCTTGGCATCAAAGTAAACCTTGTCGATCGTGCCACCGGCGGTGAATATGACTATGTTCATCGGCGCATTCTAGATCGAGAGGCGTTGCCAGGCACGTGACCGCCAGCGCCAGAACAGCGCTACACCAACCAGCAGGGTATAGACCACTACCGCAATCCAGCCACCGCTCGCGCCCCAACCCAGCTGCGGCAGAACATCCATCCACCCCTGCCCAGGTGCGAAGATGAGCATGTGCGCCACGGGCACGAACACCAGCCACGAGCAGGCGATGGTCAAGGCCGCAGGAACGAGCGCGTCGCCAGCGCCACGTAGACAAAAGCCGCTGCTGAGGTTCAGAGCGTCGAAGAACTGGTACAGCGCTGCGATCCACATCAGGCGCAGTCCAAGAGCCACAACCGCGGCGGACTGTGGATCCTGAGCGCCCACGAACAGCGGCAGGATCCACGGGGCCGCGAGCGCCAGCAACAGGCCCATGCCGCCCATGTAGAGCGCGGCCATGGAGATCACGCGATTGCCCAGCACATAGGCCCAGGCGCGATCGCCGGCACCTACCGATTGACCCACCAGCGTCGTGCCAGCCAGTGCGATGCCAACGCCAGGCAGATAGGAAACTGCCGTCAGGATCATGACCACCTGGGTCGCGGCGCCGGGTACCGAACCCAGTCGCACCATCATGATCTGGAAGATGGAAAAGCCGATCAGATCACCCGCGTATAGCAGACCCATGGGCAGCCCGAGGCGAAACTGCGCCGCGATACGCCGGAGCTTCGGCTTCCAGGTCAGCCAGGTGCGGTAGTGGTGTCGGTAATAAGGGCGTAGAAACACCGTCATCGCAATAACCAGCCCGCAGACCTGTGCCGCAGCGGTGGCCAATCCTGAGCCGGCAACCCCCAGATTCAGGTGAAAAATGAACAGCTCATTGAACAGCGCATTGCTTAACGCCATCACAGCCGTGATCAGCACGGTGACTTTAGGATGGCCGACACCATTGAAGAAGCCCAGCAACGCCCAGACCGCCGCGCCGAAGATCGAGCCGCTCACCCGGGGCAGCCAGAACGCGGCCGCCAGATCGACCAGCTGCGTGGGCAGGCCAAAGGGGTTAAGCACCCAGCGCATGGATAGCCCGGCCGCCACAAACAGCGGCGCCGCCAGCAGCAGCGCCCACAGCGCAGTCCAGACGGCCTGGGAAGCACGACTCCGGCGACCCGCGCCCTGCGCCTGCGCGACCACGGTTTGCACGGCAATGCCGACGCCCGCCAGGATCACGAGCACCACCAACGAAAGCCAGTGCACCGCGCTCACGGCCGCCAGCGCATCGGTCGAGATGCGAGCAATGAACCAGACGTCAGTGAGACCCAAAACCAGTTGCGCAGCGCTGTTGGCAATCAGTGGCAAAGCCAGCGTCAAAATGGCCCGCGTATCGACGTGCGGCCGGCCTTCCTCGTCCAGGCGACGTGCCGGGACGCGTGGCACGACGGTCGCGGGATTCACGCTTTGGCGGCGAGCGCTGCGGGGTCATCGAACCTGGCCGCGTAGCGGGCGATCAGGTCATCAACATTGTCATCGGTACGTGCCAGGCGCTCATCGAGCTGCGCAATGACCTCGGCCAGCGGAGCTGAAGCGCCACCGTGGCCACCCAGACTCTCCGCGCCAACCCGGAGCACGCTGGCGACCCGTACCGCCCCAATGCCCTCAAAGGCGTGTAGCGCCGCCACCAGTTTGGACGCCGGATCCGGGCGCAACCAGGTATCCAGCGTGCCGTGGGCGGCGGCGGCCCAGAATTCGACCGCTACAAGCAGCAGCTGCTCAGGCTCACTCAAGCCCGCGTCGATCCCTGACTCGCGGCCAGCGTCGCGCTTACGCGCCAACGCCTCCAGAACGAAGCTGGTAATGGGATAAATGCCGCGCCAGGTCTCTGTCATATTGTAAGTCTTGTAAGCAAAA
Organism: Gammaproteobacteria bacterium; assembly: GCA_031441585.1. Lineage (GTDB taxonomy): Bacteria > Pseudomonadota > Gammaproteobacteria > Steroidobacterales > Steroidobacteraceae > FEN-1191. The sequence continues at coordinate 29,932 of JANMWZ010000149.1, forward strand.
CACCACTGATCTCAACGAGGTTAGCGGTGTATCCTGATAAATACCTTAAAGTAGGCACCGCCGCAGGGATTCTAATGCCATATATATAGATATCAAGGAGTTGCCAATTCAGGGCTACCATTGGCACTAAACTTTGCATTGATAATCGCATGCATTGCGCGATATTCTGCGCGTAGACCCCTGACAACTAAGCCTTTCCAGATTAATAAAAAATTAAGGCAGCACCTGAAGGTCCAGCGCCACCACGCGCCAACGGAACAGGTCACGCCGCCAAGAGGACGCAGCAATGAATTCGGCACTCACGCGCAAACTCGAGGCAGCCGTCACCCTACTGACGGGACACGGCGCGTTGAAAGATCGACTGGCACTCGCCTACAGCAAATATCTCGAACATCTTGAGCTGCTGGAATTACCGGAAGAAACGCAGCGTGAATTTGCCGAGCTGTCGCTCGCGATGCATCGCGCGCGCGCACTTCCTGGCGACACCATCGTGCGTGCCTCGATTCGCAAACTCTCGAATGAGGAAGCACAACGCCATGCGTCCCTGGCAGTGCGCATGTATGGTCTGCACATGGCAGATCTGGCTGCCGAGCAAACCCTGATTCGCAGCACCATCACCCGCAGCTCAACGCCGCTGGCGGCCCTGCTGGCGCTCGACAGTCCGGGCATGAGTGCGGGCGCGCACGGCAAGCACAGCAGCCGCGCGCAGCGCGCCTAGTCGAGTCAAGCGTTTATTCGGGCTTGAACTCGATCGAGTCCCAGCGCGTGGATTCCTCGTGGCGTGCCTGACGGCGAATGGCATCGACCAGCGCCCGCTCATCCCAACCGACACGCTCATCAGCCAGATCCGTGATATAGCGCGGCACCTCTATATCGCGACCAAAGCCGCCCAATAACACCACCGGCTGGTCGCTGGCTTTGGCGTAGTTGACCTGGAAAACCAGCAGCTCTGCCTGAGTGCTGATCAGGCTCCCAAGGGCCACGAGCACTTCGGCGCTGTTGATTTGCCGGCGCAGGTCTTCCCGCCGCGCCTCGACACCGGTATCGGCAGGCGGCTTCTCAGGCGTGCTGCAATTGCGATAATAGAAATTGCGCGCACTCTCCAGATACTCGAAAACGCGCAGATAGTCGTCACTGCCCTGCCAGGTGTGAGTGACGAAAACGCGGATGGGATCGCGCTGTGACATGCACACAGTGTACTGTGCGACCCCGGAGGTTGGAAATTCTTGCGATTACTGGTCTACAACATCCGCTACGCCACCGGTACCGGTCCGGCGTTTCACCTGCCAGTGCCGGGCGCTGGCTACCTGCGCAGCAGCCGCCGGGTACTCGACGACATAACGCAGTTTGTACGCCGCGAAGATCCGGATCTGGTCGGGCTGGTGGAGGTGGATACCGGTTCGATTCGCACCGGGATGCTCAATCAGGCTGAGCACATCGCCGACTCGCTCGGGCACTACACGGCCTACGAGTGCAAATACGGCTCGCGCTCCATCAACAACCTGGTGCCAATCGTGCGCAAGCAGGCCAACGCGCTGCTGGCGGCCCCGCGCGTCACCGGTGAACGCTTTCACTATTTCGATACCGGCATCAAGCGCCTGATCATCGAACTCGAGCTCGACGAGGTGTGTGTATTTCTCGTGCACCTGTCGGTGAAATACCGCCATCGGCAATATCAGCTGCACACGCTTCACGATCTGATCGCCAGCGCTACCAAACCAGTCATTGTGGCGGGTGATTTCAATACCTTCTGGGGTACCCACGAAATCTACCTGTTCATGCGCGCCTCAGGCCTGCGCAGCGCCAACGTGCTGGGCCTGCCCACCTATCCGGCGCGCAAGCCGCGCGTCGAGCTTGACTTCATACTGGTGAGTGCCGGAATTCAAGTCACGGGCTTCCGGATTCCGGAAGTGCGCTACTCTGATCATCGGCCGTTGGTGTGCGATTTCGAAATCAAGAAGTGAGGGGGCAACATGTCTGAACCCGCTGCCTGGCAACTGAGCCGCGATGCCGACGGCATTGCCACCCTGACCCTGGATCGGCCGGGCGCCTCCGCCAATTCGCTCAGTCGCAGCGTAATGCTGGAGCTCAGGGAACGACTCAAGGAGCTGCAGGCCCAACCGCCGCGCGGCCTGGTCCTGCGTTCTGGCAAGGGCTCCGGATTCATCGCCGGGGCTGACATACGCGAGTTCACCACCCTGCAGAACTCGACTGAGGCCCTGGTGTTGATCCGCAACGGTCAGCAGGCCTGCGACGAGTTGGCCGCGCTCCCCTTCCCCACCGTGGCGGCCATCCAGGGTTTTGCCCTGGGCGGTGGACTTGAAGTGGCCCTGGCCTGCCGTTATCGCGTGGCCGTGGATGACGGCCGCCTGTCGCTCGGTTTTCCGGAAGTTCAGCTGGGCATCCTTCCGGGTTTTGGCGGCACGGTGCGCAGTGTGCGGCTGCTGGGCGTGCGCCAGGCCATGGAGCTGATGCTCACGGGCAAGCCGCTGCGTGCCGATCGGGCGCTGGCGATCGGACTGGTCGATCGGCTGGTATCCACCAAGGAGCTGGACGCTGCCGCGCGGCGCATGATCACCGAGACGCCGACCGTGCAACACGCGCCTTGGCTCGATCGACTGCTAAACCTGCCGGGTATCCGTCAGCTGCTGCGCGCCTCACTCGAAGCGCGTGTCGCACGCCAGGCGCGGCGCGATCACTATCCGGCGCCCTACGCGATCATCGATTTGTGGGTCCGCCACGGCGCGCGCGGTCGCGGCGCATTTGCTGCCGAGGCCGAGTCCATCGCCCACCTGTTTACGACCACGACCGCGCGCAGTCTGGTGCGAATGTTTCTGCTGCAGGATCGCCTCAAGGCGCTGGGCGGTAAATCGGCGACACCCATCAAACGCGTGCATGTGATCGGCGCCGGGGTGATGGGCGGCGATATCGCCGCCTGGTGCGCGCTGCGTGGCCTGGAGGTTACGCTGCAGGATCGCGAGCAGAAATTCATCGACCCGGCGCTGCAGCGGGCTGCGACGCTGTTTGATAAACGCCTGAAAAATCCCGCCGAGCGCGCGCAGGCGCGTGATCGGCTGCGCGCCGACGTCGCTGGCGCCGGCGTCGCCAGCGCCGATGTGCTGATCGAAGCGATCTTTGAAGATCTGGACGCCAAACGCGCGCTCTACACCCAGGCTGAAGCGCGCCTGCCGGCCAGCGCGCTGCTCGCCACCAACACCTCGAGTATCACGATCGAGCAGCTGGCAGAAAAACTGCAGGATCCGGCGCGACTGGTAGGCCTGCACTTCTTCAATCCGGTCGCACAGATGCCCCTGGTTGAAGTTATTCACGCGGACAATACCCACAGCGCCTCGTTGGCTGCCGCCATGGCCTTTGCGCGGCGCATCGACAAATTGCCATTGCCGTGCCGCAGCGGGCCGGGATTCCTCGTCAATCGGGTTTTGTTTCCGTACTTGCACGAAGCCCTGTATGCGGCCGGCGAAGGCGTGCCGCTGGCGCTTATTGATCAGGCGGCGGTCGATTTTGGCATGCCCATGGGTCCCATCGAACTCGCCGATGTCGTGGGTCTGGATGTGTGCGTACACGTTGGCGACATCATCACCCGTGAATTGGGACGCGCGCTGCCCCCATTTGCCGCGCGGATGCGCGAGTTGGTGGCCGCGCGACAGCTCGGTCGCAAAAGTGGTCAGGGCTTCTACCTCTGGCAGGATGGCAAACCGCTGCGTCCTGCAATCAGCTCCGTAATGCCGGGCGATCTCGCTGATCGACTGATACTCGCGCTGCTGAACGAATGCGCGGCCTGCTTGCGCGAGAAGGTGGTCGCCGATGCCGACCTGCTCGATGCGGGCATCGTCTTTGGCATCGGCTTTGCGCCGTTCCGCGGCGGCCCGTTGCAATACGCACGTGATCGCGGCATTGCAGCGATAGTCGCGCGTCTGGGCGAGCTTGAGGCGCGCTTCGGTTCACGCTTTCATCCTGATGCGTACTGGTCGCAACTAGGCTCGTGAAGCCCTGTGCTACCATCCGGAGCTGATCTGGGGCCCTGAGGTTAGCAATGAGCGACGGTCGATCCGCCGATGTGGCGCTGCTGCGCAAGCTCTCGCCGCTGGACGGAATGAAAAACGATAACCTTGCGGCCCTTGCCCGCAAGGTGGCAATCAGGGAATTGCCCGCCAATCGCATGCTCTTCAAGGAAGGTGACACCGAGCGGCGCACTTATTGGCTGATCTCCGGCATGATCGAGCTGCGTGAAGGCGAACGCACCGTGGCCATGATTCGCGGCGGCACGCCCGAGGCACGGGTAGCGCTGGCGCCAAAAATGCCGCGCCGCCAGTCGGCGCGCGCAGTCGACGCGCTCGAATACCTGATGATCGACTCCGACCTGCTCGACATGATGATCACCTGGGATCAGACCGGCACCTATGAGGTCGGTGAGCTGCAGGCGCAGTTTGGTAGTGGCGGTGGCGGTGATGACTGGATGACGACGCTCCTGCAGACCAAGGCCTTTCACCGGATTCCGCCGGCAAATATCCAGGCGATCTTCATGCGCATGCAGCGCATCGCCTGCCGCACCGGCGAAGTGATCATCCAGCAGGGTACTGAAGGTGACTATTTTTACGCCGTGGTCAGCGGCAAGTGCGTGGTGACGCGCGAGACGCCGCTGAACCGCGAGGGCATCCGCCTGGCAGAGCTTACGGTCGGCGACACTTTCGGCGAAGAGGCGTTGATCTCGGAAGCCAAGCGCAATGCCACCATCACGATGCTCACCGATGGCGTACTGATGCGCCTCAGCAAGCAGGACTTCCGCGAACTCATGAACGAGCCGCTGCAGCAATGGGTGACTTACCCCGATGCGCACGCCATCATTGCCCGCGGTGGGCGCTGGCTCGATGTGCGCCTGCCCTCGGAGTTCCAGAATCTCGCCATCGAGAACGCGCTCAATATTCCGCTGTACTTTATCCGCCTGAAGCTCGCGACGCTCGACCGCAAAGTGCCCTACGTGGTGTATTGCGACACCGGCCGGCGCAGCGCGGCGGGCGCGTTCATTCTGCTGGAACGGGGTTTCGATGCCTACGTTCTGCGCGGTGGCTTGACCAGCGCGGAAGCGGAGTTGCGGCGCCCGAGCTAGGGCAGGCCGCGCGGACGCTACATCGTGTGCGTGGCCTTGTCGCCCGAGAGCGCACCGGCCAGATAGTTTTCGATCTTGTGGCGGGTCTGGCCGCGATCCTGGTCGCTGAACTGCACGCCGATGCCAGCGGTACGCTTGCCCTGCGCGCCTTTGGGCGTGACCCAGATGACACGTCCGGCCACCGGCAGCTTTTCATCCTCGCCCATCAGGTTCAGAAGCATGAACACTTCATCGCCAATGCGATAGTTGCTGTTGGTAGGAATGAACAGCCCGCCGTTGTTTACGAACGGCATATAGGCGAGATACAAGGCGCTCTTGTCCTTGATGGTAAGCGTCAGCAGACCGGGCTTCGCCGTGGCCGTGCGCGCCAGTTCTACCCGCGGCGCAGTATCGCCTGACGCCGGCGGGTCGTTATTGCGCGCTTGGTTGTCTTTTGCCATCTACTTTTAAAAGCTCGCGTCTATATTGCCCATTCGACGGCCCATTCGACGGCCCATTCAACGCTCCATTCAGCGCTGCGCGGAGCGCGGCACCTGCCACAGCAGGTGCTCGAGCGCCAGCGACCGGTTGATCGAAGTCGTCGCCAGATACGTCAGCTCCCGGAGCCCGTCTGCCAGTCGAAACAGGCCACGTATATTCATAGACGAATCGGCCGTTGGCAAGTGCGCGCCAGTGTGCACTTTTGTGACAGCAGCGGGCGAGCCCAGTTGTCCGACGATGCGCTGTGTGACCCAGTTCTCAGCGCAGCTGAGTCTCAGCTCGAAGGCATCACGCACCCAGCGCTCAGCGGTGCTGGCGATGTCAAGGTGCCCCCGGTGCGCCTCCTCGAGCGCTTGGTGCGTCTCGTCGCGCAGGCGCCGCAGCTCGGCGGGCACCACGCCCAGGGCCTGGAGCGGCGCATTGCCCAGTACCTCGAGCACCGTTTCCCAGTCACCTTCGCCGCCATGCCGGCGCAACCAGGCCAGGCAATCGGCACGTCCCGGCAACTGCACCCGCAGGCGCGTGCAACGGCTGATCACGGTAGCCGGGAGTCTGGCGCCGGCACTGGCAACCAGCACGATGTGCACCCCGGCACGCGGCTCCTCCAGGGTCTTGAGCAGCGCATTGGCGCCATTGGCGTTGAGCGCCGCTGCCGGGTCGATGATTGCCACGCTGACCTGCGAGCTATAGCCGCTGAGTGTCAGGCTATCGCACAGCTCGCGGATCTGAGCCACCTTGATCTGCTGAGCATCTTTCTCGAGCCCGATCATCCACAGGTCCGGGTGACGAAGCTCATCGACCTGGCGACAGAGTGTGCACTGGCGGCAGGGCGCAGCGGGCTCGCGGCACAGCGCGGTCTGCGCGGCCAGCAGCGCCAGCTGCGCACCCCCGCCACCGGGTGCATCCTGAATCAGGAGCCCGTGAGGGAAACGATCCTGCGCCCGCGCCTGACGTAGTGCCTGCAACTGGGGCGCAAGCCAGAACAGCTCAGGCTTGTCGACGCCGTCGATCATGCGGACCACAGGTCGGCGATTGCCGCCAGTGCTGCAGCCGCCAGGCTACGCTCGTCGGCCCGCGCATCGAGGACGCGCATGCGCTGCGGGTCGGCACTCGCACGCGCCAGGTATGCCTGGCGTACGCGCTCGAAAAATTCCTGGTGCTCATCCTCAAAGCGATCAGCAGGGCCGCCGCGTCGCTGGGCACGCGCCAGGCCCTCGCTCACCGGCAGATCGAGCAGCAGGGTGCGCGTGGGCCATAGATCGGCATGCACTGCTGCGGCCAGGCGGTCTATCAGGCCCGGCTCGACACCGCGCCCCGCGCCCTGATAGGCGTAGCTGGCATCGGTGTAGCGATCACAGATCACCCATTTTCCCGCCGCCAGCGCTGGGCGAATGGCGTCAGCAACGTGCACCGCACGCGCCGCAAACATCAGCAGGGTCTCGGCCACCGCACCGAGGTTTTCCGTGCCACGCCGCAGCAGAATCTCGCGTATGGCCTCGGCTAGCGGCGTGCCACCCGGCTCGCGCGTCAGCAACACTTCGCCACCGCGCCTGCGCAGCTCATCGCCGAGCGTGCGCGCTACCGTTGACTTGCCCGCCCCCTCAATGCCCTCGAGGGTAATGAATCGCGCTACGCTCACGAGGCTGCGCTCATGGCGATGTGCCCCGCGCCTGGGCGTCGGGCACCGCACCGGTGCGTTTGAGAAAACTGCGCAGCGCCGCGCTATGTTCGGCGTAGCTGGTCGAAAAATGATGGCTGCCATCGCCGTTGCCGGTAGCGACGAAATACAGCGCCGCATCGGCGGCCGGGTGCAGCACCGCGTGTATCGATGCACCACCGGGCAGGGCGATCGGCGTAGGCGGCAGACCCGCGCGCGTATAACTGTTGTAGGGTCCATCGGCCTCGAGATCGCGGCGGTGCAGGTTGCCGTCGTAGCGCGCACCCAGACCATAGATGATGGTCGGATCACTCTGCAGGCGCATCCTGATGCGCAGCCGGTTGATAAACACGGCCGCTACCCGCTCGCGTTCGTCCTCGCGCCCGGTTTCTTTCTCAACGATGGAAGCCAGGATCAGCGCCTCCCGGGCGCTCGCCACTGGCAGATCGGGCGCCCGCGCCGCCCACTCCTGCTGCAATCGTTCATTCATGCGTTGCCAGGCCAACTCGTACACGCGTCGATCGCTGCTGCCCGCCGCAAAACGGTAGGAATCAGGATAGAAGCGCCCTTCAGCAGCGGCGCCGGGCTCGCCCAGTGCCGCCATCAATGCCGCGTCGTCCAGAGCGAGCCAGTCATGCACCAGTGCGGGGCTGGCGTTGATCGCCTGGCGCATCTGCGCCAGGGTCCAGCCCTCGACGATAGTGATCTGTTCGAGCGCAACCTGCCCGTCCTGCAGTTGCTGCACTATCTGGCGCACGCTGGCGTGGCTCAGCAGGATATAGCTGCCGGCTTTGGCACTCGGGGTTTCGCCGCGGATGCGCAGATAGGCTTCGATCAGACGCGGCTGCTCCAGGCCATGCACGGCCGCCAGCTGTGTCAGCACGCTGCGCAGGCTGGCGCCAGCAGGCACCGTGATGCGCGTACCGGGCGGCGCCTGCGAAGCGCTGTTCAGGGCGCCCAAGGCTAGCGAGCACAGCAACCCGAGCGCCGCGAGCAGCGCGATCAACGCCGCTGCCAACCACTTCCACGGACTAGAGCGCTGCGGCATCAATCGCCTCCCACAGGCGGGTCAGGGAGGTCGGCACCGCCAGCCGCCGACCTTCGTACCAGTGTACGGCCTGCAGGCCCAGGCGCACATTGCTGACGACAATTGACGGCACCTGCAGCAGATCGAGCGGTGTCAGGTTCACCTCGCGCACCGCCAGGCCCACCGTCGGCGCGAGCGCCAACACCAGCGAGCGCATGACTCCGGCAACCCCGCAGGCCGTGATAGTCGGTGTCAGCCATTCATTGCCATCTACCACGAACACATTGGACATGGTGCCGCAGACCACTTCCCCGGATTCACAGCACTGCAGCGCTTCATCAACCCCTGCCTGCCCCGCCACGCGCTGCGCCAGCACCTGCTCGAGGCGATTGAGGTGCTTGATGCCAGCCAACGCGACATTGCGACCGAGCTTCACGGGCGAGAGCTGCACTCGAAATTCGCTGCCCGGAGCAGCCGGCCATTCATAGCGGCTGAGGATGCGAGTGGCACGCTCTGCGCCGGTTGGGCGATACCCGCGCCCGGCGGCTTGCCCACGCGTAACGATGAGTTTGAGCAGGCATCGCTGCCGATCGAGCGCCAGCATGTTTATTTCCTGGCGCAGCGCCGCTACCTCGGGCATGGCGATCCCCAACTGCTCGCAGCCACGCTGCAAACGTGCCAGGTGTCGTTCAAACCAGCGCACCCTGCCCTGTACGCAGGTCATGGTTTCAAACAGGCCGTCACCATACTGCAGGCCACGATCGTGCACCGACACCGTGGTGGCGGCGAGGCCATCGATAAGCGTGAGTGAATCGTTCACGCCGGATCCCGCGCTGCGACCTGGCTCACGCAACCGCACCAAAAGCACGCACCATGCCGCGCGCCTTGGCGCGTGTTTCGGCGAGTTCACGCTGCCAATCAGAATCGGCCACGATGCCGGCGCCGGCGCGAAATTCCAGCTCATTGCCCTGCAGTGTCGCGGTACGAATCAGAATATTGAAATCCATGGAGCCGTCCAGATTGATGAATCCGAGTGAACCGGTATAGGCGCCACGTGGCTCAGCTTCCAGTTCGCCGATGATCTGCATGCAGCGGTATTTGGGGCAACCGGTGATGGTCCCGCCAGGAAACACCGCGCGCAGCACTTCGCCAGGCGTAACGCCGCTGCGCAGCACGCCGCGCACGTTGGAAACAATGTGATGCACGTGACGATAACTCTCGGTCACCATGAACTCGTTGACCTCGACGCTGCCTGGACGGCAGATGCGTCCGAGATCATTGCGCTCCAGATCAATGAGCATCACATGCTCGGCACGTTCTTTCGGATTGGCAAGCAGCAACGACTGCTCGTCCCTATCGGCGCCGGCCGCGCCGCTGCGCGCCCTGGTACCGGCGATAGGCCGGGTATCGACGCGCCCCGCGCTCACTCTGACCAGGCGTTCGGGCGACGAACACAACACGCTAATGCCGGGAAAAGCTGCCAGGGCGCCGAACGGCGCCGGATTGGCCTGCCGCAGGCGCTGGTAGAGCTGCCCGGCACCCTGCCCGGCACCCTGCCCGGCACGCAAGCGCCAGCCGCGCGATAAATTGGCCTGATAGATGTCACCCGCCGCGATATAACGTTGTGCACGCAATACTGCTTCGCGAAACAGGCCCTCGTCCTGCTCTTCCAGGGCAGCGCCCAGGCGCGCCGCTGAGTGTGCCTGCGCCGGCACCGACAGCCCGATGGCTGGTGCCGACGCCAGCGCATCGGCGAGCACCCGCAACTGCGCTTCAGCTTCAGGCTCAGCGACAATGATGCAACGCGACTGCGCATGATCATAGATAATTGCCGCGCGCACCCGCAGCGCCAGGGCGCAGATCGCATCGCATCGCTGCGCCGGAATCTTCAGCCCGGTTTCGATGAACGCCGCCATCTCGTACGACAGGTACACGGCCCAACCGCCGCTGAACGGTAGCGCGGCGCCGGCATCCGCTACCCGAACGCTTTGCCACCACTCGTCGAACGCCGCGAGAAAATCCGTGGACTTGAGGGCAATGCCCTGACGCTCCAGTCGGCCGTCGCCGCGCAGCAGCAGCGCAGCCTCCGCACGGGAAAACAGCATGGAGTAACGACCCAGCGCATCGCGGGCCACACCCTCGCCGCTCGCAGCGCTATCCAGAAACAATGGAAAGTCATCGGGCCGATGAGTCGCCAGCCAGACCAATTGCGCTGGCGAGGCCGAGACTTCGCGCATCAGCGGAGCGCGTAGCGACATGCGGGGCGGCCGGTAAGCCGCGTCAGCCCGTCAGGCGACGCACAATCAGGGTGCCGTTGGTGCCGCCAAAGCCGAAGGAATTCGACATGGCGACATCGATGCGCATCTGGCGCGCCGTGTTGGGAACGAAATCAAGATCGCAGTCCGGATCAGGCGTAACGTAGTTGATGGTCGGCGGCGCCACCTGATCGCGTATCGCCAGCACGCAGAAGACCGCTTCCAGCACGCCCGCCGCGCCGAGCAGATGACCGGTCATCGACTTGGTGGAACTCACCGCCAGTTTGTAGGCGTGTTCGCCAAAGGCCTGCTTCATGGCCACAGTCTCGGCCTTATCGCCCAGCGGTGTCGAGGTGGCGTGAGCGTTCAGATACTGCACCTGATCCGGATTCAAGCCAGCATCACGCAGCGCATTTTGCATGGCCAGACGTGCGCCGGCGCCATCTTCTGGTGGCGCGGTTATATGATGGGCATCGCCGCTCATGCCAAAACCGACCAGTTCCGCAAAGATGCGCGCGCCGCGCCGCCTGGCATGCTCATAGTCCTCCAGCACCATCGCCCCACCGCCATCGCCGCTGACGAAACCGTCGCGATCAAGATCCCAGGGGCGGCTGGCCGTGGTCGGTGAATCATTGCGGGTCGAGAGCGCCTTGGCCTGCGCGAAGCCGCCGATTGCCGTCGGCGTGGTCGCCATCTCGGCGCCGCCGGCGATGATCAGATCGGCGTCACCATACTGGATGGCGCGCGCCGCGAGACCCACGGCATGCGTCGAGGTGGTGCAGGCGCTGACCACGCCGAGATTCGGGCCGCGCAAGCCAAAACGAATCGACAGATGCCCGGCCAGCATGTTGATAATGGAGCCGGGAATATAAAACGGCGAGATGCGGCGCGAGCCACCAGCCAGGTAGGCATTGTGTTCGGATTCGATGGTGCTGAGGCCACCGATGCCCGAACCCATGATCACGCCGCAGCGATCGCGATCAAGCCGCTCGAATTCAGCGCCGGCATCGGCAACCGCCTGCACACCAGCGGCAATGCCATAGTGCATGAAAGGATCCATGCGACGCGCTTCTTTAGGCGGCAGGTAAGTGTCGAGATTGAAGCCGCGCACCGCGCCAGTAAAGCGCACCGGCAGCGCGCTGGCATCAAAGCGCGTGATCGCTCCGATGCCACTCTCGCCGCGCAGGGCGGCCGCCCAGGCATCGTCCACGCTGCTGCCGAGCGGGCAGACCAGCCCGAGGCCGGTAATGACAACGCGGCGCTTACTCAAACGTGAAACCTGTCAACGTGCGCTAGGCTGAAGCTGCGTCAGCAATGGCTGACGCACGCTGCATCAGGCCTTGGCACGACGTTCGTTGATGTAATCGATCGCCTGCTGGACCGTGGTGATCTTTTCGGCGTCCTCGTCCGGAATTTCAATTTCGAATTCCTCTTCGAGAGCCATGACCAGCTCGACCGTGTCGAGCGAATCAGCGCCCAGATCATCGACGAAGGAGGCAGCGTTGGTGACCTGCTCAGCCTTGACGCCCAGCTGTTCAGCTACGATCGCCTTTACCTGTTGTTCAACGTTGCTCATCTTGTTCAGACCCTCTGTTCGTGTGGCAGGCCGCCTGGACGCGCGGGCGGCGTATTGTAGGGGAACACCCCGCCCGCCGCCACCCGCCTATTTTGCGAGTACTTGATTTTTCTGATGATTTACGATCTAACCCCCCATATACATGCCGCCATTGACATGCAGAATCTGCCCGGTCACGTACCCGGAGCGCTCCCCAGCCAGAAACAGCACCATGTCAGCCACGTCTTCCGGGCTGCCAAAACGCCCCAGCGGGATCTGCGCCTGGTAGGCGCTTCTATGCTCCGCTGGCAGGGCGCGCGTCATGTCGGTTTCGATAAAACCTGGTGCCACGGCATTCACGGTGATATTTCGGCCCGCCAATTCGCGCGCCAGGGCGCGGGTAAAACCGTCGAGTCCGGCCTTGGCAGCCGAGTAATGCGTTTGACCGACATTGCCGATTGAACCGATTACCGAGCTGATGTTGATGATGCGGCCGCGCCGCTCCTTGAGCATGCGCTTGAGGCACAGCTTGGTGAGTCGAAATACCGAGGACAGGTTGATGTTCAGGGTCAAATCCCATTCTTCAGCCTTCAGGCGCAGCACCAGGCCATCGCGCGCGATGCCCGCGTTGTTGACCAGAATCGTGGGCAGGCCTTCCTGGCCATCAAGCTGCGCAACCAGCGCCTCGGCGCCGCCCACGGCGGCGGCGTCATAGACCACGCCGCGCCCGCGCAGGGAACGCTCCTTGAACCAGGCGGTGATGGCATCGCTCCCGGTGCTGGTGGTCGCCGTGCCAACGACCGTAGCGCCAGCCTGCGCCAAAGACAGTGCAATCGCCTGGCCGATGCCGCGCGAGGCACCGGTTACCAGGGCCACGTCAGTGTTGCTGATCACAAAATGCTCCTAGGAATTTATGGCCGTGGCGGCCAGCGCCGCCTGTATTGCCGCCGGATCTTCAAGGGCCAGGCAGCGGATCTCGGGGCGGCGCTCGATGCGGCGATTGAGCGCCGTGAGCACTTTACCGGGACCACATTCCACCAGTTGCGTGGCCCCGCGCGCAATCAATGCCAGCACCGTGGCGCTCCAGCGCACGGGGCTGGCAAGCTGCCTGCCCAGCAAGGTGCGTATCTCCTCGGCATCAACATGCTCGCTGGCATCCACGGCGCTCAGGTATTTCAGGCGTGGCGCGTCAATGCTCAAGCCTGCCAGCCGACCCCGGAACTGCTCGGCCGCGCCCCGCATCAACGAAGAATGTGCCGGCACGCTCACCGGCAGGCTCATCGCCCGCTTCGCACCGCGCGCCTTCGCCGCCGCAATCGCACGTTCCACCGCAGTGGCCGTGCCCGCGATCACAATCTGACCGGGCGCGTTGTAGTTCACGGCCTCGACGATTTCACCCTGGGCCGCCTCGAGGCAGGCCGCCTCCACTTGTGCGTCGTCGAGACCCAGCAGGGCCGCCATCGCGCCGCTCCCCACCGGGACAGCCGCTTGCATGAATCGCCCACGATCGCGTACCAGCGCCACCGCGGCAGAAAATTCCAGCGCGCCGGCACACACCAGCGCCGTGAACTCGCCCAGGCTATGTCCTGCGACCCAGGCCGGCGACTTGCCGCCCAGCTCCTGCCACACACGCCAGGTGGCGATGCCGGCGCACAACATCGCCGGCTGCGTGCATTCGGTGCTGTTGAGTCGCTCTACCGGGCCAGCAGCCACGAGTTGCCACAGATCGTAGCCCAGCACGCTCGAGGCTTCGGCAAAGGTACGCCGGGCGCTGGGGTGCGCGGCGGCGAGCTTGGCGAGCATGCCTATGGACTGAGAACCCTGGCCCGGAAATACCACTGCCAACGACATGCCCGACCTGCGATGCGTCCCCAAGAGTGGTGCCGATTATAGCGGCTAGTGATGCTCGTCAGTTAAAGCCGCTTGCGCAGCAGGGTCAGGGCAGCCAGCGCCAGCACTGCGCCCAGCGCGCCAAAAAGATGGGCATCGACCACGACCGGAAATGAGGCCACCACCAGGCTGGCGCCAGCGTGCTGCTCCCAGGCCAGTTTGCCCGCCAGCGCGATCATCAGCAGCCATCCTGTGACTTCACGACGCCACGCGCTCAAGACAGCGCCCACCGCCCACACACCATGCAGCAACCCTGAAATGCCCACATACCACTGCAGGCGCGGCGCCAGCCACCACAGGCCCGCATCGATTGCCGCGATTGCGCCCAGTAGCACCAGCACCCATGATTTCGGGCCCAGTGCCCGCGCGAACAGTGCCCACAGCAACACCAGGGCTGCGCCATCGAGTAGCAGATGCCGGACTCCAAGATGCACGAAGTGGGCGCTCAGCAGCCGCCACCATTGACCGCTGTGCACGGCTACACGCTCGAAGCGCAATGCCAGCAGCCACGGTGCGCCGCCGGCAGCGAGCAGCCATAGCACCGCCAGCACCAGCAGCAGCGCCCCGCCGTAGGCCCCGTCGCAGTTGAGCGACTTTCGCTGCAAGGCCCATTTGTTATGATCGCCGCCAGTCACACAACGCCCTTTGGCCGAGGATTCATCATGCAACAGTGTACCGCTGCGCGCGCTCGCACAGGTGAGGCCGGATTTACGCTCATCGAGATCATGGTGGTGGTGATTATCATCGGCTTGCTGGCCGCCGTGGTGGTACCCCAGTTTCTGGGTCGTGTCGATGACGCGCGCGTCGCCAAGGCCAAGCAGGATATCCAGGCCATGCAGACCGCGCTGACCATGTTCAAGCTCGATAACTATGTCTACCCGACAACGGAGATGGGTATCAAGGCCCTGGCCCAGAAGCCCGATGCCAGCACCATCAAGAACTGGCGCAGTGGCGGCTACCTGCAGAAGGTCAATAAAGACCCCTGGAAGAATGACTACGTTTACGTGAGCCCGGGCACCCACGGTGGCGACTACGATGTGTATTCCATGGGCGCCGACGGCCAGGTGGGTGGCGAAGGCATCAGCGCCGATATCGGCAACTGGAATCTGGACCAATAGGCACCGCGGTGCGCGGCCGCGGCTTTACCCTGATCGAGTTGATGGTGGTCATGGTCATCATCGGCCTGGTGGCGGCCGGCGCCCTGCTCTCACTGGGTGGCACGGGGCGTGACAGCCAGCTGGAACGCGAACGCGACCGACTCACGGCCCTGATTGACTACGTGCGCGAGCGTGCCGCCCTGCAAAGCGTTGAGTACGGATTGCGCTGCCAGCACGATGGCTATCAGTTTGTCATGTACGACACGCGCACCTCGCTGTGGTCGGAAGATCCGCTCGATGAATCACTGCGGGCGCGAGCCTTGCCGGCCGGCCTGGCGCTGCAGTTGAGCATAGAAAAAAAGGCCATCGTGCTGCCACGGCGTAGCGCGCCCATGAACACGCAAGGCAAAAAGAGCAGCGGCAAGCGCACTGCCGACCGGGATCTGACGCCGCAGGTCATGCTCTATTCAAACGGTGATCTCAGCGCCTTCAAGCTGAGCCTCGAGCGCACCGGCACCGGGCGCAGTGCGGCGATCAGCAGTACCAACGCCGGCAAGGTGGAAAGCGGTGCGATCCTCGAGACTCCGCCATGAGGGCCGCTGGCCACCGCGCGCTACGCGGCTTCACATTGATCGAGGTGCTGGTGGCACTGATGATTGTCGCGCTTGGTATGGGCGCGGTGCTGTCCTCATTGAGTTCAGCGGCTGACAGCACCATTCGGCTCCGGGAAAAAACCTTCGCCGCGTGGGTGGGCTTCAACCAGTTGGCCGAAACCCGTTTGCAAGTGTCGCTGCCGGCCAACGGCAAGACCGAAGGCGATGTCAGCCTTGCCAATGCGCGCTGGCATTGGCAGCAACAGGTCGAGGATACGGAGGTAACGGGCATCAAGCGCATCACTATCCAGGTTCGCTACGCCGATGCAACCGGCTCCACCGCCACGGACAGCAACGCTGTGCGCACTGTCACCGAGCGCGGCAGCACGCCGCCAGGCGACTGGCTGGCGACCGTGGTGGGCTTTCGCGGCGATGCCCTGCACACGCCACAATCCGTGCTTGCCAACTGGCCATGAAGCGCCGCGGTTTCACGCTGGTCGAGCTGCTGGTGGCGCTGTTCATCACCGCGATCATGTTTTCGATGGGTTACAGCGCCCTGTCGCAGGCACTGATCAACCGCAAGCAGCTCGATGAACAGGCCACACGATTAAGTAACGTGCAGCAGGCCTTGCGCATCATGGAGCAGGACTTCGAACTGCTCCAACCACGACCGGTACGCGACCTCTCGGGCAGCGGCTACCAGAACCCCCTGGTGCTCAACCAGAGCCTGTCTGCTGGCACCAGCGCACCAGGCAACGGCGCGTCTTCCGGTAGCGCTACGCAGCAGGGACTGGCCTACATCAGTTTTACACGGGGCGGCTGGGCGAACCCAGCAGGGCTGCCGCGCAGTGAACTGCAGCGCGTCAGCTATCTGGTTCGTGATGGCAAGCTGATACGCCAGCACCTGCCTGAGCTCGACACCACTGGCGCGGTACCGGTTGAGGAACGCGAACTGCTCGACCAGGTCGAAGCGCTGAACTTCCAGTTCATGGACGACAGCCTGAGCTGGCAGGCTCGCTGGCCCACGCCGATTGGCGCCAACAGCCCGCCGCACGATCTGCTGCGTGCCCGGCCAGTGGCGGTTGAGATCATTCTGAAACTCAAGGACTGGGGCACACTGGTGCGCAAGATTGAGGTGGCAGGATGAAGTCGCGGCGTTCACAGCGCGGCATCGCCTTGCTGACCGCCATCATCCTGGTGGCGATCGCCACTATTATCGCCGCAGCCGTCAGCTGGCAAAGCGCCCTGCACGCACGCCGCGGCATCGCCGTGTTCACCATGGCGCAGAGCCTGGCGTTCTCGCAACTCGCCGAGGCGTATGCAGGATTCATCTTGCGCCAGAACCGCGCAAAGTTTCCGCACGATACCAATCCGACGCAGGACTGGGCCAAACCTTACGGCCCGACAGAGCTCGACGCTGGCACGGTACTGGAGGGCTCGATCGAAGATCAGGCGGGAAAATTCAACCTCAACAGCCTTGTCAATCAGCCCAAACCGGGTGGGCCACTGGTAGTCAACAATGCTGCCGTGAGCGAGTTCAAAGTGTTGCTGGAGAGTCTGGATATCGATGTCAAATACGTCGCGCGCCTGATCGACTGGCTCGACACCGATGATCAGCCAACCTCGCCTGGCGGCGCCGAAGACAGCTACTACCTGGCGCAAGAGCCGCCGTACCGCACGCTCAACATGTCGCTGACCAGCATCTCTGAGCTGCTCGCCATGGGGATGGACCGGGCCAGTTACGACAAGCTCAAAAATCTGGTGACCGCGTTGCCACCGGACACCAAGCTGAATCTGTGTACGGCGCCGGGCGAGGTTCTTGATGCCTTGGCTGGGCAGAGCAGCTATGCGCTGAACCCACAACAGCTGACTCAGCAGCGCCAACAGTTCAGTTGCTTTCCGGACGTCAAGACGTTCATGAATGGCCTGAGCAGCTTAACCCCGGCGCTCAAACAGGCGTTGCAGGCACAGGTGGACGTCACTTCAAACTATTTCCGCCTGCGCACCTGGATCACTATTGGCACTACCCGCTTCACCTTGTACAGTCTGATCGAACAGGATCGGAGCGGGCAGATTCGCCCCATCCTCAGAACCTTCGGTACGGAATAATCATGGCGGACTGGCTGGTACTGCGCCTGGCGCGCAGCAACGACGGCGAGGCGAGCTGGCTGCTGGCCGACGGCGATGGCCGAGCATTGTCCGCTGTTCAGTCCGGCGCCCTGTCGGCCGCTGCCACCGCCGCCCTGGGCCGGCGCGTGGCGGTGCTGGTTCCGGCCAGCGAGGCGCTGTGTACCACGGTAGAGCTGCCGCAGACCAGCGCGGCACGCGCGCCGCAGGTCGTGGCCTACGCGCTTGAGGAGCAACTGGTCGCCGATGTGGACTCGCAGCACTTTGCGATCGGGCCTGGCGCAGATGCCGCGCGCACACCGGTCACCGTGATTGCCCGCACCACCATGGATGCCTGGCTCACGCAACTGAGCGCCGCCCATCTGCACCCCGATCTGCTGGTGGTCGATGCGGCATTGCTGCCGCGCTTCACCGGCTACGCCGTCGCCCTGCTTGAAGGCGAGCTGCTGAGCATCAGCGACGCGGCTGGCAATTCAACCGCCCTGAGCGCACCTCCCGGTGGCTTCGATGCCGCGCTGGCAGTCGCACTGGGTGAGCTGGCGGCCACGACCGCCATGCTCTTCCACACTACCGCGCTGGATTGGCAACGTCGTTCCGCTGAAATAGAAGCGGCGCGAGGGCAGCTTGCCAGCCTCAAGGTTCAGCTGCTCAGCGCTGGCGTGCTCCCATGGTTGGCGGCGCAATTGCACACCGCGACGCCCGTCAACCTGTTACAGGGCGCCTATGCACGCCGCAGTACGCCAGCGGCCCATTGGCAACGCTGGCGTCTGGCCGCAGTGCTGGCGGGCGCATTGCTGTTGGTTCATGTGGGCGCCCAGGCGTATCGCCTGTGGAGCCTGACCCATACTGAGCGCGAGTTGGACGCCGCTACGGCGCAATTGCTCGGTCCCGCGCTGAATGCTGCGGGTGGCAGCGGTTCTGTGCGACAGCGCCTGGAGCGCGCGTTAGTTGGCGCGCAGGCAGCAGGCGATGCCTCCGGTTTGCTGCCAGCCATGCAGGTGCTCGCGCAAGCGATGAGCTCGGTGCCGGGTGCGCGCATCGAAGCGCTCACTTTTCAGGATGGCGCGCTGCAACTGAAACTGCACACCGCCGATGCGCAAAGCCTGGAGCGCATCAATCAGTCCTTGCGCACTGCCGGCTGGAAGTCGGAGTTCGTATCAGGCAGCGCCGCGGGCGATGCCTATGAAGGCAGTTTGCAAGTACGCGGCAGGAATTCCTGATGATCGCCCTGCACACCTGGTTCGACAGCCTGTTGCCACGCGAGCAGCGCATCGTGCTGGGCGGCGCAATTCTGGCGGCGTGTCTGTTGCTGTTCGTGACGCTGTTGCCGCTGGAGAAGAAAGTGTCGGCCGCGCAGCAGCGCGTCACCACCAAACAGAGTGATCTGGCCTGGATGCGTTCAATGGCGCCGCGTCTGGCGACGCTGCGCGGTACGACGCCCCACAGTGATAGCGAATCGCTGGTGGTGCTCGCCGATCGTGTGGCACGCGACAATGGAATCGCCCGCTCGCTGAGCGGCAGCCAACCCGGCGGCGATGGCACCTTGAGCGTGCGCCTGGAACAGGTCGGCTTCGACGCGCTCACCGCCTGGGCGGGCGCGCTGTTGCAACAGCACGGGGTGCGCGTGGTATCGGCGAGCATTGAACATACCGCCACCGCTGGCGTGGTCAGCGCGACCATCACGCTGCGCGCCGCTCCGTAGATGCGCTACAAATGGTGGCTGGCAGCGCTGCTGCTGTTTGCGCTCACGGTCGTGTCGCGGCTCCCCGCCCGCTGGGCGCTGCTCGCGGCCCCTGCCAGCGTCAGCTGTGAGGAACCGGCAGGCTCGCTCTGGCAGGGCCGCTGCGCGCGCCTGCGGGTGAGCGGCATAAGCATCGGGCCGGTCAGCTGGACGCTTCATCCACTGCCACTGCTGCTGGCCCGTGCCGAGGTAGAGCTCACCAGCGCTGATGCACACCTGCCCGGGAGCGCCCAGCTCACAGTGCGTAGCGGCGGCCGCCTCGAAACCCACGCGCTGCGCGCCAGCGTGCCGCTCAACACCGATCTGCTGCCGCTGTTTCCCAACGGCTGGAGCGGCCGCCTGGAGCTGGACTTGAGCACGCTGACGCTCGAGGCAGGGCACATTACGGCGCTCCAGGGCATCGTCAACGCCGACGCCCTGAAACAGCTTAGCCCCGCCATGCCCTTTGGCAGTTATCAATTGCGCTTCGCAGACAGCGCCGCAAAGGAGGGTTTGATTGTCGGCGAGCTGCGCGACCGCGGCGGACCGCTGGCCGTGACGGGAACTCTGCAACTGCGTACTTCAGGCGACTACGAGCTGAATGGTACCGCGCTCGCACGCAGCGATGCCACGCCGGAGCTGGTTAAAGCAGTGGAGTTCCTGGGCGCAGCCGACGCGCAGGGCCGGCGGCCGTTCTCGCTGACCGGAACGTACTGAGCTCGCCTCATTGGCCCAGTTCAATCTCGCGAAACTCCCCCAGCAGCGGAAAATAAAGCGCCGCGCGCAAACGCCCCGCCCCACTCTGCCCGGCCAACTCGGCATAACGCTGTAACTGCGGGCGATAGCGCTGCACCTCCGCTGCGAGAAACCCGTCGAGGTCGCCGCCCTGGTGAGTGCTGGTCTTGTAATCGACGATCCAGCGATCGCCGTGCTCATCGACGATCAGCCGATCGATGATGATATTGATCACCCGGCCCTCGTGCCTGCCGGTCAGGCGCAGCTCACTGTGCGCCTCGCGGGCGCCGTGCAGCAACCAACGCCCACGTTCATCGTTGAGCGTGCGAGCCAGGGCATTGACGATGCGATCACGAGCGGCAGCGCGTTCAGGCCTGGCAACGCCCAGCTCCGCCAACCAGACCAGGTAGTCGTCGCCGGCACCCTCCGGTTGTGCGGGTAAAACCGCCAGCCCAGCGAGGCGCTGCAGCTCCGCGTGCACAATGGTGCCCACGGCACGCGCGGCGAGACCGACCCAGCTGTATTCCGGTATGGCGCCCGGTTCTCGCAGTGACAGATCAAGTTGCCTGACGCGCACCGCCGCGGGCAGGCCTGTGGGCCGCCAGTCTGCCGAGAGGCGCTGCGCATGAGCCGAGGGCGGCGTGAGCGTTGCTGGCGTGAGCGTTGCTGATGATGCGGACGCAGGCCCGGACTCCGCCGGGTCGGATTTGACACTCGCCGCCGCGAGCTGCGCGGCAAATTGCGCACCAATGACTGGCCAGAGCAGTGCCAGTGCGCTCCCGCCGCGCGGCCGCAGCTCGCCTTTCGCATCGGGCATTGCGGCCCCCAGCCAGTGCAGCTCCTGCTTCGCACGGGTAGCGGCGACGTACAGCAAACGGGCGCGTTCAAGCCGCAGCCGCTGCGAGCGCACGTGGCGAATATACGCTGCCACTGAGCGCTCCCTGGGCTGCGCGGCGTCATTGATGGGCGCCAGTAACAATTCTGTGCCACCACCTGGGGCGGGTAACTCCAGCCAATGCAACAGCGGATCACGATCAGAATTTGCGGCACGAGCGAGACCTGGCACGATCAGCACATCCCACTCGAGCCCCTTGGCGCCGTGCAGCGTCAGAATTTCCACTGCGCCGGGCGCCGCTGGCGCACTCGCGTACAGGGCTGCGGCGAAGTGATCGAAGGCGTCGCCGGCCAACCACTCGGCATCGCGTTGCTGACTCAGGGATTGCAGAAACGCCTGCGCATCCGCCAGATCGCGCTCCTCCCTACAGGCGGCCGGGCCGCCGAGCCGCAACCAGGCATGATCGACACGCTGCCACAGCGGCAGGCTGCGCTCCGCACCTGCCAACACCGGCACCAGCGCAGCACGCACCCGCGCCAACCGCGCGCGCGCCTGAGGTTCCAGCCGCAGCGTGTGTGTTTCACTGCTCATAAGCTCCAGCACCGACTCCGGCTGGTCCTCACACAGTTGTTGCAGTTCGCTTAAGCTGAGCCCGCAGCAGGGGCCGTGCAGCAGCGCCAGCCAGGCGGTGCGATCGGCGGGATGTTGCAGGGCGCGCGCCAGTGCGCACAGGTCGCGCACCACGGGGCGTTCGCGCAGCGCTTCGAGCTTGACGCCGCGCACCGCGATGCCTGCGCTTTGCAACGCCGCGGCGATCGGCGCCGCGTGCCGGCGCGCCGCAACCAGCACGGCCACCGTGGCATCTGCCTGGCGCTCGCGCGCTGCGCGCACGATCTGCACAATGCGCGCGGCCTCCAGATGCGCGTCGTTGCTGCCGAAGGCATGCAGGCTGACAAAACCGTGCCGATCGGTGATGGCGCTGAGCGCCGGCAGGTAGCGGATGGCCGCCAGACGCGGATCATCAGCCACCGGAAAGATTGCCGCGCAGTGCTCGTTCACCCAGGCGATGACTTCTGGCGCCGAACGAAAGTTGCGCCGTAACTGCAACATGCCCAGCGCCAGCGCACCGATGCCCTGGTCGCGGGCACGCAGGAACAGCCCGACCTCGGCCTCGCGAAACTGATAGATCGATTGCATGGGATCGCCGACCGCAAACAGCGTGCACCCATCACCCGCTTCCCAACCCGCGATCAGCGCCCGCAGCAGTTCAAACTGCTCGAACGAGGTGTCCTGAAATTCATCGATCAGCAGATGTCGGATGCCAGCCCCACAGCGCAGCGCCAGATCGGTGGGCGCACCGTTCTCGGTCAGCGCACTGCGCGCCGCCGCCGCCACGGCCGCAAAGTCGACCTGACCCTGCTGGGCAAATTCAAGCTGCAGCTCGGCGGCCGCGTGTCGCAGCAGCGCCGAGAGCGCCGCGAGCGCCGCCGCATCCTCAGGCGGAATCGTCGGCTCCGGTAGTGCCAGCAGCTCAATCAATAATTCCTGAACTCCAGCGACCTCGGCAAGCGCTGCAACCCAACCCTGCAATCCGGGCTTCAGGCGCTTATCTTCAGTTGCAATGCCCTGCTTTTTAGTCCAGCTGCGCCGCCACTGACCCTCTTTGGTGAGGGCCAGCTCACACATGAACTGCCAATACGGCAAATGCTGGCAGTCAACGCCCAGTGTCGCGGCCGCCGATTCCCAGTCTGGTAGCCGGGCGTTTGGGTCGCCGGCCGCCAGCAGCTTGGCGGCGGCGTGCTGTGAAAATTCAGCGCCCTGAACTCGCAGGGCGCCGGGTATCAGTGCCACGGCCTGCCGCAGCTGGTCGTGAATCAGGTTACGCAGGCTCTCGCTCACCCGTGCCGCGAGATCCGGTTGATCAACTCCCAGAACCCGCGGCAGCCAGTGGGCGCGCTCTTCCAGCATCTCTGCCAGCAGCGCTTCGAGCCGCTGCCAGTTGTTGTCAAGCCGCGCGAACAGCAGCTGCGCAGGCTCGCGCAATTCTTCCTCGATGAGCGCGCGCTCGAGCACGCGGCGCGCGGCCGCCACGTACAGCGCTGTCGCCGGTACTGCCACCTGCCATTGCAGCCCGGCGCGTGCGGCCACGGGCAGCTGACTGGCAAGGCTCTGGCAGAAAGCATCGATGGTCTGGATGCGCAGCCGCGCAGGATTTTCCAGCAAACCCCAGCTGCCGTCACGATCGCGCCGCAGCGCCGCCGCGGCCAGTGGCGCCTCCAGTGCACGTCCCGGCAGACCGGCCGCGGCCTGTTGCAGGGCGTGCATGACGCGTTCGCGCATTTCAGCAGCCGCTTTACGCGTAAAGGTAATCGCCAGCACTTCCTCGGGTGCATTGGCTTGCGCCAGCAGCGCCAGCAAACGACAGGTCAGCACGGTGGTCTTGCCCGACCCGGCTGGGGCCTGCATCAGGAACGAACGCGTGATGTCCAACGCTGCGGTACGCGCGAGCTGATCCTGCGATTCCAGATCAGCACTCATCGTCAACTCCGGGCGGCTCCACCGCCGTCTCCTCCAGTGCGAGATGCTCACTCTCGATCCGGCACAGTCCGGCCAGATGACAACGCTCGCAGGCTTTGGGCCGCGGCGCTACCGCCGCCGCCCCTGCCGAAAAGTCGCGTGCCAGACCCTCGACAATACGCCGCGCGTACGGCAACAGCTCTGACCAGGGCGGTGCCGATCCGCGCCGCGTGCTCAAGCCGGGGAAAATTGCCGCGTCGGCGGCGGCACCGCGCCAGTGAATTCCGCTGCTACGCAAATGGACGGCGGCGATACCGGCCAGCGGCGCGCCGATCAACAGAGTGTAGATCAGCAGCTGCACCTGCTCCGGTCGCGGCCCGTCGGTAGCAAGCTTTTGTGGCACTCCACTCTTGTAATCAATGACAGTGAGTCGATCATCGCCCAGGCGATCAACGCGATCCATCCTGACCCGAATCGGCACGCCGGCCAGTTGGTGCGCGCGCGAGACTTCCAGCTCCTCGATCGTGAAATCGGCGCGGGCTTTTTCCGCTTCGAGCAGGGCCGCGATCAAAGCGGTGCTACGCGCGTGTTCATTGCTGAGCAATATCGGCGACAGCGGCGTCACGCGTCGCGCCAGGATCTCGCCCAGGGCCTGAGCGCTCGCCCGGCGGGCCAGCTCCAGCAGCACGCCGCCTTCGCTGGCGCGTAGCGCGAGTGAACCCCGGAGCTGCCGCCAGATGAGTTCGAGTGCCCGGTGCAGCGCACGCCCGCGCTCGCGCAGGTCCAGTCCTGGGAGCGGCTCGCGCAGCGGCGCCGCCCCCAGGCGCAGCTCTGCGGTAGCACGAAATGGACAGGCGGCCTGCAGATCCAGGGCCTGCGTGCCGCGCGGCAAGGTGCGCTCAGGAGGCCAGATCAATCCCTGCTCTGGCGGACGCGCTTCGAGCCGGGCGCTGGCGCGCAAGGCGGCAACCAATGGATCAGGGTGCCGTTGCGGCAGCTCTTTCCTGCTCCCTGACTCCAGAGCGATCGGCAGCCGTAACAGGCTGCTGGCCTGCAAATTGACATCGTCGTCGCTACCCGGCCAGCTGAACACCAGCGTTTGCGCGCGCTGGCGCCAGGCCGCCAGCGCGCGCTGCGCGTTGTCTAGTTGACCTGCGGCACTCGCCGTGCGCATCTGCGCCGCGCGTTGCACATGGATCGGTATAAACGGGTCGGCCCGCGCGGGCGCCGGCCACTGCTCAGCGTTCAAACCCGTGACCCAGATGCCATCGTAGTGCACCAACGGATCGCCGAGCGACGCGCTAAGGGTCACCGCCGCATCGTCCGTGGCCGGCTCATAAGCGGTACGCGCTGTTAGCGTGCGCAGCAACTCGAGCGCGGCCGTCGCACTCATCGGGCCGCCAGCAGATCCCAGCGTCGCAAACTCTCCGAGCAGGACCTCGAAGCGTTCGCGCTGTTGCTGTTCGCCGCTACCCAGAGCCTGAGCGCCTGGCCAGCCCCACAGCTCGAGCTGCGCGGCGAACAACGGGGCCCAGGCGCCTGCCTCCTCGTGGCGCAGCGCAGCGTGCCGCACTGTGGTCAGCACGGTGTCGAGCGCTGCCGCCATAGGTTCAGACCACGCGGCACCAGCGGCGCGCGCCAGCGCCGGCAGCTGCGCCAGGTTGCAGGCGGTGACCTGTCGATCTCGCAAGACCAACTCGAGTGCGGCGCGCGCCGCGCGCGTTCCACAACGCAGGAAATCGCCGCGCAAAAGTGTGGCCAGTTCCGCAAACTGCACCGCTCCGCAGCCCAGAGCCAACAGCCCCAGCCCGGCGCTCACCAGCGGATAGTCGCTGAGCGGCACGCCGCCCTCGATGGCGAAGCGCGTGCGCAGCACGCTGCCCTCACAGGTCTCAATGCCATTGAGTTCGTGATCGAAGGTCTGCGTGGCGATGGCACGATACTGAGCCAGCCGCGGCACGATAATCAGCACGCGTGCCGAGCTGTCACGTTCAAGCAGGGTTCGGCTCCAGTGCGCCGCGCGGCGCAACTCGTCGAGCCGGTCGGCGGCACTGACAACCTCATCGGCGTTGCTGGCGTTGCTGGCGTTGCTGGCAACTCCAGGATCAATGATTGCGCCCAGATCCTGCAGTCGCCGCCTGAGCGTCGCGCCCATCTCATCAAATCCGGCGAACAGCAGCGGCGTCGCCGTCGCGGACCGGTCACGCAGCAGCGGGAGCCAATCGTCGGGCGACACTGCGGCCTGCTCCCGGTAGTGACGCGCCATGATGGCACTGGCGCGTTCGAACAACGCGCTCTCGCTGCTGATCGTCCCTGGCCATCGCAACGAGCCATCACGCACCCGCGAGCTCGATTCACGCAGTGCGTCGGCGAGCGTGGCCGGCATCAGCATGCCGGTATTCTCGCCAGCCTCAATGGCCGCAGCACGCCACGCGAGCCATTCTTCGGCAGCGCCAAGCCTGCGCAGGCCCCGCAGCGCGCCGTGTCGTGCCAGGGTTGCGATGCGTTCCAGCCACGCGGACCATGGCAACACATCGCACGAGGGCCAATGATTCAGGCCGGCCGACAGTTGCGCCTGCACGTGCGCCAGGCGAATAGCCGTTGCCCGCTGGCGGCTGGGTACGACTACCGTACCACCGTGTTTCAATACCTCGGATATTTGAGTATTATTTTTAAACAATTCAGATAGTTATGGTAGTTATCTGAAGTATTATCGAAATCGGTCTCCGGCGTTTTGCACCGCAGGTCTGAGTTCGGACCTGCCACTAGCCGGCGCCGCGCCGCGCGCCGCGATGCTGCTCAGCTGCTCTTCGATACGCCTGAACACCACGCGCAAGGTCGCCGCATCGGGCAGCGTCGTCACGCGAAAATAATTTGTATACGGCACATTGAAACTCACGCCCGGCGCCACCAGCACATGCCTCTGTTCCAGCAATTCCAGCGCGAATTGCTGATCATCAAACTGCGGCAAAGTGGCGTGATCAACACCCACGAAGGCGTACATGGCGCCAGCGGGAGGTGCCAGGTGCAGATAGCTGCTGGCGCTCACCATTTCTAAAATGGCGCGCCGCGATTCATACAAACGGCCGCCGGGTATGACCAGTTCGCAGATGCTCTGATAGCCGCCCAGGGCAGTCTGCACCGCCCACTGCCCTGGCACGTTGGCGCACAAACGCAATGAGCTTAGCAGTTCGAGCGCCGCCAGATACTCGCCCGCTGCTTGCGTGCGCCCTGAAAATGAAGCCCAACCCACACGATACCCGCAGGCGCGATACACCTTGGACAGGCCCGACAGCGTCGCACACAAGGTGCCCTGCACCAGCGTCGCCATGGGCACGAACTCAGCGCCGTCGTAGAGCATCTGATCGTAAATCTCATCGCTGAATACGACCAGCTGGTGCTGCTCGGCCAGGCGCGCCAGCGCCTCG
Organism: Gammaproteobacteria bacterium; assembly: GCA_031441585.1. GTDB lineage: Bacteria > Pseudomonadota > Gammaproteobacteria > Steroidobacterales > Steroidobacteraceae > FEN-1191. The sequence continues at coordinate 56,976 of JANMWZ010000149.1, forward strand.
AGGGTCTTGCGTGGCCATACCGCACCGGTAGGATTGTTCGGATTGATCACCACCAGCGCCCGGGTGCGCCGGGTGATCAACGCTGCCACTTCGGCAGGATCGGGTAGAAACGCGTTTTCCGGCCGGCAGGCGTAATGCACGGCACGACCACGATTGAGATTCACGGCAGCCGTCCACAACGGGTAGTCGGGGCTGGGCACCAGCACTTCATCGCCATCGTTCAAGAGCGCCCGCAGCACCAGATCGATCAGCTCGCTGACCCCATTGCCAATGAACACGGCTTCGGCACTCACGCCGGTGACACCGCGCGCCTGCTGCTGCATGACCACCGCTTCGCGCGCCGGAAAAATGCCCTTCTGGTGGCAGTAGCCTTCCGCTTCAGCAAGATTTTCGACCAACGCCAGGCGCATGCTCTCCGGGGTACGAAATCCGAACAGGCCGGGGTTGCCGATATTGAGTGAGATAATCTCGTAACCCTGGCGCTGGAGTTCGTGGGCGCGGTGCGCCAGCCGGCCACGGATTTCGTAGCGCACATTTTTCAGCGATTCGCTGGGAACAATGGCATGCTGATCGTTCATGGCAGGGCTCAAGCATACCTGCCGGCGCCGTTGGCTGCATTGGCTCCCTTCACAACATCGGTACCTAAACGTATAGTCAAGTCTATGAGAACATTACTGGTTGGCGTCAAACGGGTTCCCGATTACAACGTGCGCATGCGCCTGCGCCCTGACGGTGCACTGGCCATGGAGGGCATGAAGCTCGCCCTCAATCCCTTCGATGAAATAGCGCTCGAAGAGGCACTGCGTCTGCGCGAACGCGGGCTGGCCGACGAAGTGGTGGTAGTTACCATCGCCCCTGCCGATGCCCAGGCGCAACTGCGCACGGCACTCGCCATGGGCGCCACCCGCGCCATCCACATCGTCCACGCCGAGTCGGTCGAGCCACTCGATGTCGCGCGCCTGTTGCTGGCGCTGGTGCAGCGCGAGCAGCCGCTGGCGGTGTTGCTCGGTAAGCAGGCGGTTGACGAAGACCACAGCCAGACCGGACAGATGCTGGCTGCGCTATGGAATCGACCGCAGGCTACCTTTGCCTCGCAGATCACATTCAATGGTGAGACCGCACGTGTCAGCCGCGAAGTCGACGCCGGTACCGAGGTGCTGGATGTCGATCTGCCCGCGGTATTCACCACTGATCTGCGGCTCAATCAGCCGCGCTATATTAAACTGCCGGATATCATGAAGGCCAAGCAGAAACCCCTGCAGACCACCACGCCCGCCGAGCTGGGCGTAACGGTGCGCCAGCGATTGAAATCCGTGGCCTACACGGCGCCGGCAGCACGCAGCAAGGGGCGCCTGGTCGCCAATGCCGCTGAGCTGGTGAAAGAACTGCGTCAGCGCGGAGTGCTGCGATGAGCGCGGTACTGATCATTGCCGAGCACAACGGCGCTGAGCTCAATTCCGCTACCGCACGCTGCGTGACCTGCGCCACCAGCCTGCCCGGTGCCAAAATTACCGTCGCGGTATTTGCCGCCAACGCCTCAGTGGCGCAGCAGGCCGCGGCGATTCAGGGTGTGAATGAGGTGCTGTCGATCTGTCACGATAGCAATGCCCATGCCCTGGCGGCGACGCTGGCGCCGCAGATCGTGGCTCTGGCCGCCCCTTACGAACTGCTGCTCGCCGCTGCCACCACTTTCGGCAAGGACCTGATGCCGCGGGTAGCGGCCTTACTGGATGCCCCACAGGTGAGTGATATCTGCGCCATTGAAACCTCGCGCCGCTTTCGCCGCCCGATTTTCGCGGGCAATATCATTGCCACCGTCGATGCCGGCAGCGAGGCCAAAGTGGTGGGCACGGTTCGGGCCGCCTCGTATCAGGCCGCTGCGGCCGGCGGCAGTGCGCCCGTGCGCGATGTCGCCCGGCCTGAGGTACCACTGCCCACGCACACCCGGTTCATTGAACTGTCCGCGCCCAAGTCTGATCGCCCCGACCTGCAGAGCGCGGCGCGGGTGGTCTCCGGTGGTCGAGGATTTGGCTCGGCCGAGAACTTCCAGCTGCTCTACCGTCTGGCCGACAAGCTTGGTGCCGCCGTCGGCGCCTCGCGCGCGGCTGTTGACGCCGGGTTCGCACCCAACGAGATGCAGGTGGGCCAGACCGGCAAGATTGTCGCTCCTGAGCTCTATGTGGCGGTGGGCATATCGGGCGCTATCCAGCACCTGACCGGCATCAAAGACGCTCGCACGATTGTCGCCATCAACAAGGATGCCGAAGCGCCGATCTTTGAAGTCGCCGACCTGGGCCTGGTCGGCGACCTGTTCAAGATACTGCCGGAGATCGAGGCCGCGCTCGGCGGCTGACTTGCTGCGCCCTACAATTGACCGAGTAGGAATTCCGCAGCCGATACCTTGAATTCGCCCGGGGCTTCAACATTGACCTGGGTGGCAACGCCGTTATCGACCACAATCGCAAAGCGCTGTCCGCGTTTGCCCATGCCGAATCCCGTGGCATCCAGCTCCAGACCCAGGGCCCGTGAGTATTCGCCGTTGCCATCAGCCAGCATGCTGATCTGATCGCCAACGCCTGCGCTCTTGCCCCAGGCGTTCATGACAAACACATCGTTGACCGCCATGCAGGCGATGGTATCGATGCCCTTGGCGCGCATGGCCGTGGCCTGCGTGACGAAGCCAGGCAGGTGCTTGGCATTGCAGGTAGGGGTAAAGGCCCCTGGCACCGAGACCAGCACCACGCGCTTGCCATCGAACAGCTGCGCGGTGGTGAGATCCTGGGGCCCACTCTCGCCCATGATCTTGAATTTTCCCGCGGGCATGCGCTCGCCGGCCTTGATCGTCATGACTATTTCTCCCTGATAAACCGAATCGACGGCTGCGGTCTGACTATCATGCGGGTTCAGCTGCGGGCATCCAGCGCCCACAACCTGGCCAGCCGTGCGTACTTCAGATCGGTCGTCACCTTGTTGAAGGCTTTAATCGCCTCAGCATGGTTCTTGGCGCGCTCATAGGCGATGCCCAACAGCAGGTAGGATTCATCAGGATATTTGAGCTTGCCCTTGGCGATACCGGCATTAATGGCAGCCAGGGCCTTATCGGGCTGACCATATCCGAGGTAGGCACCACCCACTTGCACGTAAGCGTCGCCGGTCGGTGCCGAAGCGGCCTCTTTTTCATTGCGAGGCAGGCTGGCGCGATCATCCAGCGCCCTCTTTTTCGCGGCATCAAGCAGGCGCTGATTACTTTCCTTGTCGCGCTGCTCGGTGTACAGATTCTTGGCGAAGGCCTGTTCCAAGACGGCCTGCGCTTCGCCAGGATTACCCTGGTCAAGCGCAATCTGCGCCATGTCGCGATAGTCACTACCGCGCTTGAGTATGCCCACTTCGTTCATGAGTCTATAGGTCATGAGCTGAATGCGATCATCGAAACTGCGATCCTGCAAAATCGAAGCCATGGCGTTCTGCCAGTAATCGGGCTTCGGGTAATGCAGAATCAGTTTTTCTATGGTCTTGGCTGCTGTGGCATCATCTTTGAGCTTGATGGCGCAGCTCCAGATGACATTTAAACCCTTTTCCGAGGGCTTGCGCCCGGCCTGTTCGTCATGGGCAACGATAGCCTCCATACCAACCATCGCCTCCTTGTACTTGCCCAGCAGGTAGTTGGCCTGAGCAACCGTCAGGGCGATATCTTCGCTGCCCTCGCCCGCAGCGCGAGCCCGTTCGCCATATTGAATCGCCTTCTCATAAGACTTCTGCTGATAGGAGTAGCTCATCAGGTATTTGAGAATCTGCGCTTTGCTGGCAGCGGGCAGATAGGAGGAGTCGACCACCCGCTCCATGGCGTTGACGGTTTCAGCGGTGTTGCCCTGGGCACCATAGGCCGCCATCAATAAGGAATTGATGACGTAGATATCGTAGGCTGACTTTGAGGGCACCCCATCGGCTTCCTTGGCTTTGGCGATGCACTCGCCATAGTTCTTGGCCTGGCGCGCCTCGTCGGCCGCCTTGAGCAATTTGGCTACGCCACGAGTGACCTGGGGTTGCTCATCGGCCCAGGTGTTGGCGCCGAGGACAGCACCACCCAAAAATAACGCAGCGATCAATGCGACGCGACTCATGCTCATCCTCTCGCCAGGCTTTGGCCTTGTTGGCAAATTTGAGTGGCGACCCGCACCTAAGGTTCCTTATGGGGGTCGTGCTGACAAAAACCGTTAATCAGTCAGCTAGCTGGTAAGACCGGTAGCTGACTTCCAGGATACTTATTGGGAAAACTCGGTGGTATTCACGAAGCCGATTTTTTCCATGTGATTGCGTTGTGCCGCCGCGAGCACCTTGGCGGTGGTGTCGTAATGCGAGCGTTTGTCGGGGCGCAGGTGAATCTCGGGCTGCTCTTCACCACTCGATTGTACCTGGGTCCACTCGGAACGAAAATACCCGTCAAGCTGATCCAGGTCGGCCTTGTTGCCGTTCCAGTAAATGCTGTCGTCAAAATCGACCACCAGGTCAATGGTTTTCGGCACCGTCTCCGGCGGCGGTGCATTGGTCGGCGGCGGCATATTCAGCTTCACCGCATGGGTCTGCACCGGCAGGGTCATGATGATGGTAATCAGCAGCACCAGCATCACGTCGATCAGCGGCGTGGTGTTGATGTCACACATCACGTTCTGCTTGTCACCACCTACACTCATCGACATAGCTGCTTAACTCCGCCTGCTAGACCTGAAAGAGCGCTCAGCGCGCCATGCCGCGATCGGCCTCGGTAATAAACCCTATCTTCATGATGCCGCCACGCTGAATGCCATACAGGGTGCGCCCGATCGCGTCATAGCGCACTCCCCTATCGCCACGGATATGCACTTCGGGCTGCGGCACCTTGACGGCTTCGACCAGCACCCGGCTGATCAGGGCATCACGATCACGCACCAGTGCGCCATTCCAGTAGGTATTGCCGTCAAGATCCACCGAGATCGTGATGTTTTCCGGCTTGGTGACGGTCGGAATATTAGTCGCTTTCGGCAGCACCACCTTGATGTTCTTGGTGAGGATCGGAATCGTGATCAGAAAGATGATCAGCAGCACCAGCATGATATCGACCAAGGGCGTGGTGTTGATCTCCGACATGACGCCGAATTCCTCATCGCCATCAGACGTCCCTACATTCATTGACATGGCTTTTACCTGGCGGCTAGTGAACGATTGAGCAGTGCCCTATCACTTGCGAGCAGCGGCTGTCGGGGCAGCTTCGCCCACGCGCGCACCGCCCACCAGGTAGGCGTGCATGTCGCTGGAGAAATTGCGCACGCCGTCCTGCAGCACCTTGTTTCGGCGCAGCAGCCAGTTGTAACCCAACACGGCTGGCACGGCGACGAACAGGCCAATGGCGGTCATGATCAGGGCCTCGCCTACCGGGCCGGCGATCTTGTCGATGCTCACCTGACCGGCGACGCCAATGGCGATCAGCGCGTTGAGGATGCCCATGACGGTGCCGAACAGGCCGACGAACGGCGCGGTTGAGCCGACCGTGGCCAGAAATGCCAGGCCATTCGAGAGCCGGCCGTTCACCGCCTCGGTGGCGCGCTGCAGCGCCATGGTGATCCACTCATGCAGGTCGATGCGATCGGTGAGACGCCCCTCGTGGTGGGACACCGCCCGCAGGCCGTCCTCGGCAATGTAGCGAAAGTCGTCACCTTTCTTCAGGCGCTCAACACCGTCTTTGATTGAGGGTGCCGTCCAGAATTGCTTCTCGACGATCAGGGCCGACTTTCTCATAGCCCGTTGATCCCACAACTTGATGAGAATAATGAACCACGAGCCCAGCGACATGATCACCAGAACGATCAGCGTGCCGCGCGAAATAGCGTTGCCATGTTCCCACAGGCCAGCAAGGCCATATGGGTTTTCGGTGGTAGGGACGACTGGGCTATCCATGTTAATTCCTCGTTAGCTGAATCCGGCCTGCAGACCGTATTGGGTTTATCTGAAAAACTATGAAACCAGAAACTATTGCTTGAGTTTGTACGTGATCTTGATGGGCTTGCACGATCGCACCGGCTTGCCTTCGACGGTACTGGCCTTGAAACGTCCGGCCGCCAGGCACTTGCCAGCGGCTTCATCAAGCACTGGAAAGCCCGAACTCGTCAATACTTCCAGCGCACCTTCGATCTTATTATCCGGGCCGACGCAAAACTTGACCGTTACCGAGCCTTCCTGCTGGAGACGCAAGGCCTGGCTGGGGTAATAGTCTTCGTGACAGTCGGGCAAGCGTACGGTGACAATGGGCGTCGAAGGCACACTGGAGACCCGCGGCGCTGGTGGCGGCGGCTTGGTGGTCGTCACAATCACTGGAGCGTCCATCGGAATATTGATATTGACCAGCGGCGGCGGCACGGACACGGGCGGCGGCGGCAGCAGATCGGGCTTCGGCGGCGGCGGTGGCAGATCCTTGGGCTGATCTTCCTTGAGCAGGCTGACCTGCACGTCCTTGCTCATCAACGCCAACGCGGCCTGGCCAAAGCCGCTCACGAATGCCCAGCCGATGAAAAGGTGCAACACGATGATCGCGATCAACACCATCATGCGGCGTTTTTTGTAGCCTGCATCGTGCCCGTATGAACTGTATGAACTCATAAGTTGTTTCGTTCATCCCCAGATAAGGTAGCCCGGCGGGCGCCCCTGCTATCGTTTTATTCTCGGCGCCTGAACTTTAGCTGCAACTTCCAACCGTTACAACCCAAATTTTTTCATCACTGTCAAATGTGGTCGGTCACAGCGCCCAGTGATGCACTGCTTACTACCCGTGCGTATTTCGCCAGCACACCGCCGGTGGCATAGGGTTTGCGCGGCTTTAGCGCTCGGCGGCGCCGTTTGAGTTCCACGGCCGGCAAATCCACGTCAATACAGCGCCGCTCGGCATCGATGCTCACGCGATCCCCGTTGCGCAGCAAGGCGATAGGCCCGCCCACGCTGGCTTCCGGAGACACATGGCCCACTACGAAGCCGTGGCTGCCGCCGGAGAAACGCCCGTCGGTAATAAGCGCGACCTTATCCCCGAGCCCCAGGCCCATGATGGCCCCGGTGGGGCTGAGCATTTCGCGCATGCCGGGGCCGCCCCGCGGTCCTTCGTAACGAATCACCACCACATCACCCGCTTTGACGCGGCCTGCAAGGATCGCCGCGGTGGCGCGTTCCTCGCCGTTGTACACGCGGGCGCGACCCACAAAGCGCAAACCTTCCTTACCGGTAATTTTAGCCACGGCACCCTCGGGCGCCAGATTGCCGTACAGCACCACGATATGACTGTTTTTCTTGATGGGATTGCTCAGTGGCCGCACGATCTGCTGCCCGGGCGCGTAAGGGGCCACCGCGGCCAGGTTTTCCGCCACCGTGCGCCCGGTCACCGTCATGCAATCGCCATGCAGCAAGCCGGCGTCGAGCAGCATTTTCATCAGCGGCTGTATACCGCCGATCGCGATCAGCTCGGACATCAAGTAACCACCACTGGGTCGCACGTCGGCCAGCACGGGCACCCGCTTACCTACCCGGGTGAAATCATCAAGCCTGAGCTTCACGCGCGCGGCCTGTGCCATCGCCAGCAGGTGCAGCACGGCGTTGGTCGAGCCGCCCAGGGCAATCACAACGGAAATAGCGTTCTCAAAGGCCTTGCGGCTGAGAATGTCTGAGGGACGAAGCCCCGAGCGCACCATCTGCATCACAACGTGGCCCGCGCGACGGCAATCCTCGCGCTTGGACTGGCCCACGGCTTCCTGTGCCGAACTGTTGGGCAAGCTCAGGCCCAGGACTTCAATCGCCGCGGCCATGGTATTGGCCGTGTACATGCCACCGCAGCTGCCGGGGCCGGGTATGGCGGTGCGCTCGACCTCCAGCACTTCGGCGTCCGAGATCTTTCCGGCTACGCGGCGGCCCACGGCCTCGAAAACGGAGACGATATCGCGCCGCCCGGCGCCCGGGCGAATGGTGCCGCCGTATACGAACACGGCCGGCCGATTCAGGCGGGCAATGGCCATGGCGCAGCCGGGCATATTTTTATCGCAACCACCGATGGCCACGAAACCATCAAAGCCCTCGGCGCCAACCACCGTCTCGATGGAGTCGGCGATGACCTCGCGCGATACCAGGGAATAGCGCATCCCGGGCGATCCCATCGAGATGCCATCGGACACGGTAATCGTATTAAAGGATACGCTCTTGCCCCCGGCGGCATCGGCGCCAGCGGCGACCTCCCGGGCCAGTTCGCCGATATGCATGTTGCAGGGCGTGAGGTTTGACCAGGTGGAGGCGATACCGATCTGCGGTTTGGCAAAATCGGCATCACCGAAGCCGACCGCGCGCAGCATGGCGCGCGCCGGTGTCTGCTTCAGACCGTCAACCACCAATCTGGAATACTTCCTCTGATCAACTACTTGCCGGTTTTTTTTCATTCAAAATCTCATGCAGGAACTACCCGAATTTTTGACGTATCAGCGCATAGAGCGCGCGTATCCCCTGCGCTTCAGCGCCTACCGGCCTGCCTGGCCGCTCACGAGGATTCCAGGCATAGAGATCGACATGCAACCACGCGGGCGTCGCCGTCACAAATCGCTTGAGAAACAGCGCGGCAATGATGGCGCCCGCGAAGGGGCTGGCCGAGACATTGTTGAGATCGGCCACGCGGCTCGCCAATTCGTCGTCGTACCCCGCCCAGATGGGCAGCGGCCACAGCGGATCGCACTGGCTATCGCCCGCCAGGCGCGCGGCTTCCGCCAGCGAGGCATCGCTGCTAAACACCGCTGGCAGATCAGGGCCAAGCGCCGTGCGCGCCGCGCCGGTGAGCGTCGCCATATCAATCAGCAGGTCGGGCTGCTCGGCGTCCGCTTCGCTCAGCGCATCGGCCAGTATCAAACGTCCTTCGGCATCGGTGTTGCCGATCTCCACGGTCAAACCTTTACGTGATCGCCACACATCACCGGGTCTGAAGGCGTTGCCGCCGACGCTGTTTTCCACCGCCGGAATCAGCAATCGCAACTGCACCGGGGCGCGCATGGCCAACAGCAGCCGTGCCAGGCCGAGCGCGCAGGCCGCGCCGCCCATATCTTTCTTCATCAGCAACATGCCAGCGGAGGGCTTCAGATCAAGGCCACCGCTATCGAAGCACACACCCTTCCCCACCAGGGTCACTTTGGGCGCGTTGGCGCGCGGCCAGCGGCAATCGATCAGGTGTGGCGGGCGCGCACTGCCGGCCCCGACGGCATGTACCAGAGGGTACTGCTGCCGCAATTCAGCGCCGCTATAAAGCCGGGAGTGACCGCCAGATTCCTGCGCCAGATCGCTCGCGGCCTGCGCCAGCTGTTCTGGCCCCAATTCATTGGCTGGCGCATTGATCAGATCGCGCGCGCCGAACATGGCCGCTGCGGCGGCCTCGGCGTAAACGCCATCGGCACCCTCTGGCAACACCAGGGATGCTGCCGCAACAGCCTTGGGCTGACTTCGAAAGCGTGTATAGCGATAGCTTCCCAACAGCCATCCGAGCGCGAACTGCGTCGCCACATCGCCCGGTAAAGCGGAGCCTAGTCGATAGCGCCCGGCGGGCAGTCGCTCGGGCAAGGGTGCGGCATCCCACAAATTCAATGCCGTGTGGCTGGGAGCGGGCCCCAGGCCCGCCACGGCAGCGGCCACGGCCCCACGCTCATCTGGCAGCGCCACCACCCGCGCCTTTTCAGCCTGGAAACCCTGATTCTTGAGCCAGGCAGCCTGAGCGCCCGTCAGCTGCGCCAGGAACGCCGGCAAGCCCGCCTCGCTTACCAGCCACAGTGGCACGGCCGAGTCGGACTGGTCAGGCTTGAGTAGTGTTGCGTTCAATGTCGCTAGCTTAACCAATCGGCACCGCTGGAAAACAGCCTTTCAGCGTTGACAACTCCCTGAGGGCGTGCTGATATCCCGCCGGCGTAACGGGTTGGAATCTCCATGCACTCACAGGTTAGAGTTACTCAGCAGCAGCTGCGCGGCAACGCGCCAGCGCTTTTGCTGGGACTGCTGCCTGTAGACCTGCTGCTCCTGGCGAGCAGCCGGTACGGGTACTGCATGTGTAGCTGAAGTTTCAACGACGCCACCACACCAGAACCCCGCACCGGCCGCCGCTGCGGGGTTTTTTGTTAGCTTCACCGGAGTCGCAAAAATGGAATTTTATTCGCGCAAAGATGTCGACAGGAAAGCGCTCAAGGGCGCACGCATCGCCGTGTTGGGTTACGGCAGCCAGGGTCGCGCGCATGCGCTCAACCTCAAGGACAGCGGCTGCAAGGTCGTGGTCGGCGTGCGCAAGCATGGCGCGAGCTGGAAGAACGCCAAGCGTGACGGGCTGGCCGTGGCGGAACCTGCCGAGGCCGTAGTCGGCGCGACGCTGGTGGCCATGCTGGTGCCCGATCTGGCCCAGAAAAATCTCTATCTGGCGATCAAGGGCAAGCTGGCGAACAACGCCACGTTGCTGTTTGCGCATGGCTTCAATATTCACTACCAGCAGATCAAGCCGCGTAAGGATCTGGACGTGGTGCTGATTGCACCCAAAGGCCCGGGTGATCTGGTGCGTCGCCAATATCAACAGGGCTATGGCGTGCCGTGCCTGATCGCGGTGGCGCAGGATGCCACCGGCAAAGCCCACGCCAAGGCACTGGCCTATGCCGACGGCATCGGCGGTACTCGCGGCGGCGTGCTGGCGACCACGTTTGCTGAAGAAACCGAAACTGATCTGTTCGGTGAGCAGGCGGTGCTGTGCGGCGGCGCCACCGAACTCGTGGTGCAAGGCTACGAAACGCTGGTCGAAGCCGGTTATCAGCCGGAAGTTGCTTACTACGAATGCCTGCATGAACTGAAACTGATCGTCGACCTGCTGCATGAAGGTGGCCTCACCAAGATGCACAAATACATCAGCGATACCGCCAAGTATGGTGATCTGACCCGTGGTCCACGCGTAATCAATGCGCGCACCCGCAATGAAATGCGCAAGATCCTCAAGGAGATTCAGACCGGCAAGTTTGCGCGCCAGTGGATCAGGGAAAGCGCAAGCGGCGGCAAGGAATACCAGCGACTGCTGGCCGCCGACCTCAATCAGCCGATCGAAAAGGTAGGTGCGAAACTGCGCGCGCGCATGCCCTGGCTCAAGGACGCGCGTTAAGCACTTTTTTTACGAATCGTAAGCGAGACCAACATGGCGCCCGAAGCAGATCGAGTATTGATATTCGACACCACCTTGCGCGATGGCGAACAGTCGCCGGGTTGCAGCATGACGCAGCCGGAAAAGCTGCGGGTGGCGCGGGCGCTGGCCGAGCTGGGCGTCGATGTCATCGAAGCGGGTTTCCCGGCCGCCTCGCGTGGTGACTGGGAATCGGTCAATGCCGTCGCCCGCGAGGTGCCGGGGCCGATCATCTGCGCGCTGGCGCGCTGCACGCAGGACGACATTGAAGCCGCGGCGAAAGCACTGGCACCGGCGCCGCGACGCCGCTTGCATGTGTTTCTGGCCACCAGCGCCATCCACCGCCAGTACAAGCTCAACATGGCCCAGGATGAAATCGTGCGCACTGCCGTCGAAGCCGTAAAAATGGCGCGCGTACTTTGTGACGATGTTGAATTTTCGCCCGAAGACGCCTCGCGTACCGAGCTGGACTTCCTGGCCCGGGTCGTCGAGGCGGCCATCGAGGCTGGCGCCACCACCATTAATATTCCCGATACGGTGGGCTACACCGTGCCCGATGAATTCGGCGAGCTGTTCCGTTATCTGCGGCAGAATGTGCGCGGCATAGACCGGGTCTGCCTGTCGGTGCATTGCCACGACGATCTGGGCATGGCTGTGGCCAACAGCCTCACGGCCGTGGTCGCCGGCGCGCGGCAGATCGAATGCACGATCAATGGTATCGGCGAGCGCGCTGGCAACTGCTCGCTGGAAGAGGTGGTGATGGCATTGCACACGCGCTCGCAGTTTTTTGATCTGCGCACCCGGGTGCAGACCAATCGGCTGTATCCGGCCAGCCGGCTGATTTCCAGCATTACCGGGCAGCCGATTCCGCGCAACAAGGCGGTGGTCGGCGAGAATGCCTTCGCCCACGAAGCGGGCATTCACCAGCACGGCATGCTGCAAAATCGCAGTACTTACGAAATCATGCGCCCCGAAGACGTGGGTCTGGCGCGCAGCAGTCTGGTGCTTGGCAAGCACAGTGGGCGGCACGCATTCCGCGAGCGGGTGCGTGAGCTGGGTTTCGAACTTGATGAGCTGGAGCTCAATCGTGTCTTCGAGGAATTCAAAGCGCTGGCCGATCGCAAGAAAGAGCTGTTTGACGGCGACATCGAAGCTCTGGTGTTGCGCGCCGAGGGCGCAGCGCACGGGCCCTGGTCGCTGCTGCAGCTGGATATCGGCTCCTCGCTGGGCGCGCCCGCCACGGCCACCGTAAAGCTGCAGCACGCCGACGGCCGGATCAGCTCGGGCAGGACCAGTGGCGACGGCCCGGTAGATGCCGCTTACCAGGCGATTGAGCAGGCCACCGGCGTCATCGTCAAGGTGCGCAAGTTCGAAGTGCATGCAGTCACCGTGGGCGAAGACGCGCAGGGCGAGACCGTGGTGTACGTCGATTACCAGGATCGCAGCTATCGCGGTTCGAGCCTGTCGACGAATATTGTTGAAGCCAGCTGCAAGGCGCTGCTGGAAGTGATCAATCGCATCGAGCAGTCGCAGGCTGGGGGTGCGCGCGCCGCGGCGCGTGCGGACGCCGCCAAGACTGCCGTATAAGCGCATTTATTTCCGGAGTACTCATGCCCATACCTGCAACGCCCTATATCTGGTTCAACGGCAAACTGGTCGCCTGGGAAAAGGCCACGGTGCACGTACTGAGCCACGCCCTGCACTATGGCTCGTCAGTGTTCGAAGGCGTCCGCGCCTACGCCACGCCCGGCGGTATTGCCATCTTCCGTCTCGCCGATCACACCCGCCGGCTGTTTGATTCAGCGAAGATCTATCGAATCCAGATACCATTCACGCCCGAGCAGATCAGCGCTGCCTGCCGTGAAACCGTGGCCGTCAACAGTCTTGGCAAGGGCGCCTACATCCGACCCGTGGCGTTTCGTGGTTACGGCGAAATTGGCGTGGCGCCGAAAATCGAACCACCCGTCGACGTCGCGGTAGCGGCCTGGGAATGGGGTAAGTATCTCGGCCATGAGAGTGAGGCCGAGGGCGTGGATGTGTGCGTTTCCTCCTGGCAGCGTATGGCGCCCAACACGCTGCCGGCCATGGCCAAGGCCGCCGGCAACTATCTTTCCAGCCAGCTCATCAGCCTCGAGGCCAAGCGGCTCGGGTTTGCCGAAGGCATTGGTCTGGCCGTCGATGGCACGGTCAGCGAAGGCGCGGGCGAAAATCTGTTCGTCGTCAAGGACGGCGTGCTGCTCACGCCGGGGATGGCCCATTCAGTGCTCGGCGGCATCACCCGCGACACCATCATGCGCCTGGCGCGCGAGCGCGGCCTTACGGTGCGCGAATGCACCGTGCCGCGTGAGCTGCTGTACCTGGCCGACGAACTGTTTTTTACCGGCACTGCTGCGGAAGTCACGCCCATTCGTTCGGTGGATCGCATACCGGTAGGCGCGGGCCGACGTGGCCCGATTACCGAGACGAGTCAGCAGGCGTTCTTCGGTCTGTTCAACGGCCAGACCGCCGATAAATGGGGTTGGCTTGATTACGTCGACATGCAAAGCAAGCCACGCGTCGCCGCCGTCAATTGACATGAAAACCCTGTTCGAAAAAATCTGGGAACGGCACGTTGTGGTAGCGGAAACTCCCGACACGCCGGCAGTGCTTTACATCGATCTGCACCTGGTGCACGAGGTGACTTCACCGCAGGCATTCACGATGCTGCGCCAACAGGGCTTAAGCGTGCGCCGCCCTGAGCTGACCATCGCGACCATGGATCACTCGACGCCGACGCGTACCGAACAGGTATTCGGCGGTGCACCCATTACGGTGGAATCAGCCGCCCACCAGATTGCCGAGCTCGAACGCAACTGCCGACAATATGGTATAGAACTTTTCAACCTGGCTAGCGACCTGCGTGGCATCGTGCACATCGTCGGCCCCGAATTGGGGTTGACTCAGCCGGGCAAGACAGTGGTCTGCGGCGACAGCCATACCAGCACGCACGGCGCATTTGGCGCCCTGGCCTTCGGTATCGGCACGACTGAAGTCGCGCATGTACTGGCGACACAATGCCTGCTGCAGCGCCGACCCAAAACCCTGGCGATAAATATCGAGGGCCAGCTTGGCCTCGGCATCAGCGCCAAAGATCTGATCCTCGCTACCATCGGCCGCATCGGCATCTCGGGGGGCACCGGTCACGTCATTGAATACCGCGGCTCAACGATTCGCGCCCTCGATATGGACGAGCGCATGACGGTGTGCAACATGTCCATCGAGGCCGGCGCCCGTGCGGGCATGATTGCGCCGGACGAAGTGACCTACACTTACGTCAAGGGCCGCGCCCGCGCGCCGAGCGGGGCCGACTGGGAACCGGCGCTCGCCAGCTGGCGTGAATTAGCGGGTGATGTCGGCGCAGGTTTTGATCGCGAAGTCAGCCTGGACGGGGCCGCGATCGAGCCCATGATCACCTATGGTACCCATCCTGGCATGGTGATACCCATCAGTGCTGATATTCCGGTCCGCCGCGACGATGCCTTGTTTGACAAAGCACTCGCCTACATGGGACTGCAGGCCGGAGCGCCGATTCGCAATCACCCCATCGATGTGGTCTTTATCGGCAGTTGCACCAACGGTCGACTCTCGGATTTACGCAGCGCCGCACAGCTGCTGCGCGGACACAAAGTCGCGCGCGGCGTACAGCTGCTGGTAGTGCCCGGATCGCAGCAGGTAAAAAAAGCGGCTGAAGCGGAAGGTCTCGATCGGGTTTTTATCGAAGCGGGTGGCGAGTGGCGCGAATCAGGCTGCTCGATGTGCATCGGCATGAACGGTGACAACGTTGGCGCCGGACAGTATTCGGTCAGCACCAGCAACCGCAACTTTGAAGGCCGCCAGGGCCAGGGTGCGCGCACCCTGCTTGCCAGTCCGCAGACTGCAGCCGCCTCAGCGGTGCGCGGTCTGGTCACCGATCCGCGCGAACTGCTCAACGGCTGACACGCTGCATGGACCCGATCAAACAGATTCGCTCGCGCACGGCAGTACTGCCGGACACCAATATCGACACCGATCAGATCATTCCGGCGCGTTTCCTGCGCACCACGGTGCGCGCCGGCCTGGGCAAACACCTATTCGCCGACTGGCGTTACGCTGCCGACGGCACCCTGAAACCTGATTTTGCGCTGAACCAGCCGGCCGCTGCCGGTTGCCAGATTCTAATCGCCGGTCGTAATTTCGGCTGTGGTTCTTCGCGCGAACACGCGCCCTGGGCGCTGCATGACTATGGCTTCCGGGCCGTGATCAGCACCGAGATCGCCGACATCTTCAGCAACAACTCGCTGAAGAACGGCCTGTTACCCATCGTGATCGATGCCGCGAGTGCCGAGTGGCTGCTGGCTCATCCGGGCGCTGAACTGCTCATCGATCTTGAGCGCAACCTGATCGTGCTGCCAACGGGCACTCAGGTACGCTTTGCGATTGAAGGTTTTGCGCGCTACTGTCTGCTCAACGGCATCGATGAGCTCGGATTCCTGCGCTCACAGGAGCCGGCGATCAGCCGTTTTGAGACCCGGCACCAGGCCACCGCCGCCGGGCCCGCCGGGCCCGCCGGGCCCGCTGGGCCCGCCGGGCACTAACGATGGCTCCATGAAGGCGCGCATCGCGGTACTGGCCGGCGACGGCATCGGCCCTGACGTCAGCGCTGAAGCCGTGGCCGTGTTGCGTGCCATCGCCGCGCGCGATGGCCATGATTTCACGATGAGCGAGGCGCCTTTTGGCGGCGCTGCGATCGATCTCACGGGTGACCCGTTGCCAGGCGAAACACTGGCGCTGTGCCTGTCTGCCGATGCGGTGTTGCTCGGCGCCATTGGCGGGCCCAAATGGTCCTCGCCGCAGGCCACGGTGCGTCCCGAACAGGGGCTGTTGCGACTGCGCAAGGAACTGGGCGTCTACGCCAATCTCCGACCCGTTGCAGTGCACCCGGCGCTACGCGAGGCTTCAACTCTGAAGCCCGAGATTCTGGACGGTGTCGATCTGATATTCGTGCGCGAACTGACCGGTGGCATCTATTTCGGTGCCAAGACCCGCAGCAGCGATGCGGCCAGCGATCTGTGCAGCTATACGGTTGCCGAGATCGAGCGCATCGTGCGTGTGGCCGGTAAACTGGCGCTTGGCCGGCGGCGCAAGCTGACCTCGATCGACAAGGCCAACGTCCTGGAAACTTCGCGACTGTGGCGCGAAGTCACGCAGCGCGTCATGCACGCCGAATTTCCGCAAGTGCAACTCGAGCACATGCTGGTCGATTCAGCGGCGATGCATCTGATTCGCAGGCCGCGTGATTTTGATGTCGCCGTTACCGAGAACATGTTTGGCGATATCCTCACCGATGAAGCCTCGATGCTGGCAGGATCACTGGGATTACTGCCCTCGGCTTCGCTGGGCGACGGCCGGCGCGGTCTCTACGAGCCGATCCACGGCTCGGCACCGGATATCGCCGGTCGCGGCATTGCCAATCCCTATGGCGCCATACTCAGTGCCGCCTTGTTGCTGCGCCATTCCCTGGGACTGGCCAGTGCGGCCGTTGCGGTGGAGGCCGCGGTAGCCGCGGCCATCGTTGCCGGCGTACGCACGCCCGATATTGCCGCCGCCGGCGCCCAGGCAGCCACGACCCGCGAGGCGGGCGCTGCGGTACTCGAGCGCCTGCGCGCCTGATCGCTGCCAGCGCCAGCGGCGCGGCGCCTCGCTAAGTATCAAAATGGATATGGGCGGGCTCATCTGTCACCCCGCCCAGGTCCGGCGCCGCGCCGCTGGCGCTGGCATCGATCTGCCGGTAGCGTCCGCGATAGAACAGCAGCGGCTCGAGCGGCGCACTGCCACGCTGCAGCTCGACCACTTCGCCGATCACCAGCCAATGATCACCACCATCGACGATGCTGCGCACGGCACACGACCAGGACGCCAGGCACCCCTCAAGCCGCGGTGCCGCACCCATGTGCACGAAACGATAGGGCGGTGGCAGCGCCTTGCGCCAGCCACCAGCAAAATAACTGGAGATGGCCTGCTGCTCTGCTCGCAGCACGTTGACACTGAAGGCCACGCCGGCAGCCAGGTGCTTCGACAAGCGCGCCTTCTTGGCCGGGCAAAACACCAGCAACATCGGTTCCAGTGACAGCGAGCTGACGGCATTGGCCGTCATGGCATGCACTTCATCGTTTGCCTGCACCGCGATCACGGCGACGCCGGTGGCGAACAGACCCATCGTGTCGCGAAACTCGCGCACTTTTCCAGCAGATTTTTCCATACCTCAAGTATGACCGGCGACGAGCGCGCCCGCCATGCGCGGCTGATTGCCATAAGCTAAGATGTCGTGGCAACCTGCCCTGACAAGGATTGGACCCATGAAGACCCGCGCCGCGATCGCCTATGCCGCTGGCAAGCCGCTGGAAATTGTCACCCTCGAGCTTGACGGACCAAAGAGCGGCGAAGTGCTGATCGAGCTTCGAGCTACCGGGGTCTGCCACACGGATGAATTCACGCGCTCAGGCGCTGATCCGGAAGGACTGTTCCCGGTGATCTTTGGCCACGAGGGTGCTGGCGTCGTGGTTGATATCGGTCCGGGCGTGACCACCCTGAAGCAGGGCGATCACGTAATCCCGCTTTACACACCCGAGTGCCGGCAATGCAAGAGTTGCACTTCGCACAAGACCAATCTGTGCACGGCGATTCGCGCCACCCAGGGCCAGGGCGTCATGCCCGATGGTACCAGTCGGTTTTCGATCGGCGGCGAGAAGGTGCATCACTACATGGGCTGCTCTACTTTTTCCAACTACACGGTGCTGCCAGAGATCGCGCTGGCAAAGATCCGTGAGGATGCCCCCTTTGACAAGGTCTGTTATATCGGCTGTGGCGTGACCACCGGCATTGGCGCCGTCATAAACACGGCAAAAGTCGAGGCCGGCGCGAACGTCGTGGTGTTCGGACTGGGCGGCATTGGTCTTAACGTTATCCAGGGCGCGCGACTGGTCGGCGCCAACAAGATTATTGGCGTCGATCTGAACCCGCAACGCAAGCTGCTGGCCGAGCAGTTTGGCATGACGCACTTTGTGAACCCACAGGAAGTTGGCGCTGATCTGGTGCAACATCTGGTCGCGCTCACCGATGGCGGTGCCGATTACAGCTTCGAGTGCGTCGGCAATGTCGAGCTCATGCGCCAGGCGCTTGAGTGCACGCATCGTGGCTGGGGTGAGTCGATCATCATCGGCGTTGCCGGCAGTGGCCAGGAGATCAAAACCCGCCCGTTTCAGCTGGTTACCGGCCGGGTCTGGAAGGGCACGGCCTTTGGTGGCGCCCGCGGCCGCACCGATGTGCCGAAGATTGTCGACTGGTACATGGATGGCAAGATTGCCATAGATCCGCTTATTACCCATGTCATGCCGCTAGAAAAAATCAACACGGCCTTCGAGCTGATGCATGCCGGTGAGTCGATTCGCAGCGTCATCACTTTCTAACTGCTACACGCGCCGTGCTCAGCTGACGATGCGCGCAAGGCCCGCTGCCAGATCCGCCTGCAGGTCCGCAAGTGCTTCAATGCCGACTGATAGTCGCAACAAGCCGTCACTCAACCCCGCCGCGCGCTGCGAATCCTCATCCATCGAGGCATGGGTCATGGTCGCCGGATGCGCGATCAGGCTCTCCACGCCGCCCAATGACTCCGCCAGCGAGAAATACTGCAAGCCATCGACAAACTGACGCACCGCCGGCGTGCCACCGGCGAGTTCGAAGCTGACAATGGCACCAAAGCCCAGCTGCTGGCGCCTGGCCACTTCATAGCCCTGGTGCGTGGGCAATCCCGGAAAGCAGACACGCGTCACCTGCGCTTGCCGCGTCAACCATTCGGCAATGGCCTGGGCATTGCGTGCATGCACAGCGAGCCGGGCGTGCAGTGTGCGCAGACCACGCAGGGTGAGAAAACTATCGAAGGCTGCGCCCGTCAACCCCAGGCAATTCGCCCACCAGGCCAGCTGCTCGTGCAGTGCGCGCGTTTTCGCGATTACCGCGCCGCCGACTACGTCGCTGTGGCCATTGATGTACTTGGTGGTCGAATGCACGACGACATCAGCGCCGAAACGCAGTGGCAACTGCCAGGCGGGTGACAGAAAAGTGTTATCAACCACCACCAGGGCGCCGGCCTGCCGGGCCAGGTGGGCCACTGCGGCAATATCGGTAATCCGCAGCAGCGGATTGCTGGGCGTCTCGATCCACACCAGCGCCGCAGGCGTCGACAAGGCCGCCGCGAGCGCCGCGGCATTTCCAAAGTCAACAAATTCGACCCTGATCTGGCCACGTTTGTGCCACGCGCTGAACAGGCGATAGGTACCGCCGTAGCAATCGTGCGGAGCCACGACCCGGGCGCCGTTCGCCAGCAGATACCCGACCAGGGTGATCGCGCCCATGCCCGAACCGGTGATGACGCCGCCGGCACCCTCCTCCAGATCCGCCAGCGCATTGCCCAGCAGATCGCGGGTCGGATTGCCCGAGCGCGAATAGTCATAATCGCGCTTGTCGCCAAGGCCACGGAACGCAAAAGTTGAACTTAAGTAGATCGGCGGCACGACCGCACCGGTGAGTTCGTCATTCTCGAGCCCGGCGCGCACCGTGCGGGTCATGGCATCGGCCGGCTTGTCGGTATCAGCACTCACTTAGCATTCTCCATAAATACAATTGAAAGTGGCTCGCAGCTGGCCGGGTTCCTTCAGGAAGGCATCGTGACCATGGGGCGATGAAATCTCATGCAGCCGCGCGTCGGGCAGGCGCGCCGCCAGTGCCCGCATGTCTTCAATCGGCACCAGCTGATCCTCGCGCACCGCAATGACCGTGGTTGCTACCTGGATACTGCTGGCGTTGACGCGATGCAGATCAATGGACTCGGACAGGCACAGGAAACTGTCGGGGCGGTAGCGGACCGCGTAGTCGCGGCCGCGGGCAAACAGGTATTCCTCAACCGGGAATACAAAGCGCCCAGCGACGCGCGTGGCCGGCGCATCAAAGCGTGCGACAAATTCTTCCGGGCTCCGATAGGTTGTCATCGCCAGGGCGCGTGCCAGCTGCAACCCTTGCGCCGCATGTCCCCATTGCTGGGCCGCGCGCACTGTGCGCCGCTGCACACAGCGCCACGCGGTAGCCATGGGATGGGCGCGATCGGCGGCGCTGATGACCAGTAGGCGAGCGACGCGCTGCGGATAACGCTCGCCGAAAGCGAGCGCCACCATGCCGCCATACGAGGCGCCTAAAATGGCGCGCAGCCGGTCGATCTGCAGGTGATCGAGCAAATGGCGCAGCGCTTCAGCCTGATCAAAACTGGAAATACTGAGCGGTGTATCGCCCCCTGGCGGGCCACTCGATTCACCACTGCCACCCAGATAGTCGATACCCAACACGCAGCAACGTGTGCTGTCCAGGGCGCGTCCGGGCCCGGTGATTTCGTGCCACCAGCCGGCGCGTGGCTCAGTGTCATCGAACACCCGCCGGTGTCCGGAAATGCCGCCGATAGCCAGCACCACCGGCAGGCGGGAATCGCCGGCCAGACGCCACGCCAGTCGCGGATTTTCAAGCTCGCCACCGAATTGCAAACTGAAGGGCACGGGCAAAGCCAGTACGCCTTCGCGCGCCGCAGCATGCGTCGCCTCAGGTTTCAGATTAGGTTGTGTAGAACTCACAGCTGTTACTCCCGCGCGGTGCACCACACTCATCGGCACTCTGCGGGCGCTGCGCCCTATAGGCGCGTCCGCGCTATGGCCCCGCCCTGCGGGTCAGCGCATCGCTCGCTCATCTGCCGGCCACCACTGGCCGCAGGAGTTGGCACCATGTCGGACTATCCGACGGTTGCCCCGGCGTCTAAGGGCCTTTCCCTCAGCCGGTCTCGATGAGTAAGAGGAGTCTAGGGGCGCGGTACGATCATCGTCAAGGCGGCGGACTGGCGGGCGCCAGCGCCAGCTCTGCCAGCCGCCGCTCGTCGAGGACGATATAGACGCCACTGGCGATGACGATGCTTGCCCCGATCACCAGGCTGAGGGTGGGCGTTGCTGACCAGAAATACCAATCGATGGCAAATGCCCAGAGGATGGCCGTGTATTCGAATGGACCAACGACCGAAGCCGGCGCCAGCCTGAAGGCATCGGTCAGCCACAACTGCCCCAGCGACCCGCTTACGCCGACGGCGGCCAGCCAGATCCAGTCGTCGCTCAACAGCGGTCGCCAGTCCTGTAACGACAGCAGCCCTGATCCGCCGCCGGCCAGCACCAGGAACCAGAACACCATGGCTAAAGTCGAATTGCGCCGACCCAGTGCGCGCACCGTCGTGCCGCTCAACGCATAACAGATGCAGGCCAGGGCCGCAGCCGCCGTTCCCGCCCGGGAACCAAAGCCACCACCCCATGGCTGCAATACCACGAACACACCGACCAGGCCCAGGGCAATGGCCAGCCAACGCCTGCGTGGTATGTGATCACCGTACAGCGGCACGGACAGCACTGCCATGAGCAACGGCGCGCACAGAAACAGGGCATAGGTCTGCGCCAGGTTCAGGCGTCGCACGGCAAACACGAAACTGCCGAGCATGATGAGGCCAAGCACACCACGCGCCAGGTGCAGCAGCAGATTGACCGGGCGCAGCGTGGCCCATGAGCGTCGCCAGAGTATGGCCGTCACCACGAAGACCAGCGAGGCCGCGCAGCGCAGGAACGCAAGTTGCATCGCGGCGTAGTGCCCCGAGAGGTGTTTGAGCGTGGCATCCATGATCGCGAACACGCCAACCGCAGCCAGCATGGTGGCGATGGCACGCAGCCGATCGTGAGGATTCTGCCGGTTGAACATGCCGGCATGCTATCAGGGGCGGGGTGCCGAGCGCACTGGGTGCCGAGCGCACTTGCAGTGGCAACCCGACTGATATAATGTACTAATACATTAATACAGTAGTACACGCTTGAAAATACACAAAACCATATCAGCGCGCCAGGAAACGCTGGCCGAAACCCGCCTCGCCGAGGCCATGCTCACGCTACGCACCGTCGAGGAATACCGCACCTTCCTGCGCGATCTGTGCACCCCCGCAGAATTGCAGGCGATGGCAGATCGCTGGGCGGTGGTCAATGATCTGGAGCGCGGTCTGCCGTACCGGGAAATTCACCGCCACACCGGCGTCAGCCTGACCACGATCGGTCGCGTGGCACGTTTCCTGGCCACCGGCAGCGGCGGCTACGCGCTGGCCGCCAAGCGTCTGAAAGGCGGCAATAACGGCGTGCCCGTCCATGGATAGCGGGCCACGTCTCAAGCTGGCGGTGCAAAAATCGGGGCGGCTCACCGACCCTTCCCTTGATCTGCTCACGCGCTGCGGCCTGAAACTTTCGCGCGGCAAAGATCAGCTCATGGGTTTCGGCGAGAACCTGCCACTCGATGTGCTATTCGTGCGCGATGACGATATTCCCGATCTGGTACAGGAAGACGTGTGCGATCTGGGCCTGGTGGGTTTGAACGTGCTGGAAGAGCGCCGCCTGGAGCTGGGCGCGCGCGGTGCGCAGGCACGCTTCGAAGTCCTGCGCAATCTCGATTTTGGACGCTGCCGACTATCGCTGGCGGTGCCTGAGGGCACTGCATTCGATGGCATCGACTCGCTGCGTGGCAAGCGTATCGCCACCACCTACCCTTTCATGCTGGAGAGATTCCTGCGCGAACAGGGTATTAGTGCCGAGATCGTCAAACTCTCGGGCGCCGTGGAGATCGCCCCGCGCCTGGGGCGCGCCGATCTGATCTGCGATCTGGTGTCCACCGGCTCCACACTGCAGGCCAATCACCTGCGCGAGGCGTTGACCATACTGGAGAGTCACGCCGTGCTGATTCGCACCCCAGTCATGCTGGCGCCGCTCAAGAGCGAGTGGGTCGAGCGGCTGCTGATGCGTATTGATGGTGTTGAGCAGGTCAAGGAGAGCAAGTACATCATGCTGCACGCAGCGCGCAGCGCGTTGCCCGCAATCCGCAAACTCCTGCCCGGCAGCGAATCACCGACGATTATTCCGCTCGAAGGCACGCCGGAACGGGTGGCGATTCATGCCGTCTGCCGTGAAAACGTCTTTTGGGAGACGCTCGAGAGCCTGAAGAAAGCCGGCGCCAGTGCCATACTGGTGTTGCCGGTAGAAAAGATGTTGGCCTGAGCCGTGCAGATCATCGAGTGGCAAAGCCTGGATGCCAGCGGCCGGCTGGCGGCGCTGGCCCGGCCGCCCGCGCTCACCAGCGCAGCAGTCATAGAGCAGGCGCGCGCGATCGTAGCGAACGTGCGCAGCGCAGGTGACGCGGCGCTGCTGCGCTATGCACTGCAGTTCGATGGCGCCGCCCTGACGCAACTGCGCGTCAGCGCCGCCGAGTTCGCGCAAGCGCGCGCCGCGCTGCCGGACGCTGCGCTGCAGGCGTTGCGCACCGCGATCGCCAACATCACGGCTTTTCATCAGGCGCAGGTGCCGGCCGATTTCTCCATGGAAACACAGCCCGGCGTGCGCTGCGAACGTCTGGTGCGACCCATACAGGCGGTCGGCCTTTATGTGCCGGCTGGCTCTGCGCCGCTGCCTTCTACCGCCATCATGCTGGCGGTACCGGCACAGCTGGCGCGTTGCCCGCGCCGGGTGATGTGCACACCGGCGCGGCCCGACGGTCGCGCCGACCCGGCCGTGCTGGTGGCCGCACAACTATGCGGCATCGAGCAGGTCTTTAAAGTCGGCGGTGCACAGGCCGTTGCCGCCATGGCCTATGGCACGGCCAGCGTACCCAAGGTCGCGAAGATCTTTGGCCCTGGAAACCGCTGGGTGGCGGCCGCCAAACAGCTGGTCGCCGCTGACCCGGAGGGTGCAGCGCTCGATATGCCCGCCGGTCCCTCGGAAGTCATGGTGATTGCCGATGACAGCGCCGAGGCGGCTTTTGTCGCCGCCGACCTGTTGGCGCAGGCCGAACATGATCCGGGCGCTCAGGCGCTGCTGGTCACGACTTCGGGCACGCTGGCCGAGCGGGTTGCGGAAAATATCAGGCAACGAGTCCCCATGCTCTCGCGCCGCGCGATCCTGGAGAAATCGCTCCAGGCCCTGCGCCTGATTGTAGTTCCAGATCTGCATAGCGCCGTGAACATTGCCGAGTACTATGCGCCCGAGCATCTGCTGATCGAAACGCAACACCCTCGTGAACTGCTCGCCGCCATCACCACGGCGGGTTCGGTGTTTTTGGGGCGCTGGTCGCCCGAGCCCATAGGCGACTACTGTTCCGGTACCAATCATGTACTACCCACCTTTGGCTATGCGCGCGCCTACAGCGGCTTATCGGTTACCGATTTCGTACGTGCCATGACGGTGCAGGAGCTGAGCCGCGAGGGATTGGCAGCACTTGGACCGGTGGCCGCAACACTGGCGCGCCTTGAAGGGCTCGACGCGCATGCCGCCGCAGTCGAGGTGCGGTTGCAGGTGTTACGCACGTGAGCTGGCTCAGCGATCTGGCGCGCGTGGAAATCCGCGACCTCAAGGCCTATCAGCACGCGAGCTGGGAGCCGGGCCTGGTGCGCCTGCATGCCAATGAGCTACCGTGGCGTGCGCCGCTCGATGACAGTGAGGCGGGACTGAACCGCTATCCGGAACCGCACCCACATGAACTGGCGGCGCGCCTCGCCACGCTCTACGGCGTGGGCGCCGACTGGGTGCTGCCGGGGCGCGGTAGCGACGAGGCCATCGACCTGCTGACGCGCAGCTACTGCCGTGCGGGCATCGACGCGGTGCTCATCACGCCGCCCACTTTCGGCATGTACAGCGTCGCCGCGCGCATCCAGGGCGCCAGCGTCATCGCAGTGCCACTACGTCGCGAACAGCAGTTCGCACTCGATGCCAGTGCGATCCTGGCGGCGATGACACCGCAGGTGAAGCTGGTGTATCTGTGCTCACCCAACAATCCCACGGGTAATCTGCTGGATCGCGGCGCTATTCTCGAACTCGCCCACGCGCTCGCCGGCCGCGCACTGCTCGTGATCGATGAGGCCTACGTCGAGTTTTCCGGAGCGCCCTCGTTGGCGACGGAGCTGACAACCCATCCCGCGCTGGTGGTACTGCGCACCCTGTCCAAGGCGTACGGACTGGCCGGGGCGCGCTGCGGCGTGGTGCTGGCACAGCCGGAAATCATTGCTCTGCTGCGACAAGTGATTCAGCCTTACGCGCTGACGCAGCTGACTATTGAAGCGGTGTTCAGAACCCTGCAACCCGAACCCATGGCCATCGCCGCGCAGCGCGTGGCCGGCCTCGTAGTTGAGCGCAACGCTCTGGCGCGCGCCCTGGGCGCGCAACGCGGCACCGTCCGAGTCTGGCCCAGCGCCGCCAACTTTCTGCTGGTGGATTTCGCTGACGCCGCCGCTGCGCTGGCCAGCAGCCGTGCCGCCGGGCTGTTGCTGCGCGACTTGCGCGCCAACGCCGCACTGCCCCAGGCGCTGCGTATCAGCGTCGGCAGCCCGCAACAGAACCAGCAACTACTGGCGAGCCTGTCATGAGCGAAGCACTGCCCACCCTGTTCATCGATCGTGACGGCACGCTGGTGGAGGAGCCAGCCGATGAGCAGGTCGATGCGCTTGAAAAGATCAACTTCCTGCCGGGAGTTTTCGCCGCCCTGAGCGAGCTCAGTCGCGCAGGGTTCCGGCTGGTCATGGTCAGCAATCAGGACGGCCTTGGCAGCGCCAGCTTTCCGCAAGCCAGTTTCCAGGTTTGCCATGATTTCATACTGCGCACGTTTGCCTCGCAAGGTGTCGAGTTCGACGCCGTGTTTATCTGCCCGCACTTTGCCCGCGACAACTGCCAGTGCCGCAAGCCGAAGGCCGGACTGCTGCGCAGCTGGCTCATCGACAATCCCATCGACGTGCAGCGCAGTGCCGTGATTGGCGATCGCGATTCCGACCTGCAGCTGGCCGTGAATCTTGGCATACGTGGCCTGCGCCTTCAGAGCGGCGGCGCGTCCGCGCAGACCTGGCCCGAGCTGCTGCGTGAACTGCGCGCACGCCGTGGCCACATCACCCGACGCACACGGGAGACCTCTATCGATGTCAAAGTGGAGCTTGACGGCAGCGATGCCATTGACATCAGCACCGGCCTCGGCTTCTTCGATCATATGCTCGAGCAGCTGGCCAGGCACGGCGGCTTCGGTCTGCAGCTGCATTGCCAGGGTGATCTGCAGATCGATGAGCATCACACGGTTGAGGATTGCGCGCTGGCGCTGGGCGCTGCGCTGCGCACTGCCCTGGGGGATAAGCTTGGCATCGGACGCTTCGGTTTCCTGCTGGCCATGGACGAAGCCGAGGCACAGGTAGCCATTGATCTGTCGGGTCGCGCCTGGTTCGTATTTGCAGGTCACTTCGCACGCGAGCAGGTCGGGGCGCTGCCGACCGAACTGGTGCCGCATTTCTTCCGCTCGCTGGCCGATGCGCTGGGCTGCGCGCTACATCTGACGGTGCAGGGCGAAAACACCCATCACATGATTGAGGCCTGCTTCAAGGGTGTGGGCCGGGCACTGCGTCCCGCCCTGCGCCGCGACGGCACGACGCTGCCCAGCACCAAGGGCGTGTTGTGAGCGGCACCGATGTCGTCATTGTCGACAGCGGCGGCGCCAATCTGGCCTCGCTCACCTTTGCGCTTGAGCGTCTGGGTGTACGCAGCCAGGTCAGCAGCGATGCGCGCACAATTTCGAGTGCGGCGCGCGTCATGCTGCCGGGCGTCGGCGCGGCCGGCGACGCGATGGCGCGCCTGCATGATCTGAATCTGGTGGACTGCCTACGTTCTCTGCAGCAACCGTTGCTCGGTATCTGCCTGGGGATGCAGCTGCTGTTTACCCAGTCTGCCGAGGGCAATACTGCCTGCCTTGGCATCATTGCCGGCAGCGTGCAACGCCTGAGCGGCGGGCCGGGTCGCCCGGTGCCGCATATGGGGTGGAACTGCTGCCGGCAGCTGGCCGCTGATCCGCTGCTGATGAATCTTGGTGAGCGTGACTACTTTTACTTCGTGCACGGCTATGCGGCAGCCGCTACACCCGACACCACCGCGGTGACTGACTACGGCGTGCCGTTCAGCGCGGTAGTGAGCCATGAGAATTTTCACGGCGTGCAGTTTCATCCCGAGCGCTCGAGTAGCGCCGGGGCCCGTGTGCTGGCCAATTTTCTGGCGCTGTGATGCAACTGATTCCTGCCATCGACCTGCGCGGCGGCCAGTGCGTGCGTTTGCTGAGGGGCGATTTCGCAGCCGAGACCCGCTATGAGCGCACGCCCCTGGAACTCCTGCAACACTATCGCACCATTGGCGCACGCTGGCTGCACGTGGTCGATCTCGATGGTGCACGCGATGGACAGCTGGCCAATCGAGCGACGATTGTGCAACTGGCGGCCCAGACGGGTATCCATGTGCAGCTGGGCGGCGGCGTGCGCAGCACCGCTATTATCGAGGAACTGCTGGCGCTCGGCGTGGCGCGCGTCGCCATCGGCAGCGCTGCCGTGGAACAACGCGAGCAGGTGTCGGGCTGGCTGTCGCACTACGGAGCGGAACGCATCTGCCTGGCTCTCGATGTTCAGCTCGACGCGCAGCAACAACCGCTATTGCGCACCCGCGGTTGGCGCCAGGCCACTGCGCTGTCACTATGGGAGGCCGTGGCGAGCTATATGGCGTGCGGCCTGCGCCATGTACTGTGCACCGATATTGAACGCGACGGTGCCCTCACCGGCCCGAACCTCGCGCTGTACGCACAGGCCGTGGCGCGCTATCCACAAGTGCATTGGCAAGCCTCCGGCGGCGTCAGTAGCATCGCTGATCTGGCCTCGCTCGCAACCAGCGGTGTTGCCGCCGCCATCAGCGGTAAGGCCCTGCTCGAAAATCGTCTGCCTGAGGGAGCATTGCAGCCATACTTACCCGGCGCATAATTCCCTGTCTCGACGTGCGCGCCGGCGCAGTGGTGAAGGGCGTCCGTTTTCGTGATCATCAGGTGGTGGGTGACATCATCGCGCTGGCACGCCGCTATCGTGACGAGGGCGCAGATGAACTGGTGTTCTACGACATCACCGCCAGCCCCGAGCAGCGTGCGGTGGCGCGCGCCTGGGTCGGGCGGGTGGCGGCAGTACTCGATATTCCCTTTTGTGTCGCGGGCGGCATCCGCAGCGTGGCGGATGCGACCGCGGTACTCAATGCTGGCGCCGAGAAGATTTCCGTGAATACGCCGGCACTGCAACGCCCGCAGCTCATCGATGAACTCGCGCGGCGCTTTGGCAGCCAGTGCATCGTGGTCGGTGTTGACAGCCAGACCACACCGCAAGGCTGGCGCGTGTGGCAGAACACGGGAACTCCCGAGCGCAGCCAGGACAGCGGGCGCGAGACGCTCGAGTGGGTGCGTGAAGTTCAGGAGCGTGGCGCCGGCGAGATCGTACTCAACTGCATGGCCTGTGACGGCGTGCGCCACGGCTACGACCTGGCGCAGCTACGGGCGGTGCGCGCGCTATGCCATGTGCCGTTGATTGCTTCCGGCGGCGCCGGCGCGCCCGCGCATTTCGCCGCGGCCTTCAGGGAAGCGCAGGTTGATGGCGCACTGGCCGCGAGCGTGTTTCACTCCGGCGAGATCGCGATTCCTGATCTGAAGCGCTATCTGGCAACACAGGGTATCGAGGTACGAGCATGAGCTTGCAGTTTGCCGACATTGAAACCCTGGCCTGGGAGAAACAGCACGGTCTGCTGCCCGCCATTGTCCAGCATGCCACGAGCGGCGCGGTGCTGATGCTGGCCTACATGAACCGCGAGGCGCTGCGCACCACCCTCGATCGCCAGCGCGCGGTGTTCTACAGCCGTTCGCGCCAGCAATTGTGGGAAAAGGGCGCGACCTCGGGTAACACCCTGCAAGTGCTCGAGGTACGTGGCGACTGTGACGGCGACACCCTGCTGGTGAGCGCCCTGCCCTCGGGTCCCGTGTGTCACAACGGCACGCTCACCTGCTTTGGCAACCAGATGGGCAGCGCGGCCGAGCAACTGGCATTTCTGGCGCAACTGGAACAGATCATTGTCGAGCGGATCGCCGGCAGTCCCGAAGGCAGCTACACCGCTGCACTGTACGCGCGCGGCATCAAGCGCATGGCGCAGAAAGTTGGCGAGGAAGCCGTGGAAGTGGTGCTTGCTGCCGCTGGCGAGAGCGATGCTCTGCTGATCGGTGAGGCAGCCGACCTGCTGTTTCACCTGCTGGTGCTACTGCGCGGCCGAGCGCTGCGGCTACAGGATGTCATCGACGAGCTGCGCGAACGTCACGCCAGCCGCGCAGCGCCGGCGCTTGAGCCGGCGCCACCCTGATTCTGTCAACTCAAGGCTTTGGCCGGTGGGCCGTTAACTCAGGTCATGGATCGGGCCCGACAATGGCTGAGCGTGCTGGTGCTGGCCGGCAGCTGCGCCGTGTTCGCTTCAGACGAACGCCGCAGCCAATTCACTGTCAGCGCTCACGTAGGGGCGGTGGCGGTTATTGAGCAGCTTGGGGCACTGCCCGAGATCGATATCGGACCGGCGGACCTGCAACGCGGGTTTGTTGACGTACCAGAGCAGGTGCGCTTGCGCATTTCCAGCAACAGCAGCCACGGATTCGCACTTGACGTGCACTCGCTCAGCCCACTGATCCGCTCGATCAACGTCGAGGGTCTCGGCCCCACCGTGTCATTGTCCGGCGAAGGCGGATCCGTGGTGCAGCGCTGGCAGCAAGCGCAAACAGTCTCACTTACGCTTAAATTCCGCTTGGGGCTGGGTAGCACCGCGACACCAGGCCGTTACGCCTGGCCCCTGCAACTGCGCGTTCACCCGCTGGAGGCGAACTGATTCGAACCCCAGGCTAGTAGGTAATTGTGACGGTGATGGTGTCGGCGTAGAAACCAGCCGCGACGTTCTGGCCGGCCGGAATGCGCCCGTAGATCACGCCCGTCGCGGTCTGTGTCGGCGTACCAGCCGAGAGCGTCAGCGTGGCGCCGCCGGTCTGGGAACCACCGGTTCCGTCGCCACGAATCAATGAATAGGCAGCGTCATAGTAGAGATTGTAGTTGAGCGTGTTGACGCCCGAACGCATGGTGCGGGTAGCATAGTTGCCACTCGCCCCACTGCTGTAGCTCGACACCAGCGACACGGTGCTCGTGCCACCGCCAATCAGCGTGCAGCTCACGGTAACCTGCCCATTGGAATAATTCGGACTCGCACTGAGCGGATTGTAGATTCCAAATGCTGGTCCGGTAGCCGCTACCGTACAGCTCACGGCGGCGGCGGCCAGGACCGGCAGCAGGAGTGCCGGGAAACAAAGCGCTACTCGCCACAGCACGCTCACGGCGCCACCTCGGACGCAGGCACCGGCTTGCAGGTAATGGTGCCCATATCTGGCAAAGGATCGCCAACAGGCGGCGGTTCGAGGCGAAAGACGCAACGCGAGTTCTCCCAGTGCGCCTCACCCGCCAGGCCATGATCGAAACCGGTTACGTAGGTAATGCCGTCGTAGGTTACTGGAAAATCTACGCCCTTGAAGTGCACCTGCGCCCCAGCCGGTACTGGTTTGCGGTCGGGAGTCACCAGCCGAAAGAGTCCGCCGGCAACCCGTTCCACCGGAAAACGGGCTATTACACCGCTGCGATATTGCGGCGCTAACACCATGCTACGCGCGCCGATCGCAGTATCCAGCGGCAACTCGGTGGGATCAACGCTGATACGATTGGGTTGGTACGCCAGCAGGTCATGGAGCAGCGCGCGCCCGCTCTGATCCGTATGTGTGACCAGCTGATTATCCAGGTACACCGGCACGTTGGGCAGGCCAGCCACATCAACCAGCGCAAAGCTGTCGTGCACGGCTCGCGCCGGTCGCAGCTGGCGATCCAGAAACGTCACGGCACCATTCCAGAACAGGCTGGTGCCCGCGATACCCTGATTGCGAGCGGCCTGAAGTTCCAGGTCACCGGCAGGCACTTGCTGGCGCCAATCAGCATTGTAGTTGCCCTGGCTTGATGCACCGACGCGATAGCCCGCGCCCGGCCCCACGGGCGGATTTTGAACATAGGTCGCGTACAGTTCTGAGGCTGGACTGCCGGGTCCGGAACCGCCGTTGGCCGAAAACAGCAAGGCCCGGCTGCGAGTCAAAGCCATCGTGAAGGTCAAGAAAACACTGCTCGCCGTGACCGCACCTTGCGCGGTGCGGGTCGCCGCCAGATTGAGCGATCCGACCTGTCCCATGCTCCGGCTGTAGCTTAGGGATACCGTCACCTGCGAATCCGCGCGGTAGTTTTCCTGGCGTGCCAAGGCCAGATTGATTGAGCCGGCACGCTGCAGCGACCAACCCAGTTGCGCCAGATCGCGCGTGCGAAACTGTAGCGCGGGAGCCAGGTCGCTGCTGATCTGGCGATAGCCGGCAGTTGCGTAGCTGCGGCTGGCGGTGAATGTCAACAGCGTGCCGCGCCGTTCCACGCCGGCCGCAAGCAGTGAGCCAGTGGCGCGCGAATCGCCGCCAGCGGCCAGGGTGGCGTTGACAATGGCCACGTGTCCCACGGCTGCCCCCAGGCTCAGGCCGGCGCTGTGCGCCCCCTGGTCCAGAATTTCACCGTGCCCCTCGATCGTCACCACATTGCTGAGCCCACGCCGGTAGGTTGCATCGCCAAGCAGCGCACCGTAGTGATTGCTATACAACGTGTAGTCGTTGCGGATCTTGCCCACATCGATCTGATACTGGCTGAGACCTGCAGCCAATAGCTGCACGCTCGAGTAAAAAGGCTGTATCAGCAGCTGTTCACGTCCCAGCGCATCGCGCACCACAATACTGACGTTACCGGCGCCAGTCACCGCCGGTAACTGATCGATCACGAAAGGTCCGGGCGGTAGAGTCTGACTGGACACTTTCTGATTGTTGACAAAAATATCCACCGTCGAGGGCACCACTGCGCTGCCGCTGGCCGCCAGCAGCGGCGTGGTCAGCAAATCCGGACGCAAAGCAAAATTCCTGCCCCAGCTCAGGCCCCCAAAGTGCACCGCACTGCCCCAGTTGCCGCCGTCGCTGATGCTATCGCCCAGTATCAGGCGCTCGATGCGCTCAGGGAAATCATGCGTAAAACTGCTGTCCAATCTGGTCGCAGTGCGATTGGCGTCCAGCGTGCGAGCCAGACCTGTATTGGTCAGCACGCCGGCAGGGCCAAATACTCCGAGTTCGGCAAATATGCCGCCAGTATTCTG
The DNA here is from genome assembly GCA_031441585.1 of Gammaproteobacteria bacterium. Classification (GTDB taxonomy): domain Bacteria; phylum Pseudomonadota; class Gammaproteobacteria; order Steroidobacterales; family Steroidobacteraceae; genus FEN-1191. The sequence goes on from JANMWZ010000149.1 coordinate 89,406, forward strand.
CCCGGCCACGCGTTGCGCAGATATTTGGTAGTTCACAAAGGCACCGACGCTGGCCGCCGTGACCATCGGCGCTGCTCGCTCAGTCACGCTGATTCGCGTACCGAGGAAAGCATCGGCCGGTAAGGTGATTGCGGCGCTTTGATGTTGCTCATCGATGCTAAGCGAGAGCTTGGGCAGTGCCGCCAGAGGCAAGTAGTGGCGCTGCTGATACAGATGTGCGGCGACGGCAGGCGCGCGCAGGCGCAGACGCGTGAAGTCGGCTTCGTCGAGCCAGAGCCGGTCGGCACCCTCGCGCAGTACCACCAACATCTCGCCGGGACTCTGCGAGTTGACGCTGACCTCCAGAATGGTTTCGCGCAGCGCGTCCGCTGGCGTGCTTTGCGCCCATGAAGCCAACGGTGCAAGTCCAAGGCACAACCGCAACAGCGTCCAGCAGACTAGGTTAAATGAGCAGACCGGGATGCGGGTGACGCGGCGCATCGACATACCAGGTCCTAGCGATCCAGGGTGACAACATCAGCCTGAAATTCTCCCGCATCGCTCGACCCGTGGACGCTTAGGGCAGCATCCCCAGCAGCTCCGGCCGGTGGCGTGACCTGCCAGGTGATGCTGCTTCCCGGCAGTACGTAGCGGCTCACTAACACCGGCGCCACGACACTGGCGCTGCCAAAATAGAGCCTGAAGTCCGTCACCTGCAGATGGGCGTTGCCATTGTTGGTGGCAGTGAGGGCCAGCGAGCCATCACTTTGGCGTCGTGCCTGCCATTGCAGTTGCGCCGCTGCCGGCGACCCGGGCGCCACAAACACCGGAATACTCAGTCGCAGCGCCAGCCGCAGACCGGTGAAATCCTTGTCGGGAGGACCAGGAACCTCGGCCAGCAGCAACCGGTACTCGTGTTCACGATCCTGGTCCGGCGCCGTACGCAAGGCAATGCGTAACACCTGCTCGGCCTTGGCAGCTATGGTGAACACGGGCGGAGTGACCAGCAGGTCGCGAGTCGCTTCGGTCTGATCTTCCCCGTTCGACTGTGACCAGAACAGCGCGGTGCTCTGAATGATCAATGGTTCATCATCATCGTTGTGAACGGCTAGAACCGCTGTGCGCTGCGCGCCCTGAAGTTCCACGCGCACCGGCGCGATGCTGAAATTCCCGGCGCCGGCCGGCAGCGCCGTGATCAATGCGAGCGCGTACCAGGCGCCGTGGCGCAGTCTGGTGAGAATAGAAAGCATTACAGTAATCATGGTTAGTGCTGCCAGCGTCGACTTAATACGTGACCGTCACGCCGACCGTGTCGGTGTAACCGCCGGGGGTTGCGGCCCAGTTGCTCGCACTGTCCGGCAGCCTACCGAACACCGTGAACCGCACGGTACTGGCCAGTCCGGTACCAACGCCGTTCCGGGTTCTGGAACCTGCGGTACCGTCGCCAAACACCGTGGCAGCGGCGGCCGTTCGGAATAAATTGTATTGCAGCGTACTGGCTCCGTTGCTCAACAGGCGCTGTGATATCGTGCCTCCGGCCGTCGTACCTTTATTCAGCGCAACGCTAAAAGCAGTACTCCTCGTACAGCTGACGTTCACTGTGGAATTAACGGTCAGCGCACCGGCACCGGCGATGTAGTTGCCAAAGTTCAACGCCGTCGCGGTCACCGAACAGGCCTTGAGCAACGTCGTCGATACACCAAAATTACCCACCTTGGTCACGGCGCCGCTAGTGCCCGCCGCTGCGAGAGTCACGACCGCCAGCATTCCTGCAACGACTCTGTTCATTGTTGCTGTTAGCCGCCGCTCGCTGGCGCACATTCGCCAGCGAGCGGCCGATCCATTTAGGACGCTTAAATGAGCCGCAGAGAATTAGTAGGTCACCGTCACACCGATCGTATCGGCATAGGCACCCGGGACCGCGCCCTGGTTGGTCGCGTTATCCGGAAGATTGCCGAATACCGTAATCGGTACCGCCGCGCCCAAACCCACACCGGTACCAGGGGCCGTTACACCTGTCGTACCATCACCAAAGATCGTGCCGAACGCGGCTACGGTGTACAGGTTGTACTGCAGCGTGTTGGCGCCGTTGGCCATCAGGCGCTGGCTGATCAACCCGCCGGCCGTCGCGCCCTTGTCGAGCGCCACAGCAAAAGTGGTGCCGCTGGTGCACTTGACGTTCACCGTGGAATTCACCGACAGGCCACCCGTGCCAGGGGTGTAATTGCCAAAGGCCAGTGCGGTCGCCGCCACCGAGCAGGACTTGAGCACCGTGGCCGAGACGCCAAAGGTCGTGCCCACTGTCGCAGCGCTGGCGCTACCGGCCACCAGTACCGAGGCCACGGCCAAACTTGAAATTAGTACCTTACGCATGAGATCTCCTGGTTGAAGCCAACTATTCCGATACCGCGCAGGGTCGGCGCCGCTGCCTGTTGCCTGCTGGGAATGGATTCTTCCCCAATCGGCCCGCGCATGTGTGACTGGAGTCGCATTTGGTGGAGAGCCCGCTAAAGTTCCAGGCCAATCTGCCGGCCATCCCCCATTTTTGTGGCTCGCGCCGCCGCGTGGCAGCTCAATAGGGTCGAGCGACCCGCACAGCCTCTGAGGTGCTGCTGTCAAGAACCCGTTGCTGGCTACACGAGCAGTATTTCAACCGCCGGGGCGCGCAGGTTGTAGTTTGAGCTCATCGAATGTCCATAAGCGCCGGCGTTGGCAATCAGCAGCACATCGCCTTCAACGGTCGGTGGCAACAGGCGATCGTGACCAAGAAAATCGGCAGATTCGCAAATGGGACCCACCACGTTGACGAGTTCGGTGGCCGGCGTGTCAAGACGCGTGAGGTTCACGATCTCATGCCAGGCGCCATACAGCGCCGGCCTGATCAGTGAATTCATACCGGTCGTCACGCCCACGTAGCGCAGCTCGGCTTTACTCTTGGTCTGCGTGACGTGCACCAGCAACACGCCCGCGTTCGCCACCAG
>JANMWZ010000150.1:0-2620 GCA_031441585.1 Gammaproteobacteria bacterium
GCCCTGAAATTGACGCCCGCTTGCGCTGCACCGTGTCATTGATTTATCCCGATTGCTGGGGGGATCGGCACCTAGTAGCCGGTCGTCAGTTCAAAATAGCTACGTTCGAATTATTGGAATTGGCTGACTTGGGGAGCCAACGAAAGCGGCGAGGCTCTCCGCCAGTGAGTCCGCACCCTTCACCCCGAAGCGGCCATAAAGGGATCAAGACCTGGTATGGCAAGGCTGAAGCCAAAACGCGGCCAGCACCAGCCCCCTCGGTTGAAACTCAGGCCCCGCTGTCGCATGTGGAGATCAGGCCACGGCGCAAGTTCAATGACGGGCCTGAAACTGGCTCTTCTCGAGCAATACTATCGGCCGCGCGTGCGGCACTCAAATCGTTGCGGATTCAAGCACGCTGTACGGGCCACCCAATGCCAGCAAGTGCGTGACTTGCAGCTTTGCAGCGGCGAGTAGTTCCCGATACTGATTTTCCGTTCGCTCGCGCCCGCCCGTGCCGACAAGCATGTTGAGGTCGGACCGTGCGATGCCTTGATCATGCGGCGAATCACAAAAGTGCTGCGGTGCGATGCGCTCGATCACGAATAACTTGGCGTTCGGCGCCATCACCTGGCGGCAGTTGCGAAGAATATTCACAGCTTGATCGTCATCCCAATCGTGCAGAACACTCTTCAGAAAGTACGCATCCGCTCCACCGGGAACCGCCTCGAAGAAACTGCCGGTGACCACGGTGCAACGATCCTCGACGCCGGCGGCGGCAAGATGGCTTGCGGCCGTAGCGGTCGCGTGCGCGAGGTCGAACAAGATCCCGCGCATGGACGGGTGTTCAGAGAGGATCGATGCGATCAGTTCGCCGTAGCCGCCACCCACATCGACGATGAGACTTACCCCGGAAAGGTCCAACCTTCGCGCGACCGCAACGGCGACTGGCTGTGTCAGTTCGACCATCGCGCGGTTGAACAGCAGTGCCCCGTCCGCATCGTTCTCCAAATGGTGAAAGCCATCAGCACCGCTCGTCTGCTTGCGAAAGCTGTTCCCCGTGCGAACGCTCTGCACGAGCCGACCCCAAGTCGCCCATGAGCGCGTGCCGCAAAACTCAGCCCAAGCCGCGAGCGAGCCGGGAACATCTGTGCGCAACAAGGCGCCCACGGAGGTGAGCTCGAACCGCCCGTCGGCTGCTTCGGTCAACACGTCGATGCTCGTCAATGCGCGTAGCAGTCGCGTGAGTGACGGCTCATGGGAGCTTGTGGCGTGGGCGAGTGCGTATGCGGATTGCGGTCCATCACGCAGAAGTTCGGGCAGGTGCAGCTGGGTGGCAACCGAAACCGCCTGCGTGGTCCAGTTCGCGTTGATCAGCGAGAGCAGCCGCGCCCGGCCCTCCGGGTTTTGCGTTCCCGTGTCCAAAGACGATTCGTGCGTTGTCATGAGGAATCTTTTTTGCTTTGCGGCGGCGCCGCGTCACTCAATCTTGATGCCGGATTCGCGAATAACCTTGCCCCATTTCGCGTACTCGGCGCGGATGGTGGCGCTGAATACTTCGGGCGGATCGGTGCGGGCATCGGCACCGGCCTCGCCAAACCATGCGCGGGCCTCAGAGGTCTCGAGAATGCCGCTGATGTCCCGATAGAGCCGCGCCACGATTGTCTTGGGGGTGGCGGCCGGCACCGCAATGCCAACCCAGCCTTGAAACTCGGCGCCGGCGAAGCCGGCTTCCGCCATGGTCGGCACGTCGGGCAGCGATGCGACTCTTTTCGGACCGGTGACCGCCAGCGCACGCAGTCGGCCTGCCTTCACCTGCGGCAACTGTACGGTCAAGCCTTCGATTGAGTAACTGAGGTGGCCCGCGAGGAGGTCGGACACCGCTTGCCCGCCGCCTTTGTACGGCACATGCACGGTGTCGATCCCAGCTGTCCGCTTGAACAACTCGCCGGCTAGGTACGGCGGAGTTCCGACCCCGGGCGATCCGAAACTCAACTGGCCCGGTTTCGCCTTGGCCAGTTGCACCAGCTCGGCGACCGTGGTGGCCGGCACCTTGGGATGAACTGCCAGTAGCAAAGGGCCGACCCCGAGGTACGTGATGGGCGCGAAGTCGGCGAGCGGATCGTAGCCGGTACGGCTATACAAGTGCGGGTTGACCGTCATGACGCCCTGGTGAATGATCGTCAATGTGTAGCCGTCCGGGGCACTGCGGGCGCCCATCTCCATACCTAGGTTGCCCCCGGCGCCCGGCTTGTTCTCGACGATGACGCTTTGGCCGAGCAGCGGCGCCAGCCGCTCGGCCAACCAGCGCGCCCGGATGTCGGTCACGCCACCCGCACCACCGGGCACGAGGATGTGAACAGGCTTGGCGGGCCACTGCACTTCGCCGGCACCGGCTGGCAAAGGGAGAGTGGCGGCGAGGCCGAACGCAAGCAAGGCCACCAAGTTCGTGCGATTCATTCGAGCCTCCTGCCCGATGGGTCGGGTTGCCACAACTCTAGGCGCACGTCGAGTGGCATGGAATACTCTTTAAGTCACCGGCGGCTGCAACCGTTGGTTCAAGCTCTACGGAGGTACCTGATGGACAAGCTGCGGGCATTACAGTATTTCGCATCGGCTGCTGCCGAGAAGAGTTTGTCAG
>JANMWZ010000151.1:0-4818 GCA_031441585.1 Gammaproteobacteria bacterium
CACGACCACGGTGTGGCCACCTTGCTGGGTGCGGGTTTCTGCCATTTGAAGCTCCTATCGAGGTGAGTTGAGGGATTTGGGGCGGCGCCGACTTGGCGTCGTCCCACTCAACTCATGCTCGGGAGCGGGGGATTTTTCTGAAGCCGCTCAGCCGGGCTGGGCCGGAGCACCCCAGACCTGCACGTAGCGCAGCAGGTCTTGCACCTCGGGTTGGCCGCCCAGGGTATGGCGGGCCTCGACCAGCAATGCGGCCACGCGCTGGGCGCCGTAGCGCGCCGCCGCACTGGCCCCACCTTGCTTCACACGCTTGCGGATGGTCCCCCGCAAGTCATCAGCCACCGATGCAGGCACGAAGCCCGTCCAGGACGGCGGCGCGAGTAGGAGCTCCAACGCCGTATCCTCGGCCTTGAGCAAGGGCTCAAACTGCGGCGTCAGTGCGTCCTCGTAGGCGCTGCGTACCCCGTCGATGACCGCCTGAGGCCAGTGGCCGTGTTGCAACTGGCTCTTCGCCTGCCCGAGCGCGGCATGCGCGTCCAGCGGCCGGTCCGAGCTTCGCTGCAGCGCCAGCGCGTGGTGGAACAGCGCGGCCAGCAGCGGGGCGTAGAAGTCGCTGATAGGCACCAGCGGCGCCACCACGCAGCGCGCCCCGCGCAGGAAGAAGCCGCTGACCATGCCCAGCGGATCACCGTCCAGGTCTTCGCTGGTGCGCCCCACCAGGCAGGCGCTCAGGTACACGATCTCCGGGCGGATGCGGCTCCTGAGCAACTCGTGCAGGCCCAGGCGCTGCTCGGTACCCAGGATCAGGCAGGCGTCTTCACCTTTGCTGGCTTCGCCATGGCCGGCCAGGTGCACCACCGCCACCGGCAACTCCTCGTGCAGCGGCAGTGGGCTGTGGGTGTGCGCCGGATCCCACATCGACTGCACGATCTGCGCCTCGGCGTGCACGAAGGGAATTGGCGGCGGATCGCTGCCCTGGGCCGGCGAGTGCACCTGCAGGGCCAGGGCGCCACGGGCTTCGGGGGGAATGGGCGGACGCTGCACGGCGATGTGCTGCAGCCAGTAGAAGACCAGGCCCGGGTACTGGTAGATGCGAAGCCCTTCGGGCGCGCCCAGGCTCAGCGGCAATACGTGCAACTCACCGTGGGTGACAACGTGCAGGGTCTTCAGACCCTCAAGATGCGGCAGCAGCGGAGTCCACAGCGCCTGACTGAGCGCTGCCTCGACTTCGGCACAGTCGGCGGCGTCAAAGACCTCGGCGTCTGCAGCTTTGGGCACAGCCACAACCTCGCCACCGCTGTAGCGAAACCCCGGCCCGGCTTTGCGTGTGCCGGCACCATGGCGCACGCGCAGGGGCAGCGCGCTCAAAACCGGCAGCACTATCAGCTCGTGGCTGTTTCGGCGCAGCAACTGAGCGTAGGCGCGTACGCGCGCGACCGGCTCCTTTTCGCTGGACCCAGACGATGGCCAAGCCGCATCGGACTGAACAAGAAGTGCGATCGCTTCGTAGGGCGCCAGGCGCTGCTGCAGCTTTGCCGCATCGATGTCCATCGGGGCCGACAGAGCGTTCAGGTCGGGATCGCTGCGCACCAGTTCCAGCCGGACTTGGTGGAACTCGGCCAACAGCGCGCTGTACTCGGCCAGCCGTTCAAGGCTGACTTCGGGGTTGGCTGCAAGAACGGAGCTGCGCGCGCCCGGGTCGAAGGCAGCTTCGCGCCCGCCTTCGATCACTTGCAGACCCAGCGCGAGCCGGCGCAGTTGCACCCGCAGCGACAGGAAGCGGCCACGCAGGCCTTCATCTGCCACACCCAGCGCCTTGTCGTGCTCGAGTTCGTCGAGCACCAGCGCTGCAATCTTGCGACCCTGCATCGCGGCCAGGATTGCCGGAATCTCTGCGCTCGCACTGGCCAGCGCGAACCGCAACCAAATCGCATTGAAGGTCACCGCGTCGTCGCGGATCTTGTCCATGGTGTCCAGGCGCTGAAGGTCGACAAGTCGCTGCACGCCAGTCGCAAGGAGCCGCCTTCCGCTCAGGACGTCTGCCACAGGCACTACACCCGCCCGCGCAGCTGTCAATTGGCGGGAAGACGCGTGAATCGCGTTCTTCAGCCATAGCACTGACGTCGCGGGAGTGCGCAGGAGAACCTGGATCGCCTCCTGCCAATGGGCAGCCGCCTGCGCTCGCACTCCGCGCGTCCACTCGGTATCACCCAACAAGTACAAGCTGGAAAGGAGCGCGTCGTTGACTTGCGAAAGATCACCGAAGGTTTTGTACGCACGCGTGAGAATTCTGCAGGCTTGCCGGATATGCTTTTGCGCCTCTTCCAAATCCGATTCAGCTCGGGCTCGATCGATATCTTCTCGGCCGCTTGGCGCGTGCTTGTACACAAACTTTGCCAATCCCAGTCGCCGCAAGCAATGGCCAAGATCCAGGTGGGATTCGAGCGACTCGCCACCCATGGCGTAGGCACGCTCCGATAGTCGAAATGACTGCTCGAACTGCTCGATCGATGGGGCGATGTTCCCGCTCTTGAAGTCAAGTTCACCAAGTCGATTCCTGGCAATGCCCAAGTCGCGAAGTGTGTCTCGCTGATCTTCGAGGCGGGATTGAAGATCCATGGCGATTTGAAACTGCCGTTCATACGCGCCCCGCGCCCGAACAAGATTACCCGCTTGGAGATCGAGATCGCCCGCCATGACCAATGCGACCTGCTGCCGTCTCAGCCAAAACACCTGCTCCTCCGACTTCGAAGCACTGCTGCCTGCGGTTTCGCACACCTGAATCCATCGGACAGCGCAACCCCTGGCTCTATCCGTGTCGCCCTGATGCAATGCACACATGGCTTGACGATGAAGAATGGTGTCGGCGAAGAGTGGGTCCAAGTCATGACCCGCCTGGATGTACTCCCCTCCCGCTACACGCCCGGCACGCTCGAAGTACGTCGAAGCAAGTTCGAACTCACCAAGAGACATCTGGCAGTCCCCTAGCCGTACCGTGCAGAGGTACCCCTGCTGACGCAGCTCTTCCGAAGCGCCAAAGAGCGTCTCGCTCCTTTGGACTGTCGACAACGATTCTTCGAAGTGCTGCGCTGCCATTGTTGGCCTGCCCGCGGCAACTTGCGCGTTTCCTGCCACAAGCAAACTGGCGGCGAGGTCGCTCAAGGCCCCATCGTCTTCCAACAGCGCGACGCGTTGCCGGGCCTGTCGAACCGACTCAGCGGCAAGGTCCAGTGCTTCAGCACCCCTATTGCCCTTCAGCGCTTCTCCCGATTGCTCTATCAGTTCAAGGACCACACGTTTCAGCCGTGCAATCTCCGGTCCCCGCATGCCAGGCGGCAGATGCGACGCGAGCGTACGGATACGACGATCAAGGATTGCACATTTTTCCTTTTGTGTGATCCGCAGCCGAGATGTCTCGCGCGCAGGGCGCGTCTTCGCGAATTCAGCGAAATCTCGCAGCCAGTCCAACACCATCGGGCCTAGCATGATGCGATCCAGATTGCTGTACGCGACGACACCCTGCGCTTCGTCGGCGTCGCCAAGCAGGAGCAAAACGTCAATCACTTCATCCTTTGAAGCCTCATCGAAGCGGGCCAAGTGCATCGCATGCTGTGTCAACGCGGCCGCTACCACGTAATACTCACCAGCAAGAACGTGGAGGCCCCGCTGCGCCAATGCCTCTCCGGTCTCCGTCACCCGATGAGCGACGCGGCGGAAATCGTCTGCAGAGTTTGCCGCGGCGCGAGCGCACAACCTGAGAGCGCCAAGGTATTCGACATGATCAACGGGTCTGTGCGCCGTAGCCTCGGGCGCCTGCCCGCCTGTACCCACTCGACCCATCCAGCCGCGCAATCTGCCCTGCCAACCGGAGTACGTGATTGGCGCTGGAGCTAAAGCGCAGATGCCTGCCAATACCGCCTTGGCTGACGCGCCGCAGTAGGTCACGGCGACCTTCTGCCGTGACTGGCTCAGAACTCGGATGCCGAGCTCTTGCTCAAGACGAGGCCCGAGGAGATCGATGGCGGCCTGTTCCTCTCGGGTGAGCCCCCCTTCTGGCAAGAAAAACCCCTCCAGCCACCGTTCCGTCATGCGGACCTTGGACATTACGCAGTGCCCCCACCAAACACGTCGTCGACCTGTTGGACCGGCAACTGAGTCTCAGCCCCAGAAGTCATCGAAGAGATCGACCTTCGCGCCCAGACGTTGTCCGTATAAGAACAGCCCGAAGGCCGTAGCTGCCAGAGCGAGCGGGAGCACAAAACCACGCACCCAGAAAAATGCCGCAATTGCTCCGGCAATCAGAACGACGGCTGTACCACGCATTGCCATCACGGTCTTCGCAATACGCAGTTCCTTGCCGCTCGCTATTGAATCGAGCGTGCTCTTGGTCTGCCAACGGTGCGTCCTGTACTTCAGCGCCGTCTGCGTCGGATTCGCATAGAACTCTTGAAGGTATCCGTGGAGTTCACCACTGTTGCCCTTGAAGCGAAAGAACAATATGGGTGCGACCCCGGGTACGAGGATGCTGAACTGCATGGGCATACGCGAACCAGCGGCTACGCCCCGAAGGCGATCGACCGCTTCCTCGTAGTTCCTGAACTTTGCGATGCCATCAGGTAAGCCGATTGACACGTCGAAAACCACTCCTGCTGCCATATGCCTCCACCCTATGAGTTGCTTGCGTCCGATTCGGCCGTGAACTCCAGCCGCAGCACGCCTGCTGTCAGCGCGGCAGAGGCGAGCGCATCGGGATCGACATCGATGCCGTGCACTTGCACTTGCATCAACCTGTCCTCATTGGTCCACGTCGCCGGCTGCGGC
>JANMWZ010000152.1:0-39629 GCA_031441585.1 Gammaproteobacteria bacterium
TGTAAAGCGCGGCGAACTCAAAGCAGTGCATGTGTGCCGTGGACGTGCAAAAGGCATTAGAATACAAATACCTACCGTTCATCCGGATCTCTTCGAAACGCAATCAACAACCTGGGGGTAGTGTGAAGAACGCTCCAAGAACTTCTCCAGATCGATATCCACCACCCAGCGCTTACCCTCGCGGATGTACTCCTGCGCTTGCCGTACTGCCTGATGCGCCCCGCGCCCCGGCCGGAAGCCGAAGCTCGCGTCCGAAAACGTGGGCTCAAACAGCGGTTGTAACACCTGATGCAGCGCTTGCTGAATCAACCGGTCCACCACGGTGGGCACCCCGAGCATGCGACTCGCGCCCGAAGGCTTGGGAATATCCACTCGACGTACCGGGCGTGGTAAATACCGGCCCTCCACTAACGCTGCCTTCACGCTCGGCCAGTGCATCTTCAGCCAGTCTTTGAACTCAGATACCAAGACGCCATCGACGCCCGGTGCCCCTTTGTTCTTGACCACCCGCTGATACGCCAGCCACAAGTTGCTGCGTTCAACCACCTGCTCCATCAACAGGTGTTCCTCCGATTTGCTTCGCCCGGATGTCGCCGTACCCAGCTCCGCACCGCGACGACTAATGCTCGGCTGCCGGCCTGCACCCTGCGCTGCGGCTGCCTTCACAGGCACTTCTGCTTCATCGCCTGATATCGAGATCATCCGTCCTACTCTCGGCTTCGTTGTTCGGCCCTTCAGGATCGCTCCCTACTATGACCTCTGCTGACTTCTGCCAACGCCTCCAAGAACCTCTCGATCCTCGTAGCACAGCGGCACGCTGGCAGATCTCCCCGGGTATTGCGCACCCACCTTCACGCTTATGCGCGTCGGATATACGACACCGCGTTCCGTACATGTATCGGGCTTTGCATTTTTTTGCCTGCTTGCCCCGCGATGCCGCCTCTATCCGCTTCCTGTTCGTCGCGCCAGCGCTTTGCTTCCGGCTTCCTTCCGACTCCCGGTCACCCGGGAAACCGTTGCCTTCCGCTAACACTTGCCCATGTCGGCTGTGTAAAGGACTTTCACCTCCAAGTGAGTGCGCCCTGCCGGGCGCACAAAAAAACGGGAAGCGACGCCGGCGCTTCCCGCTCAAGCGACGCCGCACGGCGTCGCGATCAGCCGGTTGGTTGAGCGTGGCCGATCATCCGCACTTCGATTCGCCGCAATTCAGGCAGGTCATGCAACCATCCATCATCACGACCGCCGCCGTGCTGCACTTGGTGCACAGCTGAGCGCCGTCAGGAAAATGTGACTTGGCAAAGGCATCCTGCTGCTTCTGGCGCGCCTCGAATTCGGCGCGCTTCTCCTCGATGAGCTTCTTCTGGTGCACGTCCAGTTCGGTCTTGCGCAGCAGGCCGATGAACTGCAGATGCTTCTCGATGACATGGCCGAGTTCGGCGATGATCGAGGGCATGAATTTGCCACCCGGCTGCCAGTAGCCGCCGCGCGGATCGAACACTGCCTTGAGCTCATCAACCATGAAAGTGACGTCGCCACCCTTGCGAAACACCGCCGAGATGATGCGGGTGAGGGCGACGATCCACTGAAAGTGATCGAGATTCTTCGAGTTGATGAAAATCTCAAAGGGCCGGCGCTGCTCGTGCTCAGTGCCCTCGTTGAGCACAATGTCGTTGATGGTCACGTACATGGCGTGATCGGACACCGGTGTCTTGATCTTGTAGGTGGAGCCGATCAGCATCTCGGGACGCTGCACCTCCTCGGTCATGCGAATGACTTTGGCCATGTGGCCATCGCGATGCGTGGCCATCTCCGGATCTTTGACGCCCTTGCCGGGGGCCGGCTCGGCCGCGATTGGCCTGGCGACGCGGTACTTGATTATCTTTTTGTCTATTCTGGTATTCATGGGCGGATATTCATTACTCAAAACTTTCCGTAATAACCTTCTTTCAGGGCGTCGAACAGATTGGCGGCGCTGTGATGCTCACCGTCGTATTCGATCTGCTCATCGCCGCGCACCTCAACTTCACTGCCATCCTCGAGCGTGAACACGTACTTGGTGTTTTTCAGATCATCTTCCTTGACCAGCACACCCTGAAAAGCCTCCGGGTTGAAGCGGAAAGTGGTACAGCCTTTGAGTCCCTGCTCATGCGCGTAGCGATAGATGCCCTTGAATTCTTCATAAGAAAAATTGGTGGGCACGTTGGCGGTCTTGGAGATCGAGGAATCGATCCACTTCTGCGAGGCTGCCTGAATATCCACGTGCATGCGCGGCGTCACATCATCAGCGGTCGTGAAGTAGTCAGGCAGCGCCTCGGCCGCGCTGACCGGCTTGTCGCCCTTGCCGGCCGCCGGCATGGCGCGCGCGTTGATCAGCTCCCGGTAGGCGAGCAACTCAAAGGAAAGCACTTCGATCTTTTCCTTGGTCTTGCGACCCGGGCGGATCACATTGCGAAAATACTGATGCGCAAACGAAGGCTCGATGCCGTTACTGGCATTGTTGGCAAGCGACAGCGAAATCGTGCCGGTGGGTGCGATCGAGCTGTGATGCGTGAAGCGCGCACCTACCTGCGCCAACTGTTCGACCAGTTGCGGCGCCACACCGGCCAGGCGCTGCATATAGCGGCTGTAGCGTGCATGCAGCAGGCGCCCGGGAATTTTTGCACCCGGCTTCCAGCCATCGCGCGCCATCTCCGGGCGCTTGCGCAGCATTTCCTTGCTGACCGTGAATTCTTCGTTCATGATCGGCGCCGGACCTTTCTCGCGCGCCAGATCGAGCGCCGCTTCCCAGCCTGCCAGCGCCATATCGCGCGACACTGCCTCGGTGAATTGCACCGATTCGCTCGAACCGTATTTCATGCCCAGCAGGGTGATGGTCGAGCCCAGACCCAGAAATCCCATGCCGTGTCGACGCTTGCGCACGATCTCTTCGCGCTGCTGCGCCAGTGGCAGACCGTTGATCTCCACCACGTTGTCGAGCGCGCGCGTGAAGACGCGCACTACCTCGCGATATTCATCCCAGTCGAAACGCGCCTGCGGCGTAAAGGGTTCGCGCACAAAGCGGGTGAGATTGATGGAGCCGAGCAGGCAGGAGCCATAGGGCGGGAGTGGCTGTTCACCACAGGGGTTGGTCGCGCGAATATTTTCGCACCACCAGTTGTTGTTCATTTCGTTGACGCGATCGATGAGGATAAAACCGGGTTCGGCAAAATCGTAGGTGGAGGACATGATCACGTCCCACATGCGGCGCGCCGGCACTTTCTTGTAGATGCGGCAGGCTACCAGGCCCTCTTCATTGACCACGAAGCCCTCGTGCACTGGCCATTCACGCCACACGAACAGCTCGGCGTCGGCGAGCTCGGGCTGTTCGGCGTCGACTTCGCGTTGGCTGATGGGAAATGCCAGGCGCCATTCGCTGTTTTCGCTCACCGCCTGCATGAATTCGTCGCTGACCAGCAATGAGAGATTGAACTGCCGGAGCCGTCCGGCCTCGCGCTTGGAGCGGATGAAATCCATGGCATCGGGATGACCGACATCGAAGGTGCCCATCTGCGCACCGCGGCGCCCACCGGCGGAAGAGACCGTGAAGCACATCTTGTCGTAGATATCCATGAACGACAGTGGGCCAGAGGTGTAAGCGCCAGCGCCCGAGACATAGGCACCGCGCGGCCGGAGCGTGGAAAATTCGTAGCCGATGCCGCAACCAGCCTTGAGCGTCAAACCAGCCTCGTGCACCTTGCCGAGGATGTCGTCCATCGAATCACGGATGGTGCCGGACACCGTGCAATTGATCGTCGAGGTGGCCGGCTTATGCTCGAGCGCACCGGCGTTGCTGATAATACGCCCGGCTGGAATCGCGCCCTGTCGCAGCGCCCACAGAAAACGCTCATGCCAGTGCTCGCGCAGCTCGGGCCGCTCAACATCGGCGAGCGCACGCGCCACGCGCTTGAAGGTGTCATCCATCGAATTGTCGATCGGCGTGCCATCTTTGGCAGTAAGGCGGTATTTTTTATCCCAGATGTCGAGCGAGGCTTCCTGAAAAGGAATGGCATTGACATCTTTGTGTTCGAGTTTCACCACGGAATTCATCTCTTAGAGCGCTCCCTTGTCTGCGTCCAGCATGAAACTCCCGAAAAATGGGCTCAACGCCCGGAGTTCATCCTGCCCCCGACACCACAAGATCTAGTTACCGGAAAGGGATGAGACTAATGATGGCGCGAGGCCCGGTCAAGAATATGCGGGCCCGGACAGTTGTTTTTTTTAACTTTAGTAATCAACATGTTATGAATTTAATGGCCGTGCTGGCCTGAATAAATTTCAGCGTTTGCCAGATCTTTTTCAGGCTTTGGCTAAATCAATAGGTGGTACCAGCCAGTAACGCCGCCTGGCGCACATCTGCTCCACATTCATCGCACAGCTTATGCACCGGCGTTCACTTGCAACATTGATCTTGAAAGCGACGCCGCCGACCACACATCTGTTTGATCGCCGCGTGCTGCGGCTTCGAAGTTCGAGAAGGAGCAACGATGACTACTCTGCATTATGAACCCTGGACCCTGATGAATCGGCTGCAGCGCGACTTCGCCTGGACACCCGCAGTCGATGTGCATGAACAGCCCGAGAGTTACACGCTGCGTGCCGATCTGCCCGGTGTCGAGGCCAAGGACATTCACGTCACCGCCGACGACGGCCTGCTGACGATTCGCGGCGAGCGCCATATCGAGAGGCGCGACGACCACCAGGGCTTTGAGCGGCTTGAGCGCGCGGATGGCGCATTTCTACGCCGCTTTACGCTGCCGGAGAAAGTACGCGCGGATGAGATCAAGGCCCGCCATACCAATGGCGTGCTTGAGGTCATTATCCCGAAGCAACCCGTGCCGGAAGTACGGCGCGTCGAAGTACAGGTGAACTGAAGCTACCGCGGCAGGCGGGTGCACCAGGCCCGCCTGCTGGCCGCTGGCCCATGCGCCAGCGTACGCACGGCGGCGTAGTAGGCCTTGAAGTCGCCGCCCTGATCGCTCAGGAGTTGCTCGAAACCCGGTACGCAATCGAAGTAGGTTCCGACCGAGGCCAGGTGCGCGTTGTTGAGGCCGGCGTCGAGCCAGGTGCCGTAGCCGCTGCGTAAATTCTGTTGCAGCTCGTAGTCGCGCACTGCAGCAGTCGTGCTGGCGATCAGCTCCTGCTTGCGCGCGCGTAGCCCGGCTATCGATTGCTGCGAGCCAGGTGACTGTGGCGACAATCGCGCCTGCGCGTACAGATCGGCGAGCTGCGCACGCCCCGCGCCCAGTAGCTGCACTAACTGCGCCTGCTGCTCCTGGCGCTGTTGATAAGCGGCGAGTTCGCCGTGCCGATTGTGCGCCACCAGCCAGCGAGCTACGCCGGCACGCTCCACACTCATCGCAAACGCCTCATTGAATTCGCTGTCGTTCTTCACATACACGAGCTGATGCGCGAGTTCATGAAAAATCGTACCGATGAGTTCCAGATCGCCGTAGCGCAGCATGGTGTCAATAAGCGGATCGGCAAAGCGCCCCAACGTGGAATAGGCACTGACGCCGGCCACCAGCGTGTCATTGCCGCGCTGCGCGAGCCTGGCCGCAAAGCGCCGCGCGCTGTCCTCGCGAAAATAGCCGCGATAGGCAACGCAGCCGCTGATGGGGAAACACCAGCGCAGTGGCGTGATCGAGAATTCCGGAGCCGCCACCACATTCCACACCACGTAGGGTCGGCCCAGCGCGCTGTAGCTGCGATAGCTCTTGTTGTCCGGCAAGGCGAGCTCGCGCGTCGCGAATTCGCGTGCCTCATGAACCAGCTCCAGCCGGCGCTGCAACTGCGCATCCGTGTCGGGCGCCGCAATGAGCCGCGCGATCGGCTGACGGGCGCGCAGCAATTGCCACTGCCCATGCGCGGCCTGCAGCAGGTAGCCCACACTACATCCCGACAGATTCCAGCTACTCATCAATAACAATGCTCCGGCGAGTCGCCGCAAGTGCAGGCCACGGGCTTCAGTTAACATGTGCGCATGCAAGTCTACCTTGTGGGCGGCGCCGTCCGTGATGAACTGCTGGGGCGGCCAGTGAGCGAGCGCGACTGGGTGGTGGTCGGCGCCACGCCCGATGAATTGCTGCGCCAGGGTTATAAAGCTGCTGGCCGCGACTTCCCCGTGTTCCTGCATCCGGAAACTCATGAGGAATACGCGCTGGCGCGACTCGAGCGCAAGGTCGCGCCCGGTTATCGCGGCTTTACGACCGAGTTTTCACCCGCTGTTTCACTTGCCGACGATCTGCGACGGCGCGATCTGACCATCAACGCCATGGCGCGCGCCGCCGATGGGCAGCTCGTTGACCCGTATGGCGGCCAGGCTGATCTGCGCTCGCACCTGCTGCGCCATGTGTCCGACGCCTTCATCGAAGATCCGGTGCGCATCCTGCGTACGGCGCGCTTTGCGGCCCGCTTCGCGGCGCTCGGCTTCACGGTCGCGCCGGAAACACGCGCGCTCATGAGCCGCATGGTGAGCGCTGGCGAAGCCCGTGCGCTGGTGAGCGAGCGCGTGTGGCGCGAACTCGAACGCGCGCTCGCTGAACCCTGCCCGACGCGTTTTTTCGAAGTATTGGCCGGCTGCGGCGCGCTGCCGGTGGTGCTGCCGGAACTGGCGCCGCAGCTCGATTTTGCAGCCTTCAATGCCGACACCGCAGCCCGACGCGCGGCGACGCCCGGTGGCTCGAGCGCGGCCCTCGCCGCGCTCGCGGTAGCCGCCAACCTTGGCGCCCCGACTACGGTGCGCTGGGCCGCGCTGGTGGCCGATCTACACGCGCAGCAGATCGCGGCGCTGTGCACGCGCCTGCGTGCACCCCATGAATTTCGTGATCTGGCTTTGCTCGCCGCGCGGCTCGGCAGGCATGTCCTGGGTGGCGGAAAACCGCCTGATCAGTTGAGCGCCGATCCGGAGTGGCTATTGACGCTGTATGAACTGGGCGACGCCTTCCGGCGCCCGGAGCGCTTTGAACAGTGGCTACAGATGCTCGCCATTCGCGCAGCGTCCGTGGCGGTGCCACCGCCAGCGGTCACGGCGCTGAGCGCGCGCCTGCGAACTGCGCTGCGCGCGGCCGCTGCAGTGCACTTGACGGCGGCAGACTTGGGTGAGTTACCGGGGCCGGCGATTGCGGCGCGCCTGCGGACACTGCGGCTGGCGGCTCTGGACTCAAGCGCACTGCGCCTTACAGCAGTCGCCGCAGGTCCTGATTCGTGAAACCGGCGAGCGCTACGTTGACTGCCCGCGTCAGCGCCATGACCTTGAAGGTCTCGCCCATTTCCCCTGGCATCAGCAACTCGCGCGCCTGCGCCGCAAGCCGCGCGCGCGCCCCGGTATCGGGCGCGTCCGCCAATTCCAGCTCGAGGCCACTGCCAAGCAGGAACGCGGCCTGCGTGCAGTAACCCGCCACCTCGAGTCCGGTATCGCTCGCGGCTTCCGCCAGGCGGGTGAAGTCCACCCAGGCGCTAATGTCCTGAAGTCCAGGATATAAAAATGGATCGTCATGCGCGCGGTGGCGAAAGTGGCAGCGCAGCGTGCCGGAGTCGCGCTGCGGATGAAAAAGCTCGGCGCGCCCCAGGCCGTAGTCGAACAGCAGAATCATTCCTGATTCGAGCGCAGCCGACAAACTGGCGATCCAGGGGTTGAGACGCATACACAATTCGGATTGAAACCCTGGCGCGAAGGGCTCCGCCAGCGAGGCGGACAGCCGCTGCAGTTCACGCGCTAACCCGGCGCTGGCCGGGCGCTGCTGCCAACGCAGCACACCCCCGGCGCCCGCCGCCACGCCGCGTTCGAGGTAAGCCTGGCCAGCGGCTCCGCGACTGCTCGCCTCACCTGCCATGACCGCAAAGCACTGAAACGGCAAGGCGTCAGCCACTTCGTTGGCGAGTATCACACCGCGCAGCGGCCGCGCCGGCAGCGCCTCAAGCCACTGCACGCGCGCGCGCAGAGAATCAGGCAGCGTCGCGATTCGCGCGCGCTGGCGCTCGCGCAAATCGGCGCTGACTTCAAGGATGTAGTAACGCTGTGGCAGTGCCTCGAGACGCGCCAGCGACGCCAGCAGGGTTGCAGCCAGGGCACCGCTCCCGGCGCCCAGCTCCAGCACCTCAGCCCCAGTGACCAGCAGTGGTGCACATTGGCGGGCGACGCAGGCGCCAAACAGCGGCGAGATCTCCGGCGCGGTGACAAAATCGCCCGCCGCACCTAACTTGACGGCACCGGCGCTGTAATAGCCAAGGCCCGGAGCGTACAGCACCTGCTGCAGGTATTCGTCAAAGGGCAACCAGCCGCCGCGCGCCGCCAGCAACGCCTGCAATGCGGCCGTGGTGGCGGCGAGCTGCTCGCGCTGCGCGGCGTCGAGCGCTGGGATTGTGATTGCAGGCGGTACCGTCATAAGCTTCCGCAATGAGTGATCAACCCTCAAGTGCGCTCGCCGGCCAGACCGCCCTGGTCACGGGTGGCGCACGCCGCGTGGGCGCCGAAATCGTGCGGGTTTTGCATGGCGCCGGTGCGAACGTTGCGATCCATTGTCATCGGTCTGGCAAAGAAGCGGAAGCGCTGTGCGCTGAACTTGCAGCCCTGCGCCCCGGCTCCGCCGCCGTCTTTAGCGCCGATCTGCTGGATATCACCACGCTGGCGCCGCTGGTCAATGCGGTCGTGGCGCGCTTTCAGGGTCTGCAGCTGCTCGTCAACAATGCTTCGAGTTTCTATCCCACCCCCTTTGGCAGCGTGACGCTACCCGCGTGGAGCGATCTCATGGGCACCAATCTGCAGGCGCCGCTGTTCCTCTCACAGGCTGCAGCGCCTGAACTTAAGCGCAGCGGCGGACTGATCGTCAACATCATTGATATCCACGGCCTGCGACCGCTCCCCGACTACTTGGTGTATTCCACCGCCAAGGCGGCGCTCATGCATTTGACACGCGCCCTGGCACGCGAGCTGGCGCCCGAGGTGCGCGTCAACGGCATTGCGCCGGGGCCCGTGCTCTGGCCGGAGGCCGGCATGGATGCCGGGCTGCAGCAGGAAATTATCGCGCGCACGCCGCTTGGGCGCGCCGGTGCGCCCGCCGATGTGGCGCGCGCCGTACGGTTTTTTGCCACTGAGGCGCCGTTTGTCACCGGGCAGATACTCGCCGTTGACGGTGGTCGAAGCCTGCGTTGGTAGGCCTGGGGTTGCGCCGCGACGTGCCTAAGCGTTGAGATCCAGCGCCAGACGCTCATGCGCATAGGGCTGAAGCGAGAGTTCCTGCCAGTGATCAGCCATGGTGCGAGCGGTCAGCGGGTGGCGCAGTTGCGGCGCCAGTTCCGCCAGCGGCCCGAGCATATAGGTGCGCCGCAGCAGATCGGGTCGCGGCAATTCATAGCGCGCGGTCCTGGCGAGGCGCTCGCCATACAGCAACAGGTCCAGATCCATGGCGCGCGGCGCCCACTTGGCTTCGGTACGATCGCGCCCGCACAGTGCCTCAATCTCCTGCAGTTGCACCAGCAGAGCGTCAACCTCCAGCGTGGTGTGGAATCCTGCTGCCGCATTGTAAAAATCCGCACCCTCGAAGCCGAAGGCGGGATTGCGATAGCAGCTGGAAAATCTCGCATCGGGAAATCGCCGGCGCAACTCACGCGCCGCCAGCGGCAGGCGTGTTTCAGGATCAATATTGCCGCCGATGGCGACATAGACCGAGGTCATGCGCGGCGGCGCTCGATCGACACCCCAACATCACGTGAATGACGGATGGCGCCGGGCTTGTTGATGCGCACGCGGATCCAGGCGAGTGAAAATTCTTCCAGTAACAGCATGGCCAGGCGCTGCGCCAGGGTTTCGATCAGCTGAAAATGCGATTCGCCCACCCAGCCCAGTACGCGCTTGGCAACCGACTTGTAGTCAACCGTGTCAGCCACCTCATCACTGTGCGCTGCGCGTGCGCAATCGCAGGGCATTTCCACATCGATGACCACGGTTTGCGGCACGCGCCGCTCCCAGTCGATGAAACCGATGATGCATTGGCACTCGAGGCCGCGAAGAAAAATATGATCAGCGGAAGGTTCGCTCATGGGTTTCTCTGTTCAGTGGGCGGACGCAATTCATCGAGCGGCCAGCGTGCGCGCACCGCCAGATTCAGCCTGCCGCGCTCGCCAGCGCGCAAGCGCAATAAACCCGCCATGGCAATCATGGCGGCATTATCGGTGCAGAACTCACTGCGCGGGAAAAAAACCTGGGCACCGCGCGCCGCCACGGCCTCGCGCAACCGCGCGCGCAGCGCCTGGTTGGCGCCAACGCCGCCGGCCACGACCAGACGGGTATGGCCGGTTGCTTCCAGGGCACGCAACGCCTTGGTGCACAGCACATCGACAATGGCATCCTGCACAGCGCGCGCGATATCCGCGCGCCGCTGATCATCGAGGGGCTGCGCGCGTACTGCCAGCAATACGGCGGTCTTGAGGCCGGAGAAACTGAACTCATATCCTGGCCGATCGAGCATGGGACGCGGCAGGCGAATGGCGTTTTCGTGGCCAGCGGCTGCGAGTGCGGCCAGTTGCGGACCACCCGGGTAGGGCAAGCCGAGCAGTTTCGCACTCTTGTCAAAGGCTTCGCCGGCGGCATCGTCACGCGTTTCACCCAGCAGCCGGTACTCGCCCAGCGCCCGTGCCTCGATCAGCATGGTGTGGCCGCCGGAGACCAGCAGCGCCAGATGCGGAAAGCCGGGTGCCGGCGTCTCCAGTAACGGCGCCAGCAGGTGGCCCTCTAAATGATGTATGCCGATAGCCGGCAGGCGCCAGCCATAGGCCAGAGCACTGGCCAGAGCAGCGCCAGTAAGTAACGCACCGGTCAGGCCCGGCCCGGCCGTGTAGGCGAGGCCATGCAATTCATCCGCGCGGGTACCGGCCGCCGCGAGGGCGGTGCGTACCAGCGGCAGCAGGCGTTTGACGTGATCGCGCGAAGCCAGCTCCGGCACGACCCCGCCATAGATGCGGTGCAGGTCGATCTGGCTCCACAGCTCGTGCGCGAGCAGGCCGCGCGACTCATCAAGCACGGCCACGGCACTCTCGTCGCAGGAAGATTCGATTGCCAGGACTCTCATGGGATGGTGGGCAGTATGAGCCAACGCGTGGGCGCTCATGCGTTTGCCTTTTGCCGCCGCTCTCTTTAGAATCGCCGCCCCTGCCTGTCTGGGTCAGCCCCAAACAGCTTTTCGAATCAAGAGGTTGAGCTTCGATGCCGAGCGTTCGAATTCGCGAGAATGAGTATTTTGACGCCGCCCTGCGCCGCTTCAAGCGCGCCTGCGAGAAGGCCGGCGTGCTCGCCGAACTGCGCCGGCGCGAGTTTTACGAAAAGCCCACCCAGGAACGCAAGCGCAAGAAAGCCGCCGCGGTAAAGCGCCATATCAAGCGCGTTTCCCGCGATTTCGTGCGCACCGCGCGCTAACGCGCGTGTCGCTCAAGGCGCAAATCCAGGAAGACATGAAGGCCGCCATGCGCGCCGGCGAGAAGCCGCGCCTGGCCACCATCCGGCTGATCATGGCCGCCATCAAGCAGCGCGAAGTCGATGAGCGCATCGAACTCGATGATACCCAGGTGCTCGGCGTTATCGACAAGATGGTCAAACAGCGGCGCGAATCCATCGTGCAATTCGAGGCCGGCGGCCGCGCCGACCTGGTCGCCATCGAAACCGCAGAATTAATCCAGTTGTCGGCCTATATGCCCGCGCAATTGTCGGCCACCGAGCTCGATGCCCTGATAAGTGAGGCCATCGCCGCTACCTGCGCCGCGTCGATCAAAGATATGGGCAGGGTCATGGCCGCCATCAAGGCCAAAGCGGCCGGTCGCGCCGACATGGGCGCCGTGGGCGTTCGTATCAAGGCGCGCCTGTCGGCCTGAGGCCCATGGCCGGCCGCATTCCACAGGCCTTTATCGATGAGCTGATCGCGCGCGCCGATATTGTTGAAATCGTCGGCAACCGGGTACCGCTCAAGAAAGCCGGGCGCGAATACAAAGCCTGCTGTCCGTTCCACGACGAGAAAACCCCCTCCTTCTGGGTGAGCCCGGACAAGCAGTTCTATCACTGCTTCGGCTGCGGCGCACATGGCACGGCGCTGGGCTTTTTGATGCAGTACGAACAACTGCCGTTTCCCGAAGCGGTGGAGGAAATGGCCGGGCGCCTGGGACTCGAGGTGCCGCATGAAGGTGGCAATGCGCCCGCACCGCGCGGCCAGGAGGAGCTCACCGATCTGCTCGGTCGCGTCGCTGGTTTTTATCAGGAATGCCTGCAAACAAATCAGCGCGCACGCACCTATCTGCAGGGTCGCGGCCTTGAAGCCGCGACGCTCGAGCGCTTTCGCATCGGCTACGCGCCCGATGCGTGGAACGAGGTGCTGCGGCGATTCGGTGGCACCGAGGCATCGCGCCAGGCGCTGCTGGCAACCGGCCTCATCATCGAGCGCGACACGCCCCGCCCCGGGAGCGAGCCCTGGTACGATCGCTTCCGCGATCGCATCATGTTTCCGATCCGTGATCCGCGCGGCCGGGTGCTGGGTTTTGGCGGTCGGGTACTCGATAGTGGCGAGCCCAAGTACCTTAATTCACCGGAAACCGAGCTCTTTCATAAAGGGCATGAGCTCTACGGGCTGCACGAAATTCGCCTGGCGCGCACCACTCTGCACAGGCTCCTGCTGGTGGAAGGCTATATGGATGTGGTGCGACTCCACCAGGCGGGCCTGGCCTACGCGGCGGCGACATTGGGCACCGCGACCACGCCTGAGCAGCTGCGCCGGGCGTTTCGCCTGGTAAGTGAAATCGTGTTCGCTTTTGACGGCGATCGCGCCGGTCGCGCCGCCGCCTGGCGAGCGTTGCAAAACGCCTTGCCGGAAGCGCGCGAAGGGCGCGAACTGCGCTTTCTGTTTTTGCCTGACGGTGAAGATCCCGATTCCATGATTGGCCGCGAAGGCCGCGCCGCCTTTGAAACCCGCCTGGGCGGCGCGCTGCCGCTCTCGGAATATCTGATTGCACAGCTGCGCGAGCAGGCCGATGTGTCGCATGCCGACGGCCGTGCGCGCTACGTGTCGCTGGCGCGACCGCTGCTGGCCAGGGTAGCGCCCGGTGTCTATCAGGAACTGCTGCTGGCGCGAGTCGCACAGGAAGTGGGGCTGAACGCCGACCGTCTGCGCGAGCTGCTGCAGAATTCTGCGGATCCGGCGCACGCCGGCGACGCGCCCACGGCAGCCAATAGCGATGACTCGCAGCGCAGCGGCAATCTGGCGCGCGGCGCGCGCGCGCGCCGTAGCGCTAGTGCCGGCGTCGGGCGGCGCGGCCTACTGAGCCAGGCGATTCAGATGCTGCTGCATTTCCCGGCTGCCGCTGCCGCGCTGCCGGCGCAGCTAAGCGCCGCGCTCGCCGCGATCGGTGAACCGGAACTTCCCGGTATCAGCACGCTGCGCGAATTGCTCGGCGCCATGCGAGCGAACAGCGCTCGCAGCACGGCGCAGCTGCTGGAAGAATGGCGCGAGCGTCCGGAGACGAAACGACTGGGCGCGCTGTATGCGCAGCCCACGCTGCTCGATGCCACGCAGGCACGCGCCGAATTCAGGGGGCTGCTCGCAAGACTCATCGAACAGGTGAGCAACGAGCGCAGCACGCGTCGCTATGACGAACTGCTCTCACGCGTCAACACCCGCAGCGCGAGTGCCGAGGAGCTCCGGGAATTTCAGGCCCTGCTCACGAAAGTTGTGCCGCCGGGCTGACCTGCAGGCCGAATCCGGTGGCCGTGCTTGGGCCAACGCCCTGGAAAGTACCGGCCATAGCCAGGGCCATAGCCAGGGCCATAGCCAGGACGACAGCCGAAACGATAGGTATAAGGGCCAATGTGCGGCCAAGTAATTGATCCTGCGTTAAAAAGGATGCCCATGGAGGCGCACAAGCCCGGCTGGCGCTGCCCCCCGTCTTTTAGGTAGAATTACCGGATTTTCCGCATTCGCAGCAACTTCGCCTGAATGTTCTCTTTTGGGAACGTTTGGGTCGGAGTTCTTGTCCTGAATATTCATCAAGGGACTGCCATACCGATGACGCGCAAGACCACCGCTCCTGCAACGCCCCCACGCAAACCTGCCGCGCGTCCACCGCAGGCGGCTAAGAAGGCAGCGGCGCCTGCGCGCCGCCCGGTCAGTGCGGGCAAACACGCTGCGCCAACCAAGCCTGCGGTCGCGGCAAAACCGGCGCCGCTAGCCAGGCTGGCGGTGCGGGCGAAATCTGTCGTGGCCGCGAAGCCTGCAGCGGCTGTCAAAGCACCGCTCACAGCCAAACCGGTGGTGACGAGCGCGAAAGCTGTAGTCGGTAAACCGGCAGCCGCTGCACCCAAGGCTCGCACCGGCGGCGTGGCGAAGGTAGTGACGCCGATCTCGGGCATCGAACGGCGTGTCAACATGCCGGAAGATCGCCAGTCGCAGCTCAAGTTGCTGATCGCACGCGGTAAAGAACAGGGCTATCTCACTTACGCGCAAGTCAACGATCACCTGCCTTCCGAAATCGTCGATCCCGAGCAGATCGAAGACATCGTTAACACCATTAACGACATGGGCATTCCGGTCTACGAAAAAGCGCCCGACTCGCAATCGCTCCTGGCCTCCGATCCGGCCGCGCCCGCAGATGAAGAAGCTATCGAAGAGGCAGCCGCAGCACTCGCGGCGCTCGATGCCGAGCTCGGCCGCACCACCGACCCGGTGCGCATGTACATGCGCGAAATGGGCACGGTTGAACTGCTGACGCGCGAAGGCGAAATTCGTATCGCCAAGCGCATCGAAGAAGGTCTCGATGCCGTGCGCCTGGCGCTGGCCAGTTACCCGGCTACACATGAACACCTGTTGCACACCTATGAACTCGTCAAGGCCGGTCAGGCAAGACTGGTCGATCTGGTGGTGGGCTTTATAGACCCTAACGCGCCTGATGTTATTGCCCAGCCGCAGAACCCCACCAAGATTGACCTGGCGGCGGTGCCGGAAAAAACCGGCGAAGAGGAAACTGAAGACGGCAGCGCGGACGAAGAAGTCGTCGACACCGGCCCGGATCCTGAAGAAGTGGCGCGCCGCATGGCCGCGATCAGGAAGCACCTGCAAACCGTGCTGGCGGCGCTCGCCAAACAGGGCACGGAAGATCCGCGCACCGACAAGGCGCGCAAGAAGCTCGCCGCAGAATTCATGGAACTCAAGCTCTCGCCACGCATGTTCGATGCGCTGACCGCGCAGATGCGTGTGCACATCGGCGAACTGCGGCAGATCGAGAAGGAGATCATGGTCATCGCGATTCGCGACGCCGGCATGCCGCGCCGGGACTTCATCACCAGCTTTCCAAAGAACGAAACCAGCGCGCGCTGGCTCGCCAAACACATCAAGGCTGGCAAGAAATATTCGGCGCCGCTGGCCCGGCTCAAGGAAGAAATCGAGCGCCGCCAGAAAAAACTGCACCTGCTCGAAGTGCTGCGGCACCTGCCCATCTCGGTGCTCAAGGATATCAATCGTGAAGTCTCGATCGGCGAGGCCAAGGCGCGCCGCGCCAAGAAGGAAATGGTCGAGGCCAACCTGCGCCTGGTGATCTCGATCGCCAAGAAATATACCAACCGCGGCCTGCAGTTCCTCGATCTGATCCAGGAAGGCAACATCGGCCTCATGAAAGCGGTCGATAAATTCGAATACCGTCGTGGTTACAAGTTCTCGACCTACGCCACCTGGTGGATCCGCCAGGCAATCACCCGTTCGATCGCCGATCAGGCGCGCACCATCCGCATTCCGGTGCACATGATCGAAACCATCAACAAGCTCAACCGCATTTCCCGGCAGATGCTCCAGGAGATGGGCCGCGAGCCGACACCCGATGAACTCGCGGTGCGCATGGAGATGCCGGAAGACAAAGTACGCAAGGTGCTCAAGATCGCCAAGGAACCGATCTCGATGGAAACCCCGATTGGTGATGACGAAGATTCGCACCTGGGCGATTTCATCGAAGACACCTCGGTAACCTCACCGATCGAACAGGCCACGAGCGAATCGCTGCGCGAGACCACGCATTCGGTGCTGGCGCAGCTCACGCCGCGCGAGGCCAAGGTGCTGCGCATGCGCTTTGGCATCGACATGAATACCGATCACACGCTTGAAGAGGTGGGCAAGCAGTTCGACGTGACGCGTGAGCGCATCCGGCAGATTGAAGCCAAGGCACTGCGCAAGCTCCGGCACCCCTCGCGCTCCGAGCAGCTGCGTAGCTTCCTGATGGATGATTGAGCGCCACCGTTAAGCTGCTTGCGGCCAAGGTCAAACCGCATGCCCGGGGCCCGGCTAGTCGCCGAAAGTAACCCGCAGTGCCGTGCTCTCAGCCTGCGCGCGCTCCATTAGCTCAAGCCACGCCGCGGCGTCGAGCTCGAAGCGCGTGAACTCTGCCAGGTGCGCGGCGGTCTGTGCCAGCGGTGCAGGATTGAACGAGGCGTTGGTGCCGATCACTGCCACACTCAGAACCGCTGCCAGATCATCCTGCGAGCCACTGCTGTCCAGCAGGTCCTGATCAGCAATGGCCTGGCACAGAGCTTCCGGCATCTGCCAATTACGTGCGATCGCGCTACCAATACGTGCATGCCAGGCAGTGAGCGAGGTGATCGAGGCCGGCATGTTGCCGGCGTCATCCGCACGACTGTCGAGACGCACATACAGATAGAGTTTGCCGATGTTGTGCAGCAGACCTGCCAATAGCGCGGCGTCCGGATCGCCTCTGCCGGTGCGGGCGACCAGCAGGCGCGCCAGCGCCGCGACCTGCGTGCTCTCACGCCACAGTTGTTGCAGGGTATTCTTCAAGCGCTGGAGTTTTGGCGCCTGGCGCAGTTGCAGCAGCGCGTGCGCATAGACTGCGCTGCGCAACAGGTCGTGACCGACGCGCAGGATGGCGAGCTTCAGATCCGACAGCGGGCGAGGGCCGCGCATGAACATCGCGGAGTTGGCCAGCGTCAGCACGCGCACGGCGAGGCCAGCCTCAGCGCCCAGCAGGCCTGCCAGTTCATTGATATCAAATGCCGGGGCGGCGAGCGCAGTGCGCGCGCGCTCCGTCACTTTTGACCACGAAGGCAGGATAACCTTTCCGGCCGCGAGTTCATGCTCCAGTGTGCGCATGAACTCAGCCAGCTGCCGATCGTGTGCCGCCGTAACCTCAAGCTCGCCGGCGGCAGCAGTCGTGTCGCTCATGCAGCCACCGAGCGTTGCGCGCGCGCCTGCTGAAGCGCCAGCAGTACCCGCGCCTCGCCGCTGACCAGGCCGCAGCGTTCAGCGATTTCCTGGATGCAGGTGCCGCGCTCCGCCAGGCGCGTAGCAGCGCGATAGTCTACCGGTTCCGCGCTGCCGGCATCGCTGGGCGCGCGCCGTTCAGCTCGCGGCGAGCGCGGCACCGGCGCCGCACTGGCGTGCTCCATGGCATCGAGACGCAACAGATCGAGTTGTTCAAAGATGCGCTCCAGGGCGCGCGCGGTTCGCAGACGCATGCCGCGTAGCAGTGCCAGGTGCAGCAACGTGGTAGCGCCCAGCATCGCCAGCACGAGGCCGGTGTTAATGGCAGCCCAGTCGAAGCGCAGGGTCGCCAGATGCGCAGTCAGATAGTGCATGGTTCAGTTCCTTATAAAGAAAAAAAGCAGTATTAGTACCAGTCTCAGGGGCGCAGCGCTGCACCAGCGCGCTTTGAGCCCAGAATAATGATCGCCACACGGCGGTTGGCATTGCGTCCAACTGCGCTGCTGTTCGGCTGCAAAGGCCGGTACTGGCCGTAGCCCACGACCGCCAGGCGTTGTGGATCGACACCGTGCTCGGAAAACAGCCGTACCACGCTGCCGGCGCGTGCGCCTGAGAGTTCCCAGTTGGAGCGGAAGGCGCCGCTGCGCACCGGTACATTGTCGGTATGGCCTTCGACCTGTACCGCGTTCGGCCACGCGTTGAGCGCGGCTGCCAGATGTTGCAGTACCGGCACGGCCGCGGGCGCGGGCTCCGCCATGCCGCTGGCGAACAGAATATCAGCGCTGATCTGCACCTCGACTGCATCGCCGGTTTTTTTGACGTGCACGGCATTGCTTTGAATAAGACTGCGCATCACGCCACTGACATCGGTGGCGATGGCATCAAGCTCTTTGGCGCGAGCCGCCTCGGCTTCGGCGAGCGCAATACTCTGCGCCTGACGCGGGTCGGCCGAACCGGCGCGGCGCTCGCCATCGCGCACCGTGCCACGCGACTGCGGCAAGGGCATACGCATGTGCGAGGGCATACCAGCCGTGAACAGGCGATTTACCTCGCTGATGGGCATCTGCTCGCTCACACCATTGGGCGTAGCGCCAATTGAAATTACCTGCGGTGTGAGCGGTGTGCCGCGAAACGCGGCCGTCAAGGCACTGGAGAGCACCCGGTATTTGCCGGCGTTCACTGACGACATGGAATACATCACGACAAAAAACCCCAGCAGCAGTGTAACCAGGTCGCCGTAGGGAATTGCCCAGGCTTCGTGATTGTCATGCTCGTCATATTTACGGCGTCGTTTCATGGCCGCGCCCTACAGCAGATAGCCGCGCAGGCGACTTTCAATGATGCGTGGGTTATCGCCCTGGGCGATGCCGATCAGACCTTCGATCAACATCTCATGCTCATGAGCGTGGCTTTGCACCGCCACCTTGAGCTTATTGGCCATCGGCAGGAACAGCAGATTGGCGAGACCGATGCCGTAAACAGTGGCGGTGAACGCCGCGGCGATGCCGTGACCCAGTTTTGACGGGTCGGCGAGATTCTGCATCACCGCCATGAGCCCGAGCACGGCACCGATGATGCCCAGTGTCGGTGAGTACACGCCCATGCCTTCGAAGACTTTGGCAGCACGCAGGTCAGCGCTCTCGCGTACGTTCATGTCCACTTCGAGCGTACTGCGGATGGTGTCTGGCGCGCTACCGTCGACCACCAGCTGCAGACCTTTACGCAGGAAGGCATCAGGTTCGCGGCGCATGAGCGGTTCGAGGCCGAGCAGGCCCTGCTTGCGTGCAATGTTGCTCCACTCAACCAGCTTGGCGACCTGTTGTGCAGGCGCGCGCGCCGGTGGACGAAATACCCAGGGCAGCATAACCAGCGCACGGCGCATGACATGCAGTGGGGTCTGCAGGCAGATGGCGGCCATAGTGCCGACGATCACGATCATGAACGCAGCCGAAGACAGCAGTGCCTGCAGGCCGGCACCCTTGAGGACGGCGCCAACGATGATGGCTACTGCCGCGAGTAGCAGACCAACTATGCTGAGAATATCCACGCTGGCGCCCTAGGTCCTCATACCCGCCATTCCGTCAGCAATCCCTTGAGGCGCACGAGCGCCTGACCGTGCAGCTGGCAGGCACGTGACTCCGTGACTTTGAGCACGGCGCCAATTTCCTTGAGGTTGAGCTCCTGCTCGTAGTAGAGCGACAAAACCAGTCGCTCACGTTCCGGCAGGCGATTGATGGCGTCGACAACCGCCCGGCGGCGCGCGTCATCCAGGGTCTCGGCTTGCGGATCAGGGCCGGCGTGGGCGAGTCGATCGAGCGTCGAGTCTTCGCCGTCATCGGCATCGTTGAGACGCAACAACTGACAACCGAGGGCGTCCTGGATGATACCGTGATAGTCGGTGATTGAGACTCCCAGCTGCGCGGCGACATCGGCATCGCTGGCTTCGCGCCCGGTGCGCGCCTCCACGCTACGAATGGCCACTGCCGCAGCGCGTGCCTTGCGATGTACTGAACGCGGTGCCCAATCGAGCTTGCGCAGCGCATCGAGCATGGCGCCGCGAATACGAATGCCGGCGTAGGTTTCAAAACTGGCACCGCGCCCGGCCGTGAAGTGTTGTGCGGCTTCCAGCAGGCCAATCATTCCTGATTGCACCAGATCGTCAACTTCAACCTGCGGCGGCAACCGGCCCGCCAGATGGTAGGCGATGCGCTTGACCAGGTCGGCGTGACGACGCACCAGGGCGTCGCCGTCACCGGCAGGAGCTACGCTGGCATAGGCTTGTGCACCGTTCATTTGACCACCTGCAGACGTGCCGGCGGACGTGCCAGCATTTTTTCGAGAAAGAATTGAATGCCACCGGACGGATCGCCCTGTGGCGGCCAGGCTTGCACGGCCACAGCCAGCTGCCGGTAGGCGCGCGCCGCCGGTCCGCCCGGGTAGGCCGCCAGCACCGTGCGCTGCGCACGTACGGCGCGCGCGACGCCCTCATCGTCGGGAATCTCGCCCGCGTAGTCGAGCGTGACATCGAGGAAGCGATCGGTGACGCGCTGCAAGCGACGGAACAGATTGCGTGGTTCGCTGCCGGCGCGCACCATATTGACCAGTATGCTGAAGCGCTGCACCTTGCGTTCGTGGCTGAGCGTTTTTATGAGCGCGTAGGCGTCGGTCAGACTCGCCGGCTCGTTGCGGATCACCAGCAACTGATGTTGTGCAGCCTGGCAGAATGCCAACACCGAGTCGCCCAGGCCAGGCGCGGTGTCAACCAGCATGGTGTCGTAATCTCCTGGCAGCGCGCTAAAGGAACGCACAATAGCAGCCAGCTCCGCTTGCGGCAGATGCGCCATACGCGCCACGCCAGAGGCCGCGGGGATCACACTGACACCGTCGGCGGTCCGTAGCACTATCTCTTCCAGTCGCCGCTCGCCATGCAGTACCTGTTCGAGCGTGCCGGTCGGGGTCAGCCCGAGTAGCACATCGACATTGGCGAGTCCAAGATCGCCATCGAGCAGCAATACTTTGCGCCCTGCGGCCGCCAGCGCCGTGGCGAGATTGACCGCCACCGTGGTCTTGCCGGTACCGCCTTTGCCACCACTGACAGCGATGACCTGGATGCCTGGCGCGGGCCGGGCGCCCACAGCTACGTTACGCTGCCGCATTTATTTGTCCTCCATAGCGCCGCGCGAGCAGATCTTCGTCGGCATGATTCGCTGTCAGGTGCGCAAGTTCCCGGGCGCGTGCCAGCAACTGGGGTGCACGCGCAGGGCGCAGTTCATCGGTCATGAGCGGGCCATCGCCCACCAGTGCGAGCGGCAGCTGCGCTCGGATCAACGCTGACAGCGCGCCGCCCAGGCTCAGGGCTTCGTCGTAATGGGTCAACGCGCAGCACAACGGCGCGAACGCGCTGGCGCGGCGCAGTGTTTCGGCCAGCACCTCTGCCTGGGTAGTTGCTGGCAATACCAGCAGGCTGCGCAGCCCCGCCACGGCGGCGCGCAGGGTGGCAGCGAGCGCTTGGTTGTGTTCAGGGTTCGAGCTCAGCGCCGGCGCGTCGATCAACAGGCAGTCATAGCCAGCGATGCGCTCTGTGGCGGCGAGGCAGGCGGCGGCATCGGCAAAACAGAAACTGGCGACGCCGAGCAATCTGCCCAAGGCATGCGCCTGCGCCGCCGCACCAATGTGCTCGTCGTCGATTGTGACGATGGCCAGTGATCCGGCGCCGTGTTCAAGCACCCAGCGCAGCGCGAGCTTTGCCATGACGGTGGTGCGACCGGCGCCGGCCGCGCCAATCACCGCCAGCGCAGCGCCCTGAGCCAGCGGCGACTCTGCGGTTAACAGTTGCTGCGCGAGCAGATCAAAATGCGCTGGCGTTGCCGTGGCGGCGCCCGCCTCGGTCGGTAGCTGTGCCAACACCTTGAGCGCTACGTCGCGCGCCACTCCCAACTCCGTCAATTCGGTTAACGCCTGGGCGCGCAACGGTTCACGCCGAGTGAAATCGTTCCAGGCCAGCGCCGCCAGCTGTCGCTCGAGGAGCTGGCGCAAGGTGCGCAACTCATCGCTCATGGCCTGCTGCTCAAGCGCCGGCGCTGCGTCCGCCAGCGTCACCGTCGCCGTTGACGCTACCGTTGGCGCTGTCGCCGCCGCCGTCGACTTACTGGTGTTGACAGCGAGGCCGCTTTGCAGCAACTGCGCATCGATGGCAGCGCTCACTTCAACACCTGAGCCGAGTGCCCGGGTGCTGAGTATGACCGCTCCGTCACCGAGCTCGGCACGTATCTGTCGCAGCGCGTCGCGCATATCAGTACCAAGATAACGCCTGATTTTCATGAGTTATGCAGTTCCCTGGAGCATTGAGTAACGGTAGTGATCAGCGTCCGACCGCTGCGATCATGCGCACGCGCCGGTTATCAGGTATTTCATTCCAGGCCAGCACATGCAGGCCCGGCACGCTGGCGCGGGCGAAGCGAGCCAGCGTGGCACGCAGTGCCGGCGCCACCATCAGTACTGCGGCTTCACCCGCAGCCTCCTGGCGCTGCGCCGATTCCACCAGTCGGGTCGCGAGCCGCTCGGCCAGCCCGGGTTCAAGCGCGGCAGCGCCGGCACCGCTAGCACCGAGTGAGCTTTGCAGGAGCTGCTCCAGCTCCGGTTCGAGTGTGACCACGGGCAGTTCCGTGGCACTGCCGGCAATGTCCTGGACGATCTGTCGTGACAGGGCGACGCGCGCCTGCGCCTGCAATACGGCCGGATCCTGGCTGCGCGGTGCATGTTCGGCCAGCGTTTCGATGATGGTGCGAATGTTGCGTATCGGTACCCGCTCACTGAGCAGACCCTGCAGGACACGCACCACGGTGCTGAGCGGCAATGTTTTTGGCACCAGATCCTCGATCAGGCGCGGCGCAGTCTTGGCCAGGCCATTGAGCAATTGTTGAGTCTCTTCGTGACCCAACAGTTCATGGGCGTGGCTCTGCACCAGATGGCTCAGGTGCGTCGCAATGACCGTGCTGGCATCGACGACCGTGTAGCCAAAGGTCTGGGCCTGCTCGCGCCGCACCGGATCAATCCAGATCGCCTCCATGCCGTAGGCGGGATCGCGCACTTCGATGCCCGGCGGCTTGCCGAATACCCGACCGGGATTGATCGCCAGTTCGCGATCCGGATACACCGTGCCATCGCCTACCGCTACCCCAGCAAGGCTGACGCGATAGGCATTGGCGGAGAGTTCGAGGTTATCGCGGATGTGTACCGCCGGCACCAGGAAGCCCAGTTCGGTGGAGAGCTTGCGGCGCACGCCGCGAATGCGCGCGAGCAGTTCACCGCCGTTGGCCTTGTCGACCAGCGGCACCAGGCGGAAGCCCACCTCAAGACCAAGCAGATCGGCGGGCTGCACATCGTCCCAGGACAGTTCCCGCGGCTCGCTACTGACGAGTGGCGGCGGCGCAGCGGGTGCGGCTTCTGCCAGTGCCAGGGCCTGGTTGCGTCGCTGTTTGATCCAGGCGCCAGCACCGAGCAGCGCGGCGAACAGCAGAAACGCGAAATTGGGCATACCGGGAATGAGCCCCATCACCGCCAACAGCGAGGCTGCCACCGCCAGACTGCGCGGCTGACCGAACAGCTGTGTGGCCAGCTCGCCACCCAGATCCTGGGCGCGCGACATGCGCGTGACAATAATGGCCACGGCCGTCGAGAGCAGCAAGGCGGGAATCTGCGCGACCAAGCCATCACCGATGGTCAGCAGGGTATAGACCCTGGCGGCATCACCGAACGCCATGCCGTGACTCATCACACCAATGGCCAGGCCACCGACAATGTTGATTACCAGAATGAGAATGCCGGCGGTAGCATCGCCGCGTACGAATTTGCTGGCGCCATCCATCGAACCGTAGAAGTCCGCTTCCGAGCGCACTTCGATGCGGCGCGCACGCGCCTCGTCCTGCGTGATCAGGCCGGCGTTCAGATCGGCGTCAATGGCCATCTGCTTGCCAGGCATGGAATCGAGCGTAAAGCGCGCGCTGACTTCCGAGATACGACCCGCGCCTTTGGTGACCACCACAAAATTGATGATGGTCAGGATCGCAAACACCACGATGCCGACCGCGTAATTGCCACCGACCACAAACTCGCCAAAGGCTTCGATGACGCGCCCGGCAGCGGCCGTGCCTTCGTGGCCATGCAGCAGCACGACGCGGGTCGAGGCCACGTTGAGCGCCAGACGCAACAGGGTCGCCAGCAGCAGTACGGTCGGGAAGATCGCAAAATCAAGCGGTCGCGACACATTGACCACGGCCATCGCGACCAGCACCGAGAGCGCAATATTGAATGTGAACAGCACGTCGAGTGCCAGCGGTGGCAACGGCAGCACGATCATCGCCAGCACCGCCAGCAATAGCAGTGGCGCGCCCAGGCCACGGCGCATGAGCTGCAGGATATTCACGGCATCCGTGCTTCGTGGTAGTGCCAATTCTGCCATGGGTAGTCGTGTAAGCGCCGCGATAAGGGCGAGGCGCTGCTCCTTTTGTGGAGAGAGGAGCAAGTCTTGTGCCGTGGACAATGCGTCGGCTTACCGTCGCCGGAGCCAGCCCGGAACCGTGAGCAGCGTCACACTCGGCGGCGCAGCCAGGCACCCAGGCGTCGTTCAGGGCGGCAGCTCATCGATCCTGGGCGCGCTGGGCACCGCAACACCGGTGCGCTGCGCGACCCGCAGCTGGTAGACGTAGGTCAGTACCTGCGCCACCACGGCATAGAGTCGCGCCGGGATCTCATCGCCCAGTTCACAGCCCGCGTGCAGCGCGCGTGCCAGCGGCGGCGCTTCGAGCAGTGGCACCGCGTGTTCGCGCGCCAGCTCGCGGATGCGCTGGGCCAGCAGATCCTTGCCCTTGGCCACCACCTCCGGGGCGCGCATACGTGACTCGTCGTAACGCAGCGCCACCGCATAGTGGGTGGGATTGGTGATCACGACGTCGGCACGCTCCACTTCGGCCATCATGCGGCCGCGCGCCTGCTCCTGCTGGATGCGGCGGATGCGATTGCGCACCTCCGGGCTACCTTCGCTGTCGCGCGACTCTTCGCGAATTTCATCGCGCGACATGCGCAACGAGCGATTGTGCTGCCAGAGCGCCAGCGGCACATCCACGGCAGCGATAGCCGCCAGCCCGCCGCCCAGCGCGATCAGAGCAGTGCCGGCCAGGTTGAGCGCATGCGTGATCGCCGCGCGCAGCGGCTCGGTGCTGAGCATGGCGAACTGACTGTACTGGTGGCGCAACACCAGCACTGCTATCAACGCCACCACCGAAAAACGCGCCAGTGATTTGAGCAGTTCAATGAAGCCCTGCAGGGAAAATAGTCGCCGCATGCCGGCGACTGGATCGAGGCGTTGCCATTGCGGCACTAACGCCGTAGCGCTGAAATTCCAGCCACCGATAGCCAGTGGCGCGAGCACAGCGGCTGCCAGTATGAGGCCGAGCAGCGGCGCCGCGGCCAGGGCAGCGCGCAGCGCGGCCGCACCCAGGGCTGCGAGCAGGTAGTTGCTGTCGATAGCCTGGGCAGCTGTTATTTCGAAGCTGCTGTGCATCATGTGCAGCAGGCCACCCCCCAGTATGGCGCCCATATTGTAGAGGCCGAAGCCGCCGGCCAGCGTCACCGCTGCAGCGTTCAGGTCGCGCGAACGCGGCACCTGGCCGCGTCGGCGTGCATCCTCCTGACGCTTTTGTGTCGGCGTCTCGGTTTGATCGTGTTGATCTGTTTCGGCCACGGCCCTGGTCTCAGCTGGTCAATGCACGCATGAAACCAAAGGCCTCATTCAGCAGACCCGCAAAGGCCGTGCCGATCGCCGGCATACCAAAAGTAACAATGCTCAGACCAAAGAGCAGCGTCACGGGCAAGCCGACCGCAAAGAGATTGAGCGCCGGCGCCGCGCGACTCATGACGCCAAAGGCCAGATTGATGACCAACAGCGCCGTCACACCGGGCAAGGCGATGCGCAGTGCACCGCTGAACAGCTCCGAGCCCCAATCGGCTACCGCCCGCAGACGCGCCGGATCCAGCCCTGATGCGCTGACCGGCAGACCCTTGAAGCTGTCGATGAGGGTACTGATGAGAGCCAGGTGACCATCCAGGGCCAGAAACGTCAGCGTGCCGAGCACGACATACAATTGACCGAGCGCCGGCGTGCTCACACCACGCAGCGGATCGAGATTGAAGGCGAAGCCCAGCCCCATGCCGTTGGCCAACAGCTGTCCGGCCAGCGTCAGGGCGTCAAATACCAGCTGCAATGCAAAGCCAAGCGCCACACCGATCAGCAACTGCTGCACTGTGATCAGCGCACCAGCAACCGAGAGCAGGGCCACATCCGGAGACACGGGCAGCAACGGCACAATCGGCACAGTGATGGCGCCAGCCAGTACCACGCGCAACCGGGCCGGCACGAACCGGGCGCCAAACACCGGCGCCACCATCAGACAGGCGCCAATGCGCACGAACGGCCAGAACCACATGCCCAGCCAATGCTGCAGTGTGCCCAGTTCGATCGTCGGCACCGCTCACCCCACCAGCGACGGAATACTTTCGATCAGTGTCCTGGTGTAGGACACCAGCTCCCGCAGCATCCACGGACCGGCTACCAGCAGCGCCACCGCCATACCCACGAGCTTGGGAATAAAGGACAGGGTCATTTCATTAATCTGGGTCGCAGCCTGAAAGATTCCGACCAGCAAGCCTATCGCCAACGCCACCAGCAACAGCGGCGCCGCCAGCATCATGGTCATTTCAAGTGCCTGACGACCGATGGTCATGACGGTTTCAGGGGTCATCGGTAAAAACTCGCGGCCAGCGAGCCCATCAGCAGTGCCCAGCCGTCGACCAGCACAAACAGCATTATTTTGAACGGCAGCGAAATGAGCACTGGCGAGAGCATCATCATACCCATCGACATCAAGACACTCGCTACCACCAGATCAATGATGACAAAGGGAATAAACAGCAGGAAGCCGATCTGAAAGGCTGTCTTCAGCTCACTGGTCATGAACGCCGGCGCCAGAATGGTCAGCGGTACATCCTTGGGGGTATCGAACCCCTTGCCACCGGCAATGCGCACGAAGGTGGCGATGTCGCTCTCGCGCGTTTGCTCCAGCATGAAGCTCTTGAGCGGCGCCACGCCGCGCTCGAGTGCAGCACTGCCATCAATAGTGCCTGCCATATAGGGATCAACCGCGTCGGCGCGGATGCGATCGATGACCGGTGACATCACAAACAACGTCAGGAACAGCGCCAGACCGACAATGACCTGATTGGGCGGTGCCTGCCCGGCGCCAATCGCCTGGCGCACAATCGCCAGCACAATCACGATGCGCGTAAAGGCCGTCATCATCAACAGTGCCGCGGGCAACAGCGTGATGGCGGTCATCAGCGCCAGCAGTTGAATAGTCAGTGTATAGGTCTGGCCGCCCGCCGAGCTGTGCACGCTCAGGGCCGGAATGCCCGGTGCAGCCAGTGCCATGGCAGCAGGCACTGCCGCATGCGCCGCCAGCGACGCGAGCATGAGTAGCAATAGCCAACAGGCGCGCGGCTTCATCGGCCCAGACTGCGACGCAGCAGGTCACGAAAGTTTGGGCGCTCGCCGGCGGGCGCCGGGTGCGCGGCAGTTGGCGCGGCAGTTACCGTGACTTCCTGCAGCAGTCGCACGCTGCCGGCGGCAACGCCCAGCAGCAGCTGCTGCTCGCCGACGCGCAGCAACACCGCGCGCTCGCGCGCCCCTAAGGAAACCTGCGCAATGACAGTCAGGCCCGGCGCATTCGTGCCCACGCCATTGCGTAGCCGGCGCATCAACCAGGCCAGCGCGTAGACGGCGCCGACCACGAATGCCAGCGCCACACAGACGCGCAGCATGCCGAAGCCACCGTTATCAGTCAGGTACTGTTTGGGAGCGGCAAAGGCAGCCCGTTCACCGGTTCCAGCCAGCACCCATCCGGGAACCAGCAGGGAAACAAACCAGAGCAGGTGCCAGCAGCGCGCTGCGCGCACAGCGGAGTGTCGGAAAAGTGGGGTAAGGATCTGCATGTCCGTAGACAAAGCAACCGCCGTGCCAGCGACGCCGACGGATTTCCGTCTACCGGCCTGACTCAGCGCAATTTGCGGATGCGCTCTGCCGGGCTGATGACATCCGTCAGGCGGATGCCAAACTTCTCGTTCACCACGACGACTTCGCCATGGGCAACCAGGGTACCATTCACATAGACATCGAGCGGCTCACCAGTGGCGCGATTGAGCTCGACCACCGAGCCCTGATTCAG
Source organism: Gammaproteobacteria bacterium (assembly GCA_031441585.1). Taxonomy (GTDB): domain Bacteria; phylum Pseudomonadota; class Gammaproteobacteria; order Steroidobacterales; family Steroidobacteraceae; genus FEN-1191. Next base: position 28,052 of record JANMWZ010000152.1, read on the forward strand.
CTGCAGGAGACTGCGTATGCTGAGCTTGCTGCGCCCGACTTCCATGGACAGCGTCACTGGAATATCCAGTACCACATCGAGATTGATGTCGCCGCTGCTGGCCGCTGCTGCGTCCCCGGACTCGAGGTTGGCAAGTGCCGCAGCCTGCGCCGGCTCTCCAGTCAGCAGCGCCTCTGCCATCGCAGCCGCCGGGTTGTTCGTGCTCATTGAATGACAAAGCTCGTGAAGTAGACGCCTTCGATGGACTCGCCCTTGCCGCCCTCGGCGCCTATGGCTTTACGCACCGCTTCGAGTGTCGCCTGGCGCAGCTTTTCCTTGCCTGCGGGCGCCATCAACGCGTCGTACTGTTGCGCCGAGAACAGCAGCACCAGATCGTTGCGGATAGCGGGCTCGTTATTCTTTATTTCCTCGACCACCAACGGGTCGCGGCTCATCGCCTCGAGTGTCACCTGCAGATAACGAACATTACCCTCGGCGCCAAAGTTCACGACAAAGGCGGGCTCGAATTTATAGTAGATTGGCGCTGCCCTGGTAGCGGTTGCCGCCGGCTTGTCGCTCGCGGCCGTATGTGGTCGCAGCAACCAGAAAGCCGCGCCGCCGCCCAGCACCACTAGCGCGGCACCAATGATCAGCGGCAGTTTGCTCTTCTTCCTGGCGGCGGCTTCGGCGCCGGCAGCAGGTTTCGCTGGATTGGACATGATGACTATTTTCCCTTGGTGCCTATAACCATGATTGATACAGCAAGCTGCGTGCCAGTCAGGTTCCCGGCGCTTCCTAAACGTATTCGTCTATGACACCGAGCATCCGCCTGACACTGATCATCGCCACTGCCGATTGATCAGCGGCATCGGTAGCAGCGCCAGCGCTTCGATTCTGTGAACCACGTCGCATGTGCTGCTGCACGCTGGCTTCACCGAGCGTCAAGCCAGCGCCGGCCAACACCTCGCGTAAGCGCGGCAGAGCCAGCTCGAGCGCCGCTCGCGTATCACTGTGCGCAGCACCAAAGCTGACATTGACCTGCGAATCTTCAATATCGATACGTACGTCCACCGGCCCCAGATGCTCGGGTGTCAGACGCAGGGTTGCGCTTTCGATCCTGTGATCGGCAAGCACCAGTATCTGTGCGGCTATGGCCTGCGACCAGTGGCGATCGTGCACGGGTACGCTGACGGTTCGTTCACTCTGGGGCACGGCGGCGCTGCCGCCAGCGCGCAGCGCAGCATTCGAATCGCTGCCGGCACCGATGCCGGTCACAGCATTGGCATCGACACCAGCGATCAGCGCGGCCTTGCTGTCCATGTTCACGGCGTCGCCGGCAGCCGCGGGGTTGCTCGCGGCAGTAACCGTGGCCGTCGAGCGCGTGTCAGGCGCGGCGAGCCCGAAAAGGCTCGCCAGTGAATGAATTTCCGCGCTGCTCGTAGGGCTCCTGAGCCCCGCCATGCCAGCGAGGTCGTCAGATATTGCCTTATTTGCTCCAGAAACTACCGCTGTTGGCGTGTAGTCCCTGTTGCCCCCGTTGGCGGCAGCATCCTTGTCAGCGCCCTTCATATAGCCCGCCAGCAGGGCTGGCATGGCTACCGCAGCAGCGGCGCCACCGCCAATGGCAGCCGCGATTGTGGTATCGGTTGGCGCAGCGTTGGTACTGGGTTGGCCTGGCGTTGCCGATTGCACTATCGGCGTGCTCGGTCGCAACCACTGCAATACGGCCGCCAATGCCGCTAGCGCCGGATCGGGTGCGCCAGTCAATAGACTGCTCAGCTGGTCGTTGCCCGGCGCCGCCCTACTGTGCTTTGGCAGCGACTCACTTTGCCCGTCCACTGGCAACACCGGGACCTGCAGCTGACCCAATGCCAGTGAGAACGAGGCCGCGGCGCCGCTCGCCGCCATGGACTGCAACAGGGCGCCCGGCAATTCCTTGCCGCCGGCCGCACTGTCAGCGGCCGCTGCAGCCGGCTGCGGCGTCATCGCGGCACCCGCAAGTGCATGGCACGCTCATCATTTTCAATCTGCTGACGACGCTCGTCTTTCACAAATGCCTCCTGTTTTGCCCGTTCCACGACTTTGCCGACCACCTGCTTGCGAGTTGCCGCGTCACGCCAGTGCTGACGTGCGAGTGCGCACCCGGTTCTGATCTGTTCCAGTATCATTTGCTGAGCGCGCACGGCCTCAGTGAGTCGCGCAATGAATACCTGCTGCTCGCGCAAACCCCGCATCGGCGCACCTGCCGTCGCCGTCCGCTGAAAGCTCTGTTCATATTCCTGTCGATAGCGCTGCAGATCCTGCAGGCGTCGTTCGGCCTCGCTCCGGCGTCGCTCGCTCTCGCCCAACGCCGCAGCCTGATTACGCTCGCGCATTCCGGCCAGCTCCTTGAGCGGTTGCAGTCGTTTTTCACGTTTTTGCATGGTGTACCGCTCAGTCCGCGCCTGAGTTGCTGGCCAGCACCTGCTGCAGTTGCGCGATGCCCTCAGACAAGGGCACGCGCGCGTACATGTCCTGGCGCAGGTAATTTTCAATCTGTGGCCAGCGGGCAATAGCCTCGTCGATGCGCGGATCACTGCCGCGCTGGTAGGCGCCGATCGTGATCAGATCGCGATTGTGCTCGTACAGGGCTGAGAACTGCCGCAGCCGGCGCGCGAGCTCCTGATGCTCAGGGGTTGCAATGTCATGCATGACGCGGCTCACTGAGGCCTCGACATCGATGGCCGGATAGCGGCCGCCGTCGGCGATGCGTCGCGCCAGCACGATGTGGCCATCGAGGATGGCGCGCGCGGCATCAGCAATCGGATCATTCTGGTCATCGCCTTCGGCCAGCACGGTGTAAAACGCGGTAATCGAACCTTGCGTTCCGCTGCCGTTGCCGGCGCGCTCCACCAGTTGCGGCAGCCGGGCAAACACCGAAGGAGGATAGCCCTTGGTGGCTGGCGCCTCGCCGATGGCGAGTGCAATCTCGCGCTGCGCCTGGGCAAAGCGTGTCAGTGAATCCATGATCAGCAGCACGCTCAGGCCCTGGTCGCGAAAATATTCAGCGATGGAAGTAGCCAGCCAGGCGCCGTGTAGACGCATCAGCGGCGGGTGATCGGCAGGAGTCGCCACTACCACAGCACGGGCGAGCCCGGCGTTGCCGAGAATGCGCTCGATAAATTCCTTGACTTCACGGCCGCGTTCACCAATCAGACCCACTACGATTACATCGGCCTGGGTGTAGCGCGCCATCATGCCCAAAAGCACGCTTTTGCCGACGCCGCTGCCGGCAAACAGGCCAATACGCTGACCACGGCCAACCGTCAGCAATCCATTGATGGCGCGCACGCCGACGTCCAGCGGCTCGGTAATGCGTCGACGCGCCAGCGGATTGATGGGTGAGCCGGTCAGGCGCACCCGTCGCTCCACGGCAATGGGTCCGCGGCCGTCGAGAGGTTGACAGGCGCCATCTACAACCCGACCCAGCAGGCCCGGCCCTACGCCCACGCTGCCCGCGTAAGGTCGCGGCAGTACGCGGGCATTGGGCTTGAGTCCATGAATATCGCCAGTGGGCATCAGGAACAGCCGCTCACCGGCGAAACCGACAACTTCGGCATCCAGACGCGCGCCATCGGTGGTCACGATTTCGCAGCGATCGCCCACCGCAGCCTGGCAGCCTGAGGCCTCGAGCGTCAGTCCTACCATACGAGTCAATCGACCTTCGACTACTGGTGGCGGCAGCTGTGCCACGCGCGCGGCGCCACGCTGCAGGCCTTGTACCCAGCTGTGCTGTTGCTGTTGGCGCAGGGCGTTCATGTCGCGTCACCGTCGGCGCTGCTGCGCTCGTCGCCAATTGCCGCGGCAATGGCGGCGCCCAGGCGTGCCTCGAGCTGCGCGTCGATACAGGAGTTTTCACTGTTTATTCGACAGCCACCACGAGCCACGACCGGATCTTCTATCAGGGTCCAGGCTCGTTCAGCGTTGGGCTCCGCCAGGCGCGCGCGCACCAGCGCAGCGTCGTCCGGGTGCAGCACGATACGTACCTCGCGCGTGTTGGCTGGCAGCAATGCCAGGGTCTCGCGAATGACGGCAATGATCTGTTCCGGTTGCATACGCAGCTCACGACGCACCAGCTGGCTGGCAATGGCGCCGGCCAGAGTGGCGAGTTGCTGGTGCATGGATTCGTTCAGCTCGGCCAGTGGCCGCGCCAGCAGATCGAGGATTGCACTCAACCGTCCCGCCTGCGCGCGTTGTTCCTCGAGGGCCGCTTGCTGCTGCCCCAATGCGGCGGCGGCGGCGGATTCCCGGCCCTCGCTGAAGCCGCGCTCCCAGGCCTCGCGCTCCAGAGCACTCAGGTCTTCCACGCGGCGTTTGCCAACCAGCGGACCCTGCACCTGCGGCAGCGTCCAGGTCTGTGCCTGCATGCGTTTCAACGCGGCTGATGCCAGCTCAGACATATTCATCGCCGCCTTTGCCGCCCAGTTGCACCCGACCCTCTTCGCCCATACGCCTGGCGGTCACGAGAATTTCCTTCTGCGCGGCCTCGACCTCGCTCAGTTTTACCGGCCCCTTGGCCTCGAGGTCGTCCTTGAGCATCTGCGCGGCACGCTCCGACATGTTCTTGAAGAATTTCTGCTTGAGCTCTTCGTCGGCGGCCTTGAGCGCCACGATCAGCTTGTCGCCCGGCACTTCGCGCAACAGTTCCTGCATACCGCGATCGTCGATGCTCTTGAGATCTGCAAACACGAACATCAGATCCTGTAGTTTCTGGCTGAGCGCGCCATCGCTCTTGCCGATCTCTTCAATGATCTTGCCTTCGGCCGCTGCGCCCACCAGATTGAGAATTTCCGCAGCCGCTTTGGGTCCGCCAAAGCCGCCAGTCCTGCTGGTGCTGTTGCCGGCGAACTGCTTTTCCAGCACTTCATCCAGTTCGCTGAGCGCCGAAGGATGCACACCATCGAGGGTGGCGATACGCACAATTACATCGGGGCGGATGCTTTCCGGCAAAGCCACCAGCACCGCACCGCCCTGCTCTGCCTCCAGGGAGGAGAGCACGATGGCAATAATCTGCGGATGCTCGAGGCGCAACATGGCCGCCACGGCCTTCGGCTCCATCCACTTGACGGCTTCGAGCCCGCGACTGCTGCGACCGCGCAAAATGCGATCAATGACACCACCGGCCTTGTCGGCACCGAGCGCCTCGTTCAATACCTTGCGCACATACTCATCCGAGTCGACCCCGAACGAGGTCTGCTGGTCAACGCGCGCGGCGAACTGTCCGAGCACGCCACTGACTTCTTCACGTGAGATGCCCGCGAGTTGCGCCATGGCGGCACCCACCTTCTGCACCTCCTTGGCGCCCAGATGCTTGAGCACCTGCGCGGCATCCTGTTCGCCGAGCGTCAACAACAGGATGGCTGCCTGCTCGACGCCGGAACGAGTGCTGGTCGCTGGCTCAGCCATCACTCACTCACCCAGGTCTTGACAACCTGCGCCACGCGTTTCGGATCCTGTGCGACCAGGGTTTTGGCCTGCACAATCTGCTGCTCATAGGCCAGTGGCGCCGGCGCAACATCGGCGGCGCTGCCGCCACCTGGCAATTCTCCGCTTATGCCATGCGCCCCGGAACCTGAGCCGGCCAATGCCGGCGTCAGCGTCGCGGCAGTCAGGCTGCGAATCATCGGTCGCAGCACACCCAGCGCTATCGCCAACAGCAGCAGCGCGCCGAGCGCCAGGCGGGCGATATCCTGCACCATCGGCCGCTGCCAGATCGGCACCGCCTCGGGTGTCAATTCTGCCGCTTCGGCATGGAAGGCCTCGCTGACTACACTGACGCTATCGCCGCGTGTTTCATCAAAGCCGACCGTGTTCTTGACCAACTTGGTAATGTCATCAATCTGCGTGCTGCTGAGTGGCGCCGCCGTGGTTTTTCCATCGGCGCCCAGCCTGGTCGGGTTATCCACCAACACCGCCACGGTCAGGCGCTTGATGCGGCCGCCCGGCTCACGCTTGTAGCTCAAGGTGCGATCGATCTCGAAATTGCGTGTCGCCTGCTTGCTGACGCTCTCCGGGACGTCCGCCGTGCCAGTGTTGCTCTTACCGCCGGCGGCGCCAGCCACGGTTGTCGTCCCCGTAGGAGCGTTGGCGTTGCCACTTTGCGCAGGCGCGGGTACCGCTGCGGCCACAGTGCCGCCGGCCGGTGGTTGATTGGTCAGTGCACCGGGCACGCCACCGCCGGCGGCGCTGCCGGCCGGGGCACTCTGCTCGGCGGTCTGTTCACTGCGCACCACGGCGCTGTCGGGCTTGTACTGCTCATGCGACTCTTCATTCTCCATGGCATCCAGATCCACGGTCACCTGGGCCCGCACGCGGCCGGCGCCAAACAGCGGGGCCAGCAAGGCCTCGACGCGCTGCGCATAACTTTCTTCAATGTGCTGTGCGGCGGCGAAGCGTTCGCTTTGCATGGTGGCCTGCGGCGAACCCGCTTGCGTGAGCAGGCGACCCTGCTGATCGACGATGGTCACCTCATCGGCGCCCAGATCCGGAATGCTCGAAGCCACCAGATGAACAATGGCCTGCACCTGCTCGGGTTCCAGGCGCCCGCCCGGTCGCAACTGCAGCATCACCGAGGCACTGCCCGGGTGTCGTTCACGTATGAACGCCGATTGCTGTGTGATGGCCAGATGTACGCGCGCCGCCACCACGGATTTGATGGTCGTGATGGTGCGCGCCAGTTCGGTTTCGAGCGCGTACTGGTAGCGCGCCGTTTCCATGAACTGACTGACACCAATGCCGGAATCCTTATTGAGCAGATCCAGGCCACTGTTACTGCTCTCCGGCAAACCCTGCGAGGCGAGCTTGAGCCGCGCCTCGCGCACCTGCGAGGCGCCCACCATGACGGCGCCGGTTGTATCGTTGAGCTTGTATTTGATGCCTGCCGTCTGCAGTGCCTGCACCACCTGACTGGCGTCATTGGCCTCAAGATTGCCGTACAGCACGCTCCAGTTTGGACCCTGCCACCACAGCATCACCGCCACGCCGGCCGCTACCGCTGCAGCGATGCCAATCAGCAACAGCAAGGGGCGCAGATTGACTGTGGGAGCGCGCGCGAGATTGACAAGCTGATCATTGGCCATAATTCAGATCCACCTAAATGGGCATGTTCATGATTTCCTGGTAAACATTTACCAGGCGATTGCGCACTTCAGTGAGTGCACGAAAAGAAACCGAAGCCTTTTGAGATTCAAGCATGAGCTGTGCCAGATCGACACCCGCGACACCGCGTTCGAAAGAGTCGGCCATGGTGGCTGAAGTCTGCTGGCTGCGATTGACAGCCTCGATGCCCTGTTTGAGCATTTGCCCGAAACCACCGCCACTCACGCCAGCGACGGCGCCCGGGTCGGCGGCGCCCGCGCCCAGGGGACGCGTGGGCTGCAGGCCGTGACTGGAGAGCGTGCGAATCTGCGCCAGCACCTGATTGATCTGCAGCTGGCTCATGCCGCACTGCCGATAATAGCAAGGCTAATTCCGGCGGCGCGCATGCGCGCCAGTTTATAACGCAGCGTGCGTGGACTAATCCCCAGGCGCTCAGCAACGCGCTCACGACTGCTGCCGCTGCGTCGCAGCGTAGCCAGTATCAGCTCGTATTCTGCCGCCGCGCGCGTGTGAGCGAGATCGCCATCGACCGCTGCGGCGGGCGTTGGCGCCGGAGCACCGGCACTTTCTGCGACGCTGTCGGAAGGTTCGAAGGCCACGTGTTCGCATTCGATCACGGCGCCCTCACAAAGTACCAGCGCGCGTTGCATGACGTTTTCGAGCTCACGCACATTGCCGGGCCATGCATAGGCGAGCAGACGTTGGCCGGCCGCGGCGGACAGCGCTGGAATGCGCGCGCCCGCCGGACACAGGTTTGCCAGCAGTCGCATGGCCAGGGGCAGAATGTCGGCGCGCCGGGTGCGCAACGCACTGATCGCCAACGGAAACACATTGAGCCGGTAGTAAAGATCTTCGCGAAACCGCCCGGCGGCAACTTCCTCGCGCAGCCGTCGGTTGGTGGTCGCCAGCAGGCGTACATTGAGCGCTATCGGTGTCCGCGCACCCAGCCGCTCTACTTCATGTTCCTGCAGTACCCGCAACAGCTTGGCCTGCAGGGCAAGCGGCAACTCGGATATTTCATCGAGCAGCAGTGTGCCACCCTGGGCCTGTTCAAATTTTCCGGGGTGCGCGCTGTGCGCACCGGTAAAGGCCCCGCGCTCCCAGCCGAACAGCATCGCCTCGAGCATGTGTTCCGGTATCGCCGCGCAGTTGACCGCCACGAATACGCCCTGGTGCCGCGGCGACTGGCGATGCATGAAACGGGCGATGACTTCCTTGCCGGTTCCCGATTCGCCGGCGATCAGCACCGTACATTCGCTGCGGGCGACGCGCCGGGCAAGTTCCAGTAACTGCAGCGAGGCACTATCGCAGGCCACCGGATCGGCGCCCTGAGAGATGGAAAACGGAGCGGTTTGCATGAAAGCTTGCCTGTGTCACTGGTCGACTGCCAATGAACAAAGCAATTTGCGTGCCGGCCAGATCTTGTGATCGAAGTCTCAGCGGCAGGGCATTGCCGCTGGCGGCCGTCAAGTTCCCGTCGCGGCAAGATCTCCGGCGGTCAAACCATACTTGCGCAGCTTTTCGACCAGTGTCGTGCGCCGCAGTCCCAGCAGTCGCGCGGCCTGCGCCACGGTGCCGTGGGCAGACTCGAGTGCCTGGCAGATCAGGCGGCGCTCGAGGTTTTCAAGATAGGCGCGCAGATCCATGCCACCTTCCGGCAATTCGGCATCAGCACCGAGCTCGGCATCGGCGCCCGGCGACCGCAACAGCAATTCAGCTGCAGCGCCAGGCGGCAATTCATCTGCCGTCGCGTCACTCTGGCTATCGTCAAGATTCTTCAACTCAGCCAGCGGGTCGAGTGATTCGCCAGCAGCATTTTCCTGCTGTACGGGTGGCGTCCACCCCACTGGCTGGTAGCGCACCGGCAGATCGCCGATAGCCACGGCCTGGGCGCCGCATTGCACGCCGAGCCGTTCGAGCAGATTGGCCAGCTCGCGCACATTGCCCGGCCAGCGGTAGAGCTGCAGGGCTGCCAGCGTCGAGGGCAACAGCTGCACGCGGCGGCCATGCGTCGCCTGCACGCGCTCGCAGAGGGTGGCAATCAGGAGCGGCAGATCATCACTGCGCTCACGCAGGGGCGGCATTTCAACCGGCACTACATTCAGGCGATAGTAGAGATCTTCACGAAAACTGCCCTTGGCGATGCACTCTTCAAGGTTGCGGTGGGTGGCGGCGATAATGCGCACGTCGCAGCGCTGCGAACTGCAGCCGCCCACACGCTCAAAAGTCCGCTCCTGCAATACCCGCAGCAGCTTGACCTGCATGGTCGGGTTCATATCGCCGATTTCATCGAGAAATATCGTGCCACCTTCGGCGAGTTCGAAGCGACCGCGGCGCAGGCTCAAGGCCCCGGTAAAAGCGCCTTTTTCGTGTCCGAATAATTCGCTTTCGAGCAACTCGCTGGGAATGGCACCGCAGTTGATCGCCACAAAGGGGCGTTGGCGCCGCGCTGATAGTTCATGAATGGCCCGCGCCACGACTTCCTTGCCGGTACCCGACTCACCCAGTATCAGCACGTTGCTGTCAAAGCCGGCGACCTGCTGGATGAGCCGATTGACGCGCCGTATCGCCAGGGACTGCCCGGTAGGCAGCAAGACATTCGGCGGTAATGTCAAATCGGCGCTGTTCATCTGTGGCCTCGTCGTATCGTTGTCAAGCCCGTGTGAACATAGTAGAGGTGTGTAAAGTGAAAACTCGGAACTGCGTCACGCTGACCTTGAGCGTTATGTCGCAGATCCACTACTTATTGCGGGAGTTTCGCGACCCCGCGACGCGCTTGCGATGTTTAAGGAAGCACAGCTGCTGAATCAGCTCGCCAACCGCCGGCGGCAGGCTGACGAAGCTGGCGCTCATGCCACCATTGTGATTTTCAGCAATTTCCGCGTACAGATCGAGTGATTGTGGCAGCGAGCCGCGCAATCTGATGCGCAGCAGGCCCCGACTGCGCAAGGCCGGCGGCGCGCCCCGCTCCTGCCATGAAGCGCCCAGGGCATTGAACTGCACCGGCACGGGATTGCCGGGCGTTTCCCGTTCGACCAGCGTGGCCAGCAGATGCAGAACCAGGTTGAGCTTGAAGTCGAGCCGTGCCAGTTCGTTCGCTAGCGGATGCAGATCTTCGTGCTTATCGCGTGCCGGGTGCTCTTCCACCGCGACGCAGGCGCGCAGTAATAGGACATTGGTTTCTTCGAGGCTCGCCAGACGGTAGGCATCGGGAGCCTGGACCAGCGGTTCCCAGACCACCGGCAAAATATCGTGATAGGCGAGCTCATCATGCAGGACAACCGTGTCGACACCTTCGAACATAGCGCTCTCCCACTGCTACATCGCGGGCGCTGGCCCGCCTTGCCGCATATTCTAGTGCCAACACGTGGCGGCCCACTAGCTCGCCGAGCGCAACGCCAACGGTACCGCCATCCAGGCAAGGCGAATTTCGGTCATCAGGCTGGCCACCTCATCCAGCAGGCCGGCGCGATTTTCTACATTGGCGCGCACCAGCTGCCGTGCCATATAGTCATACAGCTCGTCGAGATTATGAGCCAGTGCGCCGCCCTTTTGATGATCGAGGCTGCCACGCAGTTCAGCGATCAGGGCCACCGCGCGGTGCAGCAGCTGGGCCTTCTGACCCAGATCGCTACGCTCCAGGCAGCCACGTGCCGCGCTGATGCGCTGCATGACACCATCCATCAGCATCAGAATCAGATGGTGCGGATCGTCGGTGGCGATGCCGCCGTGTACGGCGACACTCTGGTACGCGGCGAGTTTGCTGTTGTGGACGGCCATAAATGCTCCAACCAGGTTGAAGAGCATAACGGCCGTGCCGGCGCGGACTTTAACCGCGCCGCGCAGTGCTACGCTCAGGCGCCAATCTTGGCAGTATTGGCGAGCTGCTGCGTGAGGTAGTTGGCGGTCGACTGCAGCGAGGACATCAACGAATCGAGCGCGTTGAACTGCTTGAGGTAGCGCGCCTGCACGATTGCCATGCGTGCGTTCAACGCCGTTTGCTGGGTGCTCACGTCTTTCTGGGCGGTTGCAAGATTGGTGTCGCGCGCGGCAATGGCACCGCCACTCTCGAGCAGCTTCGTGGCGGTGGCATTGAGCCGGGTGGCGATGCCCTGCGGGCCGCTGAACAGCCTGGCGACACTGCTGCCGTCGGCCGTCAGCGCCGCCTGCAGCTTGCTGCCATCGACGCTCATCGTGCCATCAGCGCCGGTGGTAACTCCCAGCGCCGCCAGCGAAGCGTAGCGTGAGTTGAGTCCGGCGACCTGATCGGCCATGCCACGACTGAGCTGCGACTGCGCGCCGCTGAGCAGCCAGTCGCCGAGCAACGGACCCCCCGTTTTGGTGGCCGCGTTGTAGCCGCCCAGGGCCCTGAACTGCCCCTGCATGCTGTTGTACGCGGCGACCAGTTTGTTGACGTTGGCGATCACGGCGTTCTGATCGTTGGTCACAGCAAGGTTGAGCG
>JANMWZ010000153.1:0-16543 GCA_031441585.1 Gammaproteobacteria bacterium
GAATTGAGTGCCGGGCTGTGCGATCGGAGCATTAACCAGGTGGGCTATGTCCACCAATCACTTTTTGCGCTAATGGCCTCCGCCACTGTCGGATCACCGCTCATATCGGTGCGCGACGCGGAGCTGATCGCGACGGCCTTCGGCACCCAGCTGAAAATGACCTAAGTTGCACTCAAGTTGCACTGAGTCGCCCCACACCTGAAATCGCAGCTCTGTGGATTGGTTATCGTCCCCTTGTCAATCATGCGCTTACGTGCGACTGCGTGATGCTGGCGCGCGAGCCGTGCGACTTGAAAACCGGAGGCCCTTTACGGGGCTCGTGAGTTCGAATCTCACCCTCTCCGCCAGATTACCGGGGTTCTTGCGCCACACGCTGGCGCCGTTTGACGAAGGCATAGGCGGGGGCGGAGGCGATCAGCAGTGCGGCCACGATGATCGCGGAGCGATGGTCCCCGGCTACGGCGGCAACCAGAAACAGCACCGAGCCCAGCAGCACGACGGCCGTCGAGAACGGAAAGCCGAATGCGCGATACGGTCGCGGCAAGGTCGGTTCGCGGCGCCTCAGCACGAAGACTGCCGCGTAAGCCGAAATATAGTTGAACATGAACAGCACCACACCCAAGGCGATGATCTGCTCGAAGGTCCCGGTCAGGATCAGTAACGCCGCAGCCACGCTCGAGAGGCCAAGCGCGAAGCGCGGCGTGCCACTCGCGCTGACCACCCCAGCCTGCTGAATGCCGAGACCGTCGCGGCCCAAGCCAAGCTGTATCCTCGGCACCAGAATCAGGGTTGCGTTCAGGACGCTGAGCACCGTCACGAACGAAATCGCCGTGACGATCACGACGCCGCCGTGGGGCAGAAACAGGCTCGCGGCGTCTGCGGCGGGCAGCTGCGAGGCTGCCAGCACGGGCAACGGCAGTACCCTGATGAAGGCAATGTTGATGAGGAGGTAGAACGCCGCGAGCAATAGCGTCCCGCCAATGATGGCTCGCGGTAGCGTTCGAGCGGGGTCAGTACACTCCTCAGCGACATAGATCGCGCCGTACCAGCCGTCGAAGGTCTGGAGCACAGAGCGCAGGGCCATGACGATCGCCGCAACCATCGCCATGGACATCAGTGGCAGCGAGACGGCGGAATTTGCGGGCGCCGCGGCGCTCAATGCTGGCGCTGGCGGAGTGATAAAGCAGCCGATCACCACCATCAGCAGCATGAGCCCTACCGTGAGGGAGATGACGCCGGTCACGGTCCGGCCCAGCCGCAGGCCAACCCAATGCAAGCCGGTGAACACGGACAGTATCGAAAGCGCCGCTACCCGGCTGTGTGCCGCCGCAGGCGCCCAGAGCGTGCCTAGAAATGATGCGGCGGCAATGGACTGAAAGGCGATCGCGGAGATGTTGACGATCCAGTCGCTCCAGCCTATTAAAAAACCACCGCGGTCACCGAAGGCGCGACGGGCGTAGACGTAGAATCCACCCGCCAACGGTATCATCGCCGCCAGCTCCGCCACCGCCACAGCACCCAATAACGCATACAGGCCACCAAGGACCCAGAACAGCACCACCAGGTGTGCGTCGCCCAGCGCGGCCGCCAGCGTGCCGGGCAGCCGTAGGATGCCGACACCGACGGTGTTGCCAAAGACCAGTGCGAGGCCGAACCCCAGTCCGAGGATTCTGTGCAGGGGACGCACGGCGGCTATTGTCATTGTTCTGCAAGTGTTGGGGGTCGCCGTTTGAGCATGCCCGCAAGACGTTGTACCGACAAGCACTATCGGGAACCCGGGTGTCTGCGTGCGAATGCCCAACGCGCAGCTGTCAGCGGTGAATTTCACCTGCTACGAGCATTTGCAGTACCTTGGCAATTTGACATCACGCGGAAGAGTTTGACAGTTGTTGAAACTCGGGCAGGGTGCGCGTACTAATAGCGCATTCTGGTTCCGTTACCCGGGCTTCGTTTAGGCCGGGCTGAATAAGGGCACGCTTTTGCTCCGGAACGGATTGTTCTTAGGCTATAGCCATTTGGCCACAACAACAAATTGGGGAACTTGCGATGAAACAAGAATTACTTGCTCCTAAAATCTGGCGGATGGGCTCCGTTGCCGCGGCGCTGATCGCCGTGTGCGGGTTGCTCGCCTTGGCCAGTCCTGGTCGAGCGGTCGCCGCATCTGACCGTTTTCGCGCCACCATTCCTGATGGCGGCGCTGGCGAAGCCGGCGAATTGCGCACGCCGCAGCAGTTTGAGCAGGAGGCAGCCGATCATCCACAGACCGGAACGCAGTCACTTTTCTCACGCTGCCGCTTCCCGCCTTTCAGTGGCTCGGTCGGCGTGTTCAGCCCGATCGTCGCGCCGGATTTCGATGCGATCGTGGGCGACACGGCATTCAGCTTTGCGGATGGCACCAGCTGCTATAACCCGCAGAATGAGCAGAATATCGTGATCAATCCGGCCAATGCACAGAACATCGTGACTTCCGCGAACGAATATCGCGACAACGTTCACGCCGTCTATTACTCCAATAATGGCGGACAGTCCTGGACCAACGTGTTTCTGCCGGGCTGGACCCGATCGTCGGGCGGCGCAGGCGACTTTTCGCATCTGGACAGCTGCGGCGACCCGGTGCTCGCGTTTTCTCCGGACGGAAAGCGGCTTTACTACACGGGTCTGGTCTGCAACTTCGACAAGTTCCCACGCGCCATGTCGGGGGTAGCGGTGGCCGTGTCCACTAACGGCGGCGCGAGCTGGTCGGCTCCGACCATGGTCGATTACCGTGCGTCGAGCGATTTCTTCAACGACAAGGAATGGATCACCGCCGGGCCGGGGAATACTGTGTACGTTACCTGGACCAAGTTCTACCAGGGACCGCGGGGCCAGAGCTATCTGCGCTCGCCCATCGTCATGGCCAGCTCATCCAATGGCGGCAAGAGCTGGTCTTCGGTGAAGGCGGTTTCCGATGATGCGCACCCCTATAACCAGGGCTCGCAGGTGCTCGTGGCGCCCAACGGCGTGGTCTATGTCGCCTATGAAGGGGCCGATCCAGCCACCGGATATGCGACCGACCAGCAGGTGGTCGCGCGCTCGGTCAATGGCGGTACGACCTTTGTCAATCGCCAGGTAGTGCGCGCATGGGACGACAATGACTGTTACCCGCGGCAACGTCCCGGCGCGCAAGGCCGCCAGACGCTCACCAACGAACAGTTTCGCATCAACAGCTTCCCGTCGCTGTCGATTGACCCGATCAGCGGCCGTCTGGCGATGGTGTGGGCCGACAATGAAGGGGCGGGCAATTGCGGGAGCGGTGGCAGCGTGTTCGGCGGCGTCACTTCCAACCAGGTCAAGCTCATCACTTCAACAGACGGCATCACCTGGACGGCGCCTCGCACGATCAGCTCGGGTGCCGCCGACAAGGTGTATCCCTCGGTCGGCGCCAACGCCGGGCGTATCGTCGTTGGCTACTACACGCGGGCGTATTCACCGGTACCGACGACCACCGATCGCGTCTGCGGGATCATGGAACGTGACTCGATTACAGGCAACGTCGTTCCGCCCACGGATCCGGCCCGGGCCGACGCGGCGGTTTGCCTCGATTGGGCGGTGCGCTCTTCGTCCGATAATTTCGCCGCCGAGACGCGGGTGAGCAGGGAATCATCCAACCCCTACATCCTCTTCTCGGGATCATTCATCGGCGATTACACCGGCACCGCCGTGGCGGCGGATGGCAAGGCGGTCACCGTGCGGGCCGACTTCCGCGGCAATCCTGGTCTGACTCCGGCTAACCAGGACGTCGTCGTGGGAACCGGCTACTGACCCGTCCTCGAGGCTTGGCGGCCACGCGCCACGGCGTCAAGCCGTGGCGCGTGAGTTCGAATCTCACCTTCGCCGCCATCGACACCCTAGGTCAGCACGAGCGGCAGGCTCCGCAGCCGCTTGCCCGTCGCCGCAAAGATGGCGTTGGCAAGGGCCGGTGCAACGCCGGGGACTGGCGGCTCGCCGACCCCACCGACCGTTGCGTCCGGCGTGTCGAGCAGGATGGCATCAACCTGCGGGGCGTCGCGAAAGCGCAGCAGTGGATAGTCGTTGAAGTTGCGCTGCTCGACGCGTCCGCCGGCCAGCGTGATCTTCTCGCCTAACGCCGCCGACAGCCCGAACAGTGAGCCGCCCTCCAGCTGCGCGCGTACCTGCTGCGGATTGACGGCCGTACCGCAGTCCATCGCAGCCACGATGCGCTTGACGCGCAGGCGGGTGCCGGTCACCTCGACCTCGATGACATGCGCGACAATCGAATCCCACTCCTGCAGCAGCGCGAGACCCATGCCGGTACCGGCACGCTGCTCCCCGGGCCAGCCGGCCGCGGTGGCCGCGCTGTGCAGCACGCGGCGTGCACGCTCGTTCGCTCCAAGCAGCGCATCGCGATACGCCAGCGGATCCTTGCCAGCAAGCTGCGCACATTCGTCGATGAAGCTTTCTTTGGCGAACAGCGACATCCCCGCATCGACCGAGCGCCAGGAACCGATCGGCACGCCGATCTTGACCTTAGCCAGCGTCGCTGCGTAGCCTGCGAGACTGTAAGGCAGCGGCGCGTTGCCGCCCGTGAGATCGTCGGCGGTTGCCGCCAGGAATTCGTAACCGCTCAGCAGACCATCCTCGGGCAGCGCGGCGCGCAGCACGGCGCGCATTGCCGGGCGGTAGAAGTCATGGGTCAGATCTTCCTCGCGTGACCACAACACCTGCACCGCACCGGGATACGCGAGCGCAACCTGCGCCGCGCGCGCGGCATAGTCGCCCTTGAGCCGCCGCCCGAAGGCGCCGCCCATCAGCAGCGGATGTATCGTGATGGACTCCTTCTTGAGACCGGTCATGCTCATCACATCGTCGCGTGCCCAGGTTGGTGATTGGCATGGCGCCCAGATTTCCACACCGCTGGCGCTCGCTCGCGCGGTGGCGTTCATCGGCTCCAGCGGCGAATGCGCGAGATAGGCAATTTCATAGCGGGCTTCATGACGACGCCCAGCCGCTGCAAACGCGCTACGCAGCAGTTCGCGCGCTTCTTTGCCGCCCTGTCGTGGGCTGACCACGGCGTCCGCGGCGTCGATGCCGGCAGAGAGCCGGCGTGAGATTTCAGCGCTGTCCGGCACCGGGTTCGCCACCGTCCATCGCGGATCGAGAGCCGCCGCGCCGCGCAGCGCCTGGTGCGTCGTATCGGCTACCACCGCGACCGCATCGCTCAGTCGGATCACCTTGCGTACACCCGGCAGCGACAGCGCCGGTTTCTCGTCCACCCCAGACAGCACACCGCCGAACAACGGGCACTGGCGGATCGTCGCGAACTTCATTCCCGGCAGACGAAAATCAATCCCGTAGCGGGCGCGACCCGTCACCTTGTCGGCCTGATCAAGCGTCGACATCGATTTGCCGATGTAGCGTCGCTGCTCGGGCCGCTTGAGCACAGGGTTGGTCGTTGGGTCGACCGTGGCGGCGCGCTCAGCGAGCGCACCGTAACTCAGGCTGCGACCGGAGCGGGTGTGGTTCACAAACCCTAAGGCGGCCTCGCAGCTTGCGGCTGGCACCCGCCACGCCAGCGCCGCCGCGGCGATCAGCTGATGGCGCACACTGGCGCCCGCCCGGCGCAGCAGTTCGTAGCGCGACCGCAGGGTTTCACTGCCACCCGAAAACAAGGCACCGTCAACCAGATAGGGGTCCTGCTCAGGCGCGAGGACCACGCGCACATCCTGCCAGGGCACGTCGAGTTCGTCTGCCAGGATCTGCGCCTGCCCGGTGCGCGAGCCCTGGCCCATTTCCAGAGAGGTACTGACCAGCGTGACCGTGCCGTCGGCATGCAAGGTGATCCACGGCGACAGCGGCTTCGTCCCGGCGTTCGCCCGCGCGGCCAGCGTCAGGGCACAGCCTCCGGCGATCGACCAGGTGAGGAATTCGCGCCTGTCCATCTGCCGATGCTACGCAGCGCGCATGGCGCTGGCAACGTCATGTCGCCCGGGCACTTGCGCAAGGCGATAATGTAATCTGCTGGCAATTGCGGCAGCCGGGTGACATCAACCATGGACAAAACTCTGATTGCGCTTTTCGCGACCGCACTCTTGGTTTGCAGCAGTACTGCATCCGCCGCCAGCCTGGGCGTGCTCGTGCCTGAGCAACAGGGCGAGGAGGTCGCGATCAAACCCAGCCCGGGCGGCCGGCCAATGCCGGTTCTTCAGCCGGCACCCGACAGTGCACTGCATCGCGCATTGATCGGAGAATCACAACGCGGCACGGTCGCCTTTGTACTGAAGCTCGATGAGCAGGCGCAGCGCCTCAGTGGACAGATGGCGCAGCCAACCTGGTTGCTGCTGACCCAAGAAGAGGGCGGCTTCGCCAAGCGTGGCTTCTGGCTGCGCGAGCACGGCCACGATCGCTATGTCGATCAGCCCTACGTGGCGCTGGTGGTCGATGCCGACTCGATCGCTGATGGTAGTTTTGAAGAGATCTTTGCTCACGAGACCGGCCATGTAGTGCTGCACCGCTTGCTCACCAGGTTGCCGACCGGCATGTCGCGGGTGAATCATGGCAGCCTGACCATCACCGATGATCCGACCGCTCTTGACGAGGGCTTCGCGATCCACTTCCAGGCCTTGTCGCGCCTGCTGACGCTCAACAGCGCGCTCAAGGCGAATGACGCGGGACTGGGCAGCAAGCCCTTCACGCCGCTGTGGCAAAGCCGCGTCGATGGAACGCTGCGCATTGATGGCGTGCGGCGCAACTGGTTCATCCATCGACAGCTCCTGCCTCCAGGCGATGACGATGCGCTCGCGCGCCGCGCGAACAGCAGCGCGTTTGACATTGGCGCGCTGAAAAATGGCAACCAGATGATGGCCTCGGAAGGCGTGGTCGCCACGCTCTTCTACCGCGCGCTGGCCCCGGCCGCGTCGGTAGGCCGATACGTTTCGCTATTCCGGGCACTGCAGCAGCTGGACAGGCAGGAGCTGCATCCGGACTCGCCCCTGTTACCGCTCATGGCGGAGAGTTGGATGACGACCGATCCGCCACAGGGGAAGCGGTTCGCAAAAATATTCGTGGAGACCACCTACGGTGCAACGATCGAGCGTGCTTTGCCACAAGCCACGATGGAACTGGCGCAGCTCGGCCGCCTCGGCAAACAACAGGCGTTCGTGGAGCGTCTGAAACCAGCCCGCGCGCAGCTGGCTGCACTCATTGAGCGGGTCAGCCAACAGCCCGACATGCTGACTGCCGGGCTGGGTCCGGCATTGTGGATCGCAACCACCGAGTCGCTGGTCCTGAATCTCAACACCGCAGAGGCCGATCAACTGGCCGCGCTTGACGATTCCTTTGTTGAGTGGGGCGGGAAGATCGTGGCCGAACGCGACCTGCATGGCCCCTACGGCAGTCCCGGCGAATTGGCCCAGCGTGCGGGCTTGCCCGAGTCACTCGCCGCCAGAATCAACAGCATGGTGACGACGGCAAACTCGCTTGGCACCTATCCGCGACTGTGAGTGGCGCGGCTCAGGCGACGACCTCGGCGAAGAATTCCCCGGCCACGTCCAGATAGCGATCGATGTCGGCCGCCCTGTGGGCGAGTGAAACCTGCGGTCCGGCGGAAAGGACCGCATCCCAGATACCCCGATTCGCGCAGTAGACGCGCCGCGCATCGATGAAGTCGGCGTCCAGCGACCGCGCGGCTTCCGCGCCGTTGCGGGGCAGCGTTGCCTCGAGGCAGTAACCCGAGCGCGGGCCCAGGCGGAAAGCCCGCCACGGCAGGCCGTGCTGCAGGAACAGCCGCTCCAGTCCGTCGGCCCGCCGCCGGCCGAGCGTCGTGACGCGCTCATAGTCCTCGACGCGCAGCAGCTGGGTCAGCGCGGCGCGCACCGCAGCGAAGGCGATCGCGTTGGCGTAGAGCGTGCCGCCGATGCCGATGCCGCGCGGTCCGATGTCCACGTCCAGTTGCCGCGCGCACAATTGGCCGAGCGCAGCACTCATCCCGTAAAGGCCGAAGGGGATGCCGGTGCCGAATCCTTTTCCTAGCACGACGAAGTCCGCTTCCGGATGCCACGCCCGGGTCAGGCCGCCATAGGCGAACTGAAAAGTGTGGGCTTCATCGATACACAGCAGCGCGCCGTACTTCTTCGCGAGTGCACGCACGCCCGCCAGGAAACCGTCCGCGGGCAGCACGATGTTGCAGTTCGAGAGTGCGGGTTCCGTAAGGACGAGCGCCACCTCGCAGGAGCGCAGCTCCTGTTCGAGCGCCACCAGATCGTTGAAGGGCAGAATCCGGGTGGCCGCGCCGGCCTGATGGCGCAGGCCAGCGACTTCCGCGACCACGACGCCGTCAACCGTCTTGACCAGCGTCTCCTCGAGATGGCCGTGGTAATGCCCGCCAAATACGACCACGCGCTCCCGGCCGGTCGCGATTCGGGCGATGCGCAGCACCTCGGTGTTCGCACCCGTGGCGGATAAGGTCGCCTGCCAGAATGGCAGCCCGACCAGTTCTGCCAGCCGCTCTGCGACCTCCACCGCATCCGGTGTCGGCAACAGAAAATGTGCGCCACGCGCGACCTGTGCGCTCACTGCCGCCACGATCGCTGGCGGGCCGAAGCCGGCGCTCATGCTCAAGTCAGAAACGTTGAAATCGAGGTACTCGTTGCCGTCGATGTCACGGAATCGTGCGCCCGCGCCCGACTCGCAATAGATGGGCGGCGTGCGATACAGCCCTGCCATCCAGGCCATCGGCACGGCGTTGGGCAGGTGTGCCGAGGCGCGCCGGACTGAGAGTGCTCATGCGCGAACCCCGGGGCTGAAGAATTTATGGTGCCCGAAAAGTCTGACACGAAATTACTCGGGCATTCAGTCCCGTCCGCGATTGGCCGAACTCTGGTTCACCCTCAGTTCGGCGGCCTGCTAGCGACCAAGCACGATATCGATACCGGAGAATATCAACTCAAGTTGACGTCGCGAGATTCGTCCGACGCGTTCAGTTAGTTGCAGTTTGTCCAATGCAATTGTCAGTGAAACATTGGCGACTGAGTCCTTGGGTAAGCCTGTGCTGGCTGCGGTAAGCAGGACGTTCCCAGGCGCCTCGGTCCATTTGAGATTACTGGTGAGCGGCACGCAAATAACCGTGCCAACGCGACTCTGGTTGAGCGCATTACACTGGGCCACGATGACAGGGCGGCGCAATCCGGGCGCGGAACCGCTGGGTTCATTCGGTTCGGCCCACCATACCTCGCCCTGACCGATTACCATTCAGTACGTTCGAGAACGCGTCGCGCCGCGCGAGCAGTGAACGGATCAAGCTCGCCACCGATTTCTTGTATAACCCTGTTCATTACTTCAGTGATTCGCTCTGGGGCGTGACGCCCGAGAAACTCATGTAAGGCACGACTGTAGACTTCGCTGCGCGAGGCCTTAAGCCGCTTGGCAAGCAACTCGGTATCAGCGAAAACTTCATCGGGAATCGACACTGCAACTTTCATACCCGGAGTATGACAGGAGTCTTATGCTTGCGTCAAGGGCAACATGGTCCACGGTACGCTGGCAAATTTGACACTGACTGCTCCGGCATTCAGTCCGGCGCGCTATTGGCCGAACTCTGGTTCGCCCTCAGTTCGGCGGGCTGTTAGAGCTACTTACATGGCCGCACCGATGAGCCGCGTTGGCCTAGGCCATGCCCGGCTGGAGCCGGTGAAACACCGCTTCCCCGAGCGCGTAGTCGTAGATCGGCCCGCTGCGGCGATAGTTCGGTGTCAACAGATGCTGCCAATACTGCGGTGTCTGCAGCTCGTCGCCGCCAGCACCATCGGTGGCACGAACCCAACCGCGTCGCGCGAGTTCGGCGAAGGTGCTGGCAAGGGTGACCCGCGACAACTGGTGACGCAATGGCATCGGTATGCCGTCAAACTTGTAGTACATCCGCAGGCACAGACACTCGGCCTCCGGGACCTCAAAGCCCTGCTGGCAACGCTCCTGAAGCCAGGCTCCGAGCCGGCAAGGTTGTCCGTGATTGTTATGCGGTTCCATATTTGAGTTGCTCCGCGCTTTCAAAACGTCGCCAGGAAATCCGCCACCGCGACGGGCATTGGGTGCCATCGTCAATGCTCGATTCATAGCTAAAGAGTCCCCACGGTGCAATTTGGACACCCCAAATGTGGGATAGAGGGGTTGCTGGTCCGTCGGAAGGCGTGTCGGCACCGGCGCGATGGATATTTTTGTTGCCAATTCGGACCTGTGGGACTCTTACACAGTATGAGGGGGATTAGAGTGGCATCATCACTGTGTCGGTCGGCCTGGCTCGGGTCTGCGGGAATTCTATTGACGGCGCTCGCCGCGTGCGGCGGGAGTAGCGGAAGTGCAAGCGTCGTCGTGCCTCCAACGGCCAGCTGTGTGAGCACTGCTACCATCGTGTGCACCCAATCGGGTCAGATCCAGGGCGCGGACGAAGGGGGCTAGCGACCCTTCCGCGGGATTCCCTTTGCCGCGCCGCCCGTGGGCGACTTGCGCTGGCGTCCGCCGGCGCCGCCGGCAAAGTGGCAGGGCGTGCGCCCCGCGACGGCATTTGGAAACCCATGCCCGCAAGTCGGTGGTAGCGGGCCGGTGGGGAGCGAAGACTGCCTCACGCTGAACATCTACGCGGTCAATCCGCCCACGAGTTTGAAGCAGCCGGTGATCGTGTTCATTCACGGTGGGGGAGCGAGCGGAGGAAGTGCCCTGAGTCCGCCGTTCAATGCGGCCACGCCGCTTGCGGGCCACGCGATTGTGGTGACCGTGCAATACCGCATGGGGCTGCTCGGCTGGCTCGTGAACCCCTTGCTCACAGCAGAGTCGCCAGAAAGTTCATCCGGAGATTATGCCCTGATGGATCAGATTGCAGCCCTGCAATGGGTGCACGACAACATCGCCGAGTTCGGCGGAGACCCGTCAAAAGTGATGATCGTCGGCCATTCCTAGGGATCGGTGATGGCGGAATCCCCGCTGGCATCACCTGCGGCCACGGGGCTTTTTTCGGCCGCCGCCATGCAGAGCGGGGTGGTGAAAGGCGGCCTTATCGGCACCAGCATAAACGACGCCTATCGCTGGTATGCGAACGTGCCCGGCGCCATGGGCTGCGACACCGCCGCGGATGTGCTGGCGTGCCTGCGCGCCGTGCCAGCGGACACGTTGGTGCAAAGTGACCTCAACAGGCCCGACATCGGGGACCTCGGGTGGGTCAGCATCAATCCGGTCGTCCTGCCTGAAGACCCTTTCCTCAAGCTGCAGCGGCTGGGCTCTCCGGTGCCTCTGATCATCGGCTCCAATAGCGATGAAGCGGCGAGCAATATCGCGTTCGCCCCTCCCCTGGATGCCAGCGGCTATGCCGCCAGAATTCACTCGAAGTTCGATCCACTGGCGCCCGGCGCCGGCGACGCGGTCCTGTCGGTCTATCCCGCGACGGATTACACCAACCCCAACTACGCGCTCGCTGCCGTGTCTACGGACCTGGGCGTGGGCCTCTATACGCGGAATCTCGCCCGCGCCGCGAGCGGCGCGCAGCGACCGCCGGTGTGGCGCTATCTGTTTACGCATCGCTACGAGAACGACGCCTCTCAATGCGGCGCGGGCGTTTCACGGGGCGGAGCTCCCTTTCCTTTTCGGAAATCTCCAGACGGGGTTGGGCGGCAATTCCTATTCCCCGAGCGACGCCGAGATCGCGCTTTCCAACGAAATAATGGGCTACTGGGTGCGGCTTGCAGCGACCGGCGATCCGAACGGAGCGGGCGCGGTTCCATGGCTTCCCTACGATGTTGCCAGCGAAAACATTCTGCAGTTCGACGACAACATTGTGACGCTGGCCGGAGGCTACCGAAACGCGCAGTGCGATTTTCTCTCGACCCTGCCTACCAGAGGTTTCTAGGGTACGGAGGACTCAGCCAGCCAGTCTTCCGGGCGACTCGGTGGCAGGCGCCGCGCGTAGTAGGCGTAGATCGGCAGGCCGAGCGCGACGATGCCAAGTCCCGCGAGCGCTCGACCCGGTGTCGCGAGCAGCGTGTTGATCATCAGACAGGCCGTGGCCAGGAGAAACAGCGCCGGCACGAGTGGATAGCCCCAGACCCGGTACGGACGCGCAGCATTGGGTAGCGTGCGGCGTAGAACATAGACAGCGGCCACGGCCAGCCCGTTGAACAGCAACAGCACGAAGACGATCAGATCCGTGAGGATGTCGAATGTGCCGGAGAAGGCGAAGCCGATTGCGCAAGCGCCCACCAGCAACACGGCGTGGGTGGGTACGCGCGCCCGCGGCGAGATCATGGCAAATATGCGCGGCAGCAGGCCGTCGCGGGCCATCGCAAAGGGCATGCGAGCCACAGCGAGGCTGGTTGAGTGCAGCGCCCCGAACGACGAGAGCATCATTGCGACTGTCAGCAGCGAGGCGCCGCCCGCGCCGAGCAATCGCGCCAGCACCAGCCCGGCGACCGAAGAGCCCTCGGGCAGGTTCGCCACCAGCAGGGGTTCCAGTGCATAGAAATAACCCGCGTTGATAAGCAGGTACAGCCCGATAGTCAGCACGCTGCCGCCGATCAGGGCGCGTGGTAGCGTGCGCCCGGGCTCGCGCACCTCTTCAGCAACGAAGCTCACGTTCGCCCAGCCGTTGTAGCTCCACAGGGCGCCCACGACGGCGGCTCCGAAGCCGGCCACACCGAAGCGCGCACCGGTCGCAACACCCTCGCAGGCGCCGCTCGCAGCGGATGCCGAGTAGTGGGACCACGAGCCGTCGCTGAACAGAAAAGCAGCGACACCGATGCCGGCAACGAGCAGCACCTTCAGTGCTGTCACCACGGTGGCCAGCAGCCCGTTGGTGTGCATCGACGCCAGAGTCAGGAGCGTCACGACGAGAATGGTGCCGACGGTCAGCAGCTGGATCTGCAGGGGCGAGAGCGTTCCGCCCAGCAGATCGTTCAGGAAGATAATGAATACGATGGCGATGGCGGCAACGCTCGCCGACCCGTCCACCAGCGTCTCCATCCACCCAAACAGGAAAGCCCAGACCCGCCCGAACGCCGCGCCGATGAAATTGTACTGGCCACCCGAGCGCGGCATCATGGCGCCCAGTTCGGCAAAGGTGAGCGCGCCACCGAGCGTCAGCACGCCGGCGACGAGATACGCCAGCAGCACCATCCACGGCGTGCCCACGTTGCAGACCATGACCCGTGCCTTGACGAACACGCCGGTGCCGATGACCGTCGTGACAATGAGCGCAGTCGCCGGTATGAGCGTCAGTCCTCTGAGCAGGGATCTGTTCATTTCATGTCCACAGGATTTAAGCCCAGGAATATAGGGTATGCGATGTTCGGTGGTTATTGTCGTGGCGTAACTTGACAACAAGTATAATAACTATACCTTTATTATACCTTTCCGCTGTGGTACAAGGACCGTATGGGCTTTGAGTACGATTCCGGGAAGAGCGTTGAGAACAAGCGCAAGCACGGCGTCGATTTCGAGGAAGCTCAGGCTCTGTGGTCTGACGCGGCACTGTTGGAAATCCCGGCCCGCGTTACCGATGAGGCGCGTTGGGTGGTAATCGGCAAGGTGAACGGCAAGCACTATTCAGCCGTGATTACGCGGCGTGCCGACAACGTGCGCATTATTTCGGTAAGACGGTCGCGCGATGAGGAAGTGACAATTTATGAAAGCCAAGACATTTGATCGTAAGTTCGATGCTGCTGAGAAGATCATCGATCAACTGGATGTGGGCAAGGCCCGACGTATTGGCACGGACCCAAAGCGGGTGAATGTCGATTTTCCCGGTTGGATGGTCGACTCTCTGGACCGGGAGGCGCGCCGGATGGGTGTTACCCGACAGTCATTGATCAAGCTATGGCTCGCTGACAAGTTGGGCAATCCGGTTGCCGTTGGCAACCGGCGAAGCTGACCGAAGGACTGTCGTGAGCGTCCGCTGTGCGGAAGCGGCCCGACTCAGCGGCACTCGAAATCAGATTCTCCTGTTGGTCTGCACTGCGGCGGGAATCCGTGCTTCCGCCAATACTCCGGCAGTCGCCACCGTCTTATCATGGCCTTCCGGGCGAACGAATTCAGCCAACCGGGGTCGTCACGTGCCCACCAGATAGTCGGCGCATCGATCATCGGCACTGTCGCCATCTGATCGTAGGCCGTTAGAAGCCAGAACGCCTCCAGACCTGCCGTATCCGTTAGCTCAAGGTTCGTCGCTCCAGTGCCAATGAGTTGGAGCGCTCCCCGCCGATCTTGGTCGCCGAAAGCAGAGTCGGTGAGCGCGCGAAATAACTGCCGAATTAATTCCGGATTGTCTGGATACGTCGCTGCCAGAATGCCCAGCGCGCCCAGCGCGCCCAGCCGGTCACCCCGTGTCTCGGCCGCCGGTGCAAATTGCACGCCGCCGTCGACGTACCCTTTCGCCAAGCCCGGTTCGTAGTGCCGAAGGCCGTCCTGAACATGGCCCACGTACCTAGCGGTTAGTGCGAGGTAACGTCGACAAATCTCATAAGCAGGATCGAGTCGAGGCAATTCCTGAGGTTCGCAGCGGCGCGATCCAGATAGCCTAGACTCAAGAGGTTAATGCCGCGCCATGCAATGGCGGTCGCATCCTGTGTGTCATTCGCAATCGCCTGCGTCAGACTGGACATTGAATCGTCCCAGCTTATGGTGGCGTCGTGGAGCACTAGATTGCCCTGCACGGCCCCACGCGCGGCGTATGCCACGGATAGGTGATGATCGACGATGGTCCTGGCGACTTCATCCTGGATCGCAAACAGATTGGCGGTTGTCAGCGGCCGGTCGAATGTCTGTGACCACAGATGCTGGTCCGTCCTCCCATCGATTAGCTGCGCGGCGATGCGCCCGGTAGTGCCGGCTTTACGCACGCCCCCTCAAGAATATGGCGGACGCCCAGCTTCTGGGCGACTGCGGGAGCGCCCAGTTCGGACTTCCGAAACTGAACGAGGAGGTACGCGAAGCCACATGGAGTCCGTTGACGTGGGCGAGCACGTTGAGAATTTCCTCAGCAATGCCGTCCGAAAAAATGCCCTTGATTACCTTCCGCCGACAGATCCGTAAAGGGGAGCACCGCGATGGATGCAGCCGGTGGCGCAGGCACCGCCGATGGCCAGCAAGAGTGCAATGATCATCAGTTTCGTGCCACTGATCCTGCGCTGCCCACGCGCGCCGTGGTACCAGGAAAGCGTGATCACGACCGGAACGCCCAGGATCAGCAAAAGTGTAAACAAACGCAGCAGGCCGTGTGACCAACCGAGTGAGATGCCAAGCATCTCGGCGCCGTGCAGCAAGGTGTAGGCGAGCGCCAAATAGGCGATCGTCCACTGCACAACTTTGTGATGTTTGATCCGATCCCAAATGGCGCTAGCCCGCAAGGTAGGTGGGATCGCTGTGCCCATTACTTCCGGAGCGGGATTCGGTGTCGCAGCATTTGGTTGCTTGGGTGCTTCCTGCGACGACTCATTCATTGCGCCTGCTCTCGCTTCGCATGCCAGCGATCCTCTTGTCGATCCCAGCGGGGTGCTGTGTCAAGCGATCTGTCGCCTCAGATTGGCAGCCCGCACTCCAGCCCGGGAACGTCTGCTAACGGGTGGCCTATTTGACCTCCTGAATAACCATGGCCGAACTCAGCCAGTTGCCCGCGTGCCACCCGAAACTTCAGTCGTTATTGACAAGAAAATCCGTTGGCCAACGCCATCAGCTCGCCACGTAGCTCGCCGCGAAGCGCGCCCGAATGCCGTCCAGTTCCTGCAGCAGCGGCGCGGGCAGATCCGCCACGGTATGTTCGCCGAGAATCCGGCGCAGGTCGGCGTCGATGCGCTGATAGAGATCGCGATCTGCGAGCGAACTCATACGTGTGGGCATCTGCGGGCCGAAGTAGCGCGTCCGCCAGAGCTGCTCGCGGCAATGACTGACCGTGTGGTCGAGCGCCAGGTAGTTGCCGCGTGGCCCAACCGATTTTGCCTGCGAGAGGGCGAGTGTGTCATCGTCCACGATCACGCCCTGCCAGAGACTGCGCAACAGACCGGCCAGGTCGTCGCACAGCAGCAGCGCGTGCAGTGAATAGCTCATGCCCTCGTCAAGTGAACCCAGGTAATCGCAGGTTGCGGGCCGGCTGTAGAAGGCCTGCATCAGGTTGGCGGTCAGTTCCCACACCGCATCCTGGTTGAAGCGGCGCGCCGCCGACTGGCCGCCGATGCCGGTGAACGAGGGGAGGCCAAGCTCACGGCGCACCTGGCACATGACCATGTCAGCGAGCGAGGTCTGCGCAAAATTGCCGATGGCGCCGGTCGCCGGTTCCATGAAGAACACGTCGGAACTGCCGATCACGAACGAGCCGCGCCGCACCAGCTGGCCGAGCGTCATGCCGGCGAAATCGGTGGCCAGGCTCTGGGCGATGCAGCCGGCGATCGTGATCGGCGAGGAGGCGCCGCCGATCGGCAACGTGCCGACGCTGACTGGCACCCCGGCGCGCGCGGCCATCAACACCTGATCGACGTGGGTCCTGGCATAGTTGAGCGGCAGGGGCGTGACGATC
>JANMWZ010000154.1:0-1545 GCA_031441585.1 Gammaproteobacteria bacterium
AGGTTGTGGCCGCGGTGCTGCAGCAGCGCATTCATGGGCACGACGAAAAACCCGGCCAGTCCGCCGATGAGGATCATCAAAGGGATCGCGATCCAGATGCTGTGCACGAGCACCATGACCGGGACGATGAGGCCCATTGCGATGCCCAGGGGAATCACGCGCACCGACTGGTGGAGCTTGACGCGCGCGGAGGCGATCACCGCGCCCAGGGCGATGCCGAAAGCCACCACGCCCTGGAGGATCGAGGCGCGCGAGAGATCGAACCCGAGGTTGTGCCGCGCCCATTCGATGACGATGAACTGCAGCGTGGCGCCTGCGCCCCAGAACAGCGTGGTCACCGCGAGCGAGATCTGGCCGAGCTTGTCGGCCCACAGGCGGCGGAAACAGGCGAAGAAATCCTTCAGCGTATCCACCGGGTTGGCCGGCAGTTTCTTGAGCGGCACGCCGGTGTTCGGTACATACAGGTTGAAGAATGCCGCAATCGCGTAAATGAAAATAATCAGCGAGATGGCTGCCTCCGCCGGCGTATCGATGCCGGTTTCAATGTAGGGCAGATCCATGTTGAGCAGCAGCCCCGAGACGCGCACATTGACGAGCACTCCGCCCAGCACCGTGCCGAGAATGATCGAAGCCACCGTGAGTCCCTCGATCCAGCCGTTGGCGATCACGTGGCGCGAGGGCGGCAGGTACTCGGTGAGGATGCCGTACTTGGCCGGCGAGTAGGCCGCCGCGCCCAGCCCCACCATTGCATACGCGATGAGCGGGTTGACGTTGAACAGCATCATCGCGCAGCCGACGATCTTGATGCTGTTGCTGACCAGCATCACCTGGCCCTTTGGAAGGCGGTCGGCGAACGCGCCGACAAACGGCGCGAGCACGACATACGAGATGACGAAAAAGAATTTCAGATAGGGCGTGAGCCAGCCGGGGGAGTCCGACTGGATCAGCAGCGCGATCGCGGCGACGAGCAGGGCGTTGTCCGCCAGCGACGAGAAAAACTGCGCCGCCATGATGATGTAGAAGCCTAGGCTCATCGGGGAAGATGGGTGCCGGTCCGCCCTTGGGCGCTGCCGGTTGTTCTCCTTGGAAAGGCAGGCGGCTTTATAGCACGCCGGGATTGAAAATTCGCTTTTTATCCAATGCGATGCGGCCATAAGATATGCTTAAACCGAGATTTATGCTTGAATAAGCGCGTTAACTTCAGTCAGGTCGCGGCCGATGGCGGACAGGCGTCTCCAGGTGTTCCATGCGGTGGCGAGGCAACTTTCGTTCACCAAGGCAGCCGAAGCGCTGTTCATGACCCAGCCGGCAGTCACCTTCCAGATCAAGCAGCTCGAAGAACACTTCAACACGCGCCTGTTCGATCGCGGCCATGGAAGGATCGCGCTCACTGCGGCGGGCGATATCGTGCTCGACTACGCCGAGCGCATCCTCGGCCTGTCCGCGGAGCTTGACACGCGCCTCAAGGAGATGACGGGCCAGGTCGCAGGCGCGCTCCTCATCGGTGCCAGCATGACGATCGCCGAGTTCCTGCTGCCGCGGGTG
>JANMWZ010000155.1:0-3344 GCA_031441585.1 Gammaproteobacteria bacterium
CCGACATTGACCATGATCTGGTCATTCTTGACCTGCGAACGGCCAACGTCGGTACTCAGCACCACGCCGCCATACAGCGCGCCGCTGGAGCGGAAGTTCATGCCGAGCCGCACCTGCCATGCATCCCGGTCGTTGGCCGCGGTCTGCCCGCCAACCACGCCCTGGGTCGGGCGCTCGAGATCGTTGATGTAGGTGACGCCGACAAACGGCACCACGCTGCCGGCGTTATACGCAGCCTGTGCGCCCAGGCGCGCCTGGGTGGTGCGCGTGGTACTGGCCGTCACTGGCGTACCGTTGGAGAAATTGAAAGCGCTGAACTTGCTTTCAGCGGTCAACAGGCTGCCCTTGCCGGTGAACAGCCAGCGGCCCATGCCCTGGTTATAGGCGAGCCCCACCGAACCCATGGTCCGCTCGGCCTTGTTCGAGCCGGTGGTGCCGCCCGGCACGCTGTTGTCGGTGGAGGTCAGTTTGGTGTCGCCAAACCCGAGCGATGCATCGAGCAACCACGCATTGTTGATGCGCCAGCCGAGATACGGGGCAAAGGTGTTACCGTCGCCGCGGATGTTGCCGCCGTTATACGAAGTGCCGATGCGGGTGCGCTCGTCGGTGACCGCCAACCCGAGCACCAGGCTGTTGCCGATGGTGTAATCGACGCCACCCAGCACCAGGGTGGCATTGCCGCCGGATTGCAGTGGCTGGAACGAATAGCCGACATTGAGATGAGACAGCGCGACCCAAACGTTCCAGTTCGACCGACTGGCAGCGCCAGCCTGGCCGGTCTGACCTGACAAGGCGCTACGGGTGACGCCTGATGCGGCAGTCGCGCCGCCGCCGCCGCCGAACGCACCACTGACCGCGTTACTGATGGTCGAGCCGACGCTTGTAATCGTCCCGGTCAGCGTGGCTTCTGTGACGCCGGGCTGGGCCACGCCCGCCACCGGGCGACAGGTCGCGCTTGCAAGTATCGTGGCGCCGTCCGGGCACACTTTGGTGGCCGGCGGTGGCGGTGGCACGATGCCGGCATTTGCGATGCCCGGCATCGCCCCTGCAAGGAGCAGGGCCAGCGCCAGTTTGGCGAGATGATGCAGACCTGACACCTGCAGAAATTTTTGCATCTAACTGCTCCTTTGAGTGGATTGTCGTAGTTTGTCAATCAGGCGGTGATTATGCCATGCAACAAACGCATGCGCCCACTCGCGGACATGACTCAGATCCTGAAAGTCGAGCGCCGAACCATTCACCGCCAGTCGACAAATGATTGCAGATATACCCGGCGATGCGAATTCGAAGCCGTTGCATAACTGCGCCAAACCGTCCCGGATCGGTCCGCCACCGCGACCCCGATCAGGCTCGCACAAACCGCGACTTGAGCATGCGCCACCAATCGATGCCCGGCTGCAGGGATGCCGCAATCCATGCGCGAGTGGTCGGAATCCCGCTGACCCCGGTAGGCCCGAACTCGCCGGCCACGGGCGGCTGAAAAGTGCCGAACAGCATATCCCACAGCGGCAGCAAGGTGGCGAAATTGCAGTCGTAGTGGCGGCGTTCCCGAGCGTGGTGCATCCGGTGATACTGCGGCCCGACCAGCAGCCTTGAAAATCGGCCAAGATCGAGCCTGACATTCATGTGCGAATAGCCCAGGAATATGTGAATCATCAGGTACGCGGTAAATGTATACGCCTCGAACCCAAGCAGCCACATTAGGGGGATGGTTACCAGAACCTGCAAGTAGGGAATGTTGAGCCAGTGCGAGCGCAGGCTGGCAGCCGCATTCATGTGCCGCTCTTCATGATGGAACTGATGCATCGCCCACAGCGCCGGTACCGCGTGCTGCAGACGATGCGCCCAGTAGATGCAAAAGTCATACACCAGTAGTACCAGGACGAGCCTGGCAAGTTCGTCCGGCAACCCTTGCGGCGCCCGCGCTCGCGTCGGTGCCATCGCCGTGCCGCTCAGCGATGCGACGAATTCGCCCCAGGCGGTCCACGACAAGATGACGCCGATCGAAAGCGCCAACGCGTGCCACGCCATGTTGAAAAGCCAGGCGCGCCACGGCTGACTGGGCTCCAGCGGAAAGCAGCGCTCGATCAGAGTAAGAAAAATCGTGATCAGGAACACGGGCCAGTACATGTCCCAAACACCGACCACCAGTTGGTAGGCGCGGATGTCGAGCAGCTGAAGAAATGACGTATCGAACATCGCTATAGCTCAGGGCAGCTCGGCTCGGATCACACCGGACGATCGCCGGCCACCGTCACCCGGTTGCCGCTGCGCGTGTGCGGCCAGTAGTCCCACATCGCGCGGTGCTGCACGCAGCGGTTGTCCCAGAACGCGATCGAGTTTTCGCACCAGCGAAAGCGGCACTGAAAAATCGGGTTCTCCATGTGCTCGTAGAGGTAACGCAGGATGCCGTCGCTCTCGTCGCCCGGCACGCCGACTAAGCTGCGGGTGAAACCGCGATTGACGTACAGGGCCTGGCGGCCGGTCACCGGATGGGTGCGCACCACCGGGTGCTCGGCACGCGGGTATTCCGGCTTGTCGGTGATGCCGAAGTTGGCATAGGTGCCGCGGTACACGTGTTCGCTCTCGTGCCGCGCCCGCATACCGGCGAGATATTGCTTCATGCGGTCCGACAACGCTTCGTAGGCCGCGTACATGCTGGCGAACAGGGTGTCGCCACCCTTCGGCGGGCAGGTCTTGATGTAGAGGATGCTGCCCATCGGCGGCACCGCCTCGCAGCTGACATCGGTATGCCAGCCCTCGCCATTGGCGCGCGGCGAATCGCGGTCGGCGTGGATGATCATCAGCTCCGGCATGCCGGCCACGCTCGGCGCCGCCGGATGCACATGCAGGTCGCCGAACAGGCGGCCGAAGGCCAGTTGCTGCTGCTGCGTGATGTGCTGGTCGCGAAAGAAGATCACTGAATTCTCGGCCAGCGCGCGCCGCACCTCGTCAAGCTGTTGCCCGACGAGAGGCTGCGCGAGGTCGATGCCGTCGATCTCGGCGCCGATGATCGGCGTGAGCTTGTCGACGCCAATGGTTTCGTAGGGCGCGCTTGAGTCCACGTTGTGGCGATAACGCGGGCCGTGGTTGCCCCTGAGCTGGCTGGTTTGCATGGCAGTCTCCGTTTTGCTAGTCGAGTTTCAGGTTGGCGCTCTTGATGATCCTGCCCCAGCGCTCGATCTCGGTGCGCGTGAAGGCGGCGAATTCCTCGGGGCTGGAGGTGATGGGCGGGCCACCCAGGCCCTCGAAGCGCGCCAGCACCTGCGCATCCTTGCAGGCGGCGACGATGTCGCGATTGATCCGCTGCACCAGATCGCGCGGTGTACCCCTGGGTGCATAGA
>JANMWZ010000156.1:0-8413 GCA_031441585.1 Gammaproteobacteria bacterium
CTGGCAGGCGACAAAGTGCGCACCCATAGCGACAGCACCCATGGCATGACGCGCACCGAAGTCAGCTGCGCGCATTGTGAGGCGCACCTGGGGCATGTCTTTGAGGATGGCCCCAGACCCAGCGGCCTGCGTTACTGCATCAACTCCGCCTCACTCGATTTTCAGGCTGCAGCGTTGGCGTCAGGCACGGCGAAGAAATGAGCGGCGGCGCGCCGGGGTCACCGCCGTCGCAGCAGCAGCCTATTGCGGGTCCGGCGGGTCCGCTGGAAGCGCTGATCGAAGTGCCCTTGAAAGCTGCGCCGCTGCTCGCAGCCGTGATCTGCCATCCGCACCCACTGCATGGCGGCACGCTGCACAACAAGGTAGTACATACCGTGGCGCGAGCGCTGCGCGGCGCGGGTGCGGCAACGCTGCGCTTTAATTTTCGCGGCGTGGGAACCAGCGCTGGCCGCTACGACGAGGGCATGGGTGAGAGCGATGATGCCCTGGCCGCGGTGTCCGCGGCGCGGGAGCACTGGCCGGAGCTGCCGTTGGTGTTGGCCGGGTTTTCCTTCGGCGCGGCCGTGGCAATCGCCATCGCCGCCCGCGCACAACCCGCCTGGCTAATCAGCGTTGCGCCAGCGGTTGATCGGGTAGCGCTAGCGGGTTTTGTGGCGCCCACCTGCCCGTGGTTGATCGTACAGGGCGCTGCTGACGAGGTGGTTGCCGCAGCCACGGTGCGTCATTGGCGCGAGCTCCACGCTGGCGCCGCGCGCCTGGTGGAGCTGGCGGGCGTGGGGCATTTTTTTCACGGCCGGCTGCATGAATTGCCGCACTGCCTGCTGGCGGAATGGCCGGTGACTCTGGTGCGCGGCGCCCCATAAAACGAAGGGCCCGGCACCTGTAAACAGGCCCGGGCCCCGCGGCATGGCGTTCTTAATGCCTGACAGCAACCAAGTACCCTTGGGCAATTCGCCGGGGAACTCCCCAGGAAATACCCCGGGGACTTCAGTTCACCATCGACTTGAGGCTCTTCAGCGGCAGCGCGCGCACTTTCTTGCTCGCGGGCTTGGCCTTGAACATCATTTTCTCACCCGTAAACGGGTTGACGCCTTCGCGCGCCTTGGTGGCCGGCTTCTTGACCACTTTGAGCTTGAGCAGGCCGGGCAGGGTGAACAACCCATTGCCGCGCAGGCTCTTCTTGACGATGCCGTTCAGGGAATCGAACACTTCGTTGACCTGTTTGCGCGACAGTTCGGTGTCCTTGGAAATCGTTGCCAGAATCTCCGACTTGGTCGGTGCGCCACCTTTCTTCGCCATTGCTGAATCTCCTCGAGTTTGGCGGACGTTTAGAAAAAAATCGTTGAATACATGAAGCGGGGCGCAACATAACACAAGCGACGCGCTGCGCAAACGGCTATTTTCATTTAGGCTGCGCCGCAAATGGCTGCATTTGCAGGCTTTGAGGCGCGCGCTTCGCAAAGCTGATACCGGCGGTGCGCCTCAGCGCCTCGACGCGTGCTGCGATTGCGCGGCTAAGCCCTCGGGAAATATGGCAACGCGCAGCGTTTACGGCAGCAATAGCAGCAGCGCCTGGATGAGTATGCAAGCCCACAGCGGTGAAAAATCAAGATTGGCGAGCGGTGGAATCATGCGGCGAAACTGTCGTAGCAGCGGTTCACACAAGCTGGCCAACACGCCCTGCGCCGGCGAATAGGTGCCCGGGGCGATCATGCTGAGGAGTGCATAGGCGAAAATGGCGATGAAATAAATCCACAGCACGGTACGGGCAATCTGTACTGCAGCGAGCGTCACCCAAAGCAGCGGCTGCGGCAGGCCAATGTGGCCGAGCAGGGTGAGGGCGCTGACGCGCAGTAGCGCGACCACGATCACCACCACCACCGAGGCGGAGTCGATGCGCCCCACGGCGGGCAGCACGCGGCGCAGCGGCACCAGCAGCGGATTGGTGATCTGTACCAGCGAACGCACCAGCGGGTTGCGAAAATCAGCCCGCGCCCACTGCAGCAGGAGGCGCAGTAGCACTGCCAGCAAAACCAGCGACAGCAGGGTATCGACGAGGTAACTCAGGGCCGCCATGCGCACACTCCTATTGGGCGGCGGGCGCAGCAGCGCCCGCCACGGGGAAGTCATTGCCAAACTGCTGCGCAAGTTGTTCGCTGCGCTGGCTCGCCGCCCTAACGGCGGCGGCAATGGTGGCGCCGAAACCGCGCTCTGCCAGCACGCTCAGCGCGGCGGCGGTCGTACCGCCCTTGCTGGTCACTGCGGCGCGTTGCTCAGCCAGTGATTCGACGCCCGTCAGCAGGGCGCCGGCGCCGCGCAGCGTCTCGCGCGCCAGCCGTTCGGCCGTGGCGGATTCGAGTCCGAGTTCGCGCGCCGCCGCAGCCATCTGTTCAGCGAGCAGGAAAAAATACGCCGGTCCGCTGCCAGAGAGCGCAGTGACGATATCCAGATCGGATTCTTTGTCGACCCAGACCGTGGCGCCGGCGGCCGTCATGGCCCGCTCCGCCAACGCGCGTCGCGTGCTGTCGAGCTCGTCCGGCGCGTACAGCGCCGTGATGCCAGCGCCCACCAGCGCCGCGCGGTTAGGCATGGAGCGCACCAATGGCACACCCGGGCAAACGCGCGCCAGATCGGCCAGGCGTACGCCAGCGACGATCGATAGCAGCAACGGTCGCTGCCCCTGCAGCGCGTTGCGCAGCGGTTCCAACACCGAGCGCAGCAGCTGCGGCTTGACCGCCAGCACTACCAGGTGCGCGCCGGCAATGGCGTCAGCATTATCAGGCGTCGTGCGCACGCCCAGGTCGCGCTGCAACGCCTCGCGCTGCGCCGCAGCGGGCTCGCCGACCTGAAACTGCGCGGCACCCATGCCCTGGCGCAACATGCCCTGTATCAGGGCACGGGCCATGTTGCCGCCGCCGAGAAATGCTACCTGCAATGCCTCGCTCACTGTGTTTCGCTCAATTTAAACGGTGCCCGCTGTTTTCCAGACCGTGGCTATTCTACGGCCTCGGGCCGAACAGCGCGGTACCGATGCGCACCAGCGTGGCGCCCGCCTCGATCGCCAGCGGGTAGTCGCCGCTCATGCCCATTGAAAGCGTGTCGAGTCGCGCACCACCGGCATTGAGCTGCTCCTGCAGTTGTCGTACTTCCCGGAAGTGTGCGAGTTCTCCGCCAGCACTCAGCCCCTCGGGCAGTATGCACATGAGCCCGCGCAATCGCAGCCGTGGCAGCGTTTGCATGGCGCTGGTCAGCTCCCTGATCTGCGGCGCATCGGCGCCGCCCTTGGTCGGGTCGGCGGCCAGCTTGACCTGCAGGCAGACATTCAGGGGCGGCGCAGAATCCGGCCGTTGGGCGTTCAGGCGTTCAGCGATCCGCAGCCGATCGAGGGCGTGTACCCAGGAGAAATTTTCGGCTACCGCGCGGGTCTTGTTGGCCTGCAGGCGACCGATAAAATGCCAGATGAGCTCCAGCCTGGCGAGCTGCTGGATGCGCGGCAAGGCCTCCTGCAGGTAGCTCTCGCCAAAGTGCCGGACGCCGAGCTGCGCCAGCGCCTGCACCGCAGCGGCGCTCTGACCCTTACTGACCGCAATAAGCGTGACGGAGTCCTCATCGCGGCCACTGGCAAGGGCCGCGCGCGCTATCTGGGCACGTACCAGCGCCAGGCGTGCGGCCAGATCGCTACTCATCGGTGAATTCTGCGGAACGATTAACATATTGAGCACCAACCCCCTCCGTTATACTGCTGTCGCTTGTCGCCCACTCGAACGCAGCTACGCGAGGGATACTGATGGCGGTCGATATCGCACAACTTCTGGCCTTTGCCGTCAAGAATAGCGCCTCCGACCTGCACTTGTCGGCCGGGGTGCCGCCGATGATCCGCGTCGACGGTGACGTCAAGCGCATCAACATGCCCGCGCTTACCCACAAGGAAGTGCACGGCATGGTGTATGACATCATGAACGACAAGCAACGCAAGGCCTTTGAAGAATTCTACGAAACCGATTTTTCCTTCGAAATTCCAAAGCTTGCGCGCTTCCGCGTCAACGCTTTCAATCAGAACCGGGGTGCCGGCGCGGTATTTCGCAATATTCCCTCGACTATTCTCAGCCTCGATGAGCTGCAGGCGCCCAAGAGCTTTCGCGATCTGTGCATGCTGCCACGTGGCCTGGTGCTGGTCACCGGGCCCACCGGCTCCGGCAAATCGACCACGCTGGCCGGCATGGTCAATCACTGCAACGACAATCGGCCCGATCACATCATTACGATTGAAGATCCGATCGAGTTCGTGCATGAGTGCAAGCGTTGTCTGATCAATCAGCGCGAGGTCAAGCGCGACACCCTGGGGTTCAGCGAAGCGCTGCGCTCGGCGCTGCGCGAAGACCCCGATATCGTGCTGGTCGGCGAAATGCGCGACCTTGAAACCATCCGCCTGGCGCTGACCGCAGCCGAGACCGGCCATCTGGTGTTTGGCACTTTGCATACCAGTTCGGCCGCCAAGACCATTGATCGCATCGTCGACGTTTTCCCGGGCGATGAAAAAGACATGGTGCGCTCGATGCTCTCCGAATCGCTGCGCGCGGTGATCTCGCAGACCCTGCTCAAGCGTACCGGCGGTGGTCGCGTGGCCGCTCATGAAATCATGATCGGCACCCCGGCGATCCGCAATCTGATCCGCGAGGGCAAGATCGCCCAGATGTATTCCTCGATTCAGACCGGCGGTGCGGTCGGCATGCAGACCCTCGATCAATGTCTGGCCGAGCTGGTCACCAAAGGCACGGTCAGCAAGGAAGAGGCGCGCTACAAGGCGCAAAACAAGGACACGCTCTGACGCCGGCGTCAGTCGACGAGGTTGCCACCATGGATCGCGAACAGGCCATCAAACTGATGCAGGATCTGCTGCGACGCGTGGTCGAGCGCGCCGCTTCGGATCTGTTCATCACCGCCGGCTTTCCGCCGGCCGTCAAGATCGACGGTGAAATTCGTCCGCAGATGGATCGCCCGCTCAGCCCCGAACAATCGGCGGTGCTGGTACGTTCCATCATGAACGATCGGCAGTCGAAGGAATTTGACGCCACCAAGGAATGCAATTTCGCGATCGCACCACCCGGTATCGGCCGCTTTCGCGTCAGCGCTTTTGTACAGCAGGGTTGCACCGGCTGCGTCATCCGCCTGATCAACGCCAAGATTCCCACCTTCGAGGAACTCGACCTGCCGCCGATCCTGCGTGACGTGGTGCTCTCCAAGCGCGGCCTGGTGATCGTGGTCGGTGGCACCGGCTCCGGCAAGTCGACGACGCTCGCTTCAATGGTCGGATATCGCAATGAGAAGACTCGCGGGCACATCGTCACTATCGAAGATCCGGTGGAATACGTGCATCCGCACAAGGGCTGTGTCATCACCCACCGCGAAGTTGGTGTCGACACAGATTCCTGGCACGCGGCGCTGCGCAACACGCTGCGCCAGGCGCCCGATGTCATCCTGATCGGTGAAATACGCGATAAGGAGACCATGGAATACGGCATCCAGTTTGCCGAGACCGGACATCTGGTGCTGGCTACTCTGCATGCCAACAGCTCCAACCAGGCGCTCGATCGCATCATCAATTTCTTCAGTGAGGAGCGCCGTGAGCAGTTGCTCATGGATATGTCATTGAACATCCGCGCCCTGATATCGCAGCGCCTGATACCGCGCGAGGGGGGCGCTGGGCGCATTGCGGCGATGGAGATCATGCTCAATTCGCCGCTGATCCAGGATCTGATCTTCCGCGGCGATGTGGCCAAGATCAAGGAAATCATGGGGCGCTCGACCCGTCTGGGCATGAACACCTTCGATCAGGCGCTGTTCGATCTGTACGAAAAAGGCTTTATTTCCTACGAAGATGCACTGCGCAATTCCGATTCCAAGAACGAGCTGCGCTTGCGCGTCAAGCTCGAGGGCAAGCGCGAGAACAAGCCGGTAGAAGGCGACGGTGACCTGGCCATCGTCGATGAAGAGGCCGAAGGCCGCAGCATGTGATGTCTGGTACATGAGCGAACTGACCGACATACGCCTCACCAGCACCGACCCGCAACCGGTACTCAACACCAAGCCGCTGTTCAAGCTGATGGTGGAGCGCAAGGCCTCTGACCTGTTTTTCACCTGCAATGCGCCCATCAAGATCAAGATTGAAGGGCAGATAATCCCGGTCAACAAACAGGTGCTGTCGCCCGATGCGGTGCGCGCCGCAGCCTTTGGTCTGATGAGTGCCGAACAGATTGAGCATTTTCAGCGCGAACTGGAAATTGATTTTGCAATCTCCGAGCCGGGTCTCGGGCGCTTTCGCGTTGCGGTGTTTTATCAGCGCGGCTACCCGGCCATGGTGCTGCGCTATATCACCGCCGATATGCCCAGGCTCGAACAACTAGGGCTTCCCGAGGTGCTGCGCGAGCTGACCATGCACCGTCGCGGCCTGATTCTGGTGGTCGGCGCCACCGGCTCAGGCAAGTCGACCACGCTGGCGGCGATGATCAACCATCGCAATGAGAACGGCTCCGATCACATCGTCACCATTGAAGATCCGATCGAATTCCTGCATACCAACAAGCGCTCGATCATCAATCAGCGCGAGGTGGGCCTGGATACCCGCAGTTATGAGCGCGCGTTGCGCGGTGTGATGCGCGCGGCGCCCGATGTCATCCTGATCGGCGAAGTGCGCGATCGCGAGAGCATGATGGCGGCCATCACCCTGGCCGGCACCGGTCATCTGGTACTGGCGACGCTGCACGCCAACAATTGTGCCGAAACGCTCGATCGTGTCATCAATATGTTTTCGCACGACCAGCACAAGCAGGTGACGCTCGATCTGTCGCAATACCTGCGGGCGGTGCTAGCGCAGCGCCTGGTGTTTGGCAAGGACAACAAGCGCGTCGCGGCGGTCGAGGTCATGCTCAATACGCCGCACATTGGCGAACTGATCAAGCGCGGCGATGTCACGGGTATCAAGGAAGCCATTACGCTCAGCAGTGAACGCGGGATTCAGAGCTTCGACGTGGCGCTGCACAACCTCTACAAGGACCAGCGTATTACTTTGGAAGAGGCGCTCAGCAATGCCGATTCGCGCAGCAACCTCGAGACCAAGATAAACTTCGGGTAGGTCGCACCGCTGTGGCGCGCACGCCTCAGACCGTGGCGTCTCGGTATGCTTTTAGCACAGCATTCATCCGTGTCTGCCAACGAGTGCCTTGTGCGCGGTACCAGGCCAACACATCTGCATCCAACCGCAAAGCGATTTGTTCTTTGCGCTCGCCGGGCGCTTTGCTTGGCCGTCCGCGCTTGGTGCGCAATTCAGCCACGCCATTGTGCGGCGTTGCTCCTTTCCAGAAGGACAGCACGGCGGTGCGATCCTTGGGATCATAAGGGACGTCAGATTTGCGGGTATTCACGGAAGTACGCTTCTTGTTCATCGGGTTCGACCTCTCGGCATGAAATTAAATGGGGACCGTCGACACGGTCAGTCCAGACCAGCACTACCACGCGGCCAATCGACCAGCCGTTGCTCTCGGTACGTTGCGCTGGCATCTTCGCGCGTGAGCATCGGGGAATCAAAGGCTGACTCGCACACCGCCAAGTCAACCTTGTGCTTACGCTTATTTGAACGGCGCTTTGCTGGATCGTAGGTCATCAGTTACTTTATTGTATATGCATTTAATGAAAACACAAAGTCCTGATCAACCCAACAAGCCCGGGCCTGGCAACGCTTAGGCCGCGCGCCTGCGGCCGTCTACCTCAGCGGTGATTGATCATCATGGTTTCGCTGGCCGGCGGTGATCAGGCACAATCGTCGGCAGCGTGTGCGAGGTGCATGTGAACGCGAACCAACAGATTGCGATGGCGGACTTTTCGGCGGAGGGCGGCTGTACTTGCCGGGCGGTGCGTTTCCGGCTGTCGTGCCGGCCGTTGTTCGTGCACTGTTGTCATTGTCGCTGGTGTCAGCGCGAAAGCGGGGCAGCATTTGCGCTCAATGCAATGATCGAGGCGGAGTTCGTCACCTTGTTGACATGACAGCCGGAAATTGTGCTGACGCCTACCAACAGCGGTCGCGGGCAGAAAGTGACACGCTGCCCGCAGTGCCGGGTGGCGCTGTGGAGCAATTACGCGGGCGCCGGCGAGGCAATTCATTTTGTGCGTGTGGGTACGCTTGATCAACCCGATTTGCTGCCACCCCAGGTTCACATTTTCACCAACTCGAAGCAGCCTTGGGTCATTCTGCCGGCTGGCGTGCCGGCAGTGCCCGAGTACTACGATCGCAAGTTGCTCTGGCCGGCGGATAGTCTGGCGCGGGGCGGGGCGCGGGTGTAAACG
The DNA here is from genome assembly GCA_031441585.1 of Gammaproteobacteria bacterium. Lineage (GTDB taxonomy): Bacteria > Pseudomonadota > Gammaproteobacteria > Steroidobacterales > Steroidobacteraceae > FEN-1191. The sequence continues at coordinate 8,341 of JANMWZ010000156.1, forward strand.
AAGAAAAAACGCAGGCTTAAAAAAAAATTCGGGGGCGGGAACCCCCCGGGTTGTTTGAGCGCCGATTTTTTTT
>JANMWZ010000157.1:0-2426 GCA_031441585.1 Gammaproteobacteria bacterium
TCGGCAGGCCCGGCTGCAAGGGCAGCTTCCATGGCGGTGATGGTGCTGCCATCTGCCGATTGGCGGCGCAGTGCAGTACGCCCCTGCAGGGCATCCGTGTGGGCGGGCGAAATCGCCAGCACCTGATCGTAGTCGCGTGCCGCGAGCTCAAATTGCCCAAGGAAGCGATGCAGCATCGCCCGTTTGGTCAATAAAGAGAGATTACCAGGCGCTGCCGCGACCGCCCGGTCGTAGATCTCGATCGCGCGCCGGTGCTCACCGGCCGAGCCGAAGAACTCGGCAATTGCCTCGAGCGGCGGCAGCATCGTACCGGCGCACGCTGCGACAACCTCGGCCGCGGCGAGCGCGTCGGCCCGCCGACCGAGCGCGAACAGGCACTCCGCCTTTTGCACCAGGCACTCCAGATCGCCCGGATCAGTCGCAAGGCGTTCCTCAACCAGTTGCAGTGCGGCTTCCTTGTGATCCGCGAGCAGTTCCACGAAGCTGCCGGCGAGCCAACCCGCACGGTTGGTCGGCCAGGCCTGCCGACAGGCGCTCGCCGCAGCCGCCGCTGCCGACCAGTCGCCTCGTGCCATGCGCTCCGAAATTTCGCACTGGAAGTCAGCAAGGCTCGGACTGGTCATCGGGGGTGATTCCTCGCGGGTAGGTGATTATTCTCAGGCCAAGTTGAAGCTCAGTACAGAGTCTAATTGGGTGGAGTTGCGTTGCTTGTATACAACAAGTACGTCGGTCGCGAAGTACTGGAACGGTGAGAGGTCACTGCCTTCAGGCGAAGTCGATGGCCACGAGACCGGCAATGGGACCGGTAATCCATCGCTTAGATGCGTCTTTTGGCGATGGCAACCTGAATACAAGGCATATTTTGCCTTAGGGCGAACCAGGAATGCGTTGTGTATCTCCGGCGGCAATGGCTGTTGCGAAGCTCGGACAACCTGTTATATTTGAAATCTACGAAAGGCATTCGGGGATTTTGAACGTTCGGTAATGGGAGCCGCAACGTTCGTGCGATGTATTCATTGCTTTCCGCGGCAAGTGGAAGGGTTCTCGCGCAGCCTGCGTCGCCAGTTTAAATAATAGACAGTCTAATTTCGGGGAGCTATTAAAAATGCGAAATTCAAGTTTTGGCGGGAATGCCCAATTGCGGATGGCTGTGCGCCTGGCAATTGCGGGAAGCGCGGTAACCGTATTCGGTGTCGCCAATGCTCAGACTGCGGCCGGAGAGAGTACGCTGCAAGAAGTCATCGTTACCGGTACGCGCATCGCCGCGGCCCCAAACCAGGCTTCGATCAGCCCGGTGATCGCGATCACCTCGCTAGAGTTGAAGCAGAGTGGCGCGACCCGTGTTGAAGACGTCCTCAATCAGCTCCCGCAGGTTTTTGCCTCGCAGGGTGCCGCGATCTCGAACGGCTCGGACGGTACGGCAAACGTTGACCTGCGCGGCCTGCTGCCCAAGCGCACGCTGGTCCTCGTCAACGGCCGCCGCCTCGGCCCCGGTGGCCCGTTGAGCGATTCCGATCTCAACATGATACCCAATGAAATGATCGAACGCGTCGAGGTGCTGACGGGCGGCGCTTCGTCCGCGTACGGCGCCGACGCCGTGGCGGGCGTCGTGAATTTTACCCTGAATAACCATTTCGAGGGCATCAAGTTCACCAGCAGCTACGCCTTCAACCAGCACCATAACAATAATCCGCAGGGTGTGGGCGATGCCCTGAGGTCCTGGAACGCCGCGTACGGCACGACCTTCCCGGAGGCCCCTGCTTATTCCACCGGTGGACAAACCAGGGACTTGTCGGTCACGATGGGGTTCAACGCTCCGGACGGCAAAGGCAACGTAACGGCCTTCGCGACCTATCGCAACGTCGCGGCGGTGCTGCAGGATCAGTATGATTACAGCGCTGTCTCGCTCGGCTCTGGTTTTGCCACCACCTCCGGCTCGGCTCCGCCTAACACCTTTGGCGTCGCCGGGTCGTCGACGTCGGTTCCCGGGCGCTTCCGCCAGGTGACCGCCACCGGTGTGAACATCAGCAAAAAAACCAAAACGCTCGATGCGAATAACCAGTTGGTAAACTTCGGCAATTCCTCCCGCTACAACTTTGGCCCGCTGAACTACTACCAGCGCCCCGACACGCGTTGGACAGCCGGCGCGCTAGCGCACTACGAGTTCAACGAGCACGCAGACGTCTACACGGAACTGCAATACGTCAACGACCGCACCGTTTCACAGATCGCCCCATCAGGAGCCTTCTATGGTACAGGCCCCTACAAGGTGAATTGCGCCAACCCGTACTTTTCGACCAGCATGGTCACCCAGTGGTGCGGTGGCGTAGCGGATCCGACCAAGGACATCTTTCTGCTCGTCGGCCGGCGCAACGTCGAGGGTGCCCCGCGGCGGGACGATCTGGAACACTCAAACTTCCGACTTG
>JANMWZ010000158.1:0-1653 GCA_031441585.1 Gammaproteobacteria bacterium
GATCCCGGTTCGCCGTGACGCGCCAGGAGCGCCCGGACAATGCGTGCCAACAGTGCGTACGGCAGCCTGTCGTCACCGGCGAGTACCCCGATGACGGGCGCATTCTGGGTGCCGGCAAAGTCGGCCAGCAGGCGAGTCTTGCCGATGCCGGGTTCGCCCAGGATCACCCCGACGCGATGCGCCTGGCAGATGCTTTCGAGCCGGCTCCATTCGTGTTCACGGCCGATCAGGCGCGGGGGGCGCAATGTGGCCACGGCGTGCGGCACCGGTGCGCGCTGCGGCGATGCGTCTGCGGACTCGATCAATGCGAGCAACTGCAGGGTTTCGCGGTCTGGCGTCGAGCCCAGCCGACTTTGAAGCACATCCTGGCACTGGCGCGCCGCGTTGAGCGCGGCCGAGCGGTCGCCGCGCAGGTAGTGCAGCCGCATCAAGCGGCGGTGGCCGTGCTCCTGGAGCGGGTCTTCGGCGACGATGCGGCGGGCATAGTTCAGCGCTTCGACGATCTGCATCGCGGCTTCGCACCGGCTCGCTTCGGCCGCGAGTGCGTCAAGGCGATCGCGCCGCCATTCTTCGCGCGCGGCTTGAACCCAATCGTCGAGCGTGTCGCTATCGCTGTAGTCGTGACTGCCAAGAAGCTCACCGGTGCAGGCGTCAGGGCTGGCGGTAAACAAGGCCCGTGCGTCGTGTAAATCAACGGCCGCCGTGTCTGCAATTCGCAGCGTTTTTTCGGCCAACAGCAGGGGCCGCGTGGTGAGGCGGTGCAGCCGGAACAGTCTTTGGCGCAGATTGCTGCGAGCCGCCTTGGCATCAAGGTCCGGCCACAACAGCAATGCGGCACGTGAACGCAATGTTGGACCTTTGAGTGCAAGCAAGGCGAGCAACACCGCGTCACGGCGCTCGAGCACATGGACGGCCTCGTCCGCGAAGCGAAGGCAAGGCAGGCCCAGCAGTTGAATGCGGACGCCCGGCGTGCGGACCGTATCGATGGCGGGATCTCCACCGGTGTCAATGTGGGTCGCTATGCTTTGGGCGGGTAGCATGTGAAGCTGCAGGTCGAAGCAATTCTGTGTCGCCTGTTGGGGCATTGCCCCTGACCCATTCATTCATAGTTCTTAGCCGAGGATCAATCATGACTGCTGCCGCTCAACTGTTTGATGATGCGTCGAAGAATGATGCCAGCGTGGCCGTCCCGATTCAACCTCGGGAACTGACCGTGGGCGAGTTGGAATTGGTCGTTGGAGGTTTTGCCCTGCCCATCATCTTTGAAGCGATGACCCCACTGAAAGACGGAGCCATCCGGTAGCCGGCGTAGTCGAGTCCCGACTCACGAGCGTGGCGCTGGTGGGCAGTTCCAAGATTGAGTAGCGAGACAAGTAACCCGAGCCGTCAGAACTTCGATTTTCTGCGGCCGAGCCTTCATCGCTTCGGATTCGCCGCTCGCCAAATCCTCAATCTTGATGATGGAACTGGAGCCGCTCCAGACTCTGTCGGTGACGGCATCAAGCCGGCGTCAGGCCGGCGGCGCTGGCACCGCGGCTTCCTTGGCTGCGACACGCTGGGCCCTCAGCGCCGCCGCCCGCCACCCAGAATGCTCCCCAGCACCCCGCGGATGATCTCGCGCCCGACGCTCGAGCCGATGGTGCGCACCGCCGA
>JANMWZ010000159.1:0-2323 GCA_031441585.1 Gammaproteobacteria bacterium
GCAGGTGGGAAAGCGTAGTCCATGCATGGAATCCTGAATCGTGGTCAGGCCGGATTGTAGGGCAGCGCACCGGGCGCAGCCTTGACACCGACCACGCGTTACGCTCTCAACCGCGCTTGGTATTGGGTTTATTTCAGACGTAAAACGTGAACAGCTCGGGCCGTTTCTGGCGATATACCCGCAGCCACATGATGGTAGCCGGCACCAGCGAACGCACCGCGAACCACAGCGCCTCGTCGGCTTTGGCTTTGCTGCCCTTCAATGCGCGGGTCATCACTTTCCAGCCGGCCCATTCCAGTTCCGGCATGCGGTCGCGGGTCGCGGCGGAAATCTCGGCGATCATGCCGGTCATGATCAGCAGTTGACGCTGCACTTCGGCGCAGGTCAGGCGCGAAGCCAGCAGTTCGTCCTGGTCCGCGTCCTCGGTTAGTATCAACACCGTGCTGGCAGCGTCCTCGATAATTGCGAACAATACGGCGTTCAACATTCGAATTCTCCCGACAATGATGTTATCCCGACTCACGCAAGCCCCATGCCGATCAACCGAGACACCCATCCGTGATAAATGACAGAATTGATCTCGCCGCATGGAGCGCGGCACCACTCGACCCGCGTTATGCCACGCTGGGTGCACCCTATCATCAACCGGTCGCCTCCACACCGCTGTCACAACCGCGACTGTTGCACCATTCTGCAACACTGGCGCGTGAGCTGGGGCTTGACGGCGCAGCCATGGGTTCGCCCGAGCTGCTCGCCACGCTGGTCGGCAACAAGCCATGGCCCGGTTACGTACCCCATGCCTCAGTGTATGCCGGGCACCAGTTCGGCACTTTTGTAGCGCAATTGGGCGATGGCCGTGCACTGATGATTGCCGAGGTGCGGACACAGGACGGCCGCCACCTCGAACTCCAGCTCAAGGGCGCCGGCCGCACGCCCTACTCGCGCGGCGCCGACGGCCGCGCCGTGCTGCGCTCGTCGATCCGCGAATATCTGTGTTCGGAAGCCATGCACGCGCTGGGCGTGCCCACCACGCGCTGCCTCAGCGTGGCAGGCGCAACCGATCCGGTATTTCGCGAAACTACCGAAACCGCTGCGGTGGTGTGCCGCGTCGCACCCAGTTTCGTGCGCTTCGGCCACTTCGAATTCTTCTACCATCGTGGCGCGCATCAATACCTGGCGCCACTCGCCGATCATGTCATCAATGAACATTTTCCGCATCTGGCCGGACAACCGGATCGCTACGCCGCATGGCTGGGCGAAGTCGTTGAACGCACTGCGCGACTCATGGCGCAATGGCAGACGCTGGGTTTCTGCCACGGGGTAATGAACACCGACAACTTTTCCATTCTCGGTCTCACCATCGACTACGGCCCGTTCGGTTTCCTGGACCACTTCCACCCGCACCATATCTGCAACCACTCCGACGACGCCGGCCGTTACGCCTATAGCGCGCAACCGGAAGTCGGGCAATGGAATTGCGCGCAGTTGTTGCAGGCCACCCTGCCCCTGCTGCCGGGCACACCGGAGCAGGCAGTTGCAATCGCCCAGGAAATTTATGCGCGTTATGCCCCGGTGTATTCGCAGGCGGCGCTGCGAGGCTGGGCCGACAAGCTCGGCCTGCGTGAGTTGCACGATGGCGACGCCGACCTGCTCAATAGTTTTCTGGGCATCCTGCATCGCGGCAAGAGCGACTTCACGCGCAGCTTCCGTCACCTCGCACGCGTGCGTACCGATGTCGACACGCCGGCCATCGGCGTGCGCGAAGAGATCGCCGATCTCGCCGCCTTCGATGCCTGGATCGCCGACTATCGCGCCCGGCTCACGGCCGAGCAAAGTACCGACGATGCCGCCCGCGCTGAACGCATGAACCGCGTCAACCCCAAGTACATATTGCGCAACCATCTGGCGCAGGCGGCCATCGAAAAAGTGCAGCAGGGTGACATAGCGGAATTGGATCGATTGGCGAAGCTACTGGCCCACCCTTACGACGAACAACTCGCAATGGAGCACTACGCCACCGAGCCACCGGAACAGCTGCGTCATATCGAAGTGAGTTGTTCGTCCTGAATACGCGACTCTCGGCACATTGCAAACATACAGACGTACTATTAATTTTGGGTTACGGATGGATGCAGAGAAATTTCCCGGATATCTTCGATCATTGTTAATGCCAAAATCGGTGACACTCGTTGTCACTCAGCATGTGGTGCCTCATCAACTTCACGCGGCCAACTTTTGTTGGTCGAGCATCAGCGGCAACTGTTCGACTTGTGACAGTAAAGCAGCTTTTGGGGTATGCCCCGCCTTTGCCTGGAGCAGCCGC
>JANMWZ010000160.1:0-1867 GCA_031441585.1 Gammaproteobacteria bacterium
GTGCGCCGGCAGGGGCGATCGACTACCGTTTGCAGCGATTGTGAGCCCGCTTAAGCGCGAATTCAGGCCGCGGGTCCAGACTGGCCGCGAAAATCCAAGGAGATCCACCATGAAAACGAGATCCGCTGTGTTCGCCATTGCGCTCGGACTGGCTTCCGCTGGCGCCGCCAGCGCTCAGGTCATCAGTTACAGCCCGCGCACAGGAGATATCTGGGTCGATTCGCAGCTCAATTCGTATAACGACTATGGCCGCGGCAACCGGGACTATTTCGTCGATGACGTGGTCAATAATTTCGGCGCGCCGCGCTACCTGGTCAATGACCTGCTGACCACGCGCAAATTCTCGCCCGGCGATGTCTATTACGCCTGCGCAATCGCTTATCAGACGCATCGCCCCTGCGGCGACGTTGCCCGGGACTATGAGACGAACCGTGGCCAGGGTTGGGGCGTGGTGGCGATGCGAATGGGCATCAAGCCCGGCTCGGCGGAATTCCACGCGCTCAAGGATCAGATGGGCAAGTCGAACGGGCGCTTCAAGTCGCATGGCAATTCGGGCGCGCACGGCAACGCGGGAAACTCCGGACGTGGCGATGGCTCCGAGCAGCGCGGCAAGTCAGATCAACACGGCAAGTCCGATAAGCACGGCGACCGAGGCTACGGCGACGAGCACGGCGACTCCGGCAATGACCAGGGTGAGCGCGGCAAGGGCAAGGATAAAGGCAACGGTAAAGGCAAGGACAAAGGCAAGGGTCATTGACCGATAGCGATGCCCCGGCACTGGTGACCCATCGCGGCGGCTGCCATTGCCGCCGCGTTGTTTTTGAAGTCGACGCGCCGGCCGCGTTGAGCGTTCAGGACTGCAACTGTTCCTTGTGCCGGATGAGCGGCTTCCTGCATCTGATCGTGCCCGCCGCGCGCTTCCGCCTGATCTGCGGCGCAGCCGATCTGAGCGAGTACACCTTCAACACTGGCGTGGCGAAGCATCGCTTCTGCCGCGTCTGCGGCATCAAGAGTTTCTACGTCCCGCGCTCGAACCCGGACGGGGTTGACGTCAATGTGCGTTGCCTGGAGCCGGGCACCGTTGTGTCCGTGACCATCGAGCCGTTCGACGGCCAGAACTGGGAAGCCAACGCCGACTCCCTGGCGCATCTCACCGCCCTTCCACACTAGGGCTCGATCAGTCCAGGCGCTTGCTGATACGGCGGGTGGAGGCAACCAGCAGCAGCGCGGCGATCAGCGCCAGCGCCAGCATGTCCATGGGCAAGTCAGCCAGCCCGGCGCCGCGGATCATGATGGCGCGGATCAGCCGGATGAAGTGGGTCATCGGCAGCACCTCGGCTATCCACTGTGCGGGCCTGGGCATGCCCGCATAGGGAAACATGAAACCGGACAGCAGGATCTGCGGCAGGAATACGAAGAAGGCCAGCTGCATGGACTGGAACTGGCTCTTGGCCAGGGTCGAAATCAGGATGCCGAGCGCAAGATTGGCGATGATGAACAGCAACGCCGCCGCATAGACTTCGATCAGGTGGCCTCGAATCGGTACGGCGAATACCAGCTTGCCCAGCAGTAGCACGACCGTCACTTGCACCAGGCCGATCGCCACGAAGGGCAGCACCTTGCCGAGGGTGAGTTCCCAGGGCGAGACCGGCGTGGCGATCAGCATTTCCAAATTGCCGCGCTCGCGCTCGCGCACCAGGGCCATGCCGGTGAACATCACCAGGGTCATGGTCAGGATCACTCCGATCAGGCCGGGCACCGTATTTACCGCCGCGCGCCGCTCGGGGTTGTAGAAGTTCACCACTTCCACGCCCGGGTAGTTGTTGCGCGTACCTGGCAGCGGCATCGTCGCCAGCTGCCGCGCCGC
>JANMWZ010000161.1:0-71117 GCA_031441585.1 Gammaproteobacteria bacterium
GTGGCCTATAAAACACCCGGGGGAAATGCCGGGGGTAATGTCCCCGCGAGATTGGCGCGCCCCACCGCGCGCGCGCGCTCGCGGTCGAACGATGAGCCGCTGACCAGGATCTCCTGCCACTGCCATTCCAGTATTCCGGCAAAACCCATGGCCACCGCTTCGGCATTGAGGTGCGGGTAATTCCCCACCGTGATCAGCTCGCGACACAGGCGCTCCAGATCCAGCTGGTAGGCGTGGTCCAGGGAACTGATGCGCTCCATGTACACCAGCCGCGCACGCGCTTCGCCCCAAAAGGCGTACCACACAGCGACCTTGGCGGGGTCGCTGACGGCCGGATCAAGTGACACTTCGATGAGGGCGTTCAGCGCCGCACTCGCACTGCCTCGGGCGCCGTCGATAGCCGCCCGTCGTGCCAGTTCAAACTCCAGGGCGACACTTTCCATGGCTGCAACCAGCAGTGCGTCCTTGTTCTGGAACCGCAGGATGACCGTACCCGCCGCCACCCTGGCCGCGTTGGCCACCAATTGGATCGTGGTCCCGGACAGGCTGTAAGTGGCAATGGTCTCAATCGTCGCCTTCAGGATCGCGTTTTCCGTACGCGAGGAGACAACGCCCACACGACGGCGCAAGGGTAGCGCTACCAGCCGGGTTGCGGTGGCCATATAGAGTGCTGCCTTTCAGGGGTCACAAATTATGAATGATTATTCATTCATAATATGGGAGTATCTACATCTTTTGAGAATTCATCAAGCAATAGTTTGTAGAGAAGTCCCTGATACTCACGTATCAAGCTGATTTTGAAGGAGTTATTAAACTCCAACGCCCGGACTGTAAGACCGCAAGAATCGGACTGCCCCCCCACGCGGCACCAGTGAGCGCATGGCCTACGCTGCTCGCCACACCGCGCGGCGTCGGCTTTGCGCAATTTGGCGAGAGCGAGGCCGCTCTGCGCTCGAAGCGCATTTTGCTGGTGATGCACCGCGGCCCGACCTTGCGCTCGACCTGCGCCTGGATCAGCCCGCAGACTGGCCCGCGCCGGCAATCGATACCGAAGGTGCGGCCGCTCCAACAAGGGGCGATCGCCGTGATTCCGGTCAAGTACCGGCCAGTGACGAGTCCGCGTGCTTCGATGCGTTCGTTCCCGTTGGCAATGAGTCAACAGTACCAGTTGGGTCGATGGCTCTGGTAACGTGGCCCGCACGGCGAGTCTGCAGCAATGCATGATGCCGGCGTTTTCCACTCACACACATAAGAACCTGGAGGGGCTATGCTCAGGTCAGTCATCGTCACGGCATCACTGACAGGTTTGGGCCTGGTCTTCGCCAGCGCGTCCGTTGTTATGGCTGCAGAGACCCATCATGCTTTGAATATCGGCTTCGTGCTGTATACCAAGGGGGCTGCACCTGGAACGTTAAACGCGAGATGGACATACCAGAACATCTACAGCGGCAAAGGCTTGGCGACGGGAGGACCGAAGGAAGGCTTTCCCGGGCACTATCACGTTCGCTACTACGACGAGCAAGGCAAGTTTTCGGACGAATATGATCTGGTCATCAAAAAGGCCGGGGTTTTCTATAACGCGTCGTGGATCACCGATGGCAAAGTCAGCGCTGGTGGCGTCGGCATGGAGGTGGAAAAGGGCCTGGCTATCGGATGGCGCAGAGTTGCAGATTAGGGTCAATCTCGGACCTCAGCCCGAGGCAAGTCAGCGACGATCAACTGACTCAGCGGACCGTGTTTCGTGCGATCAGGCCCTGCACGATTGGAGATGGGCTACGGCGAAATGCCGTAATTGCATAGAAGTTCTCGAAGACTCCTGGCACCACGCAGTAGCGCTGCAATCGCCCGTCCCGAAGCTCGTCCTGAACGACCACCTCCGGCAGTACCGTGATCGCGCCTGAGTCGCGCGCAAGGAGCCGCAACATCGCCATGTCGTCGACTTCCGCTGCGATATCGACGCGTACCTTATTCCTTTCGCACCACACGTCGAACTGGCTCCGGATGTCACTGCTGGGGCCGGGAACAACGAATCGTGCACTGGGAGCATCCGAGCGGAGCCTGAAGCGGCTCCCTCGCGGACGTGGAGGGCCCACCAGGCAGACAGACTGCCGATCGATCCGTACGCAGCGCCAGGGTCGTCCTACCTCAGCAACGACCGGTCGATTCGAGAACACGACGTCGAGGTTATGTACCTGAAGGCGCCCCAGCAACTCTTCAAGGCTCCCGGACTGCAGATTCAGTCGAACATCGGGCTTACCCAGAATTGGACCAAGCAGGTTCTCCAGGAAATTTCGCGAGAGGGTCGCCACCGCCCCTACGCGAAGCTGCTGGACACGCTGCCCCTCCCCGCCCCGAACGGCCGCCATCAGCTCCTGGCCCAGACCAAATATTCCATCCGCGTAGTCAAGAATCGTGGCGCCGAATTCGGTGAGTACCAGGCTCCTGCCGGTTCGATCGAAGAGCGGCCGCCCCAGATAGCCTTCGAGCAGGCGAATCTGGGCCGACAGCGCTGACTGCGAAACCCGCAGCTGACTGGCGGCACGTGTCAGGTGCCCCACTTTGGCGACCTGCCAAAAGTAGAGCAGATGCCGGAAATTCAGGTTCTTCATGTTCTTTCCAGACGAACGGTTTGTTCACATCATTCTATTTTACGACGGACCGTGCCGGTTCGATACTGATGCCCGTTTCATCGTCGCCGGGTGCTCAATGGTTCGACTTCTCGAGTGGCTTCCCTGGACCTCGCCAGGCATCTACCTGATCGGTACGCTGTTTGCGGCTGCCATCGGAACCAGAGGGTGGCTTGCAGTGACCGCCTCCACCCGTGGCGCCCTCGCGTCAGCAGTCCTCTCATGCGTGATCGCCTTCTTCATCGCAGAGGGATCGCTCCACCGTCCCAGCGTTGCCGCCGCGCTAATCGTGACGACCCTGATCGCCTTCCTGGGCTGGATCATCGGTGAGTACTCGCGCCGATACCTCAGGGGGGAACCCGGTCAGCCCCGGTTCACCGTTGCCTTCCTCGCCACGCTCGCCGCAGTCACTACCGTCGTCGTCAGCACGAACCTTGCGGTGATCATCGGGGCCTGGGCGGCGAGCAGCGCCGGAGTTCATCACCTGCTGACGTTCTACCGCGAGCGCCCCGCGGCGATCATTGTCGCGCACAAGAAGTTCCTGGCGAGTCGCCTGGCTGAGGGCCTCCTCGTCGTCGCGGCAATCCTGCTGTACCGGGAGTGGGGCACGCTCGACGTCTACGCGATCGCGGCGCAGGCTCAGACTGCAGCCACCCTGCCCTTGATGGCTGGGGCTGCGGCCGTGCTGATCGCCGCCGCCGTCCTCCTGAAATGCGCGCAACTGCCGCTGCATGGCTGGCTCATCCAGGTCATGGAAGCGCCGACGCCGGTGTCGGCGCTCCTCCACGCCGGCGTCGTCAATCTCGGGGGCTACGTCCTCATTCGGCTGGCGCCCCTGATCGGAGCATCACCCGCAGCGCAAACCTTGCTCGTCGTCGTCGGCAGCCTGACCGCGGCGCTGGCGGGACTCGTGATGCTCACTCGCATCACGATCAAGGTCCGCCTCGCATGGTCAACCTGCTCGCAGATGGGGTTCATGATGATGGAGTGTGGACTCGGCCTCTACGATCTCGCGCTACTACACCTCCTCGCTCACGCACTGTACAAGGCGCACGCATTCCTCGCGGCGGGGGATGCTGTCCGCGACGGACTCGAGCGGCAGCTCATGGCGCGGACCGGGAGTGACGCGGCCCGTCCGTCGCTCCTCTGGCCAATGCTCGCGCTCCCGACCGCCTGGATCGTTGCTAGCGGTTCGGCAATCCTGTGGCAAAAGGCCTTCGGTTTGCCGAGGGTCCCCTGGATCGCGACGGCACTGCTGGCTTTCGGCCTTGCCACGCTTCTGTGGTCGCCTACCCAAGGGCTGCGGCCGAACTGGAAGGGACTTCTAGCGCTAGTGGTGGGTGCGCAGCTGTATCTCGGCTGGCACTGGTTGTTGACAGAGCGGATTGGCGTCGCCGCACTGCCGCCCTCTTCGGTCCTTGCGGCGTGGGCGCTGATGGTCTTCGTCGCCCTCTACGCGGCGCAGGCCGGTGTTTCGATGCGCCAGCACGCCGCTCATGCAAACCGCCTCTATGACTGGATCTACGCCGGCCTGTATCTCGATGAGCGATTTACGCGTCTCACATTCCGGCTCTGGCCGGCGCGCGCCGTCGGCGGCCTCGAGGGCCTCGCCGACCGCGATCTTGTACGCACCCGGAGTCCCGCATGACCACGGCCCGCAACATCCCACCTGGTTCTGTACCCGATTTCGCCTCAGCCATTGAAATCGCGGGCCGCGCCATCGCGCCCAGCTGGCCGCTCGATCGCCAGATCGCCGTCAATCCGTATTGGGGTCACATCGATCGCCCCTTCGAGCAAGCGGCGGCAACACTGCGCCGCCGGGTCGGTGGTCGCTTCACGCTACCCCCAAGCGAGTACCTCCGTGCCTGGCGTTCGGGTGAGATCACCGCAGCGGCCCTCGCTCGGGCATTCGCAGAAGGCGGTGCCTCGATGACTCTCGACAGTGCCGTCGCCGCCCTGCAGGTAACCCGCACCCCACATCCGGGGCTTCCTCTGCTGTCGGATATCGTGGATCAGCGCACGACGCCGGCCGCCGGGCCGCGGTGGCGCGACACCATCACGCAACAGGTGAGCCAATACTGTGCCTCCTACTTCGATGAGCACCAGGCCGACTGGCACCGTGGCAAAGCGGCCAGTCTCTTTGGTGGATGGCGGAGCGGCCTTGAGGTCGACCACGCGCTCGAACCCCTGATGCACGCACCCGAGATCCGCGCGCGCGTGCAGCATCTTCCGGATACCGCCGACGCCGCGATAATCTGTTCGCTCGAACGCCTCGGCGTCCCGCCGGAGGAGGCGGCGGAGTTCCTGGAGGTGTGCCTGCTGCGCATCAATGGTTGGGCGTCCTGGTGCGCCTACCTTGGGTGGGAGGCGGGGCTCGCGGGGGCCACGGACTTTCACCTGCGGGAGTTACTCGCGATCCGCGTGAGCTGGGAGGCGCTTCTCCACGACGGCCGCTGCGGCACCGAATCACTCAGATCCGAGTGGCGCGAGCGTTGGACTCGCGCGCGTCGCGTGGAGCCGTCATCGTTCGATGCATGGGACTTGATCTGGCAGCGTGCGCACGAGATCAGCTATCAGGATCGTCTCATCGGCCTCCTCACTACCGACCGCGCCAAGGCCGCTGCGCCGCGAGTTGAGGTAACGGTCACCGCTCAACTCGTCTTCTGCATCGACGTCCGCTCGGAACGCTTTCGCCGCGCACTGGAATGCATTGACCCCACTGCCGAAACTCGCGGATTTGCCGGCTTCTTTGGGCTGCCGATCCGGTACACGCCGATCGGCACACCTGTATCGCGCCCGCAGCTGCCGGGTCTCCTGGCAGCGACCATCGACGCCACGGATTCGACCGGGAATCCTCGTAAAGATGCGGCGATTGCAAACCGGCGCGTGGGTACCCTCAAGGCGAAAGGGGCCTGGCAGCCCTTCCAGAGATTGCCGTCCGGAGCGTTCTCGCTCGTCGAGACGCTCGGCATTGGGTATATGGGCGCGATCCTGCGACGACACTTCGGCACCGATTCGTCCCCGGTCGAGTCGCTCGGGTTGGACTCGAACGATGCCCGGGCATTACGTCCGCAACTGTGCCTGACTGATGGCGACCCCATCGCCCGTAAGGCCGACCTCGCCGCCTCGATCCTGCGCGCGATGAGCCTAACCGCCGGATTCGCGCGCCTGCTCGTGCTCGTCGGCCACGGCAGCCAGAGCGCCAACAACCCGCAGGCAGCCGCGCTCGATTGCGGCGCATGCGGCGGACAGACGGGCGATATCAACGCTCGGGCACTCGCGGGGCTACTGAACGATCCGTCCGTCCGGGTCGAACTTGGAAAGCGCGGAATCGACCTCCCTCTGGATACGCTCGCCATCGGCGCGCTGCACAACACGACCACCGACGAAGTGCAGCTATTTGACGTCGAGCAGCTACCCGAGAGCCACGCACCGGACCTCGAGCGCCTGCGGCGCAATCTCCTGGAGGCGGGCGACGTAACCCGTGCTGAGCGCGCGCCGAGCCTTGGGCTCGTAGCCCTCGTCAATCGGCCTGATGCCCTCCTGAGACAGATTCGGCGGCGCGCACGGGACTGGGCGGAGACCCGGCCGGAGTGGGGACTGGCTGACAACGCCGCATTCATCGTGGCGCCGCGATCCCGCACCCGCGGCCGGGACCTGGCGGGGCGGAGCTTCCTCCACGACTACAACTGGGCCGACGACCAGGACGGCAAGGTGCTCGAACTCATCATGACCGCACCGATGGTGGTCACCCACTGGATCAACCTGCAGTACTACGCCTCGACCGTCGACCCGGTCCGCTTCGGGAGCGGCAACAAGGTGCTTCACAACGTGGCCTGTGGGCGGATCGGCGTCTTCGAGGGAAACACGGGCGATCTGCGCATCGGACTGTCGCGTCAATCCGTGCACGACGGCGAGCGCTGGATGCATACGCCCCTGCGGCTCTCCGTCTTCATCGACGCAACCCGCGACAGGATCGAGCGCATCCTCGCACAGCATTCCACGGTGCGTCAGCTCGTCGACAACCAGTGGCTGTACCTGTTCCGTTTCGCAGACGCAGGCATCGAGCGGCGTCACGAGGGGCGCTGGCAGGCCTGGGAAGCGGGGAGCCCAACCTGATGACCCTCGACAATCTCGACAGTTCAACCCACGCCTCTTTCCCCTCCACGACGCCACTGCTGTTAACCGGCGTCTGGGATTGAGCAGCGCCCGGCGTCCAATGTTGGCCATCTGAGAATGCAGCAACCACGAGATTTTCATCCGAGTGCAAAACCCGGCCTACAACCGTGATCGGGGTCCCGCGTCGATTCTCGCGCTGCGCTTCCACCTGCAGATGTAGTCGAAGTGGTGGCCCCGCCTCCTGTTCCTGCTGAGCACCATGCGAGCCTCGCTGACACTGGCGGGCTTTCAAATCGCTTGCTGCGTCGGGCTGAACCGCGCCAGCACCGCAAGACGGAAACGTGCCCATGGTCGCCACGCTCGAGCGGCACGACGGGATAGATTCCCAAGGCGAGCCTCTTCTGCATGACGTCGAAGCGTTATACGAGGCGCCGCCGGACGTGCGCATCTGTGGTTCGTCACCATCCACCCGTTTGACGACGGCAATGGCCGCATCGCGCGCGCCTTCGGCAACCTGGCGCTGGCCCGCTCCGAATAATTTACTCAGCGCCTCTACAGTATGTCCGCGCAGATCCGTCGCGAAAGAGATGCCTGCTGCACGACCCTGGAGCGCACACAGAAAGGGGGGCCTGATATTGCGCCGTGGCAGGAATGGTTTCTTTCGTGCCTGCGCCGCGCGATCGACGGGTCGCAGGAGACGCTCGCCCGTGTGCTGGACAAGGCGCACTCCTGCGACCGCTTCGCGCAATTGTCGCTGAACGCACGGCAAGTCGAGGTACTCAATAGTCTGCTCGATGGCCACGAGGGCAAGCTCACAACGTCGAAACGGGCGAATCACGCGCTATTCATTGGCCCGGAACGCTGACAACTAACACACTGAGCTGACCCACGCAGTCTTCGGCCTGACACGCAGCGTACGGCAACGATTCAGTTGAGTGCTGAACGTCCGCTTTGTAGCAATTCAAACGGCAACTATCGGCCCCAAGAAGAGGCCGCCAGCTAGCGGCCGTTCCTTTGGCCCTGATACAATTCTGTTCAGTTCGTTGCCGTCTACGCATTGCGACGGGCAAATCGAGCTTTGTAGCCGGCTAGAGGCAGTCTGTTCTGTATCAACCATAAGGAGGGTTTCATGCGAAGGGATGCATTGATGACGATGGGTGTCGTGGCCATGCTCACAATCGGCGCGACCGGACTCGCGGAGGCTAGCGACCTCAAGGACACCATCATGGCTGCTGACGCTGCGTGGTCGGCCGCTGTCGCCAAGGGCGACGCGAAGGGAGTCGCGGCGATTTACAGCGCCAACGGACAGATACTCGCCGAAGGCAGCGACCCCGTGAAGGGAACTGCGGCTCTCACGAAGTTCATGCAGGGCATTCTCGACGAGGGAGTGGGCTCAGTCACCCTGACGACACTCGAAGTGGTCGGCCAAGGCCGCTACGCCACCGAGGTCGGAAGCTACGTCATGAAGGACAAGGCCGGCAAGGAAATTGACCACGGCAAGTACATGGAGCTATGGCGCCTCGAAAAGGGTGAGTGGAAGCTCCACCGCGACATCTTCAATTCGAGCGTGCTGCCGAAAAAGTAGGCACGCTGCCCGCGCTCGACATTGGCGGAATCACGGCTGAGCGGTGTCGTAGCGCGCTTGTGCACCGGCCCCAAACCGCACAGCGTCACCCGCTGCCTCGGGTCATGACTGCCTGATGACATCGAGTAGTTCAAAGACACTGCAGGTTACCGGCATGGCTAGCTCGGGCTTTCGGCCAACGCGCAGGCATTCGCGTGAAAAATACGCCCCGTGCGCATGGCGCCAGTACTCCAAGGACCGGTCACCTTCGACCTCAATGGGCGCGAACTCTGCGCCGACCTGACTGTAGGGCATGATCTCAACACTTGTAAGGCGAGTCACAAGGGCCGGCTCATGCTGGTGGTTCACAACTATCTCAATATCACCCAGGCAAGGCAGTGGTTCCCCAGCGGCTTCGTATGCCCACAACAGCCCGGTTCCAGCTCGCTTCTTCCCGCTGCGGATAAGTGCCAGTAGCTCTTCCGATAACGATTCGCTGTCGCCATAGCCGTCCACTCGCACGGGCCCGGGAGGCAGAACTACCCCTAGTTCGCCAAGCTGGGTCGCCTGATCGAGTCGGCCAAGACCCTCAAGCACCGCACCGCGTTGTCGGTGGCGTACGGCGCGGGTCTGCGCGTCAGTGAAGTGGTGGCGCTCAAGGTCGCGGATATCGACAGGCCGCCGCCGTCATCTGCGGAATCCCTTGTTTTAACAATGACATCAGTAACCTCACTTGCTCGTCTGTGACCACGCTGTTCTCCTGTTGGAGACAGCGTAAACAAGACCGCCAATGAGGCCCAGAAACCGGAACTTCTAATTGTCGTTAACCGGAAAATCTAATTGTCGCTGACCACTCGCCCACAACACCTGACTAGTGCGGTGTGAAATCGGGGCGTTGCACGCTGGCTGCGCGGCATAACTGTGGAACGGGCCTATACCCGTTGCGCGAGAAACAATCGACAGCTATTCGATGCTTCGATCCGAAACGACGGCAGCCGTATTCAATCAAGGAATCTTGGCGCCAGGCCCGAGCTGTCTGACTCGAGATAACCTGAGAACGCTTGGGACTCCATGAGACACGGTGAGATTTCTCCGCTGTCCAAAATCACTAGAATTGCGGCAGAGAATATCGTACCATATTGATATTCAAAGAGATAAGTGGCTGAGAGAGGGATTCCCATCGTCTCCCAATCATGCTGTTTTCAAAGGATTTTTAGGAGCCCTCTGAATATCAATACCATCAAAAATACCATTACAATCAAGCCTAAACGGCCAGACTACAAACCCACGGCAGGGCGCGGATTAAAGCGGAAATGCCGACACGGAGCGACTTCCCCTGGCCCCTTTGTGACGCAGCCATGGCAATCCTGATCAATCCGCCGCGCTGAGCTAGGCAGAACTCAAATCCCGAATTTCCGCTCGTTAATTCCCAATTGGCCGTTGCCGAATTCCCAATTAGCCGTTACTCTTGGACAATCATGTACGCGCGCTATGCTGAATCTCAAGTCCGCAGGGCACTACGTGACACACGTGTAGTGGCAATCAGCGGCCCACGGCAGGCCGGCAAAACCACTCTCTCACGCCGATTCACGCGGCAGGGCTTGAAATTTTTCACGCTCGACAATCAACCTACACTACAAGCTGCCAAGTCCGATCCGGTCGCGTTCATCCAGGAAATTGATCGTGCAGTGATAGACGAGGTGCAACGTGCACCGGATCTGATGCTGGCCATTAAGCAAAGCGTGGATGAAGATCCACGCCCCGGCCGCTTCCTGTTGACCGGATCAGCCAACTTGCTGACGATCAAGTCAGTTCGCGACTCCCTTGCCGGCCGGATCGAAGTCGTTCCTCTCTATCCACTGGGTCGCAGCGAACGGTTGCGGCTAAAGCGGCCTCGATTCCTGGCAAAGATATTTCAAGGTCAGACGCCGCTACCACACGAATCGCTCACTGGCGAAGAACTGCTGAGCCTTGTTGTCACTGGCGGTTACCCGGACGCCATCAAGCGTCGCAGTGAGCGGCGGCGCCAGGATTGGTATCACGCGTACATCCACTCGATAGTGGAACGTGACCTTCCCGAAGTCGCGGATCTGGTCAAACCAGGCCAAATTCCGCGTGTACTCGAGATTGCAGCCCGCTTCGCCGGCCAGCTGACCAACCTCTCCGAAATTGGACGGAGCACCCAGCTTGACCACAAGACAGTCGATCACTACCTTCGCGTTCTGGAGCAACTGTATTTACTGCAACGCCTTAAACCGTGGTTCCGAAACGAATTGTCGAGGCTCGTCAAAACCGCAAAATTGCATTTCATAGACGCCGGACTGCTCGCTGCGTTGCGAGGGCATTCCATCGCCAGAATGCGCACCGATCGGCACTTGTTCGGATCGCTGCTGGAGACCTTCGTATTCTCGGAGTTACTCAAGATGTCATCGTGGTCGGATGAGCGCGTGTCGATGTTTCACTATCGCGACCGGGATGACTTCGAAGTGGATTTCGTGCTGGAAAATACCGCAGGTGAAGTGGTCGGTATCGAAGTAAAGGCTGCTGCCTCAATTACCCGACGCGACTTCGGTGGCCTTGCACGGCTTGCATCCGCAGCCCGCAGTTCATTTGTGCAAGGCATTTTGCTCTATAATGGAGCACAAACGTTAGCATTCGGTGAGAAGCTGAAAGCGGTTCCAATTGCCGCGCTTTGGGCCTGACGGGGCATTCAGGAGCTCCTAAAAAGACCCGGATAGCAGATTCCGCCGTTAACGCACCAGAACCCAAATATACCATCGACAATTGGCTCTGGACCGCATCCCGCAGCGAGCCGCGAAGCCTGTAGGTCGCCGCGCACTAATGCCATTCCGAGAACAACATACAAGCCCGGGACCGACGACTCGCCGGCCCCATGTATGGCTTACGGTCGTACTCGATCTGAAGGCCAAAGCGCCTTTGCTACCACCAGGGCTGTCATGGCCCCCAGTGCCTGAGCCGCAATGAATCCCGGCACGTTCAGCGGACGAATCCCAGAAAATGTGTTGGTCAATGACCGGGCGATCGTGATGGCAGGATTGGCGAAGGATGTCGACGCAGTGAACCAGTTGTGACTGATGGTAAGTAACACCTCTTTGCACGATAACCCTTGTCATGTTACCAACGGCTTAACCAGGCCAGTCAGCGCCGGGGCCCACCGGGAGACCAAGTCCCCGAGTCACTGGACCCCTTGTGTAGATCCTCCAGCAGCGGCATCAGGAACGCGGCGAGCAGGCGCGCGCATTCATCGGCGAAGTTGTCAGCAATCGCCACCCCCCGATCGTCTGGAGAATGCTCCCACCTGGGCAGGACGGGTCACGTTCTTCCAGTAGTCAGGAGTCAAGGCCACGGGAACATCTGTCGGCACCGGCGTCTTTCGGCGGGTGAAGGTCTGTCTCAGCGCATTGCCCAGAATCCGTCGATCGAACTCGAAGTGCCCCGCAAGGTAGTAGATGTCGAAGAAATCCTTGATTCGGCTGTTGCGCTCGCCGAGCACCACCATGGCCTCGAACTTCTCGGCAACTACAGCCTCTCGCGGATAGGCCAGCACTCGTGGTGCCGGGAAGTCGAGCAGCGTCGGGTAGGCGCACAACGCGGGCGCCGGCGATACCGCATCGCCAACACCCATGTCGATCTGCAGGACGAGACATGCCGTTCCGAGTTGCGCCGGCAGCGTGGCACGAACTCCAGCGTACTCATCCTCGGCGCGGATGGCCTCAATCTTGATGTCGTCCCCGTCGAAGCTCACGGCATCGGGTGGTACCGGGGTAGCGAGAATCGCTCGCAGGTCTTCGCGGATAGCTTCGAATGCGCTGTCACCGCGGCGAAGCAGATCGAGGTCGCGCGTCGCGCGATACGGCTGATCTGCCCACAGGCGCAGGAGCATCGCGCCCTTGAGCACGAAACGGTCACTCAGGTTTGAAGCGCCAAGGCGGTAGAGGAAGCGCTCCAGGCAATAGGTGGTTAGCAGCGTCTGATAGTCGGCACATGACTGCTTGGCCTGATTGAGCAGACGGGTCGAAACCGATGCAGCGAGGTTGGTCTTGCCGTTCACGCGATTGCGTCCAGGTAGGGCTGCATCACCCGAGTCACCCGGCAGACCCGAGCATGGCGTGCGAGTTCGTTGGCGCCGCCGCGGTGCTTGCGCGTGAAATCGCGAAGCGCTTCGACTGCCACATCGATACCGACCTTGTTCCGGTACTTGAAGCAGTCGGCGACCGTCTTGGCGGCCGAGTAGACTCGGATCGTCACACCCTCCACGCGGTGTTGCTCGACCCCAACGGCCAACGTCGCTCGGGAGAACCGTGCCACGCGCAGCTTCGGATAGTCCAGGCGCGGCTTGCGCGCACTTTCTGCCAGCGCAATCCAGATTTCGTGCGGCGATTGTGTCGTCAGCTCGTGGAACCTAAGTGCCGTGAGCAGGCAGAAGACCGCATCCGGGACCCGCTTGGCCACCTGCACGAGGGCGTGATTCTCGGAGGGCGTGTGATCAGCTCTGGCATAAAGCCCCCTCGCCACGCGGACGAGCACGCCATCCTCGACACAGCGCGCCAGGACTGCTCGGGTAATGCCGTGTGACTCCAGTTCACGGGAGCGCAGTACGCCCTGCTTCGCGAACAGACGCCGCACCGGTTGCTTGCCCGTGGGTTCCATGGAGCCTGATGATACCGAATGTATGGGTTTATCTCCAACTAACGACGTTCTGTATCATCGGCGAGGCACCAAATCGTTAGAATTCGGCGCCATCTTCCGGCGGCCACGCCGCCCAGACCAGCTGGGTTATTGCCAGTTTTGGCCCGTTACCCCGGCTGACTTTCCTGCAGTCTTCGTAGATCATTCGCAGTGAGTGACAACTCGTCCCTGAACGACCGGAACCGCACATGAGCATGAAAACCCATGAGCACGACCGACTCCGTGTCGCGGACTCTTGTCACGCCTGTCGCCCCGGCGGCGCGAGTCCTACTTTCCAAGCGGCTGAACGAGCCTTTCCCGCCGCTGAATCAGGTCCTGAGCGCCCATGATGTCGCGCGGCTCACGCGACGCCACCGCTGGGTACTGTACGCGCTGACCATTCTCGGGCGCTTCCCGAAACAGCAAAGATTTCGCGGCCATCCGATCGGCTGGCATCGGCGCGACCTCGCCAGCTGGCTTGAATCTAAGCGGGAACTCACGGCCCGCCTGCACCGCAGGAACCAGCTCCGGCGGTTTGGGCGGTGCCGGGGACCCCAAGACCGGTTGCTGAAGCCGTGAGTCCGGAGGCCGACACACCCGTCGTCGTGGCGCCGGCGCGCTAGGTCCTGCTGCCCGTCGCGAACGCCATTACCGGCTATTCCGTAAAGGCAATGGAGCGCAAAAGTGAACGCGGTGACTGGCCGGAGGGGAAGCTGTGGAAGCGGGCCCCGGACCGCCATATCCTGATCGACATGATGGGGTATCAGCGATGGGTCGAAAGTCGGTAAACCGGGGCGTCAGTCCGCTCGGCACGAATCGAATTCAATTCGATTTTGAATTCGAGGGCGGGCGCTATCGACCGACGCTGGAGCGCGCGCCGACCGAGGCGAACCTGCGCCGCGCGCGCCTGCAACTGCAGGGCATCAAGGAGCGCATCGCGCACGGCACGTTCTCGTTCGCGGAGGAGTTTCCGGAATACCGCTTCCGCAAGCACGTCGGGAGCGTGACAGCGGCCCGCACGTGCAGTGACGTCTTCGATGAATTCCTCCAGCATGTCGATTCGCGCGTCGTCAAGCACGACCTCGCCTTCGCGACGGGCGATAGTTACCGAAAGACACTGGCCAACGTCTGGCGGCCAAAGCTCGGCGCTCGACTGCTTTCGGAAGTGCGCTACTCCGAACTCATGAAGATCGCTGATGCGCATGCCAAATCGAAGAAGACGTACAACAATGTTGTCAGTGTCTTGCGCTGCGCTTTCGACTACGGTTATCGAGATACGCCTGAGAAACACAATCCTGCGACCGGCCTGAAGTGCCTGCGCATCACCAAAAAAGACCGGCCGGTCATCGATCCCTTCAGCATCCAGGAAGCCGAAGCGCTGATTGCCGCGATCCACCGCGACTGGGGCGAGGCGCAAGGCAACTACGATGAGTTCCGATTCTTCACCGGGCTGCGGCCGTCCGAGCAGATCGCGCTGCTGGTCAGCGATTGCGACATCGCTCACGGCAAGGTCAGTGTCAGCAAGGCGCGCGTCATGGCCCGCGACAAGGATCGGACCAAGACCTCGACGGATCGCCTGGTCGAACTCTGCCCGCGCGCGTTGCAGGGGCTCAAGCGCCAGCTGGCGCTGCGTGCGCGTCTGCAAGTTGCGGGCACGATCCAGCACGAGGATCTCTTCTTCAAGGAAACGGGCGAGCCGATCCGCAACCTCCAGTACCCGTGGGTGCGCTGGCGCAGCACGCTACGGAGGATGAAGACGCGCTATTGCGATGCCTACAACGCGCGCCACTCATCTGTGAGCTGGAACCTGATGGTCGGCAAGAATCCGCTGTGGGTCGCGAAGATGCACGGCCACAGCGTGCAGACGATGCTCGACACCTACGTGGCGTGGACCGAAGGCGCGCAGGAATCCGACGTCGAAGCGATCAGAGTTGGGATGGCCGGAGCGCCAGAGCGCGTGGCTAAGAGCGTGCCCGCCGTCGTGAGCGCGCAGGCGCCTAAAACTGCGCAAATCAGCCCCCCTGAGGCCCCAGAATTTGGCAGTAGAATGGCAGTAGACCACCCCACAACGAGGGTAAGTGCTCGTTCTACAAAGAGAAATGATGGCGGAGAGAGAGGGATCCTTATCAATCTGCAAGCTGTTGAATTCGCGGCTTCATTTCTGGGCACGCATTGATGTACCACCAAAAAGTACCAACAGACGTTGGTGCTGGATTCACGTTAAATGCCCGGCGTTCGCGCGCTTTATCCGATGGTCCCACAAGGCAGAATCTGGCCACCAGGCGTGAGGACATTGGTCGACGATCTTGCTACGGTGTGCTACAGGTGCTACGCTGCTCCGCATGAAAAGCCGAACCATCACCCAGCGGGAACTTCGAAATCAGTCCGGCGCGGTACTTCGTGAGGTCGAAGCCGGGCGGACGATTATCGTGAGCCGAAACGGCACGCCGGTCGGAGAACTGCGACCCATTCGGCGACGTCGATTCGTACCGCGCGCTGCCATCGCTGATGCTGCGGGACGCGCCGCGCGGATCGATGCCGCTCAATTTCGTGCGGACTTAGATGCCGTAGTTGATCCGCACACCGATGGCTGAAGCCACGCAGGGCGTTCTGGACACATCAGTCGTGATCGATCACGACCTGATTGATGCTGACCTACTTCCCGATGAATCCGCAATTACGGCAGTCACGCTGGCCGAGCTCGCTGCGGGTCCGCATGCAACCGAGAGCAAGGATGAACGTGCGCAGCGTCAGGATCGCTTGCAGTGGGCGACTGCAACCTGGGATCCGTTGCCCTTTGATGCGGAATCAGCGCGCATGTACGGCCGCATGTTCGCTGCGGCACGGGCCGCCGGGCAATCGAGCCGCGCGCGGCTCGCGGACCTGCTCATCGCCTCGACGGCTGCTGCGAATGGCTTGCCGCTTTATACACGCAACCCGTCCGACTTCGGTGCCCTGAAGCGCATCATCAGGGTAGTCAAAGTGTAGCTCCCTGCTGACCGGGGTCGCAGAACGGCTGAGGACTTTGCCGTTCGGCGAACAACGGCTTCGGAGCAGTTGGACCGCCAGCAGGCGCCCCCCCCTTTGAGACATCCTGCCAGACGAGATGCCTGCCGCCTATAGATCGAAAGTCGCTGCAGATTGATGATCTGTGCAACGTCCTCGATGATTGCGGATCGTCAGCGCTTCTTCAGCGCCAATAGCAACGCAAATACACTGCCAACAATTGCGATCGGCATCAGATCCAACAACAATTGCGACGAGCCGTGACCCAGGCCCTTCAGCCAACCGCCCAACTTGGGGCCGACGATCGAACCGAGGCGGCCTATGGCTATCGCGGCGCCGACGCCCACACCGCGGATCCAGGTGGGATAGGACGCCGGCGCCGTGGCATACAGAAATGCCTGCTGTGACAATACCGCCAGCCCCAGTAGGAACACCACAATTCCGGCAATCAGGAAATCGCTGCCGATCATCGAGAGCGCGTACAACATGACGGGCACGCCAATGAACACTGCTATCAGGCTCGGCATTCGCCACCGGCCAATCAGCAGACTGCCCATGCTCAGTGCTGCGATCGCACCGCCAACATTGAAAATAATCTGCGCAAAGGCCGCCTGCTGCGCGGTCATGCCGTTGTCCTTTAGCAGCGTCGGCAGCCAGTTCAGCAACAGGTAGAGGATGATCAGCGCCATAAAGAAGCTGATCCACAGCAAGGCAGTTTGCAGTGCGCGACCCTGCGCCAGGATCTGCCGGAACCTACCGGCTTGCGCGGTCGTACCCGAAGTGCGCTGGTTGACTGCCTGTAGTGCAGTGAACTCCGGCGATTCCTTCAACAGCATCACCATAGTCAAGGCCAGCGCCAACGGCAGGATGCCGCCGATGATGAAGATGAGATGCCATTGCACCGGACCAGCGTACAAGGCAATGGCGCTGACGATGGCGCCGCCCATGGGCATGCCCGCAAAGGCGACGGCGGTATTGGCTGTACGCCGCTCGGCGCGGCTGGCCTCGGGAACCATGATCATGACCATCGGCAATGCCCCGCCCAGACCCAGGCCTGTGAAGAAGCGCGCCCAGGTCAGCGTCTGCATATTCCAGGCAAAGGCCGTCAGCAGCGAGAACAGGCCAAAGGCAGCGATCGAGAATATCAGCACGAAGCGGCGTCCCACGCGGTCCGCCATGCGCCCCCCAAGCACTGCGCCGATGAACAGGCCGAGCGTGCTGGCGGCGAAGAAATTGCCCATCACATTCGGTGCGGGTCTAAATTGCAGCCCAATACCTGCGGCAGCCACTCCGGCCGCCTGCAGGTCTATGCCTTCGCAGAATGCCGCCAATAGACACAGAGGAATAGTGCTCTGACCGGCACGCGCCATTGCTGTCATGTCATTCCCGTATTTTAGGTCCACGCGGATTGCCCGCAATTCTGTCACTCGCATCAATGGGAGTCTGCCGCCTTATTTCGGACACGAACGCACAGATGTCGCTCTACTCCGATCTCAGCGTATTGACTTGCAGTTCGTGGCCATACAGCCATGCACTCTGGCGTAGCGGGTCGCCGTGTGCGAACTTTGCATCACGTTGTCGTTGTTCTGGGCCATCAGGCAGGTGGTCTGCGCCTCCCCGACCGCGGCTCATGACCTGAACGCGGCCGGCTCGCGGCCGGCGGATCTCCTCGTAACGTTGCAGAGCATGTCGTACCGAACTCCGGTCCGCACTACGCAAGCAACTGGCCAGCACGACGGCATCCTCGATGGCTTGCGCGGCGCCCTGCGCAAGGAATGGGAGCATGGCGTGGGCGGCGTCACCGAGCAGGCTGATACCGCCCACAGTCCACCGTTCAAGTGGATCTCGGTCGTAAAGAGCCCAACGCTTGGTTTCACTGGCTGATCTGATCAACTGGTGCAGGCGATCGTCCCAGCCCTCGAATTCTTTAATTAAATCCGAGATCTCACCATCGGCTGTCCATGACTCGGTCCGCCAGTCGCCAGCCGGAACGACGGCGACAACGTTAACCAACTGGCCGCCGGAGATCGGATAGTGCACGAAGTGGCGTCCGGGACCTAACCATAGTGTCTGAACCGGGCGAAGGGCCATATTCGGTGCCTTATTCGCCGGGACCAGGCACCGAAAAACACACAGTCCAGAGAAACGCGCGTCGATCTCCGGAGCGACCGCTCGCCTAACAGTCGAGTGGATGCCGTCCGCGCCAATGACCACGTCCGCCGTGATCTTGGCCTCCTGGCCCGCTCTGGTGGCGAAGGTCAGCTCCACTTCGTGCTCGTCTTGATTGACGTCGACGCAGCGGTGATCCAAGCGGAGCAGTTGTTGAGGGAGCGCTTGCTGAAACAGGGTCAGCAGATCGGCCCGGTGGGCAACATAGCAGTGCGCGCCGTAGAGCCGCTCGCACTCTTCACCCATCGGCTGGACGAACAGTACGCGGCCGTTCTCCCAGCGCCGAAACTCCCAAGCCGCGTCGAGACGAACCGCGAACGTCAAGAGTTTATCCGCGAGGCCAATCTCACCCAGCGGACGCACCATGTTCGGCGGAACCACGATTCCCGCACCGATCTCGCATAGGTTCGGCGCCTGCTCATAGACCGTCACGTCCAGTCCCGCCTTCCGCAGGAACAACGCGGCACCCAGACCACCGAGGCCGCCACCGACTATTGCGATTCGCGGCGTCATTGAAGCCAGATTGCCTCAAATTTAAAATATCGGATAGCTGCCGGTGGCGGAAGGCAGCTGTGAGTCTAGGCACTGTCCTGGTCAATCCTGTTCTTCATTGGGCACGTCGAGCGCGAAACAATCGACTGCTATTCGATGCTTCGATCCGAAAAGAAGGCCGCCGTATTCAATCAAGGAATTCTGGCGCCAGGCCCGAGTTGGCTGACCCGAGATAACCTCAGAACGCTTGGGACGCTATGAGACACGGTGAGATTTCTCGGCTCCCCAAAATCACTAGAATTTCGGCAGAGAATCTCGTAAGATATTGATATTTAAAGAGAACATTGGCGGGAGAGAGGGATTCACATCGTCTCCCGATGGCGCTGTTTTCAAAGGACTTTTAGGGGTTCCCTGAATTTCACTACCATCAAATATTCCATCAAAAAATCAAGCCTTAGTCGCCGGAATACTAACCCACGAGAGGGCGCAAATCATGCGGAATTCACGCCGCCAAGTCTTTGGTCATTCGGCAAACAATTCTAGTGCCGCTGGAATACAGTTTGAACCCGGTTTCGTCCTCACCGCCAACGTCTCGTTGCCGAGTCCCATGTCCCGGCGGCGGACTCACCGGCAGTCGCAGGATCGGCAAAGGTGACGACAAGCTCGAGGACAACTGAAAAGTCTACCGGCACGGTCGACTCCAGTCGCTGCTTTTTCAACCATGCTAGCCAGCGCTGCTGTCCAATCCCGGCATAGCCAGCGAGCACGAGTTTCAGCGACGTCAACGCAACATCGCGAAACTCCGCAACTCGAAGCAGCGATTTCCGCAGCGTCTTACCCTTGACGTCATGCTTCTGCACCAAGGTATAGATGTCCACGAAGTCGCGCCAACGGGTGTTCGCCGTACCCCGAGCAATGGCGGTGACAATCTTTTCAGCCAGCACCATTTCCAGGGGATAACCGCGAACGATCAGCTCCCCAGCAAGCAATCGAGGCAATCGTACCGTCTGTGGTTCGGGCCAAATCGGATCGCCGAAGTTGACGTCCACATGAATCCCGATGATCGCTCGCGACAGCATTCCGACCAAAGTGATGCGAACCCCGCTGTATTCGTCGTCCTCGCGGATTGCTTCGGCGGTCGCCTTACCGGTCTCGAACTGTAGGCCGTCATCAAGCTTTATTGCTGCGATCTGGCGGACAACATCCAGTATCGTGCTGAGATCATTGTCCAGCGCAAGCGCGGAAAGGTCGATGTCTCGAGTGGGACGGCGCGCATCTAGGGCTGCCAGTAACACGCCGCCTTTCAAAATGAAGTGTTCGGCAAAGGCGGAATTCCCTAATCGGTCGAGGAAACACTCCAACGCATACAACTGCAATAGCTCGTCAGTCGGCCTGTCGGTTTGTCTTGCCATGCGCTGCAGATCGAGATAACGCCGGCCTGCCGTCGAGTCTTTGCTGGCGCGCGTCACAACACCATTTCCAGTGCGTTGCGAACAGCGCGTTCCGCGCCATGAAATTGCTTCGCCATTCTGAGCAAAACTGCGGGCTTGCTGCCCCTGCGACGCAGCCATCGGCGCAGTGCCTCCCAGGCGACGTCAGATCCTTCCCGATAGCGCAGGCGAATGACATCAACAAGAGACCGTTCGGCGGAGTACAGAGCCACTGAGCTGCCACCGCCGATATCAAGTTTTTCACGCCCGAGATTGAAAGTGTTTCGAGCGAAAACATGAATGTCGACTGGCGAGCGCAGTGTGGGAACGCGGTTGCCGCGTGGAATGGCAACGTCGATGCGTGCGGGAATGATGTCGGTTAATCCGTGGCGCGCCAGCGCGGTGACAAGGCAAAGCGTGCCACAGGGCGCTCGATGAGCAATTTCCAGAAGATCATGGTCGCCTTCAGAATCGCCCGCCCATTGATACAGCCCTCGCCCTATCTGCCGGACAAACCCCAGGTCCCGATAGGAATAGAGTCGTTCGGCCGAAATGCCAGCGGTCCGCGCATCGGTATATCTGAATACCGAAGGAAGGCCGGCACGGTCAGGAGTGACGATTCTGGGCTTCACCGATGAAATCGTACACAGATACTATATTTATGTCTACGTTTTCATCGGACATGTGATGTTATCGGGCCCTCAATGAGCGGCTATGCTGGTCGATGCCGGCGGGTCTGGTTCTTAGGGCGCGCTTGCACGTAGTCGGATCGATGCCGTCCGCAAATTGGCGCCTGGCTGCTTGGTGGCGAGCTCTCGCCTTGGCGAGGGAGACGTCGGGATAGATTCCCAAAGCAAGCGTCTTCTGCTTCCCATTGAAGCGGTAGTTGTAGCGCCAGTACCGGCCACCGATGGGTGCGACCAGCAAATACAAGGCACCGCCGTCAGAGAACTTTCGCGGCGAACGTAAAAGCTTGATGCTGCGAATCGTCGTGTCGGTCAGCAGCTGGCTTTTTGAGTTCTGGTGCATTGAGGGTTGCCGCGCGAGAAAGGACTTCCGGCTACATTTGCCGGCTCATGCCTGGGCGATGGCTCGCTGCCACATCTGCTTCAGCGAAGTACCGCCGCGCGGGTAACTGCGACCGAAGGTAAACTGCCGTTTGCGTATGCGGTGTGCCAACTTTATACCGCCCAGGGTAATCACCGCAGTTCTGAATGACTTCAGGCCAAGCATCGAAGCGCAGCGGCGCTTGATCGCGCGATGGTCCTGCTCGACGATGTTGTTGAGGTATCGGCGCGCTCGGACCTCGACGGACCGCCAGCGATTGTCCTCGTCCCCCAGCAGTCGCAAACCTCGGTGGGTCGCGGCGTTACCGTCGACGTTGATCTTGGTGGGCCACGAGACTCCTTCGGACGCGACAGTCTTGCGGAAAAACGCTTGCGCCGACTCCAAACTGCGATCGCGACATAGCAAGGAATAAACCGATTTGCCGTTGCGATCGACCGCCCGATAGAGGTAGTGGCGCCCTCCTCGAACGGACACTGCTGTCTCATCCATTCGCCAGGATGGATTGACCGGCCGCGCGAATTGAGCCCAACGGAGTTGGTATTCCGGCACGTAGCGTAGTACCCAGCGCATGATTGTCGTATGGGAGACGGCGACGCCGCGTTCGGCCATCATGGCAGCCAGATCGCGATAGCTCAGCCGGTAGGTGATGTACCAACGGACGCACAGCTCGATGATTTCAGGGGTGTAGCGACGCCGGCAGTAGATGGGGTCGCGGATGGCGGCTCGGGGCATTCAGGATCTCCCAAAAAGACCCGGATAGCAGATTCCGCCGTTAACGCACCAGAACCCAAAAATACCATCGCTTTGGTGAGTCACTACGAGAGCATACGAGACCACATGAGAATAAAAAACCCTAGGAATGAAGGGTTTTTCAGCGATTCTGAGACCATCTGAGGTCTCGTGAAATCGATAATTGGCGGAGAGAGAGGGATCCACATCTGCCGCCAAGCATCTGAATCTTAAAGGGTTCTTTTGGTGTCCGAATTGAAGTCCCACCAAGATGGACCACCAAGACTCAGCGCTGAACAGCCCAGGTGTGCGGAGAATAGCGCCCATAATCTCCGCTTCTCACACGGAGATTAACTTGCCCATGCGGAGATTCCGGATCATAATCTCCGCATAATCAGCGGAACTTAAATGTACCTGTGGGAGCACGAGAAGTGGACTGACCTGACCTGGGATGCCGGGCGCCTGGCCGCATTACTGGCGGAGGTCTCGCGCGAGCAAGGCCGGCTGTTGGGGAGGCTGCAGGGTCTCGGCTTCGACCTGCGCCGCGAGGCCCACCTGAGTACTCTCACTGAAGACGTGGTCCGCTCCAGCGAAATCGAAGGCGAAAATCTCGACAGCGACCAGGTCAGATCCTCACTGGCACGGCGGCTCGGCATGGACGTCGGCGGATTGGTACCGGCCGACCGCAACGTTGACGGCGTCGTCGAGATGATGCTGGACGCAACCACCCACTATGCGCAGCCCCTGACGGCCGAACGCCTGTTTGGATGGCATGCGGCCCTCTTCCCCACCGGCCGAAGCGGCCTGCAGAAAATTGTTGTCGGCAATTGGCGCGACGACGCCAAAGGACCGATGCAAGTGGTCTCCGGGCCCATTGGCCGGCGGAAGGTGCACTACGAAGCGCCGCCGGCTACGCGCATCCCTGCGGAAATGGCACGTTACCTGACCTGGTATGAAACGCCCGGTACCGCCGACCCGCTGATCACGGCCGGCTTGGCGCACCTGTGGTTCGTCACCATCCATCCGTTCGACGACGGCAATGGGCGCATCGCGCGGGCCATCGGTGACATGGCTCTCGCCCGCTCCGAACGGAGCGCTCAGCGCTTCTACAGCATGTCTGCGCAGATCCGTCGCGAGAGAGACGGCTACTACACGATCCTTGAGCGCACCCAGAAGGGGACACTCGATGTGACACCGTGGCAGGAATGGTTCCTGACCTGCCTGCGCCGCGCGATCGACGGCTCACAGGAGACGCTGGCCAGGGTGCTGGACAAGGCTCGCTTCTGGGACCGCTTCGCGCAAGCATCGCTGAGCGCCCGGCAGGTCAAGGTGCTGAACAGGCTGCTCGACGGCTTCGAGGGGAAGCTCACGACGTCGAAGTGGGCCAAGCTCGCCAAGTGTTCGCAGGATACGGCCTACCGCGACATTCTGGATCTCGTTGAACGTGGCGCCCTACGCAAGGATGCCAGCGGCGGGCGCAGCACGAGCTATTCGTTGGCCCGGGACGCCAGCAAGTAGCGCGCCGGACCGCGACCCTACGAGCTCCGAGACCCTTGAATTGCTGGTTCGCTGGGGAAGGTGGAAACGCATTTGGAGCCGCCTCAATTTCCTAAGGTACCCGTCTTAACTTCTCCAGCTCGCTTGTAGTTGGCGAAGATCACGCCGTTTGGCGCAATCAAGCTTTCGGTCAGCGAAAAGGCTGCGGGAATCGTGCCCTCTCCGAACAGGCGTTTACCTGTGCCAAGCGTGATCGGGAAGGTTTTGAGCCACAGCTCATCGACCAGGTCATTTTTGAGCAACGTTTGGGCGAGGTCACCACTCCCGTGACCTTGGAGATCGGAGCCTTCTGATCGTTTAAGTTTCTCGATGTCTTCCACGCTCTCGAGAAAAACGGTGTTGTGCCAATCGGACTTCTTCATCGTCCGGCTCAAGACGTATTTCGCGGCATCATTGACACCCGGCCACATGTCTCCATGCTCGGGCCAGTACGAAGCGAAGATGTCATGCGTTTTCCTGCCCAAGAGAAGGTCCGCAGACTTCATCTGTTTTTGCATAATTTCACCGGCCGCTCCGTCAGCTTCGGCAAAATAGGGTGCAACCCAACCGCCATATTTAAAGCCGCGCGATTTATCCTCGTCGGGTCCGCCAGGCGCCTGCATGACCCCGTCCAATGTTAGGAACGATAAAATAACGATTTTCCTCATGGCGGCTTTCCTTTGCTGAAATTCAATAATCTAAGTGGTACCGATGCAAGCGGCAAAGCCGACGCACATGCGAATGTGCAGACGTTCGATCCGCGACTCGGTTTGTTAGCGAACACAAGGTTTACTTCATGGTTCGATGCTCAATCATTCGGACTGCGCCCACTGGTTCATCATGCATGCGCGAGCCGCAGCGAGTTGATGCTCGGTAAGGAAGCCGTGGTTGTGCTATCCGTCGCTGCTGAATCGGATGTCGCCCTCATTGTGCCCGTCTAACATGGCATAGATGTCGGCGAATCTGGACCGGCGCTGTAGGACTAATCGTTGTGGCCGCGGATGCATTGCTGGCGAGCGCTTCCGAGCGTGCACTCAGTCGGCAATACGCCGCCGCCAGAGCCAACGACACTACGGAGCTAGACAGCAGCGTCGACAATCGCCGCTGATTTCTACTGCCCGAAAGCGTGCAGTCGTAACAGGCGGCTTTGGGTCACGGAACCGCCTTGGTCAACCCCGTTCTACACATGGCCCTCCGCGCTCGAAACGATCGACTGTCAGTCGACGCTTCGATTCGAAACGACGGCGGCCGTATTCAATCAAGAATTCTTGGCGCCAGGCCCGAGTTGTCTGACCCGAGATAACCTGAGAACGCTTGAGGCTCTATGAGATGCGGTGAGATTTCTCGAGTCTCCAAAATCACTCGAATCTCAGCGATAAATCTCGTAACTTATTGTTAGTTATAGAGAACATTGGCGAAGAGAGAGAGAGAGAGAGAGAGAGAGAGAGAGGAGAGAGGGATTCACATCGTCTCCCGATGGTACTGTTTTCAAAGGGTATTTAGGAGCCCTCTGAATTTCCGTACCATCAAATATACCATCAACAAATCAGGCATTGAACGCTGTCGATGCCGGAATTGATTCGCCCAAGATCGTGGATTCCTGTCCTCTTGGTTGCCGCATCACCATTCCATTCCTGGTCCACTTTATAGCGCACTATAATATAGCCTCGTCCATTTTATAGGATGCTATAATCTGGCCATGCGCTATTTGCAACCTTATATTCTCGAGGACTTGGAAAAGAAGATGGTGTTCCTTGGCGGACCGCGCCAATGCGGCAAAACCACGCTCGCGATGAGTCTCAATCCCGCGCGGCATTTCAATTGGGATGCCGATGAAGATCGCGCCGCGATCTTGAAGAAGCAGTGGACGCACGACGATAAGCTGATCGTATTCGACGAACTGCATAAATATCCAAAATGGAAGAATTGGATCAAGGGAGTCTACGACACTCAAAAGAAGCAACATCGATTTCTGGTGACCGGCAGCGCACGCCTTGATGTGTATCGGCGCGGCGGCGACTCCCTTATGGGTCGATATCATTATTGGAGACTTCATCCGTTCACGCTGTCGGAACTTCCGAAGGGAATGAACGCGAAGCAGGCCTTCAAACGTCTATTGGAAGTAGGCGGATTTCCCGAGCCGTTTTTGGACGGAGATCCGCGGCAGGCCCGCCGCTGGAGGCTCGAGCGGATCGACCGCGTGCTTAAAGATGACGTACGGGACCTGGAAGGGGTGAGAAATATTCAGCAACTTTCGCTGTTCGTGGACCAGCTGCGCACGAGGGTGGGTCAGCTTTGCGTTCTATCGAATATCGCCACCGATATTCAAATTACTCCGGCAACGGCTGCCAAGTGGCTGGAAGTACTGGAGCGAATGTACCTGATCTTCGTCGTGAGACCATTGACCAAAAATCTACCGCGGGCGATACAAAAGCCACCTAAAGTTTTTTTCTTCGACAATGCCGACGTTATAGGGGATGAGGGTGCGCGATTCGAGAATCTAGTGGCCACGCACCTACTGAAGACGATCCAGTTCTTGCAGGACCGCGACGGCTATCGCTACGAGCTGCGGTACATTCGCGACAAGGAAGGGCGAGAAGTGGATTTCGCCGTTGTCCGCGACGGCAAGCTAATCGAGATCGTAGAGGCAAAATGGTCGGATCACAATGTCTCGAAGTCGCTGCAGTACTACTCAGAGAAGCTACGCCCGGCACGGTCTCGGCAAATTGTCGGCGAGCTGGAAAAGCCGTACGACCGTGGTCCGATTCAGGTGCGCAGTGCCATTGACGCCCTCTCGGCGCTTGAGGATATGCCACCCCCGTAAGCG
Organism: Gammaproteobacteria bacterium; assembly: GCA_031441585.1. Lineage (GTDB taxonomy): Bacteria > Pseudomonadota > Gammaproteobacteria > Steroidobacterales > Steroidobacteraceae > FEN-1191. The sequence goes on from JANMWZ010000161.1 coordinate 26,257, forward strand.
AGTGGCCGATTGAAGCGCCTAATCTTCCGAACAGGTCTGGCTGCCTGCTGGCGGAAACGCCGTTTCTCCAAGTCTGCTTACGCGGCGCCTAGGCCAACGAAGTATCAGTGAGACTGTCTGAGATCGCGCGAGATTTCGCGAGAAATCAGGCCTGAAGATATTTTAGTAGACTTACTGCGAGAAACATTGTAAACTATTGAAATATAATAATAATTTTGGCGGAGAGAGAGGGATTCGAACCCTCGAAGGGCTTTTGACCCTTACGCCCTTAGCAGGGGCGCGCCTTCGACCACTCGGCCATCTCTCCGTCCCGGACAAAAATATTATTTAAATCAATAATTTACAGCGTCATCGGCGCTGCGATGCGGGCAGGGGCGCCATGATACTGGCGGGCCGGCGGAAGGTAAAGGCGCGGCCTCAGCACACTTGCCAGCGCGGCACGCTCAGGGAGCGATCTCTATTGGGCTTTTTCCTGTGGGCTTTCGCCTGCGTCCAGGTCTTCATCCTTACAGCGCCCGGAAATTTCTTCGCGTTGGACTGACACCGTGCGAGGCGCAGTCACGCCCAGACGCACCTGGGTGCCTTTGACGCGCAGCACCGTGATGGTGACATCCTCACCGATCATCACGGATTCGCCCACTCGACGGGTGAGAATCAGCATCGCTCTAACCTCCGGACTGCGGATCACCCCGAGCCGTCAGTCATCGCCCGAAATTACGCCGCGCAGAATCAGCCGGCAAGTTTTTCACGCACTCGCGGCAGCACCGTTGCCAGCGCAACTTCAAGCGCCGCTGCATTGTTGCCGCCGGCCTGCGCAAAATCCGGGCGGCCACCGCCCTTGCCACCCACTAAGGTGGCAATCGCGCCCACAAGTTCCCCGGCTTTGACGAGTGCGACGCGATCGGGCGTGACGCCTGCGACCAGCAGCACCTTGTCAGGCGATTCGACCGCGGCCAGGACAATAATCGCAGAGCCCAGGCGACTCTTGAGCTGATCGACCGCAGTGCGCAAGGAGTTGCTGTCGGCACCCTCGACCCGCGCGGCAATGACCTTGGTGCCCTGCACATCGACGGCGCCGGCGGCCAGATCAATGCCCTGGCCCGAGGCGAGCTTGTCTTTGAGCGCGCGGATCTCGCGCTCCTGCACGCGGATGCGCTCGAGCGACTCGCGTACCTTGTCGGCGACCTCATCGCGTGAACCACGCACGAGACTGGCGACATCGCGCAGCAATGCTTCACTGCGCGCGCTGTAGTCGAGCGCGCCCTCGCCGGTTACTGCTTCGATGCGGCGCACGCCGGCGGCCACGCCCGATTCACTCACAATCCGCAACAGGCCAATGTCGCCAGCGCGACCGACGTGCGTGCCACCGCACAGCTCGACCGAGAAATCACCAAAGGAAAGCACCCGCACTTCACTCTCGTATTTTTCGCCGAACAGCGCCATGGCGCCGGCGGCAACCGCGGCGTCGTAGGCCATCACGCGCGTTTTAGCTTCAGCGTTGGCGCGAATTTCTGCATTGACCAGCCGCTCAATGCAGGCGAGTTCCTCGCTGCTCACGGCCTGTAAATGCGCGAAGTCGAAACGCAGGCGATCGGGCGCGACCAGCGAGCCCTTCTGCGTGACATGGGTGCCCAGCACTTTGCGCAGCGCGGCGTGCAGCAGGTGCGTCGCGGAGTGATTGAGCCGGATCGCAGTGCGGCGTGCGCCATCGACCTCGGCGTGCAGCGCATCGTCCACCCGCAGTGTGCCAGTGCTAAGCTGACCACGATGCACAAAGGCATGGCCACTTTTCTGCGTATCGCTGACCACGAAGCGCGCGGCACTGACACCGGCGGTACTGCTGGCGGCAACGGACAACACCCCGGTATCACCGACCTGGCCGCCGGATTCGGCATAGAACGGCGTGCGCGCCAGCACCACTTCGCCACGCTCTCCGGCCTGTAGCGTCGGTACGGCGACACCATCGCGCAGCAGCGCCACCACCGTGCTCTCGCACTCCAGTGTCTGGTAACCGGCAAACTCGGTGTGCGCGTCGATGCCCGCCGTAGCGCGCTGATCGACGCTGAATTTACTGGCACCACGCGCGCGCGCGCGTTGCAATTCCATCGCCTGCTCGTAGCCAGCCATGTCGACCAGGAAACCGCGTTCGCGCGCGACGTCAGCGGTGAGATCGGGAGGGAAACCGTAGGTGTCGTGCAGCTTGAATACCACCTCACCCGAGAGCTGCCTGCTCTGGGTGCCAAACTCCGCTTCCAGCAGGGCCATACCCTTCGCCAGCGTCAGCGAAAACTGCGCCTCTTCCGCCTTGAGCACGCGCTCGATCTGTGCCACGCGTTCGATCAGTTCGGGATAGGCCCCACCCATCACCTGAGCCAGCACCGGCACCAGCTTGTAAAAGAACGCCTGCTCCTGCCCGAGCTGGTAGCCGTGACGGATCGCGCGGCGCACGATACGGCGCAGCACATAGCCGCGACCTTCGTTGGAAGGCACCACGCCATCGCTCACCAGGAAGGCGCAGGCACGGATGTGATCGGCGATCACCCGCAGCGAGGGTGAGGCCAGATCCTGCGCGCCGGTTACTTTGGCGGCAGCACTGATCAGATCGCGGAACAGATCGATGTCGTAGTTCGAATGCACGCCCTGCATGACCGCCGCCAGGCGTTCAAGCCCGGCGCCGGTGTCGACCGAGGGTTTGGGCAGTGGCGTGAGTTTGCCTTGACCTGAACGTTCATACTGCATGAACACCAGGTTCCAGATCTCCACATAGCGATCGCCTTCTTCATCCGGTGAGCCGGGTGGACCGCCAGCGATCTCGGGGCCGTGATCGTAAAAAATTTCGCTGCAGGGGCCGCAGGGGCCGGTGTCGCCCATGGCCCAGAAATTGGATTTTTCGCCCAGGCGCGTGATGCGACTGGGGGCGACTCCGGCTTCGCTCACCCACAACGCCGCGGCCTCGTCATCGTCCTTGTACACCGTGACATACAGGCGCGCCGGATCGAGATGCAGCGTACCAGTGACGAATTCCCAGGCGAAGCGTATCGCGTCGCGCTTGAAATAATCACCGAAGGAAAAATTGCCGAGCATCTCGAAAAAGGTGTGATGGCGCGTGGTATAGCCCACGTTCTCGAGATCATTGTGTTTGCCGCCGGCGCGCACGCAGCGCTGACTGGTGACTGCGCGTTTGTAGGCGCGCTGCTCCTTGCCCAGGAACAGATCTTTGAACTGCACCATGCCGGCATTGGTAAACAGCAGCGTGGGGTCGTTCCCCGGCACCAGTGATGATGAGGGCACGATGGTGTGGCCGCGTTCGCGGAAGAACTCGAGGAAGGCCTGGCGTACTTTGTCTGCTTTCATGAATCGAGGTCTAGGTCAGGTCCGATGGCGGTGTGGATATGATCGTTGGAAAAGCCCCGGTATTGCAAAAATCTGGCCTGGCGGCTCTTCTCGGCCCAGTCCTCGGGCGCCTCGGGGCCAAAGCGCCGGCGGCGCACGTTGCGCGCCAGGGCCAGCCAATCGGGGCCGCCGGCGATGGCGTCGTCGATCAGCGTGGCGTCCACACCCAGATCGCCCAGCTCGCGCCGGATGCGTGCCGGGCCCTGGCCGCGGCCGGCGCGGTAGGCCACGAAATGCAGGGCGAAGCGCGCGTCATCGAGTACCCGGCGCTCGAGCAATGAGGCGATGAGTGTTGCCACCGTTGCCTCAGCGTAGCCGCGTTCACGCAGGCGCCCGGCCAGCTCGGCGCTGCCAAAATCGCGGCGCGCCAACAATGTCACGGCGCTAAGTTCTGCGGCCGCGACGTCGTCGGGTTGCGAGGTGGTGCGGCGCCCTTTAGGCGCTCTTTTCCTGAAGCTCGACACGCGGCTTGGGGGGCAGCAGCTTGGCGCGGATCTCGACTTCGATCTGGTCGGCGAGATCCTTACGGCCCTTGAGGAACTCGCGGGTGTTGTCCTTACCCTGGCCGATGCGCTCGCCTTTATAGCTATACCAGGCGCCCGACTTTTCGATGATGCCATTGTTCGAACCGATTTCGATCAGCTCGCCGAGGTGTGAAATACCAGCGCCGTACATGATCTCGAACTCGGCCTCGCGGAACGGCGGCGCGACCTTGTTTTTAACCACTTTGACGCGCGTCTGATTGCCCACCACCTCTTCGCCATTCTTGATGGCGCCAATGCGGCGGATGTCGAGGCGCACCGAGGCGTAGAATTTGAGCGCATTGCCGCCGGTGGTGGTTTCGGGGCTGCCGAACATGACGCCGATCTTCATGCGGATCTGGTTGATGAAGATGACCATGGTATTGGAGCGCTTGATGTTGCCGGTGAGCTTGCGCAGCGCCTGGCTCATGAGCCGCGCGTGCAGGCCGAGTTGCATTTCGCCCATTTCGCCTTCGATTTCAGCCTTGGGCGTGAGCGCCGCGACGGAGTCGATAACCACCACATCGACCGCGCCGGAGCGCACCAGCATGTCGGTGATCTCGAGGGCCTGCTCGCCGTTGTCAGGCTGCGAGACCAGCAGCTCTTTGATATTGACGCCCAGCTTTTCGGCGTAAGACGGGTCGAGCGCATGCTCGGCATCGACGAAGGCGGCTGTGCCGCCGAGCTTTTGCACCTCGGCGATCACCGCCAGGGTAAGCGTGGTTTTGCCGGAGGATTCCGGGCCGTAGATCTCGACCACCCGGCCGCGCGGCAGACCGCCGATGCCCAAGGCAATGTCGAGCCCAAGAGACCCGCTGGGCACGGATTCGACGTCCCAGATCGCCGGGGCATCGCCCAGGCGCATGACTGAGCCCTTGCCAAACTGCTTTTCGATCTGCCCGAGTGCGGCGGCCAGCGCCTTCTTGCGATTGTCGTCCATGCCGTTAAAAACCTCTGTTGGTGTGCGGGTAATTATCCCACATCGCGCCGCCAAGGCGGGTCGCAAAAGGCACGTGGGTGCAAAGATATTCAGCGCTTTATCAGGTGCCGGCCGCGGCAATGATCAACTCCAGCGCCCGCTCCACGGCCGCGAGGCGCACGGCCGCACGATCGCCCGGAAACTGCCGCGCTTCACTGTGCGTCGCGCCCACCGCCGGGCGAGCCAGCGCAAACCATACCAGGCCCACCGGTTTGTCCGGGGTACCCCCCTCCGGGCCGGCGACTCCACTGACGGCCACGGCCAGATCAGCACCACTCGCCCGCAGCGCGCCGGCGGCCATTTCAGCGACCACGGCCGCGCTCACCGCGCCCTGGGCCTCCAGCGTCACGCCGCTGACCCCCAGATCCTGCTGCTTGGCAAGATTGGAATAGGTGACGTAGGCGCGCTCGAACCACTGCGAGCTGCCCGGCACATCCGTCAGGGCCGACGCCACGCCCCCGCCGGTGCAGGATTCGGCCGTCACTACCCGCCAGCGCGCAGCCAGCAGCCTCCGGCCCGCCTGTTCGGCCAACATTCGAACTCGCGTTGAATCCGGGATTTCTGACATGGGCCTAGTATCGCAAGCTATGCCGTTGAATGCGCTGCAAACAGCCTGTGTATGATTCGCGCTCCATGCCGACCGTTCCGACCACCCTGCCGAACCCACATACGCCGGTGATGCAGCAATATCTGCGCATCAAGGCGCAGCATCCGCACACGCTGCTGTTCTATCGCATGGGTGATTTCTACGAGATGTTCTTTGACGATGCCCGGCGGGCCGCCACCCTGCTGGATATCGCGCTGACCGCCCGGGGCCAGTCGGCCGGCGAGCCCATCCCCATGGCCGGCGTGCCGGTGCACAGCGTGGAAGGGTATCTGGCCAAACTGCTACGACGCGGCGAATCGGTGGCGATCTGCGAGCAGATCGGCGACCCGGCGAAATCCAAGGGACCGGTGGAGCGCCAGGTGGTGCGCGTGGTGACGCCCGGCACGGTGACCGACGACGCGCTGCTGGACCGGCGCCGCGACACGCTGCTCGCAGCGGTGCTCTACGACGCGGCCAGCGAACGCTTTGGACTGGCCTGGCTGGAACTGGCTTCGGGCCGCTTCACGGTGCTCGAATCGCCGGGGCCGGCGGTGCTCGCCGCCGAACTTGAGCGGCTGCGCCCGGCAGAACTGCTGCTGCGCGAGGATCAGGCCGGCAGGCTCAAGCCCTTGTGTGGCGCGGCGATCATGCGCGAACGCGCGCCCTGGCATTACGATCTGGCCGCCGCCTCGCGCGCCCTTACCGACCAGCTCGGCACGCTGGATCTGCGCGGCTTCGGCGTCGACGAGCTGCCGCTGGCCATCGCCGCGGCCGGCGCCCTGTTGCAATACGTCAGAGACACGCAGCGCACCGCCCTGCCCCACGTGCGTGCACTGCAGGTCGAGGAACACGGCGAGGCGCTGGCACTCGATGCCGCCACGCGCCGCAATCTCGAGCTCGATCACAGCCTGACCGGTAACGAGGAGGCCACGCTGCTGGCGATACTCGATGCCACCGCCACGGGCATGGGCGCGCGCACCTTGCGCCGCTGGCTCGGCCGCCCGATCAGCAACCGCGGCGTGCTGCGCGGACGCTACCAGGCGATCGGCTCCCTGCTGCAGGCGCGCGCCTTCGAGCCGCTGGCCGCGATGCTGCGCAGCGTCGGAGATCTGGAGCGCATCCTGGCGCGCGTGGCGCTGCGCAGCGCCCGACCACGGGATCTGGCGCAACTGCGCGCCGCGCTGTCCGCCTTGCCGCCGCTCCGTGCGGCAATTGCACCGCTTGATTCGCCGCTGCTGCGCGAACTGCATGGCGCCACGACGGATCATGCCCACGAGAGCTCGTTGCTGCAGGCCGCCATCGCCGTGGAGCCCGCCACTTTCCTGCGCGACGGCGGCGTCATCGCTGCGGGCTTCGATGCCGAGCTGGACGAACTGCGGCGCATCAGTACGCACACCGACGATTTTCTGCTCGAGCTCGAGCAGCGCGAGCGCGAACGTACCGGCATCGCCAATCTCAAGCTCGGCTACAACCGCGTGCAGGGGTTCTTCATCGAGATCGCCCGCGCCCAGGCCGACATGGTGCCACCCGATTATCTGCGCCGGCAGACGGTGAAATCGGCCGAGCGTTTCATCACGCCGGAACTCAAGGGCTTCGAGGATCGCGTACTCGGCGCACGCGAGCGCGCGCTGGCGCGCGAAAAGCAGCTCTATGAAGAACTGCTCACGCAGCTCATCGATGGCCTGGGCCCGCTGCAGGCCACCGCCATGGCGCTGGCCGAGATCGACGCACTGGGCTCGCTCGCCGATCGCGCCGCGGGCCTCAACTGGAGCGAGGCGCAACTGGTCGATGAACCGGTGCTGCGGCTGCGCGGCGCACGCCACCCGGTGGTCGAGCGTTTCAGCGAGGCGCCCTTCGTACCCAACGATCTGGAGCTGCACGCCCGCCGGCGCATGCTGATCGTCACCGGCCCCAACATGGGCGGCAAATCCACCTACATGCGCCAGGTCGCGCTGATTGCGGTGCTGGCGCACATCGGCAGCTACGTACCGGCTGCGGAGGCCACCATCGGCCCGCTCGATCGCATCTACACCCGCATTGGCGCCGGCGATGATCTGGCCGGTGGCCGCTCGACGTTTATGGTTGAGATGACCGAAACCGCCAACATCCTGCACAACGCCACCGAGCGCAGCCTCGTACTGATGGATGAGATCGGCCGCGGCACCAGCACCTTCGATGGCCTGTCGCTCGCCTGGGCCGTCGCCCGCCACCTGGCCACCGAAGTGCGTGCCTTCACACTGTTCGCCACGCACTACTTTGAGCTTACCGCACTCGCCGCGGAAATTGATTCCTGCGCGAATGTGCATCTGGATGCCACCGAACACGGCGACTCGCTGGTATTCCTGCACGCCGTAAAAGACGGCCCCGCCAATCGCAGCTACGGACTCAGTGTCGCTGCGCTGGCCGGCGTGCCGCGCGAAGTGATCGCGCGCGCGCGCGAATACCTCAGCGTGCTGGAAAGTACGCGCGCTGGCGGCGCGCTGCACCAGCCTGCGCCCACGGCGAACCGCCAGGCGGAATTGCCGCTGTTCGAACCGCTTAAACTCAGTGCCGTGGAGCAGCGACTCTCGCAGATCAACGCGGATGAACTCACGCCGCGCGAGGCGCTGGAGCTGGTCTACGAACTTTCGCGACTGCACCTGGCCGCAAGATCGGCATCGTAAGCGCCTAACCGGTTAGCGCTGACGAGGCTGGACCCGCTGAGGTTCCTGGGTTTGCGCCCATGATCAGAATCCAGAACATGAACAGCAGTTCCCCAAATCCGAACGGCTCCATCCATCGGGAAACAATGACTTCGTACTGTGGCAGGACGAAGGAGGCAAGACTGTTCAGTAGATAACTGAAGCAATTCGCTATCAGCAGGACCCCCAGGATGCGCGGGACAAAGCCCGAGCGATACACGAGCAGACCGAGGGGAAACAGCCATAGTCCCCAGAATATTCCGGCGACATCAAATCCGCGACCGTGCAGATTGACGAACAGCATGGCCAGGGCGTCCCGCTGCGGCTTATCGAATATGGACAGGAAACCGACCCCGTGCACGAGCAGGAGCGTGGCGATTGCGTTCAGCTCATTCACAAACGCAATCGGGATCGATACCGTAATCAGTATCACCATCAGCATGGCCTGCCGCTGGTTCACCCCCTTGAACAGATCATACAAGGCAATCGCCACGAGTATAAAAAGAGCCTGGCAGATGAGTTCTGCGGCGATGCCGCAGCGAAACAGCATCTCCGACGCTGCGATGTTGTTGATCGTCGCCGCCGGGTCGCCGTGCACGATCAGTCTACCGGGAACAACCATAAGAGCGAACACGCCAGGTATGGACACCAGCAGGTACAGCAAGCCTGCCAACCTGCCGGGATTCCGAGTGGTATTCATGTGCCCTTCTGGGTAAGGATTCGGCCGGCAATGCGCCGCAGGCGACCATCAGGCCTTTGCTGCGGCTTGATACTACGCCTTTCGAGCCCAGGCTCCGACGAGTCCAACCAACGGTGCGCACGAACGCGCCTGGGGGCAGCGACCTGCGCCCGACCCGTGCGAATGCACATGCGCAACGGGGAATGCCCTGATGGTCGAGGGGTCGTTTTTGTGCCTATCATTGATGTTATGAACCTCAAGAGGGCCCGACATGCAGCTTCCATACGACACGACCATCGTGGTAACCGACGGGCAAAAGCTGAGGCTGTTCCGCAACACCGGCACCGAACTTCATATGGCGCTAACGGAACTGCCGCGCCCGGACGTGCACGGCGATGAGGAGGGTGCCGGTCGGCACCAGCACACAGGGCAGGACAACAAGGACCAGCGGCGGCTGCAGGATCGGCGTCTGGACAAAGACCACCAGGAAGCCAGCTTCGAGTTGGCCGTTGCCAAGTGGCTAAACCATGAGATCGCCACAGGCAAGATCGGCCCCCTCTTCGTGATCGCACCGCCCCGCGCGCTGGGCGAACTGCGCCTGCACTACGGCGAGGCCCTGAAAAAGAAGCTGGTGGGCGAATTGGCGAAGGAACACACGCACGACACGGTGCATTTCCTGGAGCAGGCACTCAAGAGCGGCTGAGGAAATCGCCGCTCGCGCCGGGCCTTAAGCCAGATCTACACGAAAGACCCGATGCGGGACCGGGGTCTCCAGTCCATCGTAACGCATCGACCCTGAAGGCGGTATGACGAACGCAGGCGCATCGCGATTTCTTCCTGCACCGCAAAGATCTACGGCAGCGTGCGATCCTAGGTCTGTGGCCACTGGTATAGCCGTCGGCCTCACGGATCAGCTGCGCCGTGATGCGCACCCGGCTGCCAGACTTGCGCACCGCGCCATCACGGCCGCGTCCCGCGAGGCGTAGCAGATGAAGACTTCGCTGGCAGGGGTTGCACTAGCGGGAGAATGCTCGGTCATTCGGGCAGATTCATTTTGCGGAGGAAGACTTTATAGCGGGGGTCATCGGCCAGATTCTTGAACAGCGGTGTGAACCGGCGTTGACGATTGACCAGCGCCCGGCGTGCCATGTTGACCAAGCGGAAATGCGGCACCCCTACGGTTCTCATCGAGAAATAGCTCTTGAGCCCTGGTCAGGATTCGACGCCTGTCAGGCCAAATTCCCAGTCAAACTTCACCGCCGGTTTACAACTGACGGCTTTCCGAAGCCTCCTTCAGCGCACCCGATGTCCGGATTTGTTGGTCGGGAGCCGCCTGATGGGCCTTCCGATAGTGGTCGTTCGTGGTTCAAATTGTGCGCCGCAGGGGATGTACGCCAGTGGCGTATAGACTCCTGTGTACTGCCCTGCCCTTTTTGTACGGGGGTGAGCCAAGGGTAAGACTTCAGCGGTACACCTCGCGGCGGTGGCCGAGGCGTACGATCAGGACTCTGAGTTCTTTGTCCTTAATTTCTGCGATAAGCCGATAGTCGCCGACGCGGTATTTCCAGAACTGGCCCAGCTCATCGCCCTTCAGGGCGGCGCCCAGGGAGCGCGGATCCTTGGCCACGCTCACTCGCTCACGAAGGAAGCTGGTCAGTCGACGAGCCGTCTGGCGATCGAGCTTGCGCAGCTGGCGGGCGGCGCTGTCGGCAAACTCAATCCTCCACGGCAAGCTCGCGCTCCAGGTCTTCCAGAGCGACGGTGCTTTCCTTGCCGGTGGCGAGGCGCGCAGAAACTTTTTGAGCGACGTAGAAATCTTCCAGATCTTCAATCTGCTCGGCGAGCGCCTGGCGTAGATAAAAGCTTTTCGTACGACCGGTGAGTTTCGCGATCCGCGTGAGCCGTAGATCGAGTTTCTTGTCGATCCTGATGGAGAGCGGCTGGCTCATGGCGGTCCTCGTTAGGGCATGGTGTTCATTGATAATACTCGTGCACTACATGTAGTGCAAGCGCTCGTACTGTGGTGTGTTGGCACTGTGGTGTTTGGTGTGGATGCAGGGGCCTGGGTCCCCCTCTTCTACACCCCGAAGTGCCCGTGCTCCAGAAACTGCCCCGTTTCAAAGGCCACACGCGCCGACAGCAGCATCCCCGTGTGACTCACCGGCAGTACCAGGTGCGCTTTCGCCCCAGGCAAGCGTGTTTCCGATACTGCCACCGTGCCATCGTTGGGCTCCTGAAAATCGACCACCAGTCTGGCAAGGCCCAAGGGTTGATTGCCGGCAATGATGCCCAGCTCGCGTTCGTGCGGCCAGCTACGTTCATGCGCAAAGAGCAGTTCTTCGGCTACCGCATTACCCATGAGCGTGCGCCCAAAGCGAAACCGGCCCACGGTGCTGGCGGCGTGACTGGTCAGCGAAGGCGTGCCCAGGAAAACCACGCGGCCGGGCGGCAGTTGCGGATGATCTTGCAGGCAGCGCAGGATGGCGAGGCCACCCAGGCTGTGACCGACCAGATGCACGCGTGGCGCATCGAGTTCGCCTATGAACACACTCAGGGCCGCGCCGATCTCGGCCATGGTCAGTAGTGTCGATGCGTAGTTGAAGGCGTGCCAGCGGAAGCCGCGCTCCTTCTCGATGCGCCGCCCCAATAAAAAAGCCTCGTGGCCGGAAAGCCAGAGGCCGTGCACGTAGACGACGGCAGCGTTCATCAGCTCGCGGGGGGCGGCTGCCTGACGCGAATATGCAATTCGCGCAGCTGCTGCTCGCTGACCTCAGTGGGCGCGTCAGTGAGCGGGCAGGCTGCAGTCTGGGTCTTGGGAAAAGCGATGACGTCACGGATGCTCTCGGCACCGGCCATCAGCATGGCCAGCCGATCGAGGCCGAAGGCGATGCCGCCGTGGGGCGGTGCACCGAAGCGCAGTGCATCGAGCAGGAAGCCGAACTTGAGCTTGGCTTCTTCCGCGCCGATGCCCAGCAGTTCGAACACCGTCGACTGCAGTTCCTGGCGGAAAATGCGCACCGAACCACCGCCGATTTCCGAGCCGTTGAGCACGCAATCGTAAGCCTGCGCCAGCGCCGCGCCCGGGTTGGCTTTGAGCGCCTCCGGATCAGCGTTTTTAGGCGAGGTGAAGGGATGGTGCACGGCCGCCCAGCGGCGCGACTGTTCGTCATATTCGAACATCGGGAAGTCGACGACCCACAGCGGCGCCCAACCCTCGGTCACGAGCTTAAGATCCTGCGCGACCTTGAGACGCAGCGCGCCCAGTGCATCGTTGACCACCTTGGCGCGATCGGCGCCGAAGAAGATCAGATCATTGTCGGCCGCGCCCGTGCGCTCGAGGATGCCAGCGATCGCCGCATCATCGAGAAACTTCACGATCGGTGATTGCAGTCCGTCGCGGCCCTTGCTGCGCTCGTTGACCTTGATATAGGCCAGGCCGCGCGCCCCGTAGCGGGCGACAAAAGCCGTGTAGTCATCAATTTCCTTGCGCGTCAGTGCACCCCCGCCCGGCACGCGCAGCGCCGCCACGCGGCCCTGTGCATCATTGGCCGGCTGCGCAAACACCTTGAAATCGCAGTTTTTGACCAGATCGGCGACGTCAACGAGCTCCAGTTTGACACGCAGATCCGGTTTATCGGAACCGTAGCGGCGCATGGCATCGGCATAGCTGAGGCGCGGGAAAGGATCTGGCAGCGAGAGCTTCATCACCTTATGAAACAGTTCGCGCACCAGCCCTTCCATCAGCACCATGATCTGTTCCTGCGACAGAAACGAGGTCTCGACGTCGAGCTGGGTAAATTCAGGCTGACGATCGGCACGCAGGTCTTCGTCGCGGAAGCAGCGCACGATCTGGTAGTAGCGTTCAAAGCCGCCGATCATCAGCAGCTGTTTGAAAATCTGCGGCGACTGCGGCAGGGCAAAAAATTTGCCGGCGTGGGTGCGGCTGGGCACCAGATAGTCGCGCGCACCTTCCGGCGTCGCCTTGGTGAGCATCGGTGTTTCGATGTCGATGAAGTCGTGACCGTCCAGATAGTCACGCATCGCCCGTGTGATCGCATGGCGCTGGCGCAGCCGCCTGTTCATCACTTCACGGCGCAGGTCGAGATAGCGGTAGCGCAGCCGCACCTCTTCGCTCACCTGTTCATCGAGCTGAAAGGGCAGCGGATCGGCGCGATTGAGCAGCTCGACGTCCGTGGCAACAATCTCGATGCGCCCTGAGGCCAGCTGCGCGTTGACGGTGCCCACCGGCCGTTCGCGCACGCTGCCGGTGACCCGCACCACGAATTCATGGCGTAATTTTTCAGCAACTGCAAACACTTCGCTGGCATCGGGGTTGCAGACGATCTGCACCAGCCCTTCGCGATCACGCAGATCGACGAAGATTACGCCGCCGTGATCGCGCCGGCGATGCACCCAGCCGGCAACGCTGACGGTGACACCGACCAGGGCTTCGTTCACTTGACCGCAGTAATGGGTACGCATGCTCGGCAAATCCGCAATCCTTAGGGCCGCAACTGGCTGGTGGAAAGGCGCGCGATGTTACGGGTCGGGCCGGGTGGACGCAACCGGCGGCGCGTGCTCATGGACCACACCTGGAGTAACCACGCCCAGTGTGACGATCATTTTCATGGCTTCATCGACGGTCATATTGAGCGTGCGCGCCTGGCTGCGCGGCACCATGAAAATGAAGCCTGAGGTCGGATTGGGCGTCGTGGGCACGAATACGCAGACGTGCTCGGCCCCCAGTTTGTCGTTGATCTCCGGCAGATCATCGGTGGTCTGGAAGCCAATGCTCCAGATACCGGCGCGCGGGTACTCCACCAGCAACACCTGCTTGAACGACTTGCCTGAGTTGGAAAATATGGTCTCGGAAAAACTCTTCACGCCACCGTAAAGCGCGCGCACGAAGGGGATGCGCTCGAGCAGGTCTTCCCAGAGGGCGATGAGCGCGCGACCGATGAAGTTGGTGACCAGCAGACCTGTGAGCAGCACGATCAGGACCGCAAGGATCGCCCCAAAGCCAGGAATATGCAGGCCCAGCAGCGTATCGGGCCGAATGGCGCTGGGCAGCACCAGCAGTGTCTGATCCATCAGGGTCAGGATGAATCGCACCACCAGCACGGTGACGAGTACCGGCACCCAGATAAGCAAGCCATTGATCAGATAGCGGCGCAGTGCCCTCACGATGTGCGCCCGGCGCACCTGGCTGGCCCGGCTCAACGGCGTTTACCGCCGCGTTTCGGCGCTTGCTTCGCAGCCGGCCGCGGCGCCGGCTTCTTGACCCCCGACCTGGCGCCAGATTTGCCGCCCGAACTGCTACGGCTTCTGCCGCCGCGGCCACCGGACGAGCTCTCCTTGGGCTCCCTGCTGCCTTTGGACTCAGCCGCCGGCTTGGCATCGCCACTGGCCTTGGAGTCACCTTTAGCATCAGCCTTGGCATCAGCCTTGGCATCAGCCTTGGCGTCGGTCTTGGCGTCGGTCTTGGCGTCGGTAGTGGCCTTGGCGTCGGCAGCTGGTTTCGCCTCCGCAGATGGCTTGGTGTCGCTGCCCGATTCCTCGCGCTCCGGGCCGGCGAGATTGCGCTGATTGTCTTTATCCGACTTGAAATCAGTCTCGTACCATCCCGAGCCCTTGAGCCGGAATACCGGCGCTGAAACGAGTTTTCTAAACCCGGCCTTACCGCAGGATGGGCATTTCTTTAGCGGTCGGTCGCTGATTTTCTGCAGCACCTCACTGTAGAACTTGCAGCTCGGGCATTCGTATTCGTAAAACGGCATGAGGTTCCCTACCAGACCAGGACGCCTATTATATAAGGGGCGCGAGGCTGTGGGCATCTCAAGGCAGGATAGTTTGCGTCGCTGCGCTTCGACTAGCGGTCTGCTGGCGGTTGACGCGGGTGGCCCGGAGCAGGTGGCCCGGAGCTAGACATTTCAGCTTGACCAGACTAGACTAAGTGCGTTACGACGGCTTTGGAGAGGCGCTTGTGAGCACGGTGAATATTTACGAGGCGAAGACGCAGCTGTCAAAGCTGGTTGAGCGGGCGGCAGCGGGCAAGGACGTGATCATCGCCCGTGGCGGCAAGCCGGTGGCGCGCCTGACGCAACTTGAACAGCCGCCCCGCAAGATCCGTTTTGGCCTGCTCAAAGGAAAAATAAAAATTGCGAAGGATTTTGATGCCCCGCTGGCTGACGAGGTTGTGGCGGCCTTTGAGGCTCGCTGATGCGCCTGCTACTCGATACTCACGTTTTCATATGGTCATTGACCGACAGCCGACAGCTCAAGAGCAGCGCACGCGCCTATATTTCAGCGGCACAAATCGTCTACATCTCAGCGGCTTCCATTTGGGAAATCGCCATCAAAGCACGCCTTGGAAAAATTGAAGGTGACGCGCAGGCCTTCGCCGCTGCCATCGATGCCAGCGGATTTTACGAATTGCCTGTTACCGCACACCACGCGGCAGCCGTAGCCGGCCTGCCGCTGCACCACACCGACCCCTTCGATCGACTACTGCTGGCGCAGGCCTACAGCGAACCCCTGCGCCTGGTAACCGCCGACCCAGCCCTGACGGCGTATGGCGGCGCCGTAGAACTGATCTGATTTCCTCACCCGCAACTCACCGCCGCGTCTTCGTGAAGATCAGCTCCCCCTGCTCGGCGCTGACCACAATGCGATCCCCCGGTCCGAAGGTACCGGCGAGTATCCGCTGCGCCAGGGGATTCTCAATCTGCTGCTGAATCGCACGCTTGAGCGGCCGGGCGCCATAGACCGGATCAAACCCCGCCTCGCCCAGTGAGTCGCGGGCACGATGGTCGAGTTCCAGTTCGATGTCGCGCTCCAGCAGCCGGCGGCGCAGCAGCCCGAGCTGGATGTCGACAATGGCGCGGATCTGCTCAGTGCCGAGTGGATGGAAGACGACGATGTCGTCGATGCGGTTGATGAACTCAGGCTTGAAATTCTGCTGCACAATTTCCATCACCGCGCTCTTCATGCGCTGGTAGTTGCCCTCGCCCGCCAGCTCGTGGATGACATTTGAACCCAGGTTCGAGGTCATGATGATCACGGCAT
This sequence comes from Gammaproteobacteria bacterium, assembly GCA_031441585.1. GTDB lineage: Bacteria > Pseudomonadota > Gammaproteobacteria > Steroidobacterales > Steroidobacteraceae > FEN-1191. Next base: position 42,161 of record JANMWZ010000161.1, read on the forward strand.
TGCGAAAGTCGACGGTACGCCCCTGGCCATCGGTCAGGCGCCCGTCATCGAGCACCTGCAGCAGCACGTTGAAGACATCGGGGTGCGCCTTCTCCACTTCGTCGAGCAGGATCACGGCATAGGGGCGGCGACGCACGGCTTCGGTGAGATAGCCGCCCTCTTCATAACCCACATAGCCGGGCGGTGCACCGATGAGGCGCGCGACCGAGTGTTTTTCCATGAACTCGGACATATCGATGCGGATCATCGACTCTTCGGTATCGAAGAGAAACTCGGCCAGCGCCTTGCACAGTTCGGTCTTGCCCACGCCGGTGGGCCCAAGAAACAGGAACGAGCCGTTGGGTCGGCGTGGGTCAGCCAGGCCCGCGCGCGAACGGCGGATCGCGTTGGCAACGATGCGCACCGCTTCTTCCTGCCCGACCACACGCTTGGCGAGCGCCTCTTCCATGCGCAGCAGTTTTTCCCGCTCGCCTTCGAGCATCTTCGAGACCGGAATCCCGGTCCACTTTGAAACCACCTCGGCGATTTCTTCTTCGGTGACCTTGTTGCGTACCAGCTGGTTCTTGCCGGTCTCGGCCGCCTGTGCCTGCGCCAGGCGCTTTTCCAGTTCCGGCACCTTGCCGTACTGTAGTTCTGCCACCTTGCCCAGATCACTGCGGCGGTGCGCGGCTTCCATCTCGAGCCGCACTTTCTCGAGCTCCTCTTTGACAGTCGCTGCGCCCTGCAGCGTGGCCTTCTCGGCCTTCCAGATCTCCTCGAGATCGGCTGACTCCTTCTCGAGTCCGGCGAGCGTTTCCTCAAGTATGGCCAGGCGTTTCTTCGTGGCCTCGTCCTGCTCCTTCTTCAGCGCCATCTGCTCGATCTTCAGCTGGATGATGCGCCGGTCGAGCCGATCGAGGACCTCGGGCTTGGAATCGATCTCCATGCGGATGCGCGCGCCGGCCTCGTCGATCAGGTCGATGGCTTTATCCGGCAGCTGCCGATCGGCGATGTAGCGATGCGAGAGCGTCGCGGCCGCAACAATGGCCGGGTCGGTGATCTCGACGCCATGATGCACTTCGTAGCGCTCCTGCAGGCCGCGCAGGATAGCGATGGTGTCTTCCACCGAGGGCTCGTTCACCAGCACTTTCTGGAAGCGCCGTTCCAGGGCGGCATCTTTCTCGATGTATTTGCGGTATTCATCGAGGGTCGTGGCGCCCACGCAATGCAGCTCGCCGCGTGCCAGTGCGGGCTTGAGCATGTTGCCGGCATCCATTGAGCCTTCGGCCTTACCCGCACCCACCACGGTATGCAGCTCATCGATGAACAGGATCACCTGCCCTTCCTGCTTGGCCAGATCGTTGAGCACGGCTTTCAGCCGCTCTTCAAACTCACCGCGAAACTTGGCGCCGGCGATCAGCGCGCCCATATCGAGCGATAGAATGCGCTTGTTTTTAAGCCCTTCCGGCACTTCACCGTTGATGATGCGCTGCGCCAGGCCCTCGACGATCGCGGTCTTGCCCACGCCCGGCTCGCCGATCAGCACCGGATTATTCTTGGTGCGCCGCTGCAGCACCTGAATGGTGCGGCGAATTTCATCGTCGCGGCCAATCACCGGGTCGAGCTTGCCGCTGGCGGCACGCGCCGTAAGATCGACGGTATATTTCTCGAGCGACTGACGCTGCTCTTCAGCGCCAGCATCCTTGACCGGTTCGCCGCCGCGCACTTCTTCGATGGCCTTTTCGATTGCCGCTTTCTGCACGCGGCACTCTTTGAGGATACGGGTCAGCGTGCCGCGATCTTCAAAGGCCGCGAGCACGAACAGTTCGCTGGAAATGTATTGATCGCCGCGCTGCTGCGCGAGCTTGTCGGTGACATTGAGCAGGCGATTCAGGTCGTTGGAAACGTGCACCTCGCCACCCGTGCCTGCAACTGTAGGCAACTTGTCGAGCGCTTCACCCAGCAGCGCGCGCAGCCGGTTCACATCAGCGCCGGCCTTGAGCAGCAGCGGCCGAATGCCCCCGCCCTGCGAATCGATCAGCGCCAGCAGTACATGTGCCGGCTCGATGAACTGATGATCGCGCCCCACGCTGAGCGACTGGGCGTCGGCCAGCGCGGCCTGGAAGCGGCTGGTAAGTTTGTCCATGCGCATCAGCAGCAGCCTCTATGGGAGTTCGCGGTTACCCCCGAAACTGGGGCCGGGGAGGCGACATTTCAAGTCATCCGAGCAGGGTCTCCGTCACGGCAATGACCGCAATACCCGCGCCGATCAGCAGCACCTGCATGAGGCTGCCGGCCGGATCGACACGCTTGTGGAGGCCCGGAATCAGATCGGCCACCGCAACGTAAATCAGCGAGGCGGCGGCCACCGAGATCGCATAGGGGAGCACGTCGAGCGTCCCCGCAAGCGCGAAGTAGCCCACCAGGCCACCGATAATCGAGGTGAGGCTGCTGGCGGCGTTGAACAGCATGGCGCGCACCGGACTCATCCCAGCGTGCAGCAGCACCGACAGTCCGCCCAGTTCCTGCGGAATCTCATGCGCGGTGATGGCGAACGCCGTGATGACCCCCAGGCGCACGTCGGTCAGAAAGGCGGCCGCGATCAGCACGCCATCAAAGGCGTTATGCACGCCATCGCCCACCAGCACGATCCAGCCCGCAGCGCGGTCCCGATCATGACTACTGGGCAGCTGATGGCTCTCGCAATCGGTCGTGTGGCAGTGTCGCCAGAGCACCAGTTTCTCGAGGATGAAAAACAGCGCAATACCCGCCAGCAGCGCCGCGCCGATGCCTTCAATGCGTCCGGGCCCGACGCCGGCCATGCCTCGGGCAACAGCCCCAGCAAGGCAGCCGCCAGCATGGCGCCGGTCGCGAAGCTGATCAGGTGAGGCAGCGCTCGTGCGCGGCGCGCGGCGCCCAGCAGCAGGAACAGGCTGGCCAGGGCTGCGCTGAGCAGTCCCCCGGACAATGTGGCGAGCAGAATCCAGACTAAGGTAGGCACGGTTTGCAGTGTCGGTGGTCGCCGCTCACCCGGCAAGACCCATGACCAGCACCACTGTGATCCCGGCTGGACACAGGTAGCGCAGCGCAAACATCAGCAGACGGCGCGTCACGGCTGACAGGCCGCTGAATTCCTCCTCAGGCACTCTCGTCCCCAGTCGCCAGCCGAGGAAAACGCTGACCAGCAATGCGGAGATCGGCATCAACACGTTGGCGCTCACGAAGTCGACGAGCCCAAAGAAATTCAGGCCCGCGACCCGCGGGATTGCAGCCAGCGGCCGCCAGTTGGCTAGCGCGCCGAAGGAGTACACCGACCCCTGTCCCAGTAGCCAGCAGGTCCCGGTAGCAAGGCAGGCGGCGCTACCACGCCGCAGGCGGTGGCGTTCCATCAACCAGGCCACCCACGGTTCCATGAGCGCCACCGTCGGTGTAAAAGCGGCCAGCACCAGCAGCGCGAAGAACAGCGTGCCGATAATGCGCCCGGCGGGCATTTCAGCAAAGGCGACCGGAAGAACCTCGAAAACGAGTTCGGGTCCGCTGGCGGGATTCAGTCCGTAGTGAAACACCAGCGGGAAAATGACGATCGTTGCCAGAGCTGACACCAGCAGGATGGAGCCGATCACGGCGAGAACGCTACGCCGCATCGACTCGCCGGCAGGCATGTAGGCGCCGTAGGCGATCATGATGCCAGCGCAGATACCGAGCGCGTAGAGGGCCTGACCCACAGCGTTGAGCATTACCGTGGGTGTAAGGCGGCTGAAGTCGGGGGCAAACGCGAAACGCAGCCCGCGCTCGACATCCCCGGTTGCGAGCGAGTAGGCGACGAGGATCGCGAGCAGCGCTGGCGCCCGCCAACGGTTGGCGAACTCCACGCCACGATTGACGCCGCGCGCGGATATGATGGTGACCATCGCGAAGAAGCCAAGCTGCCACAGCGATACGGCGCGCGTGTCGGCAATGAACGTGTGGAACCGACTGACGGTCGCGGTGGTTCCGTCCCGTGCATACTGGCCGATCAGGAAAAACCAGGTGTAGGCAAGCACCCAGCCGGCGATCATCGTGTAGTACGAGGCGATGAGGTATCCGGCCACGGATCCCGTCCAGCCGACGATATTCCAGCGCGTCGAAAATCCGCAACGCGCTGCAATCCTCCCCGCGGCCTGCGGTGGGCTCGAGCGGGACCACCGGCCGATGATGGCCTCCCCCACCAGCATCGGCGCACCGAAGGTCAGGCAGGCGAGAACGAACACGATGATAAAGGCGAGGCCGCCGCCCGCTCCGACGAGGTAGGGGAAGCGCCAGATACTGCCCAGTCCGACTGCCGCACCGACGGCGCCGAGCATGAACCCCAAGTTCGACGACCAGCGCTGACTACTCATCGCTACCGCGGGACGATCGCGATCACCCGCGCCGGGAAGCCGGTGCCGCCTGCGGGTTTCGGCCACGTGACCAGCACCAGGGCGCCAGCCTCCGGGACCAGGTCGAGATCCGCGAGCATCTCGATCTGGTAGCGGTTGAGACCAAGGATATAGCTCTCGAGCGCATAGTCATTCTTGTCAGTCGCGAATCCGGGATCGGTGTCGGTGGTCTCGTGACCCGAGGCGGTGATCTTGCGATCTTCGTAGAGCAGCTTCAGGACCTCCTTGCTCCACCCGGGGTAGTGCGCGTGGCCCGCCGCGTCACGGTTCTGCATCGCCGCGTCGTCGGGCCAGCGCTTTGACCAGTCGGTGCGCATCGCGACGAAGGCGTGCGCCGGGATGCGGCCGTGTTGCTTCTCCCAGCTGCGTACGTCCTCGAGTGTCAGTGTGTAGTCAGGGTTGTTGGCAACTTTGGCGTGCACGTCGAGCACCACCAGCGGCATCAGCATTTCGCCGGGCGGAATCTCATCGACCGTGCGCAGCCCGTCGTGGAAGTGGGCCGGTGCATCAATGTGGGTGCCCCACTGACCAACGTGCGTGAACCGCTGCACCTTGAACCCGTCCTTCGGAATCGTGTACGGCGTCGTCACAATCTCCTCGCCGAATCCCTTCCAGTGCGGCGTGCTTGGGCCGAAGCTGTGGGTGAGATCGACAAACTTCTGCGCCGCCAGCGTCGCATAAATATCGTTCAGGCCGGCGGCCGAGGCGCAATTTGTCGCCACGCTGGCGAGCAAGAGCAGCGCGAAAATCGCGCTGCTCGCTGCCACTGGGGATTTCTTCACGTTACCCTCCAAGGGTCAGAACTTGTAGTTCACGTGCATCTTGAACCAGCGCGGCATGCCGGGGTACCGTTGCGCGAGGCCGTTGACACCGGTATTGTCGAAGCCCATCACCGCGTAGTGCTTGTCGGCGAGGTTCTCGACCGAGGCGCCGATCCCGAGCCTGCCGCCCGCCGGCGTGTAGCTCACGCGCGCATTGGCGACGCCGTAAGCCGGCTGCTCGACCGACGGCGCGTCGCCAATGTTGAACCAGAACTTCGTCAGGTAGTTGCCGTCGACCTGCAGCGCGAGCTTGCCCGTGCCGGCCGGGAACGTGTAGCGCATCATTGCATTGCCGGACCAGCTCGGCGCGTTCGGCGCGATGTAGTCGCCGATCACCGGTTGGAAGCTCGCGTTGACAAGGCCGGCTACCTTCTTGACGATGGCGTCGACATACGAGACCCCGAGCCCGAGCCGCCACGCCTCGTTCGGCGCCCACTCGATCTCGGTCTCCGCGCCCTTGTGCGTCGCGTCGGCGTTCTTGATCAACTGGTTGAGGCTGACCGTGTAGATGAGCGCCTGGTAGTCCTTGTAGTCGTAGTAGTAGACGGCACTGTTGACGCGCAAGGCGTGGTTGAAGAACTCGGACTTGAGACCGAGCTCGTAGGAGGTTAGCACCTCGGGCCTGAACGTCAGGTCGTTTACGCTGGCGATCGTTGCCGGGAACAGGGGTGCGGTGAACCCGCCGCCTTTCACGCCGCGGTTGTAGCTGACGTAGAGTAGCTGGTCCTGGGCCAGCCGGAAGTCGACCTGCAACTTGCCGGCCCACAGATTGTCGCTGCGGTTACTTGCGTAGTCCTGGCCAAGCGCCGGGCCGACCGGGCGGTGGAGCAACAGGATCGCCCCGTTAGTGCTCTGCGGAAAGTACTCGTACGGGTACCACGTAAACGCGTAGTCCTTTTTGTCGCTCGTGACGCGTGCGCCGACGGTCAGTCCAACGCGATCGGTGAGCTGGTATTCGATCTGGCCGAACGCCGCGTAGGACCTGGTTGACAATGAATACGGCGCGCGCGTCGCCGGCAGGCCTCCGTTTGGAGCCGGCAGCGCGTCGCCGTTCACGAAGCCCGCACCGAATCCAAGGCTGCCGTCCGCCGGGTACGGGTACGGACTAGCGCTGTAGGGCCAGGGTCCCGGGGCGGCCGAGTAGTTCTTGTAGGCGTCGTTCTGGTTGCCCGGGATGTTGAATTCCTGGGCGCCGAAGAACGCCGGGCCCTGCCAACCCTCGTAGTAGTCACCATCAATCTTGAGGCCGTAGAGTCCCGCGGTCCAATTGAGCTGCTGGTCGCCGCCGTTGAGCCGAAGCTCGAGCGAGTTCTGCTTGACATCGCTGCCGTTGAAGAACTGGAATATCGTGTACGGCGTGACGTCCGAATCCTCCTGATATTCTTTCTTCAGCGCGGAGTGGTCAGCGATTCCTGTGAAGCTCGCAAAGCCGAGGTCGTGCGTGTACTTGGCCGTGATGCCGCTGGTCTTGATCCGCGCGTAACCGGCCTGGTTGTCAGTCGTCGTGAACGGCGCGCTCGGGGGCAGCCCGCTCCAGTTGCAGCCGTTGCACGTTCCGTACGGATTGTCATTGGGACCGGCAAGCGTGTTGGCGCCGCTCGGCTGAGGCACCGTCGCATACTGCTCCCAGGATCCGGCATGCACATCTTCACGACTGGTCCGCGCGTTCAGGAGCAGCTGACCTCCGCCTGCGTCCTTGAACAAAAACTGACCACGCACCGCCCAGTCATTGCCGTTTTCCGCGTCCGGCGCGCCGCCGGTGATGTTGTGAAACAGCGGATCATAGTGATTGCTCTGGAACGAGAACCGGCTGTCGATGCCCTCGGCGATCGCGCCGCCGACTGCCCCCTCGATGCGGGTCAGGTTCCGCTGTCCGAAGACCACGTCGAAGTAGCCGCTGGTCGCGTCGGTCGGCCGGCGGGTCACAAAGTTCGCCAGGCCGCCGGTCGCGTTCCGGCCGAACAGTGTCCCCTGCGGACCCCGCAGCACCTCGACACGGTCCATGTCGAACATCGAGAAGGCGAGGCCCGCCATCTGACTCACGTAGACATCATCGATATAGATGGCGGCCGGGCTCTCCTGGTGATCCGCAAAGTCGTTCTGGGTGACGCCACGGATCGAGAGGCTGAAGGACGATGGGCCATTCGGTTGCGTGAGCACGACCGCCGGCATTGTCTTCGTGATGTCGGTTGCGTTCACCGCGCCGAGCGCCGCGAGGTCGTCACCGGTAACCGCGGACAGCGCAATACCGACGTCCTGCGAGTTCTGGGCGCGCTTTTGTGCGGTGACGATGATTTCCTCGAGTCCGCCAGTGGTGACGGTCGGGGACGGCGCGTTCTGCGCACTGGCAGCCGGCGCCAACGCCGGCGCCAAGCTGGCGGCCAGCGCCACAATCGCGATCATCATGCGCCCACTGCGGGCAATCGATGTCTGCGGGAGGTTGGATTTCATGTTGCACCTGCGGGAAGTCTGGTGTGTCGAGTGATGGGATCGGAAAATCATATAGGGAACTCTGGCCACGCGCATCAACGCGACCCGGGGCGCGCCAGCGGGGCCACATCGCTGGTCCAACCGTAGGGATCGGGCGCGCGCCGCTCCTGGATGGCGAGCAGGCGCTCGCGCAGCTCGCGGGCGCGCACATCGAGCACCGCCGGCCGGTATTCGCGGCCGTCGGCGTCACCGATGACGCTGATTGGGGAGACAATTGCCGCCGTGCCGCACGCAAACACCTCGCTGCAAGCACCGCTGGCCAGGTTCGAGAGCAACTCGGCTATTGGCATCGGCCGCTCAACGACGCGCGCGCCGGCCGCGCGCGCCAGCGTGATCAGGGAGTCACGGGTCACGCCCGGCAGAATCGAATCGTTGAGCGTTGGCGTATGCAGTTCCTCGCCGAAGACCGCGAACAGGTTCATGCCTGAGAGCTCTTCGATGTTCTGGCGCGTGCTCGGATCCAGCCACAGGGCGACCGTGTAGCCACGCTCGACAGCGCGGGTCGAGGCGAGCAGCGAGGCCGCATAGTTGGCGCCCGCCTTGACGGTACCCAGTCCACCAGCGGCCGCGCGCACCTGCTCACGCTCGATCAGCACGCGCATCGGGCCGGAGGCATAGGCTTCACTGGGGTTCGCGATAACCATGAACCGGGCGCTGTGGGAGGCGCGCACTGCGTAGCCGGGCTCGGTGCCGAACAGGAACGGTCGAACGTACAGCGACTGACCGCTCCCGCCGGGAATGATAGGGGTGCAGGCCCCGACCACGGCGTGCACACCCTCGAGAAACAGCTCCTCAGGTACCGGTGTCATGGCGATGCGCTGCGCCGAACGCCGGAAGCGCGCACAGTTGTCGCCGGCCCTGAACAGGTTCGCGCTGGGCTGTCCAACGCGATATGCCTTCATACCCTCGAACGCCTGCTCTGCGAAGTGCAGCGCGCGGGCGCCTGGCAGAATCTCGATCGGGCCATAGGGCAGCAGCTCGCCGCGGTTCCAGCGGCCGTCCACGAACGCGGCGCTGTACATCACCGGTGCAGTCACGATTCCGAAGCCGAGTTTCTCCGGCAGCCGAAATTGCTCGAGGCCGGCCCAGACGTCTTCGCGGATAGCCAGATCAGAGATGTTCATATCGACTGCAGCAGCCCACCGTCGCAGGCCAGCGCCTGGCCGGTGATGTAGCCGGCGGGCTCCGATACCAGGAAGGCCGCCACGGCGGCGAAATCCTGCGGCGTGCCAATGCGGCGCGCCGGAATCTGCGCGGCCAACCGGGTTTGATCGAGCCGCAGCTCCTCCAGACGCTCAGTCAGTGTGTAGCCGGGCAGCAGGGCATTGACCGTCACCTGGTCGGCAGCGACTTCCTTGCTCAACGCATTGACGAGTCCATGCAGGCCGGCGCGCAGGGCGTTCGAGAGCATCAGGTTCGGTACCGGCTCGCGCGCCGCCACCGACGTGATCAGTAACACGCGGCCCCAACGGCGCGCGCGCATGCCAGGTAGCACCGCACGGATCGCGCCAACGCTGCTCATCCACAGGCCTTCGAATGCCGTCCGCCAGGCAGCATCGCTGAGATCGGCGAACAACCCGGGCGGCGGCCCACCCGTGTTGACCACCAATATGTCGAGTGCCCCGAGACGCCGTTCGGCTTCCTGAGTCATAACCTGTGCGGCATCGGGCACCGACAGGTCGCACGCGATGCCCTCAGCGCCGAGTTCCGCAGCGCTCGCCGCGAGGCGCGTGGCGTCGCGAGCGCAAATCGCCACGCGCGCGCCCTCGGCCAACAGGGCCGCAGCGACCGCCTTGCCCAGTCCGCGCGAACCGCCCATAACCAGCGCACGACGCTGCCTGAGTCCCAGATCCATTAGCGGCGCAGGTAGGCGTCAGTGCCGGAGAGCCAGTCCTGCCGCGGCGGGTTGAAGATGTCGACGTCCAGCGTGTCCTCCAGCGCGAGCGCGCGGTGTGGCACATTCGACGGGATCACGAGTACTTCGCCGGCGCGCACGATCAACTCGCGTTCGTCGTGATCGCCAAACCAGAAGTGCAACGCACCCGAGAGGATGTACGTCAGCTGTTCGTTCTCATGGTGGTGACGCGGCACGTCGTCGCCCTTCCCGAGATGTACGTGCGCGATCATCATCCGCTCGCCGGTCACGAGCTTGCGCGTAATTGTGCCCTTCATGGGCTCGGCGGGTATCTGCTCCCAGACATGATGGGTGACACTGTGGTAGTCGGCTGAACTCATGTGCTTGTCCTCAACGGTTCTGCTGCTGCGATCAGAGCCAGCGCGCGTCGATGTCGACATTGAGCGCGGTGACCATGCGGTTGGTTTCACTCGCGAGCCCGACGATGGCAAGCAGCTCGGAATACTGCTGTTCGCTCATGCCCTTGTTGCGGGCGGCGGCGCCGTGCGAGGCGATGCAGTAATGGCAGCCGTTGCTGGCACTGACGGCGAGGTAGAGCAGTTCCTTGGTGAGCGGGTCCAGGACCCCGGGGCCCATGACATCCTTGATATTGGCCCAGATTCGCCGCAACGTCGGCGGGTCGTGCGCGAGGACCTTCCAGAAGTTGTTGATCCAGTCGGTCTGGCGGGTAGCCATGATGTCGTCGTACACGGCACGAATCTCGGGCGAGGCCTCGACATATTCGATCGGCTGCCGCTTGGCAGTCATTGAAGTGTTCCCATTGCGATCATGTCGTCGCCTTGAATGGGGCCCGACGATCTGGAAATCACCTTAACACCCTTCGAAATTGTTGTAAACGAACGAAGGCTCCGGTTCGCTCTAGCATGCGGCGGCGCGCGCAGCCGGAGGCTATCGAAATCTGTAGCGATGCGCTATATCCTTGCAGGGTCCGTTAGCGTCATCCGCGGCTGGTCATTCGGGAGGCAACATGAAGCACTACATAAGGATCGGAATTGCAGCGCTCATCGGCGGGTTGGCGCTGGCAAGCCCAGGCCACGGCGCCCCAACGGTGATCGAAAACGTCGATGGCTACACCCTGGCCGGCGATCAACTGGCGCACTTCGATGCACTGGCGTTCACGGATGGCAAGGTGCTGGCAACGGGGCGCGCTGCCGCTATGCGCAGCGCCTATGCCGACGCCCAGGTGATCGACGGCCACGGCAAGACCCTGTTGCCCGGACTTATCGATGCGCACGGCCATGTGGTCGACCTCGGCCTGGCAACCGTGCGAATCAACCTCGAGGGGTCGGTGAGCCTGAAGGATGCGCAGCAGCGGATCAGCGCTTACGCGCGGGCTAATCCTGATCGGGCCTGGCTGCTGGGGCGCGGGTGGAATCAGGTCATCTGGAAGCTCGGGCGCTTCCCGCTGGCGAGTGATCTGGACGCCGTGGTCAGCGATCGCCCGGCGGTGCTCGAACGAATCGATGGCCACGCCACCTGGCTCAATACCAAGGCCCTGCTCGCCGCGGGTATCACCAAGGCCACGCCAGATCCGGTCGGCGGGCGGATCGAACGCGATGCCATCGGCAACCCGAGCGGCGTGCTGGTGGACAAGGCCCAGAATCTGGTCGATCGGGTCGTGCCGAAGCCTTCCGCTGCCGAAGCGCGCACCGCGATACAGGCCGCACTCAGGCACATCAATTCGGTCGGCCTGACAACAACCGGCGATGCCGGGGTCAGTGCCGCGACGGTCGCGCTATACCGGGATCTCGCCGACCACGGTGGGCTCACCGCCCGCGTTTACGCCATGATCCTCGACACCGGCGCGGACTTCCTCGCCTTGTCCAAGACTGGCCCGCTGATCGCGTATGGCAATGATTTTCTGTCGGTGCGCTCCGTCAAGTTATTTGCTGACGGTGCGCTGGGCAGCCGGGGTGCGGCACTGCTGGCGCCCTATTCGGACCAGGCGGGGCAACGCGGCCTGATGTTCCTGACAAATGCCGACATGCAATCGCGCATCGCCAAGGCGCTGAAAGCCGGCTATCAGGTCAACGTTCATGCCATTGGCGATGCCGCCAATCGCCAGGTGCTCGATGCCTTCGAGGCGGCCTACAAATCGGTCGGTGGTCGTGAACTTCGCAATCGTATCGAACATTCACAGGTGATTGCAGTTTCCGACATCCCAAGATTCAAACAGCTGGACTTGATCGCCTCGATGCAACCCATCGCTGCCACCAGCGACATGAACATGGCCGAGGATCGCATCGGCAAGGCCCGCCTCGAAGGCGCCTATGCGTGGCGAACGCTGCTGGCCCAGGGAACGCGCATTGCGGCCGGCTCGGATTATCCGGTTGACTCGGACAATCCATTTTTTGGCCTGCATGCGGCGGTGACGCGAACCGATCATGCCAACCTGCCCCAGGGCGGCTGGCGTGCGGAGCAGGCCATGACGCTGCTGCAGGCGTTCCGCGCGTTTACCCTGGACGCGGCCTATGCGCAGCACCAGGAAAAGGCCATCGGTTCGCTGGAGCCCGGCAAATGGGCTGATTTCATTCTGATTGATCGCGACCTCTTCAAGATCGCCCCGGCGGATATCTGGAAAATCAGAGTCGAGCAGACCTGGGTGGCGGGGAAGAAAGTATTCAGCAGTGCTCCAGCAGCAGGCAGCTGAGACAACGCGCGCGCATCTGATCGGGCATGTGCGCACGTCGCGCCTGGCGCTGGATCAGCTCACACTGGCGGCGGCCGCGTTAGCGGGGCCGTGCGCATGCTGCTGATGACGGGCGCTGAGCAGCTGATTCTGTGCGCCAGGTCACGGTTCGCCTGCGGTGGAGGGCACCGCCAGGTTCGCGCGCATCAGGGTGGAGGCGCTGGCGCAGGGAATTTGCCCGGGGCCACTTCGCTCGTGGCCCCGGGGTTGAGCGTTACTTTCGGTAAGTGAAGGTGAGACCGAAAGTCCGTGGGCGGAAGGTATAGTTGCGCTGCACCCGGTCGAGGGGCCCATTGGCCGAATTGATCGTGAAGTCGTAGTTGGTGACCGGATGGCTGTCGGCCAGATTGTCGATGAATGCCGCCACCGACCATGCACCCAGCGCCACGCCGCCACGTAGCGTCACGAAATCGGTCGCCGGCAGCGGATAGTTCGCCTGGTCATATTGCGAGGTGGCCGCATCCTGATTGGCGCCCGACCATTTTGGAGCGCCGTTATGCTCGTAATCGAGGCGCAGGAAGGAATCCTTGCTGAAGGCGGAGAATTTGTATTCCAGCCCGAGTGAGCCCGTGAAGGGCGAGCCCGGCTGACCGCCCAGGCCGACGATCGCGTCGCCGCTCGCGACGATCGGCGGCACGGTCGGGTTCAGCGAGATCTTGGAATCCCGCGTATAGCGCGCGTCGGTGTAACCGGCCGACAATTCCATCGTCAGGCTGTCGGTCACCGCGATATCCGCCTGCACGTCGATGCCCTTGGCGGTGGCTTCGCCGAGGTTGGAGATGAAAGAGATCTGGCAGACTGGCGGGATGACGGTCTGCTGAATGTTCCGCCACTTGATGTAATAAATGCTGCTCGCCAGCTTGACGCGGTTGTCGAAATTGTTCTTCGCACCGAGCTCGTAACTGTTCACCGAATCCGAGTCGTAGGTCTTCGGGGCGCCGTTCGGGAGATCCAGGTGCTGCGGGTCGAAGTCCTGCTGGCAGGCAATCGGCGGCAGCGGGTTGTTGCCGCCGCCCGGCCGGAATCCCTTGGCATAGGTCAGGTAATACAGGTTGTCCGGGTCGGCCTGAAACGACAGGCTCACCTTTGGCGTCAACGAGTTTTCGCTCTTCTCGCTGGCGAGCGCGGCGTTCACGTCGTAAAGCTGCGGCCCGCCGGTCAGCGAATCGAACGAGAATTTCATGCGCGCGTAGCGCGCGCCGACCGTCAGCTTCAGGCGGTCGGTGAACTTGTAGTTGCCTTCGCCAAACCAGGCGAACTGCTCGTCCTTGGCGTGCGTGTGCAGGAAATAGGAGTCGGTCGGGAAACCCGGATCGTAGCCAGGGCTGGGGGAAAAGAAGTCGAGGATATAGTCGTTCGGCGTGGCGCCCACGCCGAGCGAATTGCCACTGCCGGTATAGATGGCCTGCAGCAGGTCGCCCAGATGCGGATCGTGAATCTGCTCGAGATACTCCTGCTTGTTCACGCTAAAAAACAGCCCCGTGGTCCAGACGAACTGCGCGCTGGAATCGAGCGATTCCAGGCGAAATTCCTGGGTGAAGTTGCGCTGGTTGTTGTCGACGGAGGCCGGCGAGCGATACCCCTGCGCGCCCGGAATGCCAGGCAGATTGTTGTAGCCCGGGTCGTTGAGATGCACGCCCGTGCCGTCGAGCAGTATCTGCGGCAGCGCAAACGCGAAGAACCCCTGGTAGAAGCCGAGGTTGTACAGCGTGCCATCGTACCCGGTGGTGTTGTCGCGGTGGTAAAAGGAAGTGCTCGAGATCAGGTGCACGCTGTCGAGGTTCGCCTCGATCTTGAGCGCGGGCATGTAGAGCTTGTCGGGCGCATTGAGCTGCGATGGATTCGCGCTGACGAAATGGTGGCTCGAGGGGTTTGAATACAGCGTCCAGTAGTTGGACACGTCGTGCTTTTTCTGCTCCTGGTAATAGATGCTCGGCGTCAGCGTCCACTTGTCGTTCGGCGCCCAGACCGCGGCGAGCCGCACCAGCGTAGTCTCGGCGTGGTTCGTGCGCTTGTCTTCCAGCGCCAGCGTGTCTGGATTGATGCGATCTATCCAGCCGCCGTCCTTGCGGTACCAGGCGGTAATGCGGGCGCCGAAGACGCCCTCGATAAGGGGCCCGCCGGCGGCGATGCCCGCTTCGTAGCTGGGGTCACCACTCGCCGTGAAGGAGATTTCGCTACGGCTGTAGACGCTGCTCTTGCGCAGGCTGGGCTGGGTCGTGATGTACCGCACCGTGCCGCCCATGGAGCCGGCGCCAAACAGTGTGCCCTGGGGGCCACGCAGCACCTCAATGCGCTCGATGTCGAAAGACTTCGGTTGTGCCTCGTCCGGGTTGAAGGCCAACGCGCGCATCTGGATCGGCGTGTCATCGATATAGATGCCAGTCGTGCCCGCGCCGCCGCTCGAAGCGATGCCGCGGATCGAAATATTGCTGGTTCCGGAATTGTCGACCTTGAAGCCCGGGGTGAAGCGCGCGACGTCCTGGATGTCCTTGATGCCGCGCAGATCCAGTCCTTCCTGGGTGATGGCGGTCACGCTGACCGCGATCTTGCTCATGGACTCCTCGCGGCGCGTCGCGGTAACGACGATTTCCTCGAGCTGGGGGGCGGCGGCGGCCCCTGACTCCGCCGCGCTGCGGGCGGGCGCAGCCCAGAGGGTCAGCGACAAGGCACTAAAAACAACGGCCGCAAGCTCAAATTTGACAGTGCGCACTTCGCGCGACGCCGTCGGTGTCGGTGTTGCTGGCATGATCATCCCCTTTTGGCTATTTATGCGTGCCCTTCGGTGGATCAGACCCTCCCGGAGCATTGCCACCGCACCATAGCGCCGTCGCCGATCAAACGCAATTTGCGACCAAGCCTTAAGGTCGCTTGTTGCGTTTTCGCAATATCGAACCCGCGTCGGGGTGCAGATTACCGCGGTGAGGCGTAGACTTTCCGGCGCTCCATAACTCCTGAGGGGGACATCATGAAGAGGCGTCAATTCGTCGGCGCGGGCCTGGCGCTCGCCGCCACCTGGCCGCTACGCGGTTTCAGCGCTGTTCTCAAGGGTGGAGGCGACCTGTCGGTGAAGACACTCGCGGGTGGCGATGTCACGCTGCCCGCATCGTCAATCGAGGCCCTGGCGGCCAGCCTGCGCGGCGAGGTGCTGCTGGCAAATAGCCCGGACTATGATCGCACTCGCCGCGTCTGGAACGCGGCGTTCGACAAGAAGCCGGCGCTGATCGCGCGCTGCACGGGCGCATCGGACGTCCGGCACGCCGTCGATTTCGCGCGTGAGCACCAGTTGCTGACTGCCGTGCGCGCCGGTGGCCACAGCCTTTCGGGCAAGTCGAGCTGCGAGGGCGGCCTGGTGATCGACCTGCAGCAGATGCAGGGCGTGCGTGTCGACCCGCAAGCCCAACGCGCCTATCTCGAGTCAGGCTCGCTGCTCGGACAGCTCGATCATGAATGCGCGGCCTTCGAGCTGGCGACCACAGCGGGCACCGTATCGCACACCGGCGCTGCGGGCCTCACGCTCGGCGGCGGCTTTGGAAGGCTGGGCCGGCGCTTCGGACTGGCCTGCGACAATGTCGCCTCCTTCGACATCGTTACCGCCAACGGGCATTTCCTCCGGGCGAGCGACCACGAAAACCCCGATCTTTACTGGGGCCTGCGCGGCGGGGGCGGCAATTTCGGCATAGTGACTTCGATCGAGTACCGGCTGCACCCGATGGATCCGGTCATTCTCGGCGGCAGCATAGTCTGGCCGCTCGATCAGGCGCGCGACGTGCTGCGTTTCTACCGCGATATCGCCGTGGACGCGCCCGAGCTCGTCAACCTGGAACCCGGCATGCACTGGGAACCCGACGGTCCGAAGGTCGCCATTGAAGTGTGCTGGTCGGGCGATCGTGGCGAAGGCGAAACCTGGCTCAAGAAGCTGCGCGCATTTGGCAAGCCGGCACGCGATGACATCGCGCCGATGCCCTACGTGACGCTACAGTCCTCCGGCGACGAGATGCTCGGGACCGGCAAGTACTACCATCTGAAGGGCGGCTTCCTGACGCAGCTCAAGGATGATGGCATCGATCTCATCATCGACGCGTACAAGCGCATGCCGAACTGGTACGTGATGTTCATGGATCATGGTGGCGGGGCGTACCGGCACATGGCGCCGGCCGCGACGGCATTCCCCAATCGCGACGCGCTGTTCATGCTCGGCACCATCGGAATCTGGCCGAACCAGGATGGCATGGACGAGAACATCGCGAAGATGCGCGCCAACTGGCGCGAGCTGGAGCCACTGACCAAGGGCTTTTACACCAATCTTTCCGATCAGGACACGACCATGGCCCACTATCGCGAGAATTACGGCGCCAACTTCGAGCGGCTCGTGGCGCTGAAGGCCAAGTACGACCCGACCAACCTGTTCCGGCTGAACGCGAACGTGCCGCCAAAGATCGCCTGACGGGCCGGGGCCAGCGTCGAATCCTTCAGCGCTCGGCTGCCGGCGCAGAATTATTCCAGGAAGGAGGCGCAGTGGGCTCGTCGAGGTGAAATGGCAGGACGACGCTTCCCCCGGCAGCCGCCACGCGTTCGCGCATCTGGATCAGGCCCAGGCCGTGGCCGGCCGCGTGTGGGCGTACTGCGGCGCGGGAAAAGCCGATGCCGTCATCGAACACCTCGATGATCACCCTGTCATCGGCCACGTGCCCGTGCACCATGACCCTGGTGCCCTGCGAGTGCCTGAACGCGTTGAAGACCAGTTCGCGCACCACCCGGTATGCCAGACGCAAGGTATCCGCCGGCGCCTCGCGATCCGAAGCGACCGCCGCGAGCACTAGGAATTGATAGCGCTGTTCGAATCGTCTGGCCATTGATTCGATCAGCTCGCGCAGATTGACTGATTCGAGTTCGACCGGGCTCAGGTCGGCGACGAGATCGCGAACGTGTTGCTGGGCTTCCGCGGCGGCAGCCTCCGCACTGGCCAGCACCTCGAGTGCCGCGGGTTCGCTCAAGCGTTGCCGCAAGGCCGCCAGCAGCAGGCTCTGACCGGTCAGAGTCTGCGCAATGCCGTCGTGTAGATCCGCCGCCGTGTGCTGCTGCGCCGCTTCCTCGGCATGGTCCAGTTCCGCGGCGTACCAGCGCAGCCTGGCGCCGTCGCGCTGCAGTACGGCGTGCAGCCGCCGCTGATCCTGCTGGATAGCGCTGACGAACAAGGCCGCACCGCACACCGCCAGTATTGACAGCTGTGAGCTGAGCAGGGAGTTCGGCCAATCCGCCAGGTTTACCAGCGGCTCAAATGATCCATACCCGTGGGCGGTGACGCCCGCCACGCCCAGGGCGAGGAGTGGGCAAATCACGTAAACGACCCGGCAGGAAAATCGCAGCGCCAGCCAGGATAGCGAAAACATCAGCATCATCAACGGTGGCACGCGGGCCAGTGACGAGGAAGAAAAAAGAACCCGCCAGCCGAAGATCAGAACAATCAGCACACTTATGGCCGCCGCTTCCGTTCTACCGCCTGGTGCGCGCTCAATATTGGCGTTGCCATCGCCCAGGAACAGCGTCAGTGCCGGCGCAAACAGCGCAATGCCCAGCGTGGCGCCGAACACCCAGATCGCAACGCCCATACTGTCGATCGCCAGGCCAGCGCGACTGGAAACCAGCCAGTCCCCAAGAATTGCGCCCGGCAAGACGCCGCCTACCAGGGCTATCATCCATGCTGGTCCATGCTGGTCCATGCTGGCGAGGCAATGGCCCGCCACCGCGTTCCAGGCAGCAGCACCCGTAACCCGCGTGCGATGATCACGGGGCCCAGGTCAGTGAGCAGGTGAGATAGAAAATACACCAGCGTGACGTCCAGGCCCATGCTGCGGCTGAGCATCAGGCGACTTGCCAGCGGGGTGCACACCACTTCAATCAGCGCGGCCATGACTGCGACCAGGAGCCAGCGCCCTACCGGCAGCACCAGAAACGCCAGGAACAGCGCCGCGTCGGCAGGCCACATCACCGCCGGCCCGCCGCGCGTGGGTACTAATAAGTAGCCCAGAAAAATGAGCACCGGGTAGGCCGCCAGCAGCCCAAGCAGCATTCGCGGTGTACTCGCTGGAAAGCTGAACGCCCCGAAATCTGCGCCGCCGGCTGCGGGTGCAGCAGCGGTTTGACGGGCATTCACCGGGTACTCACTCGAGCGTCGTTACTGCGTGCTGAAGCGCGAACTTGATCAGCCCGGCCAGCTGGTTGACGTTGAGTTTCCGCATCAACCGGCTTCGATAGCTGTCTACGGTCTTCGGCGACAGATGCAGCAGATCACCGATCCTGGCGCTCGAGTAGCCATCCACCACCAGGCGCAGTACCTCGCGTTCGCGCCGGCTCAGGCTCTCGATGCGCTTATGGCTGTGCGTTCGCCGATGCCCTGCGCGACGATTTCTGCGACCTTCCGGCTCAGGTAGCGCTGCCACCATCCACGGCGCGGACCGCGGCGACGATCTCCATGCTGGCTGATTCCTTGAGCAGATAGCCGCGTGCGCCCGCCTCGAGGGCCTGGACCACGTATTGCGTGCCGGAGTGCATGGACAGTATGAGGATCGCCGTGTCCGGCAGCGCCAGGCGGATCTGCCGCGCCGCTTCAATGCCATCCATATTCGGTATCGAGATATCCAGAATCACGACCCGGGGCCTGAGCCGCTTCACCTGTTCGAGTGCATCGCTGCTGTTCGCGGCCGTCCCCACAATCTCGATGTCCGGGTGCGTACGCAGTAGTGCAGCGAGGCCATCACGCACGATGGCATGATCGTCGGCGATGAATACCAAGATTGACATCACATTTCTTCCAACTCCAGGGCCGCCGCCACGCACCACCTACGCTAAGGATGTAAGATCTCCCGGCATACCGCGCCGCCTCCGCTGCCTACACTACCGGATATTCGTGTCTGCCACCTGGTGTTGAAATGGATCCCAAACGCGACGTATGGTTAGAGGCTGGAGTGGTTTGGGCCGTGGCTGAAGGAGCGCTGCCTGACGGCGCGGGCCAGAATCTGGCGCAGCGAGCCGTCACCATGGCTGGCAAGAGCGCGAGCTACCGACTGCTGTTCGACTATCGTCGCGCGGTACTGACCCATGATGTGCTGGCGCTGAATCGGCACGCTGAGATATTGAGTCGGCTCGGTCTGCCCGAGCAGGTGCGCATCGTGATGCTGTGCCGGCAGCGATCAACGAACTTCGAATTCTGGGAACGCGTGCTGCGTATGCGTGGCTATCTGGCGGCGGTATTTACCGATGGCGAGGCGGCGCTCAGCTGGCTCCATCGGCCAGCGACCGACGAAGCGGCGTTGGCAGCGACCGGCAGTGCACCAGCAAATGCGTTGCTGGACGTGGATTCGCTCAGCCGAATGATCCAGCGCTTCACGACCGAGCGTATGGCGGCACCCCACAGCCAGGTGCTGGCGGAATTCACGGAACTGCTCGAGTGTCTGCTCGCCCAGGCGGATCAGCTGGGCGTTGACCTGATGCAAGGTACGGATCTAAAGCTCCGGCGTCACAAAATCAGGGTTGAGCGCGCCGGTTAGAACTCTCACCGCCAGATGAGCGCCGCCATGCGCCCGGTGCGGCCATCGCGCCTGAATGAATAGCAGCGCGCAGACTCCGCGTAAGTGCAGCACTCGCCACCCGCAACGTGCGTCACGCCCAGCGCCTGCAGCCGCTGCCGCGCCAGCCAGGCCAGATCACACTGCCAGC
The DNA here is from genome assembly GCA_031441585.1 of Gammaproteobacteria bacterium. Classification (GTDB taxonomy): domain Bacteria; phylum Pseudomonadota; class Gammaproteobacteria; order Steroidobacterales; family Steroidobacteraceae; genus FEN-1191. The sequence continues at coordinate 62,192 of JANMWZ010000161.1, forward strand.
GCCCGCGCTGATTCGCGCTGAAGCCGGCAGCGGCACCCGAATCCCGCGCTACAAACGCCGCGCGCACCTCGGCGCCGACTTCAAAGTGGCGCGGACCGATCGCCGGACCCAGCCAGACGCACAGTTTTTCCGCGGGAACGCCGATGGCAGCGATGCTCGCCTCGAGCACGCCTGCCGCCAGCCCGCGCCAGCCGGCATGGGCGGCACCGATGACGTCGCCATCCGCACTGGAAAAAAGCACCGGCAGGCAATCGGCCACCAATACGGCCAATACCCGTCCAGGTTCGCGCGTTACCGCCGCGTCGGCCGGCATCCTGGCTGAGGCGCCGGGCGCATCCGCACTCGGCGCATCCGCATCAAATACCTGCGCACCGTGCACCTGCTGCAACCACAGCGGCGCGGATGGCAGCGCCAACACCTCGAGCACGCGGCGACGATTTTCTGCGACCGCTGCCGGCGCATCCTCCACATGGGCGCCAAGATTGAGCGAATCCCAGGGCGCCACGCTCACGCCACCCGATCGTAGCGTGAAGGCCGCTCGCACCTTAAGTGGCGCGGCCCACTCGACGGGCAACAATCCGATGCTCATGAGGTGCCAGCGCTCAGGCGGCGCGCATATCGGCGCGCAGCGCTGCCAGCAGTGCGCACAGATCCTCAGGCACCGGCGCCTCGAAGCTCATGCGCTCCTGTGTGTCCGGGTGAGTCAACACCAGACGCTGCGCATGCAGCGCCTGACGTCGAAAGGCCTGCAGCGCCTCCTGCACGGCGGTGCTGGCCCCGGCCACCTGCCGCCGACGGCCCCCATAGGTAGGATCGCCCGCAATCGGCAGACCCAGATGCGCCAGATGTACGCGGATCTGGTGTGTGCGGCCGGTTTCCAGCTGTACCCGCAGCAGGGTATGACCGCGAAAGCGCTCCTCGATGCGAAAATGCGTCACCGCCGGACGCCCGTCACTGCGCACGGCCATGCGCGTACGTTGCGTGCGATGGCGACCGATGGGCTCGTCGATCGTCCCCCCCGCCGTCGGTATCCCTAAAACCAGGGCCAGATAGCTGCGCTCAATGTTGCGCTCCTGCAGCGCACGCACCAGCGTGTGGTGCGCCTCGGGCGTGCGCGCCACGACCAACAGACCACTGGTGTCCTTGTCGAGCCGATGGATGATTCCAGCCCGCGGCACGCGTGCCAGACTGGCATCGTGCGCCAACAAGGCATTCTGCAGGGTGTGAGCGCGATTGCCGGCTCCCGGGTGCACCACCATCCCGGCAGGCTTATCGATGATCAGCAGCGCCCCATCCTCATGGACGATGCGCAGCGCCATCACCTCCGGCCCCACGGTGTCATCAGGCAGGAATTCGGCACGCACGCTCACGTGCTCGCCGCCCCACAATCGCTCCCTGGACTTCGCCGCTCGGCCCGCCAGCAGCACGGCGCCGCTGAGAATCCAGCGTTGCAGCCGCGCTCGGGAATACTGCGGCAGGCTCAGCGCCAGAGCCTGATCGAGCCGCAGGCCCGCAGCCTCCGCTGGCAGATTGAATTCGTGCATCTGGAACTTGGTTTGCATTGGCTGGTCGTTAGCTGGGTCGAATCACTACGCTATACTGGTCGGACTAACTGGCGCTAAGCGCTGCAGGATACAACGTGACAGCCACTCTCCGACCCGAATCCGTGCGCGCCCGCCTGTTGGGCGCCCTGCTGCTGGCGACCCTGGCCGCCGTGGCGGGCTGTCAGTCGCGCGGCCGGGCGCGTGATGCCAAGCACGTCACCCCCGAATCACTCTACAAGAATGCCCACAAAGCCCTTGATAGCAGTGACTACGAATATTCGATCAAGCAGTATGAAGCGCTGACCTCGCGCTTCCCGTTTTCAGATGAGGCGCGCCAGGCACGGCTCGATCTGATCTATGTTTACTATCGCAAGGGCGAGAACGAATCGGCCACCGACGCTGCCGAGCAGTTTTTGCGCGAAAACCCGACGCATCCCCGTGTCGACTACGCCTGGTACATGAAGGGTCTGATCGATTTCGAACACACACCCTGGGCTTTCGAGCGCTGGTTCGGCGTCGATACCGCCAAACGCCCGCCCGCCTCGCTCGGTGCCGCGATCGCCGCTTTTGGCACCGTGGTGCGTCAATATCCGAAAAGTGAATACGCCCACGATGCCCAGCGCCGCATGATCTATCTGCGCAATCGCCTGGCAGAATACGAGATGAATGTGGCGCACTACTATATGAAGCGCGGTGCCTACGTGGCCGCCGCCCAGCGGGCCCAGCGCGTTATTGAGCAATACGACGGTGCTCCGGCTGTCAAGGAAGGGCTCGGCCTGATGATCGAGTGCTACCAGCGGCTCGGGCTCAAGGAACTGCAGAGCAACGCTGAGCAGGTCTACAAGGTGAATTACAGCGAGGATCCCGGCCAGGCGTCGCGGCGACGGTGGTGGCATATCTGGTGAGACGGCGTTCGCGCGAGCGGTGCGGCGCAACTCATCAGCGCCGATAACCGCTGGTAATCGGATAGCGCCAGTCACGCCCAAACGCCCGGCGACTCACCCGCACACCCGGCGGCGCCTGACGGCGCTTGTATTCATTGCGCTGAACCATATTGAGTACGCGCGTAACCACGGTTTTCTCGAAGCCGCGCGCGCAGATTTCCTCGACCGACAGATCATCCTCGATGAAGGCTTCGAGGATGGCGTCCAGCACCGCATACGGCGGCAGTGAATCGGTGTCTTTCTGATCAGGGCGCAACTCGGCGCTGGGTTCGCGCTCGATGACCCGCAGCGGTATCGCAGGAAGCGCCGCTGGCGCCACCGTGTTGCGATAGTTCGCCAGCCGATAGACCAGCATTTTGCTGCAGTCTTTGATCGGCGCGAAGCCGCCGTTCATGTCACCGTAGAGTGTGGCGTAGCCCACCGCCATCTCGCTCTTGTTGCCGGTGGTGAGCAGCATGCGCCCGGATTTGTTGGAGATTGCCATGAGCAAGAGGCCGCGGCAGCGGGCCTGGATATTTTCTTCGGTGGCATCAGGCGCGCAGCCGGCAAATTCGGCCGACAGCGCTGCCAGCGCCGATTCGAACAGGCCTTCAATTGAAATCGAGCTGTAGTGCACACCCAGCGTGCGCGCCTGCACCGCAGCATCCTCGGTGCTCATCATCGAGGTATAACGCGAGGGCATCATGACCGCCTGCACGCGCGCGGGACCGAGCGCGTCGACCGCAATGGCCAGCGTCAAGGCAGAATCAACGCCGCCCGAGAGGCCCATGACCACGCCCGGAAAGCGATGCTTGTCAACATAGTCGCGCACACCCAGGACCAGAGCCCCATAGACACTTGCCTCGACGCTGATCTCGGGCGCCACTTCGCCGGGCAGCGGCACGACCTGCGCGCCCTGTCGCTCGAACTGCACGCGATAGGTGCCCATGGTATGCGCCGGAGCACGAAACACCACGTCGCCGTTGGCGTCCATGACGAAGGAATTGCCGTCGAATACCAGTTCGTCCTGACCACCGCACAGATTCAGGTACACGATCGGTACCTGGCACTCGCCCACGCGCTCGCGTACCACCGCTTCGCGTTCGCGCTGTTTGTTCATGTTGTACGGCGAGGCGTTGATCACCAGCAGCACTTCAGCGCCGCGCGCTCGCGCGCTACGCGCCGCCTCGGGTTCCCAGATGTCCTCGCACACCAGCAGGCCGAGCTGATAGCCCTGGCACTCGAATACGGCCGGTACGGTGCCGGGCGTGAAGTAACGCTTTTCATCGAAGATGCGGTAGTTGGGCAGGCACGATTTACGCGTCAATGCCAGCTGCGCGCCATCGCGAAACACCGCGGCGCTATTGTAGATCTGTGTGCCGGCGTATTCGGGGTAGCCGACGATCAGGCCAATGCCAGGCGCCGCCGCCGCGAGATCCAGCACGGCCTTGTCGATCTGCGTACGCAGACCGCGATGAAAAAGCAGATCTTCGGGCGGGTAGCCCGAAAGAGTCAGCTCTGGAAACAGAATGAGGTCGGCGCCCCACTCAGCGCGCGCCCTGGCGGCTTCATTGAGCGCGCGCGTCAGATTGCCCTGCACATCGCCAACCAGCAGGTTGATCTGTGCCAGCGCCAGTGTCAGCCGCTGAGGTGCGTTCAAGCGTATACCCGTTGCACGTCGCTAAAAATTACTCAACGGCGCCGACGCACTTGCGCACGCCGTGGCGACTTGCGCGCGGCAACCTTGCGCTTCACCACAGCCTGGCGCTTGCCAGCTGGCTTGCGTTTGGCAGCAAGCTTGCGCTTTACCACAGGCTTGCGCGTGGCAGCAGGTTTGCGCGTGGCAGCAGGTTTGCGCCGGGTCGCAACCTGCGCCTCGCTGGCCGCCTCCCTGGCCGTCGCCGCGGCAGCGCGAGCGCGCTCTGCCGTGTTCGCCTTGCGGCGCCGCGTCAGCACTTCCAGCATGGCGCTGCCCAGCTCAGCGGGTGAGCGCACCGTGCGTACACCAGCCGCTTCGAGCGCGCGAAATTTATCTGCCGCCGTGCCTTTGCCGCCAGCAATCACGGCACCCGCGTGGCCCATGCGCTTGCCGGCCGGCGCAGTCACGCCGGCGATGTAGGCCACCACCGGCTTGCCGACAAATCGCCTGATGTGTTCAGCGGCAGCTTCTTCGTCACTGCCACCAATTTCGCCCACCATGACAATGCCTTCGGTCTGCGGGTCACGCTCAAACAGCTCAATGACATCAATGAAATTCATGCCACGCACCGGATCGCCGCCAATGCCCACGCAGGTGCTCTGACCCAGTCCATTGTTCGTGGTCTGAAACACGGCTTCGTAAGTGAGCGTGCCCGAGCGCGAGACGATGCCGATGGCACCTCTTTTGTGGATGAAGCCGGGCATGATGCCCAGCTTGCACTCACCGGGTGTAATGATACCGGGGCAATTCGGGCCAATGAGCCGGGTGCCGGAACCCGCCAGCGCCGCCTTGACACGAATCATGTCATTCACCGGGACGCCCTCGGTGATGCACACCACGAGTTCGATGCCGGCTTCCGCGGCTTCAAGGATGCCGTCGGCCGCGTACGGCGCCGGCACGTAGATCATGCTGGCCGTGGCACCGGTGGCGCGCACCGCATCGCGCACGGTATCGAACACGGGCAGGCCCAGATGCCGTTCACCACCGCGCCCAGGTGTTACGCCGCCCACGAGCCGGGTGCCATAAGCCTGGCACTGCTCGGAGTGAAAACTACCCTGTTTGCCGGTGAATCCCTGGCAAATGACCCTGGTGCGTTTATTGACGAGAATGCTCATGGCGTCTGATCCTTAAGCCGCAGTTCTGGCCGCGGCCACCGCCCGGCGCGCGGCATCGGTCAAATCGTTGGCGGCAATGATCGCAAGCTTGCCGCCTGCAAGTTTGGCGCGAGCCTCGACCGCATTGGTACCCTCAAGACGCACGATGACCGGCACTTTGACGCCGACCTCACGCACTGCGGTAATGATGCCCTCGGCGATCAGGTCGCAGCGGACGATGCCGCCGAAAATATTCACCAGAATGGCGCGCACCCTGGGGTTTGCGAGGATCAGTCGGAATGCCGCCGTGACACGCTCGGCCGTGGCGCCGCCGCCGACGTCGAGAAAATTTGCCGGCGAGCCGCCCTGCAGCTTGATCAGATCCATGGTGGCCATGGCTAAACCTGCGCCGTTGACCATGCAGGCGATGTTGCCATCGAGCGAAACATAGTTCAGATCGTGTTCACTGGCGGCACGTTCGGTCGGATCTTCCTGACCGACATCGCGCAACGCGGCCAACTCCGGCTGGCGGAACAGCGCATTGGCTTCGATGTCGAGTTTGCAATCGAGCGCCATCAGCGCCCCTGCGCGCGTCACGATCAGCGGGTTGATCTCGATCAGGCTCGCATCCTTGTCCAGATACAGCTGGTAAAGTCCAAGCAGTATTTTCTGAAACTGCGCCGCCTGCTCGCCCTTGAGCTCAAGCGCGAACGCCAGTTGCCGGCACTGCCAGGGCTGCAGCCCGACCGCCGGGTGCACCGTGACCGACAAAATCTTCTCGGGTGTGGCAGCGGCAACGGCTTCGATATCCATCCCGCCGCTGGCGGAGGCCACCACCGCAATGCGCCCGCGCTCACGATTGAGCGTCAGGCTCACATACAGCTCGCGTGCGATGTCCGAGCCCGCTTCGACGTAAACCTTTTCAATCGGCAAACCCGCAGCGCCGGTCTGCTTCGTGACCAGGCGCTGTCCCAGCATGCCGCTGCTCGCCGCGCGTACCGCCGCCAGATCACGCGCCACTTTGACGCCGCCCGCCTTGCCGCGGCCGCCGGCGTGCACCTGGGCTTTGACGACCCATAGCGCACCGCCCAAAGCCCGCGCGGCGGCTTCGGCCTCATCAGCGCTGGCGGCAACCTGGCCGGCTGGCACCGGCACGCCATAGGCGCTAAGAATTTTCTTCGCTTGATATTCGTGCAGATTCATCGGCAAACCCTGGCGTGAAGGGCGGCGATTGTCGCGGAAAGCCGTCGCGGATGCTACCTTGGCGAAATGAATTCGCTGCCTGATCGCGCCTCGCCCACCGACGCGACGCCTACTGATCTGGCCTGGCGCATTGTGGGCCTCGCCAATCTGTACCGTTTGCTGGTCGTACTGGTGCTGCTGGCCGTACACAAACTGACCCTGCCGGCTCCCGCCTTTGGCGGCGCGCGACCGGGGCTGTTTCTCTGGATACTCAGCGTTTATTTCCTGCTGGGCTTGCTGCTGACGCTGGCTGGCAGGCGCCATTGGCCCGGGCGGCGCACGCTGGTGCTCACGCACACGCTGATCGATTCTGGCGCCCTGAGCCTGCTCATGTATGCCAGCGGCGGCGTTGCCAGCAACCTTGGCATCCTGTTGGTGATTCCGGTCGCCTCGATGGCGCTGCTGGCCATCGGTCGCGAGGCGCTGGTGGTCGCCGCCATCGCCGCACTCGCGATCCTCGCCCAGCAGATTGCGGCACAACTCTCAGGTATCGCCTCCGAGTCGGACTATCCGCTCGCCGGTGTCATGGGCACTATTGTTTTCCTGATCGCCGCCTCGACCTGGCCGGTCGCCAAGCGCCTGCGCGAAAGTGAAGCCCAGGTACGCAAGCAGGAAGTGGATCTGGCCAACATGGCGCAGCTCTCGCAATTCATTGTGCAACGGCTGCGCGAGAGCATCCTGGTGGTCGATCCCGGTGATCGTGTGCGGCTCATCAATGAGTCGGCCGCGCAGCTGCTGGGCGACGCGGCGGCGGTGCCGGGGGCACTGCTGGGCGAAGTCTCGCCGCGCTTGTTGTATCTGCTCACCACCTGGCGCCGGCAGGAGGCACCGCACGATGCGTCGCGCGAGGCGCCACACGACACAACGCGCGCTGGCGCCGAACCCGCCGGCACCTTTGCCTCGGCCGACGGCGCGCGCGTGATCGAGCCGCACTTCGCACCCCTGGGCGCCAACGAGCCCGCGCCGGTACTGGTGTTTCTCGAAGACAAGGGCGCGCTGGCGGCGCGCATACAGCAATCGAAACTCGCAGCGCTCGGCCGGCTCACCGCCAGCATCGCGCATGAAATCCGCAACCCGGTCGGTGCCATGAGTCACGCCGCGCAACTGCTGGCGGAAAGTGCTGGCATCGGCCCCACCGAAGCACGCCTGACCGAAATCATGCGCAGCAATGCGCAGCGCGTCAGCGGCATCATCGACAATGTGCTGCGACTCTCGCGCCGCGAGGCGCCGCACCCCGAGCTGATTGTGCTGCCAGAGTGGTGCGAGCGCTTCCGCGTAGACTTCTGCGCCACCACCCAATGCTCATTGGCCGACTTTGTCGTGCAGGTCACGGGCACCGGACTCGAAGTGCGCGTGGATTTGAGCCAGCTGCGGCAGATACTCTGGAATCTGTGCGAAAACGCACTCCGCCATGGCGCCAGCGCTACCCCTGGCGCCAACGGCCGTGGTGACGCCAGCAGCAGCGCGCCCCGCGTCGAGCTCAACCTCAGCCGCGTCGCACGCTACGGGCGCGTCTGCCTCGAAGTCGCCGATCGCGGCACCGGCGTCGCGCCCCAGGACGTCGAGCGCATCTTCGAGCCCTTCTTCACGCGCGGCGCCGATGGCACTGGCCTTGGCCTGTTCCTGGCGCGCGAACTGGCCGAGATCAACGATGCCACGCTGCTGTACGAAGCGCGCAAGGGCGGCGGCAGCCTGTTCCGGCTGGTGTTCGCTGACCCCTCGCGCTGGGCCGAGGCGACGCTATTCGGCGCACCAGGATCCTGATCTATGGCCAAACCCACGGTACTCATTGTCGATGACGAGCCCGATCTGGTAGAGCTGGTCGCGCTCACGCTTGAACGCATGGACCTCGCTACCGCCTCGGCCGGTGATCTCGCCACTGCCCGGCGACTGTTGAGCGAGCGGCGCTTTGATCTGTGTCTGACGGACATGCGCCTGCCCGATGGCGACGGCCTGGATCTGGTCGCCTGGATTGAACAGCGGCAACCCCAGTTGCCCGTCGCGGTGATTACCGCACATGGCAATGTGGAATCGGCGGTGCGGGCGCTCAAGGCCGGCGCTTTCGACTTCGTCTCCAAACCGCTCGATCTGGGTGTATTGCGGCGCCTCGTGAACAGCGCCATTCGCCTGCGCAGTGGCGATGATGCCGGCGCCACCACGCGCCACGGCCCGCAGCTGCTCGGCGGCTCGGCCAGCATGAATGCGCTGCGTGCCATGATTGCGCGGGTGGCGCGCAGTCAGGCGCCGGTGCATATCGCCGGCGAATCGGGCACCGGCAAGGAACTGGTGGCGCGCTTGATTCACGACAGCGGTGCGCGTCGCGACGGACCTTTCGTGCCGGTGAACTGCGGCGCAATTCCCACCGAACTCATGGAAAGTGAGCTCTTCGGTCACAAGCGCGGCAGCTTCACCGGCGCCGTCGCC
>JANMWZ010000162.1:0-2457 GCA_031441585.1 Gammaproteobacteria bacterium
AGAGCTTGCCGCGCAGCTAGACGGGCGCACTGCTGTGCGCCCCTACGCCATGACCTCTGTCACGAACCTTCAAAGTGACAGGTCAAACCATAAGTTGGCTGGTATGACGAGGTTTGGATTAGACCGGGCAGTATTACCAGCCCACGAAAGTTTTGACCGCTCACTTTCATTCAGACTTGGATATGGTTGTGGTCGGAGTTCATGGCGTCGATCCTGTGGGGCGCGCTGTGCTCGCCCTCGTGCAACGTGCGTGCGCTGACAGGGCGGCCGCAAGCCGCCGCTACGCCATGAGGCCTTTTCGTGCTGTCGCCAAGTCAGTCTGAAAGCGTGGCCGCGTCCCTTCGGCCTGCGTCTGGCAACCGGACAAAAGATAGGTTGTCCGGCATAAACGGAGTTGTTGCGGTGCGCGGACTTGGACCACGCTCACACCAGCCAACGACATGGCATCGCAGCAGGTACGGCATCGCAGTAGGTACAGCTACCGCACTCCAGCTCAAGCGAGCCGAAGTTCTATGAATTCATCAGTGTCTCAACCCAATCTCTAGGTAAGCCACCTAGGGCGACCCAGGCCAACGTCGACAAATCTAGGCAGCCAGCCGGTCCGTGGCCGGAATTGTTTCGCCGGCAACATGTCCGCGCGGCCGGCAGATCCCTGCCAATTCCAGATCGCGCCAGGCGGCGACGATTGCTCCGGTATTGACGCGCTCGCCAAGGATCAGCATCGGGATGGTCCGTAGAATGATTTCGGCGTCCCGTAGCAGCGACGCATTGCGCGCGTACCAGACATCAAGCGCGGCCTTATCGGCCACGCAGATAGCGCGACCGCCCTTGACCTGGGCCCAACCGGTGAGGCCTGGGCGCACCAACAGGCGGGCGGCGTAGCTGGCCGATTGTTCGGCTTGCAGCAGCGGGCGCGGACCGACAAAAGACATGTCGCCGATCAGGATATTCATCAGCTGCGGCAATTCATCGAGGCGTGTACGGCGCAAAAATCGACCCGTGGCGGTCATGCGCTCGGGCTCGGTCCGGCGGCGTCCGGCGTCGTCACGGGCACTCAGCATGCTGCGGAATTTATAGAGGCGGAACGATCGTTCGCCCCGGCCGGGCCGCATCTGCCAGAACATGACGGGGAGGCCGAATTCGATCGCCACCAACAGACCGACGGCTGCGATAACTGGGCTCAAAAGGAGTAGCAGGAGCAGGGCGCCAATGACGTCGATACAGCGTTTCAAACTCCAATAGGCGCGCCGTTCCGGCGCCGCCAGGTCAGCAGCGGTCATTTTGAAGGTGAGGCGCTCAGCGTCGCCTGCGTCGCGCGGTGGCAAAGCGCCAATCGGCACTGACTGCCAGGATAGAGGGTGCTGCGCGTCGAGCCCTTCGACCCGAATGCGCAAATCTGTCTCGGCGCGCGCAAAACTGGCCCTGAGATTGCCAGAAAGCGCTTCGGCTCCTGACGTCACCACGATGCGATCGAGCTTGATGCCGTGCAGCATCAGATCGTCGAGCACGCTGTCGATCTGCGCCAGCGTGCCCAGCACCGGATAGCCAAGCATCAGCCGCCCAACATGCTGCTCCGAACCGGTCAGTACGCCGACCACGCGAACGTTGCGCGGGGCTGCGTCGAGCATGGCGCGCATGTATACTTCGGTCAGCCGCCCGAGGCCAACCACCAGGAGGAATTCGGGTGCGGTGGGCGTCGTCGGCGCGCCAGCCTCAGGCTTGATCAGGTGGCGCCTGCGTGCATCGAAGGTGCGGGCCGCAATCCTGATGCCGACCAGCATGCCGGTCATGAAGATGGTTTGCAAAACCGGCAAGGACCGCCCGACACCGGCAAGAGTGCCCAGGCGATAGGCCAGCGACAGCGCTGCGACCACGACGATCACTGACGCAAGGCCAATGCGCCTGCAGTCAGCCAGATTGGTGAACTGCCAGATGCGTTTGCTGATGCCGAGCCCCGGAAGCACAAGCGCGGCGAACCCGATCGACATGAGACTGTATGGGGTGACGGCCGCCAGTCGGGGCAAGGTCACGAAAAAATCATCGCGTACCAGCAGCGCAACAACGGTCGCCACGCCGACGACGAACAGATCGACCGCGGAATATACCAGCGTAGGCATTCCTATCGACTCCGCTACGAACAACTACGGTGCGGACAAGCTGACGCAACCGGACCTGTTTGGGGCCGGGCCGCTGGCAATGCCACTAGGACATCGCCTCGTTCGGGAGCTATCGAGCGTCTTATATCGTCCAACCTATCGTTTGACTCGTGCTCGCAGGCGTAGGGGCGCACAGCAGTGCGCCCGTCTGGCTGCGCGGCAAGCTCTTGGACGGGCGCACAGCTGTGCGCCCCAACCCCTGCGAGCACGAGTCAAACGATAGGTTGGACGATATAAGACGCTCGATAGCTACCGAACGAGGCGATTTCCTAGTGGCATTGCCAGCGGCCCGGCCCCAAAC
>JANMWZ010000163.1:0-6270 GCA_031441585.1 Gammaproteobacteria bacterium
GTGGGCGGTCCTGTGGTGGGGCGGGTTGGGGGGTTTTGGGGGGTAGGTTTGTCTTTTCTTTTTTGTTTTTTATTCGGTGCCTTCGGCCCCGCGACCGTCGCCGCCGCAGCCGTATCGCCGGTAAACACCGGAGGGTCAAGCAAAACGGTGTATTCACGCACCAAGCGGCCGCGCGCCCAGCTCGCTTCAATCAGCAGGGTCGCGAACGGTTCGGTGACCGCCTCGCGCGAGTGCACATGTATGACATCGTGGCCGTCGGCCGTCTTGGCGGGCTGAAAGGTGACCGAGGCCAGGTAGGCCGGGTAATCGAGACCATAGCGGCTGAAGCTCTCGCGTGTAGCGAGCGCCACTTTGAGCCCGGCCAATTCTTCGCCACTGGCCGCGAGATCAATATCAGCGTCTAAAGGCGCATTCAGTGCCGATTTGAGATGGATATCGCCCAATCCCAGCGCCAGCGCGCCGGAGGGTATTAAACCCGCCAGCACCAGGACGCGCATGACATAACGCAAAGGCATCAGGACTCCCAGTGGGCCTTAAAGAGCACTTACTCTATTAGAAAACAGAGAGTTGCGCTGCTTTCCTTGGCCCGGTGGCTACTTGGCCGGCAATATAACTTATAAATACTCCCGAACCAAAATCTCTGCAATCTGAACTGCATTGGTGGCCGCACCCTTGCGGATGTTATCGGCCACGATCCACAGGTTCAGACCACGCTCATGGGACATATCATCGCGAATGCGCCCTACATAAACCGTGTCGTGGTTCGCTGCTTCAGTAACTGCCGTCGGATAACCGCCGGGCTGATGCTCGTCCACAACCTTGACCCCAGGAGCCTTTCTCAGCAGCGCGCGCGCCTCAACGGCCGAAATTTTGCGAACTGTTTCAATGTTCACAACCTCCGAATGGCCGAAAAACACCGGCACCCGCACCGCCGTGGCGTTCACCCGGATGGCGGGGTCGGCGAAGATCTTCTGGGTTTCCCAGTGCATCTTCATCTCTTCCCTGGTGTAGCCGTTGTCCATGAACTTGTCGATATGCGGCACACAATTGAAGGCGATCTGGCGGGACAGCACTTTGCGCTTGACCGGCTTGCCATTGAGCAGCTGGGCGGTCTGCTCGGCCAGTTCCTCGACCGCCTTGCGCCCGGCGCCGGATACCGATTGGTAGGTCGCCACGTTGATACGCTCGATGCCAACGGCGTCGTAAATAGGTTTAAGTGCCACCACCATCTGTATCGTGGAGCAATTGGGATTGGCGATGATGCCGTGCTGGCGATAGTGCGCAATCGCCCCCGGATTCACTTCGGGCACCACCAGCGGGATGTCCGCCTGGTAACGAAACTGCGAAGTGTTGTCGATGACGATGCAGCCAGCAGCCGCGGCCAAGGGCGCGTACTTTGCCGAGACCTCCCCACCCGCAGAAAACAGCCCGATCTGCGCGCGCGAGAAATCAAACGTGGCGGCGTCGATGGCGGCGAGCTGACGGCCGCGAAACTTTACCGACTTGCCCACTGAGCGTTCGCTGGCCAGCGCAAAGAGCTCGCCGACCGGGAATTTGCGCTCTTCCAGTATCGTGAGCAGCGCTTCACCGACCAGGCCGGTAGCGCCCAGCACCGCAATATTCCAGACCTTGCTCATGTGTTTCCTGATTTATCAGCGCGCGCGATATCCGGCACCTGGGCTACTACGTCAGCATTCTGCGCACGATGGCGCAGGTAATGATCCATCAGCACGATCGCCAGCATGGCTTCGGCGATAGGCGTGGCGCGCAGACCCACGCACGGATCATGGCGCCCGGTAGTGATCACTACGGTGGCCTCGCCAGCACGATTGATCGTGCGTCCTGGCACCTGGATGCTCGAGGTCGGCTTACAGGTCAGATGCACGAGCAGGGCCTGTCCGGTGGATATACCACCGAGCACGCCGCCGGCGTTATTGCTCAGGAAGCCCTCGGGCGTGAGTTCATCGCGATGTTCACTGCCGCGCTGCTCCGCTGCCGCGACGCCAGCGCCAATCTCCACTGCCTTGACGGCATTGATGCTCATCATCGCGTGAGCGATGTCGGCATCGAGCCGGTCGAACACCGGCTCACCCAGACCCGGAGGCAGACCGGCGGCGCACACGGTAATGCGGGCGCCTATGGAATCACCGGCGGTGCGCAGCTCCCACAGCAATTTCTCGAGCTCGGCGATGCGCGACGGATCGGGGCAGAAAAAGGGATTCTGATAGGCCGTCTCGGGCTGCAGTGCGGCGAAGCGCAGCGCACCGATCTGGCTGACGTAGCCGCTGATGCGCACCCGCAGCCGCTCGGCCAGGTATTTGCGGGCGATCGCGCCGGCGGCGACGCGCATCACGGTTTCGCGTGCCGATGAGCGCCCGCCACCGCGATGATCACGATGCCCGTACTTGTGAGCGTAGGTGTAATCGGCGTGCCCGGGACGGAAGCGATCGGCGAGCTTGTCGTAGTCGCGCGAGCGCGCGTCGGTGTTTTCAATCAGGATGCCGATCGGCGTGCCAGTGGTCAGACCCTCATAGACGCCGGAGAGTATTTTCACGGCATCGCCTTCGCGCCGCTGGCTGACGAAGTGCGAGGTGCCGGTACGACGCCGATCGACGTCGGGCTGCAGATCAGCTTCGCCCAGCGGCAAACCCGGCGGGCAGCCGTCAACGATGCAACCGAGGGCCGGCCCATGGCTCTCGCCAAAGGTCGTCACCGTAAATAATCGGCCTATGCTATTGCCCGACATTGCCTGCCATCCAGTTCGCGAAACCCGTTCAAGTCACTACACTTTCACGTCACTACACGCTGGCCGCGCGCAGCTGCTCGCGCGTCAGCAAAAACACACCGCCGCCACCGCGCTCGAAATCCAGCCAGGTGAAGGGCAGCTGCGCAAAGCTGCGCCGCAGCGCACCCTCGGTATTGCCCACTTCCACGACCAGGATGCCCTGGGGCTGAAGCCTCTTGGCGCCCTCGCGCAACAGTACGCGCACGCAATCGAGACCGTCGGCGCCTGCCGCCAGAGCGCCCGGCGGCTCATGCCGGTATTCAGGCGGTAAACGCGCCATTTCCCGGCGCCCGACGTAAGGCGGATTGCTGACGATAATATCGTAAGCCTCCGCGCCCAGTGCACTGAAATGATCGGATTGCAGGGCACGCACGCGCGCCTTGAGCCGATGGCGCCGGATATTGATGGCAGCGACCTCGAGCGCGGCGGGCGAGATGTCCAGGGCATCGACGCGGGCACGCGGCAGGGCTTTGGCGCAGGCAATGGCGATGCAGCCGCAGCCAGTACCCACATCGACGATGTGGCGCACCCGCCTGGCCTCGATCCACGGCGCAAAACGCTGCTCGATCAGCTCTGCCAGTGGCGAGCGTGGAATCAGGGTCCGCTCATCCACAAACATTTCGAGCCCGGCGAACCAGCAGCGCTGCGTCAGGTAAACGGCGGGCACGCGCTCCCGGATACGCCGGCGCAGCAGTTGCTCGAGACTGTGCAGCTGTGGCGCCGTAGCGGGGCGCGCCAGTTGCGCCGCGCTGGGCTCAAGCGGCAATCCGAGCGCGTGCCAGACCAGTGCGGCAGCGTCGTCGCGGGCGTTGTCGGTGCCGTGACCGTAGTGCAGGTGCGCGCGTTGCAGCCGACGTTGCGCGCGTCTGAGCAACTGTGCGGCACCCATAGGCCCGGCTTTCATGTGTGATAATCGCGCCATGATTTTTCGCCGCTCGCTCCCCGGGTTGATCGTTGTCGCGCTGCTGGGTGCCGCTGGCGGCGCCATGGTGGCGCGCATGCTGGCACAAAAGAGCGTCGTTCTGCACAGCGGCACCTGGTTGCCTCAGCCCCGGCCATTGGCGCCTTTCACGCTTCTGGATCTCGCTGGCCGCGCCTTTGACAATTCGGCGCTGCTAAAGCACCCGAGTCTGCTGTTTTTTGGCTTCACTTCCTGCCCGGAAATCTGCCCGACCACCCTGGCCACCATGGCCGCGCTGATGAAGCACGCCCCACTGCCGGACCTGCAGCTGCTGTTTGCAAGCGTAGATCCAGAGCGCGATCAGGCCGCGATCCTGCGCCCTTACCTGGCGTCCTTCGACCCCCACTTCATCGGCCTGGTGGGCAGCGCTGCGGCCCTGGCGCCACTGCTGCACTCGCTCGGGGCTAGCGCCGAGCGTCACGCCCTGGCAGAGGGCAGTTACCGCATCGATCATTCGGCGACACTTTATCTGCTCGACACGCACGGGCGCATGGCAGCCGTGTTTTCACCGCCCTTTGAGGCCGCCAGTCTGCGCGCCGATCTCGAGCGCATTGCGCGCGCCGCAGTGCTATGAACACCCTGGGCGCAAGAGCGTTCATCGCGCTCCAGTATCTGCTGCCGCAGCACCTGCTCTCGCGCCTGATCGGCGCCCTGGCACGCTCGCGCTCCAGCCTCGTGCGTCGAGCGCTGCTGGCATTTTTCCTGCGCACCTACCGGCCGGATCTGAGCGATGCTCTGCGTCCGGACCCACGCAGCTACGAGAGCTTCAACGCATTCTTCACGCGTGCACTCAAGCCAGGCGCACGGCCCTCGTCCACGGCGCCGCACGCCATTGTCAGCCCGGTGGATGGCCGCATTTCGGCACTCGGTGAGTCCACTGCCGGCCGGCTGATTCAGGCCAAAGGCCAGGACTATCCCCTGCTGGCGCTGTTGGCTGGCGACGCCCGGCTGGCGGCGCTGGTGCAGGGCGGCCCGTTCATGACGGTGTACCTGGCACCGTTCAACTATCACCGCATCCACATGTGCATGGCCGGGCGGCTGGTTGGCGCCTGGTATGTGCCGGGAAGACTTTTCAGTGTGAATGAGGTCACTGCACGCCATGTGCCTGGCCTGTTCGCGCGCAACGAACGCGTCATCCTTGAATTTGACGGCGCTCAGGGAGCGCACCTGCAGGTGCTGGTCGGTGCGCTCTTTGTCGGCAGTATGAGCACGCTCTGGCACGGCGATATCGCGCCGCGACGTGCGCGCGCGCCCATCGCGCTGCCCGTCCCGGCCGCTGCTGCGGCGTTCGCGGCGCAGGGTGCCGAGTTGGGCCGGTTCAACATGGGCTCGACCGTCATCCTGTTGCTGCCACCGGGCGGCGCGCGTTGGCAGGGCGTAGCGGCTGGCCAGGCCTTGCGGGTTGGCCAGGCCATCGGACAGTTGCGGTCGTGAACACGCCGGGACGCCCTTGGCGACCCGGCGCGAGTGCGGATCGACTGCGGCAGCGCGCGGCGATGCTGGCCGCTATCAGACAGTTTTTTTCCGCGCGTGCCGTGCTTGAGGTCGATACCCCGCAGCTAGTCAACCATGCGGTAACCGACCTCAACCTGCATTCCGCCGAGGTCCGCTGGCCCGGCGCTAGTGATTCGCTGCGCTACCTGCAAACTTCCGCTGAATACGCGATGAAGCGCCTGCTGGCGGCAGGGAGCGGCAACATCTACCAGCTCTGCCACGTGTTCCGGGGCGAAGAATTGGGCCCGCTGCACAACGGCGAATTCATGATGCTCGAGTGGTACCGGCTGGGTTGGTCACTCGAGCGGCTGATGGCTGAGGTCGATGAGTTGCTGCGCCAGCTGCTGGCCGAAAGAACGCTGGCAGCGACCCGCCATATCAGCTACGAACAGGCATTTGAGAGCACAGTGGGCTGCAATCCACTGACCGATAGTGACGCTCAGCTGGCCACCTGCGCCCTCGCTCAGGGTCTGGATGCGCCGCTGGTACAGCGCTGCGCCCGCGATGAGCTGTTGGATCTATTGATGGGCGCGTGTATTGGCCCGCAACTGGGCCTGAGCGGACCGGTTTTTCTACATCGCTACCCGGCCAGCCAGGCGGCACTGGCGCGCCTTGACCCCGAGGATCCACGCGTCGCCTTGCGCTTCGAGCTCTACCTACAGGGCGTAGAACTGGCCAACGGTTTCGAAGAGTTGAGTGATGAGCGAACGCAGCGCGCCCGCTTCGAATCCGACCTGCGCCAGCGGCGAGAGCGCCACCTGCACGTGCCCGCCGCCGATGAATACCTGCTGGCTGCGCTAAGCCATGGCCTACCCCACTGTTCCGGTGTGGCCGTAGGGGTTGATCGCCTGCTCATGCTGGCAACCGGCGCGGCGCACATTGGTGAAGTGATGGCGTTTACGAGTGACCGGGCGTGAGGGCGTGCAGCGCCATGCGCGGGCGGTAATATTTGGGGGCGCAGCGACGGTGTGAGTGATGGGCCGGTCTCGGGAACGCCATGAACCCCTCCATGGGGGCTCCGGGGGCGACC
>JANMWZ010000164.1:0-1937 GCA_031441585.1 Gammaproteobacteria bacterium
AGGGCAATGACCTGAAATCGGTGCTGGCGGCCGCACAGGACGGCGTGGCAGCGCAGCCCGCCAGCGCCGAGCTCCGGGAGGCCTTGGGGCGCGCCCAGCAGGCGTCGGGAAACACCAACCAAGCCATCATCTCGTTCACCAAGCTCGCCGAAATGCAGCCGCGATCGCCCGAACCGCACATGCGCCTGGCTGAGCTGTATGTCGCTGCCAAGAACACCGATTCTGCGCGCCAGAGCCTCAAGCGCGCGCTGGTCATTGCGCCCAACTTTTTGGCGGCGCAACGCAGCCTGATGATGCTCGAACTGTCAGCCGGGCAGCCGAACGAAGCGATGGCACTTGCTCGGGCCGTGCAACGCACGCCTTTGGGCGAGGCCGTGGGCCTGCTGCTCGTGGGCGACGTCGAGGCTTCGCAAAGGCACTGGCCGGCGGCAGCCACGGCTTACCGGGCCAGCCTGAAACTGGACGATTCGAGCGAAACAGCCATCAAGCTGCACTCGGCACTCCAGGCCGCGAACGCGCAGGGCGACGCCAAGAAGTTCGCCGCCGAATGGGCGAATAGACATCCTGACAACCAGGCGTTCCTCGCGCACCTGGGCAACTCGGCGCTTTGGCGGCAGGACTATGCTTCTGCGCTCGAGATTTATACGACCATCGTCCGCTTGCGGCCCAAGGACGCACTTGCCGTGAACAATCTGGCGGTGATTGCAAGCAAACTGAAAAAACCGGAAGCGCTCGCCTACGCCGAGAAGGCAAACACCATGCAGCCTGGCGAGCCTGTGATCATGGACACCCTGGCTATGCTCCTTGCCGACTCAGGCCAGGTCGATAAGGCGATCGAACTTGAGAAGCGTGCGGTCGAACTGCGCCAGGATCAGCACAAATTGCGGCTCAACCTAGCCAAGCTGTATATCAAATCCGGCCAGAAGTCACTTGCCACGAGCGAACTCGAAAAACTGGCAAAGCTCGGCGACACGTTCTCCGGTCAAGACGAGGTGCGGGTTCTGTTGAAGGGGCTGTAGGTCGTATCGCGCCCCACTCTGCGGGCGGCACATTCAACGCCAGCAAGCCTGCACGGCGTTTGCCGGTTGGGTGTGCAGGCGTGTCCAGACGATATTGCTGACGCCGCGCCTACCGAACGACGGACGTTGCGGAGAACTGGAGCACGACCACCCCGCACACGATCATGCCGATGCCGACCAGCGCCGGCCGGTCGAGTACCTGCGCGAAGTAATAGCGGCCCACCAGGGTGATCAGCGCGACCCCGGACCCGGACCAGATGGCGTACACGATGCCCACCGGAATCGTCTCGAGCGTCTGGGACAACAAGTAGAGCGCCAGCGAATAGCAGCAGACCACGATCACCGACGGCCACAGCCTGGTGAAGCCCTAGGCCAGCTTGAGCGCGGAGGTTGCGATCACCTCGGCAACGATGGCCACGAAGAGCAGGAGCCAGTCCATCTCAGCGGGGGAGCCGTGCGCTTGAGGCAGCGTGGGAGCCACAGGGCATCAGTCGACCACCGACTTGGAGAAGACGTTGATCACGACCACGCCGCAAACAATCAGCGCCAGCCCCGCCAGGCCCACAGCATCCAGCGTTTGCCCCAGGAAAACCCAGGCCGCCAAGGTGATCAGCGCCACGCCAACGCCCGACCAAACGGCATACACGATGCCGACCGGGATCGTCTTCATGCTGATCGACAGCAGGATGAAGGCGGTTTCGTAGCAGACGACCACGACCACGGAAGGCCACAGCCGGGTGAAGCCCTCAGTGGACTTGAGTAGGGAGGTGGCGATCACCTCGGCGACGATTGCCACGAACAGCACGAGCCACTGCATCAGTCGGGTGCCTGGTTGAAACTGGCGTCTACCGTCTTGGCATATATCCGAGGACGATGAACTGCCCCCTTCAGTCGTACCAACCATAAAGCCGAGGTCCG
>JANMWZ010000165.1:0-28118 GCA_031441585.1 Gammaproteobacteria bacterium
CCATCTTGGAGCCGTCAGCGAACGAGGCCACCATGGCGGCATTTTGAGCATGCCGGGCGGCAAACTCGGCCTGGGTATCGGGATTGCGATAGCGATCGAGCATCCCCTTCATCTGGCCCATCAGCACCGGCCGATAACCCATGCTGTCGAGCAAGCGGTACAGGTTCATGCCAATGCCGGGCTCATCGCCATCGGTATAGGTGTAGACCACCCCGGCCCGATCAGCGCGGACTTTGAGGATAGGCCCTACCGAGGCGTCAACCTCGGCATTCATCAAGATGACATGCTTGCCGTGGGCAATTGCCTCCAGGCAGGCGCGCGCACCGAACTCGACATCGCCCGTGGTTTCGATGACCGCATCGACCTGCCCCGCCGCGCAGACGATCCTTGGATCGTCCGTAATGGCGCAGTGGCCCAGTTCAATCAAACGCTCCAGCTCGGCCGCCGAAGTGGCGGTGGCGACGTCTTCGACGCCCCCTTCACGGTAGGCTTGCGCTGCTCGAGCCAGCGAGCGATTGGCGATGGCCACGAGACGCATGCCCGCGACTGCCGTCAGAATCTGCAAAGCAATGCAGCGCCCCATGTAGCCGGCTCCGACCAGCGCCACACGAATGGGCTTGCCCGCCGCGGCACGCCTGCTCAATTCGCGATCGACGATGATCATCCGTCAGCGCCCACCCTTGCCAAACAGTATGACCTCAACCGTCTGCAGCAGAATGAGCAGGTCAAATGCCAGACTGTGATGCTTGACGTAGTACAGGTCATATTGCAGTTTTTCGATAGCGTCCTGGTCCGAGGCGCCATACGGGTAGCACAACTGCGCCCAGCCGGTAATGCCTGGCTTCACTGAATGTCGTTCGTCGTAGAAGGGCACGGACTGGCCCAGGTGCTGCACGAATTCCGGTCGCTCGGGGCGCGGGCCCACGAAACTCATGTCGCCACGCAACACGGTGTACAGCTGGGGCAGTTCATCGAGGCGCACTTTGCGGATCACGGAGCCCACCCGCGTCACGCGCTTGTCGTCGGCACTGGCCCAGCGGACCTGCCCGTCCTTCTCGGCATCGACCCCCATGCTGCGAAATTTCAGAATCCGGAACACGCGCCCGCCCCTGCCCACCCGCTCCTGACTGTAGGTGACCGGGGCACGCAGGCCGTCCTCCAGCTTAATCGCTACGACGATCAATACCATCAAGGGCACAGTCACGATCAACAGGATCAGGCTCGCCACCAGGTCAAAACAGCGTTCGGTAACCTGACGCATGCCATCGCGCCGGAACCCGCCACCGAAGATCATCCAGCTCGGGTTCAGCATCTGCAAATGCACCTTGCCGGTTTCGCGCTCCAGAAAAGTAATCGGCTCTGAAATCTTGAAACCCGCCAGGCGACATGCCAGCAACTCCTTAAGCGGAAACTGCCGGCGGCGATCGTCCATCGCGACCACGATCTCGTCGATCTCGTGTTCGGTGGCCATCTTGGCCAGCGTGGATATTTCATTCAGCAGACGATCCTCACGCACATTGATGGGCTCGCCGGGTATCGGCACAAAGCCGATCACTTTGAACCCGCGCCGATCTTCGCGGCGACGCAGATTGAGAATGCGCGCCGCATTCACGCCGGCGCCCACCACCAGAATGCGCTGCTTGAAGATATCCTGGTTGATCAGCGCGCGGGCGATGCTACGCACGAGTATGAGCAACAGCCAGGCGATCAATTGCGACATCAGAAACTGCCGCAGCGACATGCGGTAGCGCTCGGACCACGCCAGCAGCAGGCCGGCAACGGTACCGCCCGCCAGCACGCTGACGCTGATGCGGAGCAAGATGCCGGCAGTACGCTCGCGCAGCCGACGGCTGTACAGGCCCAGGGCCACCATCACCAGCACCATGCAGAAGCCATAGGCGAGGGCCTGAATCCAGGAGGTCCAGGCGTCCACTGGGGGATCGCGCGCGAACTGGTGACCCAGCCGCGAAGCCGCCAAAGCGGCCACCGACTCTGCCGCCCACAGGAGTGCGAGAGACATGTGCCAACCCAGGCCAAAAAGTCTGACTCTCATGATAGGCAGCGTAATATGTTCAAGGCGGCCTGGGTCGGTACAGATTCACAGGCTGGCATAATTAAGACTGGCGTCCCCAAGGGGATTCGAACCCCTGTTACCGCCGTGAAAGGGCAGTGTCCTAGGCCTCTAGACGATGGGGACATTTCCACTGCGACGAACAGCACATTCAAGCTTGGTGGAGCCAGGCGGGATCGAACCGCCGACCTCTTGCATGCCATGCAAGCGCTCTCCCAGCTGAGCTATGGCCCCGTCCAAGGGGCCGGAACGGTAAGCAAACAGTGCCAGCGTGTCAAGGAGTTATGGGGGTGGCCCTTACACCTTAGGATCGAGACGGTCGGTCCAAGCCAGCACTACCACGCCGCCGTCGGCTCCCGCGCCGGCGTGGAGCCTCGGCTTAATCAAGAACCCTGCAGCTTCTCCTGAAGCCAGACTTTGATCAGCGATTGATAGGGTACGTCCCGGGCATTGGCCGCTGTCTTGATGGAATCCAGGAGATGCTGAGGCAGTCGCAGGGAGATCGTCCGCGTAGAGGGCTTTAGATTCGGAAACACCGTAGATTGAGCTCCTTCCCAATCCAAATATTCCGTCGAATCATTTTTCTCCCAGAATCTGCGTTCGGCAGCCTCATTGGCAAACTTCGGAATGGACCTAGGATGCTTGCTCATAAACAACTCGCTCCTTGCGGTGCATATCTCTGGCCGAAATGACCCGAATCAGTTGGTCCGCTTCCCTCAGCGTGAAGGTGACATGGACCACTCGCCCTGCGCTGGTCTTGCCGAGCGCGTGAAAGCGCGGCTCAGTCTGGCTGTGCCCAGCATCAGGAAGGACGAGCAGCGGAGAATTAAAAAATGCCTGCTCTGCCTCAGCCATCGAAATGCCGTGCCGTTCATTCTTCCTGGCGTTGCCTTCATCCCATTGGAAGCCGACAACGTTTGCAAGCTCAGCCATTTCTGTATATTATAGTAATATACAATATATGGCAAACAGTCATTCAGGTTTGTGTGCCTTTATAGGCCGACGGGCCTTTGGTGCTTGATACCCGGAGGTGGCTGCGGTAAAGTAAGGAATCCTTACTTACGCAAGTTGACATATTATGCTCGCCAAGATGACGACCAAGAACCAGCTGACGCTGCCCAAGGCGATTACCAGCGCCGTGGGTACGCCGACGTATTTTGAGGTCAAGGCGGAGAATGGGCAGATTGTGCTGACGCCGGTGCGTATTCAGCGGGCCGATGCGGTGCGCTCGAAGCTGGCAGAACTGGACCTGAACGATGGGGATGTGGCCGCTGCTGTGGTCTGGGCGCGGCGGGGTGCGGCGGTCAAGAAACGAAAATGAGCGCTGTGGTGCGTGTCGTTTTCGACACCAACGTGGTGCTCTCGGCCCTGCTGTTCAGACAGGGGCGCCTGGCGCCACTCCGGGAGCTCTGGCAGTCTGGCCAGTACCTGCCCCTGGTCACGAAGGCTACCGCGGATGAGTTGCTGCGGTCGTTGAAGTACCCGAAGTTTCGGTTGGCGCCGGAGGCGCAGCAGGAGCTGATTGCAGATTTTCTGCCGTTCTGTGAAGTCGTGATGCTGCGCTCGTCGCCTGGTAAGTTGCCGGTGTGCCGTGATTCGGCCGATCAGGTGTTTCTGGAGCTGGCGGTAGTGGGGAAAGCGACGTGCCTGGTCAGCGGGGATCGGGACTTGCAGGCCCTGGCGGGGAAGGTGCCGTTCAGGGTGGTGTCGCCATCGGAGTTTTTCGAGAGCGTGGTTGGGCGCTATTCGGTGGCTAAGGGACCTGCGGCCGGGTGTGGGACGACGCCCAGCGCAACTGGAACGCCCTGGTAACCCCCTGTTCGTCCTGCGTACGCCTGATTTCCACATATCCTGCATTTTGTGCCACCCGGCTCTCCACGATGGAGTGCTGGCCGGCGCCAATCTCAAAGCACAGCCAGCCACCAGGCGCCAGGTGCGCCGGGGCCTCGCGAATCAGCCGCAGCACGATGGAGAGCCCGAACGGGCCGCCATCGAAGGCGGCGACGGGCTCAGAGCCGGCCACGGCCACCGGCATATTCGTGGCGTGTTGGGTGGACAGGTAGGGAGGATTGCAGCAGATCAGGGAAAAGCGCGGTGCAGCCTCGGGCAGCGCCGCGAACAGATCGCCCTGCAGGAGCTGCACTCGCCCCGCCAGGTGGTGACGATCGAGGTTACGGGCGGCCACCTTCAGCGCTGCCGACTCCAGATCAGAGGCGTACACCTGCGCCTGCGGAGCCTGCAGCGCCAGGACGATAGCGAGGTTGCCGCAGCCGGTGCACAGATCAAGTATGTGCATCGGCTTGGCGGCGCCGTCCCGGTCAACCAGGCCAGTAAGCTCTTGCAGTACAGCCAGACTCGCGCGCCCGAGCAGCTCGGTCTCGCGTCGCGGGATGAGGGCTCCAGGGGCAGCGGTAAATTCCAGACCCAGAAACTCCTGCACACCGGTGAGGTAAGCCAGCGGCTCGCCGCCGACCCGGCGTTTCACCAATTCATGGAGCGCCTGGCCCTGGGTGCCCGTCAGCGGTGGCAGCGGCGGCCGGGCTCGACTCACCGGGCAGGGGTGCCCGGCTGCCATGAACCAGAGTGCGGCCGCCGTGGTCTCCAGAGTTTCATCAGGCTTGTCGGCAGCAGCTGCGAATCCGGCGCGCAGCTCAGCCAGGGCGCTCTCGTACGAGTAATCGACAGACGAGCTCACGGCGCGTGAATTAATTTGTCGAGCCTGAGGATCTGCGGCACCGGTTCGAGCATGAGCGCCGTGCTGTGCAGGTAGGCCGTGCTCTGCCGCTTGGATTCAATATCCTGGTAAATTCGGCTGGCTGCCTCTGTGCTCAATGACAATTGCAGCGCGAGTTGCCCGACCGGCACGCCGTGATTGTGACTCCACAGCGCGATATCCATTTTGTCGTAGGGCAGGCCAAAATAAAATTCGTCCTGGCCCTGGGCCAGGGTATAGGTATCGGTCGTGGGCACGGCGTTGCAGACTTCATCGGGCAACCCCAGGTGTCTGGCCAGCGCATAAACCTGGGTCTTATAAAGGTGCGCAATGGGCTTCAGATCGGCCAGGCCGTCACCACCCTTGACGAAAAAACCCTGGTCGTACTCGAGCCGGTTGGGCGTGCCGATCACGGCGTAACCCAGGCGGTCAGCGTGAAAATACTCGATGGCCTTGCGCATGCGCTGCTTGTAATTGGTGGCCG
The DNA here is from genome assembly GCA_031441585.1 of Gammaproteobacteria bacterium. Lineage (GTDB taxonomy): Bacteria > Pseudomonadota > Gammaproteobacteria > Steroidobacterales > Steroidobacteraceae > FEN-1191. The sequence continues at coordinate 5,269 of JANMWZ010000165.1, forward strand.
CGACAATCTGCAGGTATTGGCGCGCCGGCAGCCGCCGCTCCGTGAATTCACCCGCCGGCGATTGCACCACCAATTTGAAAAACGACAGTCCGGTGCCCGGTGACGGGACAATCGCAATCTTGCTTTTCCAGCCCTCGGCAAACTGCGGTATGACCTCGCGTATCGCCTCATCACGCCAGCGATAGCAACCCAAGGCCGTGAGCGCCGGGCCGATGTTCTCGGTTAGAGTTTTGATGCCGAATTGCCCGGCCACTCGTGCGCCCAGAGTCTCGCTGCTGGGCGACGATTCCAGCTCGGGCAGCAGCAGTCCCAGGACCCGCTCCTTGCCCAGGGCGGTCACGGCCAGCGCCGCGCACACGGAACTGTCGACACCGCCCGACATGGCGATAATGACGCCGCGCCGGCGCAGGCGGGAACCGACGACCTCAGGCAGCCACCTGGCGATGCGCTCGACTTCGCGCCCGGCATCCAGCGCCAGTGGCTCAGGCATCTTTGGCAACCTGTGGCGCCACGCCGGGCAACTTGCGAGCCACGTAGGCGACGATGCTACCCAGGCTGTCAAGGTTCTCCGGAATCATCTCCTCGTCGGCAACCTGAAAGTGAAAGGTCTCTTCCAGGAAGCTGACCAGCTCAATGAACCCGGTCGAGTCTAAAATGCCACGGCCCAGCAGTGACTCGCCAGCGCTGAGCGATTCGATATCGCTGACGATGAAATTGCTGCCAATGTATTGGCGTACCTGCTGTTCAATATCGTTCATACGGCTGTGCGGCTCCACGATGACTTCAGGCCTGAAAACCACTCGGGCTCTCACCATTAATATACATTGCATGCAGCAGCATGGTTGAGAGGATGCCTACAAACGCCATGTTGTCGGCAAAGCCCACGATCTTTCCGGCGCGACACTTGTTGAGCAGCAGCGCTACGGCCTGGGCGTTGAAATAACCCGCTCGCGTCACGGACCCGCTACTCAGGAGCTCCTCGACGTAGCGCAACGGTTGACCCGCGCGCATAAAGCTGGCGCTGTCCGGGCTGCGGTAAGGTTGCTTGACGCGCTGAGCGATCGAGGCGGGCAGCAGCCGGGCAAAGGCCGCGCGCAGCACGCGCTTTTCCCTTAAACCGCCGAGTTTGAAGCGCGGCGGCAAGCGGTTGGCGAATTCGATCACGCGATGATCGAGAAACGGATAACGCCCTTCGACCGAATGCGCCATCGCCACGCGATCCCCTTGTGAGGCGAGCAGGTAGCCGCTCATCAATAGGTGGGCTTCGGTGTATTGATCGCGCCCCAGGCCGCTCCAGGCCGCGCTTGCGGCCGGCAGCATCTGCTCCAGCGCTTGGGCGGGATTCCACTCGCCGATCTGGGCGCGCACCGCAGGTGACAGAAATCGCCAGATGCGCTGCGTGCTGCTGATGCGCGTATCGTGGGCAAAGGCGGCATGATCTACGGGCAAGGTGCTTTGCGTAAAAAAACTCTGCGCCATGGCGTTGGCTGCGCCCGGGCTGTGCTTAAGATAGGGGTAGAGTTTCTCGATCAGGCGGCGTCGCGCCAGCGAATTTGGGGCCGCCGCGATAAAGCGTCGCACCTTGGCTTCCTTGAATAGGTCATAGCCGCCAAACACTTCGTCGGCGCCCTCCCCGGTCAATACGACTTTCTGTCCGTTGCGGTGCACGGCGCCCGCCAGCAACATGAGTGGCGTCGGCGCCGTCCTGACCAGCGGCGTCTCGGTGTGCCAGATGGTCTGCGGAAAGGCGGCGCCGATATCCGCCTGGCTGCAGACCAGCTCATGATGATCGGTGCGCAGCTGTGCCACCATGATCTGTTGAAAGGCGCGCTCGTCAAATTCCGGGTCTTCGAAACACAGGGAATAGGAAGTCAGCTGCGCTGGCGTGATCTGCTTGACGATCGCGGTCACGATGGCAGAGTCGAGGCCACCGCTCAGGTACGCACCCACCGGCACGTCGGCGCGCAACTGCAGGCGCGTGGCATCGACCAGCAATTCATGCAGCTGTTCGGCCGCCTCAGTCAGCGTGCTGCGCCTATCTTCCAGGGCTGGACTGAAATCCCAGTCCCAGTAGCGCTCCAGCTGAACGCTGCCGCGCTCCAATATCAGGATATGACCGGGCGGCAAGGCGTGCACATCCTCGAATACCGTTCCACCGGGGAACGTACTCCACAGCGAAAATACCGCCGCCAGGCCGCGTGCGCTCAGGCCCGCGGTACTGAAGCCGCCCGCCCGCAACGCCTTGATCTCCGAGGCGAAGGCCAGTGTGCCGCCGTGATCCGTATAAAACAGCGGCCGGATGCCCACGCGATCGCGGCACAACAACAACTTTTGCTGCCGCACATCCCATAGCGCGATGGCGAATTGACCGTTGAGCCGCTCGACAAATTTCCTGCCGTGCTTCTCGTACAGGTGAACGATGACTTCCGTGTCTGACTGGGTCGCGAACACATGGCCATCAGCCAGTAGCTCGGCGCGCAGTTCGACGTAATTGAATATTTCACCGTTGAACACCACCCAAACGGAAGCGTCCTCGTTGTGGATGGGTTGATCGCCCGTGGCAAGGTCAATGATGCTGAGGCGTGCGTGCGCCAGGCCCACCGGCGGCGCAACATAATACCCAAAGCCGTCGGGGCCGCGGTGCTTGAGCGTCTGGATCATGCGCTCCAGCAGCGCCTGGCTCGGCGCCGCCTTGCCGCTGCGATCGACGTAACCGGCTATGCCACACATATCCTGATTCTTTGGCCCTGACGGTGCGCGCATTGCATCCCGCATTTTAGCCGCATTCTGTCACCGACAGGCTGTGAGCAAATCCACAGGTCGCCGCACAGCGACGTACGCCGCCGGCGACAGGTTTCTCGGGCGCCGTCGCGGCACTAATCTTGGCCGCGAACACCCGATGCCGGAGGGCTATTGAACATGCAATACATGAAGCGGCTAACGCTACTCGCGGCCACGCTCGCATCGCTCGCCCTGGTCACGGCTTGCAAGGACGCTGGCACAGCGAGCTCGTCATCGGGCGTCGTCGCCAGCGCCAATTCCAACGCCAGTGCGGAGCTCAGTTGGCAGGCGCCCACTCAGAACACCGACGGCTCCACGTTGACCAATATTTCCGGCTATCACATCCATGTCGGGACCGACCCCAATGCCTTGGGCACCATCATCGATGTTACCGATGCCAGTGCCACATCGTACATCGTGAATAATCTGCTGCCCGGCACCTGGTATTTCGGCGTCAGTGCTTACAGCACCGCTGGAGTGGAAGGCGATCTTTCCAATATCGGCAGCAAGATTGTTGGCTAAAGCAAACCTGTCGCCTAAGCGACAGTGGCCAACGCGCGATCCAGTCGCTGCAGGACGGCGATCGGATCGAGCAGCGCCACGGTCACATCGATCGGCGGCGAAATCGTGGAGCCCGTCAGCGCCACTCGCAAGGGCTGCGCCACTTTTCCCAGGCCCACACCGTAGCGATGGGCTACTTTGGCGATCAGATCGTGAATGGCACCCGCGTTCCATTCTCCGCTGGTCATTTCCGCCAGGCCGGAGCGCACAGCGGTCAGCATGGGCGCCGACTCCGCTGTCAAATTCTTCCTGGCAGCAGCCGGGTCGATCTGCTCTACATCACGGAAAAAGAACAGGCTGCTGGCGGCCATATCCTTTAACGTTTTGGAACGCTCGCGCTGCGCATTGGCCACACCCTCCAACAGCGGCTGATTGTCGGTAACGACACCCAGCCGACTCAACTGCTCGCGCAGCCCTGCCGCCAGCACCGCGACCGGCGCTTTCATCATGTGCTGCTGATTCAGCCACAGCAGCTTCTCGGCGTTAAACGCGGCCGCTGCTTTGCCTACGTGTGCGATATCAAAGGCAGCAATCATCTCCTCGCGCGTGAAGACTTCCTGATCGCCGTGTGCCCACCCCAGGCGCACCAGGTAGTTGAGCAGCGCCTCGGGCAGGTAACCCTCTTCCTGATATTGCAGCACGCTCACCGCACCGTGGCGCTTGGAGAGCTTGGCGCCGTCAGCGCCGAGAATCATCGGTACATGCGCGTACACCGGCGGCGTCACACCCAGCGCCAGCAACATGTTCATCTGCCGCGGCGTGTTGTTCAGGTGATCATCGCCGCGGATTACGTGGGTAATGCCCATGTCCATGTCATCGACGACCACGCAAAAGTTATAGGTCGGGTTACCGTCGGAACGCGCGATGATCAGGTCATCCAGTTCGGAATTCTGGAACACCACGCGGCCGTGCACCTGGTCTTCGACCACCACCTCGCCCGACTGTGGATTGCGAAAACGGATAACCGGGGTGACGCCCGGGCGCGGCTCATGGCGATCACGGCAGCGACCGTCATAACGTGGCTTCTGCTTGGCCGCCGTTTGCTCTGCACGCAGGGTCTCGAGCTCTTCCTTGCTGCAATAGCAGTGGTAGGCATGGCCGCTGCTCACCATGCCGGCCAGCACTTCGCGGTAACGATCGTAGCGCAGCGTCTGATAAAAAGGCCCGGCGTCGGCCGACAGGCCTAACCACTGCATACCATCGACAATGACCTGCACGGCTTCCAGGGTGGAGCGCTCGCGGTCGGTATCTTCGACGCGCAGGATGAATTTGCCGCCGTGATGCCGGGCGTATAGCCAGGAAAACAGCGCCGTGCGCACGCCGCCGATATGCAGCAGGCCGGTCGGACTGGGGGCGAAACGGGTAACTATAGTCATAGCGACGGGAATGGTAGCCGGGAAAGCCCTGCCTTTGCATCGCCGATTGGCAGCGGCAATTGATTTCGGGGGCCAGCGGCCCTTACACTCCACGCCCCTGACACTTTGGACGGTTAGCTCAGCGGTAGAGCACTGCTTTCACACGGCAGGGGTCGCAGGTTCAATCCCTGCACCGTCCACCATTCGTTTTAGGCGCATTCATTTCCCCAGAAAAACCTCCGTACGGACGACCATACGGAGATGCGAAAAATTGGCGCAACCCGCTGCAGATGCAGCTTGAGCATGACGCACGCCATGGCGAACCTTACGCGACTTGCGCAAGTCTGCGCTTCGCCAAGGGCTTGATGCCCGCAAAAGTAGCGGCTCGCTGCTGAACCTGCCACAAGTCGAGAGCTGATTGCATGCGCAGCCAACTCTCGGCGCTCACCTGCAACAGCTTGGCCAATCGCGCCGCCATTTCAACCGATAGCGCGCGCCGCTCATGGAGCAATTCAGATACCGATAGCCGCGATACGCCCAACAACTGCGCCAACTCGGTCTGCGTCATGCTGAGGGCCGGCAAGACATCCTCGCGCAGCAGCGCGCCCGGATGCGTCGGACGGCGCTTCGGGTCTCGTACAGTGTTCATCAGTGGTAGTCCTCCAGGTCATCATCTATCGCGTCCTCGCCCGCAAACTTGAAGGTCAGCCGCCAATTGCCCGACACCTCCACAGCATAGGTGCCCTTGCGCGAGCCCTTCAGGGCATGCCAGCCGAAGCCGGGCAGTTTCATATCGAGCGGCCTTGGGCAAGCCTCCAACCGATCCAGCAAGCGTCCGATGCGTGCCGCCCGCTCAGCGGGTATCTTGCGCACATCGCTTTTCGTAAAGAACAGTTCAAGCCCTTTATGGCGAAAAGTGCGAATCATGGTATTTTGAAATGCCTCAGCTGACAGTGTAATGCATCACATTACAAAGTCAAAGGCCGGGAATGAACCGGAAGCGTGGCGGGACGCCTCACTCGCCGACGCCCTGGCAGTGTCGCTAAGCCACCTCAAAGCCGCCCGTCAACCTCCGCCGCCGGAAACACATACTTGATGTCATAGAGCACGTGCCGCTTGCGGCACAGCCGCCGAATGCCGCCGACGCCCAGGCTCTTGAACTCACGATGTCCGACCGCCACCACCGCCGCATCGTAGTGCGCACGCTGCAGGGTGCGCACCGGCCGCAGGCCGTATTCGTGGCGCGCGGCGGCAGCGTCCACCCACGGGTCATAGACGTCGATGTGCGCGCCGTACTTGCCCAGTTCGCGAATGACATCGATCACCTTGGAGTTGCGGATGTCGGGACAGTTTTCCTTGAACGTGAGCCCCAACACCAGAATGCGCGCGCCCTTGATGTGAATGCGCTGCCCGGCCATGAGCCGCAGCACTTCGGTGGCCACGTACTGAGCCATACTGTCGTTGAGTCGACGGCCGGCCAGAATCATCTCCGGGTGATAGCCAATTTCCTGCGCCTTGTGCGTGAGGTAATAGGGATCGACGCCAATACAATGACCGCCGACCAGGCCCGGCCGAAACGGGAGAAAATTCCACTTGGTGCCGGCCGCCAGCAGGACTTCTTCGGTATCGATGCCGAGGCGGTTGAAAATCAGCGCCAGCTCATTGATCAGCGCAATGTTGACGTCGCGCTGCGTATTCTCGATGACCTTGGCGGCCTCCGCCACGCGCACACTGCTGGCTCGGTAGGTGCCGGCCGTAATGATGGCGCCATACAGCTTGTCGACGAACTCCGCCGCCTCAGGGGTCGAGCCCGAGGTGACCTTGCGAATGCTGGGCAGGCGATGTTCCTTGTCACCCGGATTGATGCGCTCGGGGCTGTAGCCGACGAAGAAATCGTGATTGAATTTAAGTCCCGATACGCGCTCGAGAATCGGCACGCAGATCTCTTCCGTGCAGCCCGGGTACACCGTCGACTCATACACCACGACATCGCCCTTCTTGAGCACTTCGCCGATCGTGTTGCTGGCGCTCACCAGCGGCGAGAGATCGGGGCGCTTGAATTCATCGATGGGCGTGGGCACCGTGATGATGAATATGCGGCAGCGGCGCAGATCCTTGAGCTCGGTGGTGAACTTCAGGCGGCTGGCTGCGCGCAATTCCTTGGGCGTGGTTTCGAGCGTGCTATCCCGGCCACGCTGCAAGGCACGGATACGATCGGCCTTAACGTCGAAACCCATGGTATCAAAGTGCTTGCCAAATTCCACCGCGAGCGGCAGCCCGACGTAACCCAAACCCACTATGCCGATGCGGCAATTGCGCAGACTGAACATGCCCGATCACCCTAAACGGTTAAATTGAAGCGGTCCGATTGAATGGACAAGGATAGCAGGCCACCCTACTTCGTGGCTGTGACCAGGGCCGCAACCACCACATCAATATGGGTCTCGCTAAGGTCCGCGCTCATCGGCAGGCTGATCACCTGCCGGGCCAGCAGTTCGCTCACTGGCATGGGTTTACGATCGCACAGCGCCACGTAGGCCGGCTGCTGGTGCAAGGGCTTGGGGTAGTGCACGGCCGTGGGCACGCCTGCCTTCTTCATGCGTTCCTGCACGCCATCGCGATCATCGACCAGCACCGTGTATTGCGCAAAGACGCTGGTGCGGCCCGGCCGTAAGGCCATCAGACCAATCCTGGCGCCACTGGCCGCGATGCGCTCGGCGTACAGGCGGCCGAGTTCGCTACGGCGCGCCACTTCCCAGTCGAAGCGCGCCAGCTTAGCTAGCAGAATCGCGCATTGCAGCGTATCCATGCGTCCGGCTACACCGATGCGTGTGTGGTGGTAGCGGGCGCTCTGCCCGTGCACACGAATCTCAGTGCAGGCCTGGGCAATGGCCGCGTCGTCGGTAAAGATCGCGCCGCCGTCGCCGTAGCACCCCAGTGGCTTGCTCGGGAAAAAACTGGTGCAGCCGATGGCAGACAGCGCACCGCTCCGTCGCCCGTGATAGGTGGCGCCGAAACTCTGCGCCGCATCTTCGATTACCACAATATTGTCGTGCCGTGCGGCGAGTGCGCTGATTTCGTCCATGTCGCAGACCTGACCGTACAGGCTCACGGGCATGATGGCGCGGGTGCGCGCCGTAATGGCCTGCTCGAGCAGCGCCGCGTCAAGATTCGCCGTGTCGGGCTCGACATCGACAAACACCGGTTTGGCGCCCACCAGCGCGATCACTTCGGCGGTCGACACAAAGGTAAAGGGGCTGGTGATCACCTCATCGCCGGGACCAATGCCCTGCGCCATCAGCGCGATCAGCAGGGCGTCGGTGCCGCTGGCCACGGTGACGCAGTGCGCGGCATTAACGTAGCGGGCGAGGCGCTGTTCGAACTCGGCAACTTCGGGGCCGAGTATGTATTGACCATGATCGAGCACGGCCTGGATGCGTGCGTTGATGTCAGCGCGCAGTGCGCGGTATTGCGATTTAAGATCGATGAAATCCATAGCTACCTCTTAAGGCCCATACGTCAGTCCGTCAACGTGCTGCCACGCGTTTCGATAATCCAGGGCGCGAGCAACAGGCCGAGCAGCGGGGCGAAACCCACGTAGAAAATAGTCTGCATCGCCGTACCACGCGCGGCGGCCGCGCCCACGATGAAGGGGCCGATCGAGGCCAGCACGCGGCCGATGTTGTAACAAAAACCGGCGCCCGTGGCGCGCAGCCGTGTCGGAAACAGCTCCGGCAGATAAAACGGAAAGGCGCCAAATACACCAAACACCGGCACGCCGATCAGGAAAAACATGTAGAGGCGCGACGCACCCGGCATGTCCAGCCCGAAGGTCGCCAGTATCGCCGCACCTGAGGCGGCAAAATAGAGCGCAAACATCGGCCGGCGCCCCAGATGCTTGGCCAGCGGAATCGTCAGCAAGGTGCCCAGCAGACCACCGATGTTGAAGGCAACGGTCGCGATGAGCTTCCAGTTCTCGATCAAGGCCTGTGTGGCGCCGCGACCGAGGCCGCCGGCTTCAGCACTGCTGCGCGCCAGACCGCTGGCGACTACCGGAATGAAGGCGTTGCAGCTCCACCAACCGATGAGTGCCACCACCACGGTGAAGGTGCCCATGAGCGTGGCATGGCGGTGTGCAGGTGTAAAAATGTCGCGCAGCGAGACCTGGGTGCGCGCCTTCACCGCCTGCCAGCGCTCAGGCTCGCGCACAAACAGGCGCACGATGAAGGCGACGAACGCGGGCAACAGCCCGAACAAAAATACATAGCGCCAGGACTGCTCGGTATTGCCTGCAAACCAGACGCCCGCCACCTGATAGTTGAGAAAGGTGGCCAGAAACAGGCCGAACGGCGCGGCCGTGTAGAGCAGCGCTCCGGCCTCCACGCGGCGCTTCTCGGGCATCACCTCGGCCACCATGGAGGCACCCGCTGCCCACTCACCACCGATGCCGAGGCTCGCCACCAGGCGAAAGATCACCAGCATCCACAAATTGGTCGCAGCGGCACAGGCCGCCGTGCCGACGGCGTAGAGCAGCATGGTCAGCATCAGGGTGCGCATCCGGCCAATGCGATCGCAGATATAACCAAACAGCACGCCACCAGCGGCCCAGCCCAGCAGCAGGAGCGAGGTGAGCAGCCCGGTCCAGTAGAGGGTCGCCGTGCGCGCCTCTGGGGAGCCTACCGGCAGGTGCAGCAGCGTCGGGATGCAATTGGGCGCGACGTAGTTGAACAGCAGGCCGTCGAAGACATCGAAACCCCAGCCTAGCCAGGCCGCGAACAGTACCGTCCACTGGTAACGAGTGATGCCCCACATGTCGGTGCAGCCTACTGGAGCGCCATTCAGGCGTCGAGCCGCGAACGCGCCAGCGCGCCGCAACGCAGGCGGATCAGGACGCTCACGGCGAGTAGTGCCAGGCCGGCGCTGCGCAGGCCCAGATACGCCAGGCGCGTGGTCTCGCCCGTAATGCTGAACACCGCCGCGAACTGGTGCAATCGCCATAGCAGGGCCAGAACCAGCACGCACAGGGGCAAGCCCACATAGGCTGCAAACCAGCCGCGGCGCTCGGTCCGTGACAATCCCACCGGGGCGACACCAGCAGGCACCGAGCCGTGCTGTGATGGCGCTACAGCGCGAGCCCGCTGCGCAGCACGCGTCCAGCGCCACGCGGCCCAGATCACCACACCGAGGCCCACAACACTGCTGCCATGCTGCAACCAACGATACAGAGGTAGTACATGGCCGGCGATGTCGGGACCAGCATCATCGAGAAATGGCAGCATGCGTACGCCGCGACCATCTTCATGGGTAAAGCCATCCCACACCAGGTGCGTCACCGCGCCCCCCACAATCGCCGCAGCAGCGCCCAGCCACACGCGCCACTGCGTGATTCGCACTTCAGGATGCTCGGCGAGCAGGCGCAGGCGCCAACCGTCAGGAAACACCGCGCTCCAGGCCGGCTTGATCAGGGTCTGAAACAACGCCCAGGCGAGCAGCCCGGTCGGCAGACAGAACGTCAGCAGTGCCAGCATGCCATGGGTTTGCGCGCGTGACAGCGGCCAGGGGAACAGCATCCCGAAATCGGGCACCATGCTGCCAATCATGGCCGCTGACATCAACCCCCAACGCCTTAGCGGTCGCTGGCCCGGCAGCACGGCCGCAATGTGCGAGATCGTAAAGGGCATCGGCTGTGCTCAACCCCGCCATTCCGTCACGAAGGGCGCGCCAGCGCTGCGCGCCAGGGCTTTGGGCGCCTGCGCGCTGATCGTGCCCACATACATGAACCCCAGCAGCTGCTCGGCATCAACGCAGCCCAGGGCCATGGCGATCGCAGGATCATAGGTGCTGGGGCCCGTCAGCCAGATGGCCCCGAAGCCCTGCAGATGAAAGGCATTGAGCACGTTCATCGCGGCGGCCGCGGCAGACAACTGCTGTTCGATGGCGGGCACCTTGGGATCGGCGCGCAGTTGCGCGCTCAAGCCGATCACCAGCGGCGCCTGCAACGGGCGGCTGCGCAGCTTCTCGAGCAGCGACGGCGCTGCCGCCGGATCACGCCGCAAGGCGCAGTTCACCAGCAACTCGGCGAAGCGCTCGCGCGCGGCGCCGCGTATCAGACGGTAACGCCAGGGTTGAATGCGGCCGTGATCGGGGGCACACAGTGCCAGATCGAGGGCGGCATGGATCTGGGCATCGCTGGGTCCAGGCGCCGTCAGGTATTGTGCCGGGATTGAGCGCCGGCTCGACAGTGCCTCGAGCGTAGTCAAGCCGACTCCATGAGGCGCAGCACTTCAGCCGTCTTCTCGCGCATCAGCGCCTCACTGCCGCGCGCCTCGACATTGAGCCGCACCAGCGGTTCGGTGTTCGAGCTGCGAAGATTGAGCCGCCACTGGGCGAATTCCATCGACAGGCCGTCGGTAAAATCGATATTCAGTGCCTGTGAAGCATAGTGTTGCTGCACGCGTGTGGCCACGGCAGGGGCATCGCTGATCGTACGATTGATCTCGCCGCTGACCGGAAACAGCCGCTGGCGCTCGCCCACCAGCTCGCTTAAGGTCTTGCCGCTCTCGCCCATCACCGCCAGCACCAGCAGCCAGGGAATCATGCCGCTGTCGCAATAGGCAAAGTCGCGAAAATAATGGTGCGCGCTCATTTCTCCGCCGTACACCGCGTCGACTTCGCGCATGCGCTGCTTGATGAAGGCGTGACCCGAGCGACACATCACAGCCTCGCCGCCACAGCGGCGCACGATATCGATGGTGTTCCAGGTCAGGCGCGGATCATGAACGATGCGTCCGCCCGGGAAGCGTTTCAGGAACGCCTCGGCCAGCAGGCCCACCAGGTAATAGCCTTCGACAAAGCCGCCATGTTCATCGAAGAAGAAGCAGCGATCGAAATCACCATCCCAGGCGAGACCGATATCAGCGCCGGTGCGCCGGATCGCCTCCACGGTGCTGGCGCGATTTTCCTCCAGCATCGGGTTGGGCACGCCATGGGGGAAGGAGCTGTCGGCCTCGTGGTGTACCTTGACGAACTCGAACGGCAGGTGCGGCTCGAGCTGATCGACGACCATTCCCGCGCCACCGTTGCCCGCATTGACCACCACTTTCAAGGGCCGCAGGGTCGCGCCCTTCACGTACTTAAGCAGATGTGCCAGGTACTTGGCGTTGATATCCAGCGCGCGAGTGCTGCCCGCCTGCGCTGCGCGCGGCGGCAGGCGCGCCTCTTCAATCAGCGCCTGCATATCCTTGAGCCCGGTGTCGGCGCTGATGGGGCGGGAGCCCTCGCGCACGAACTTCATGCCGTTGTAATCGGGCGGATTGTGGCTCGCGGTCACCATGATGCCGCCATCGAGCGCCTCAGCGAAGGTCGCAAAGTAAACGCCCTCGGTGCCACACAGGCCGATATCGGCGACATTGACGCCGGAGTCGTTCAGGCCACGTATCAGGGCGGCCGAGAGTGTGGCGCTGGTGGCGCGAATGTCGCGGCCCACGGCAACTTTTTTGGGTCGCACGAAGGCGGCATAGGACTGGCCAATGCGGTAGGCCAGGTCTTCATTGAGTTCGGAAGGAATGCGACCACGAATGTCATAGGCCTTGAAACAGGTCAATTGAGTCATGCGCGCTCCTACTTGCTCGATCCCTGGCGACCGTACTGATCTTCAAAGCGGACGATATCGTCCTCACCCAGATAGCCGCCGGACTGCACCTCAATAATATGCACCGGGATCTTGCCCGGGTTCTCGATGCGATGGCGCACACCAATGGGAATATAGGTCGACTGGTCTTCTTCAAGGAGGAAGACCTCCTCGCCACGGGTGATGCGCGCCGTGCCCGACACCACCACCCAGTGCTCGGCGCGATGATGGTGCAATTGCAGCGACAGCACGCCGCCCGGGCGCACGATCAGCCGCTTGACCTGAAAGCGCTCGCCATGATCGAGGCTGTCGTAACTGCCCCACGGCCGGAATACTTCGCGGTGCAGCAGGTGCTCGCTGCGTCCGCTGCTCTTGATTTTGGCCACCAGTGCTTTGACTTCCTGGACGCGACTGCGCGACGCCACCAACACGGCATCCTTGGTCTCGATGACCACATGATCGCTAAGACCCACGGTGGCCAGCAACCGGCTCTCGGCGTACAGGTAACAGCCGTGCGTGTCGACGCTCAGCACATCACCCTTGCGCACGTTGCCTTCAGCATCCTTGTCGCAGGCGTCGTGGAGCGAGGACCACGAACCCACATCGCTCCAGCCGGCATCGAGGGGCACGACCACGGCAGCGGCAGTCTTCTCCATGACGGCGTAGTCGATCGACTCGCTCCGGCAGGTCGCAAAGGCCGTGGCATCGATACGCGTGAAATCAAGATCGCGCTGCGCCGCGCGGTAGGCGCGCTCGCAGGCCGTGGCGATATCCGGTGCCAGGCGCTGCAGTTCATCGAGGTAGCGGCGCGCGCCGAATACGAACATGCCGCTGTTCCAGTAATACTCGCCGCTCGCGACAAACTCCTCAGCATGCACGCGTTCAGGCTTTTCCACGAAGCGATCGATGCGCCAGGCCGGGCCCTCGGCCGCGCCGCGGCGAATATAGCCATAGCCGGTCTCGGGCGCGTGCGCTACCACGCCGAAAGTCGCGAGACGCCCGGCTTTGGCGGCGCTCGTGGCGACCAGCACGGCGTCGCGAAAGGCGCTCGCATTGCGGATCACATGATCGGCAGGCAGCACCAGCAACAGCACGTCCTCGCCGGCCGTGCCCGCCGCGCTGGCCGCACTCAGGGCCGCGTGTGCCGCCAGCGCGATCGCCGGCGCGGTATTGCGCCCTTCCGGCTCCAGGACGATGGCTTGCGCGGGAGCGTTGATGAGGCGCAGCTGCTCGGCCACCAGGAAGCGATGCGCCTCGTTGCAGACCACAACCGGTGGCGCCGCATTCAGGCCAGCGAGCCGCAACACCGTGTCCTGCAGCATGGTGTGTTCGCCCACCAGGGGCAGCAGCTGCTTGGGGTACAACTCGCGCGACAGCGGCCAGAGCCGCGTGCCAGCGCCGCCGGAGAGGATGACTGGAACGAGCATGAGCGAGTGCTACTCCGATTATCTAATTCGCAAATACGGGTCGACCACGCCCGATGGCGTAGTACTCAAAACCCTGGCGCGCGAGCAGGGCCGGATCGTAAAGGTTGCGACCGTCGAGAATGCGGGGCGCGCTCAACAGTTCTTTGAGGCGCTCGAAATCCGGGCTGCGAAACTCCTGCCATTCAGTGGCGATCAGCAGCGCTGCGGCGCCCTCAACCGCCTCGTAGGCATCGCGGCACAGTGTCAATTGCGCTTTCCCGGCGTACAGGCGCCGCGCCTCATCCATGGCGATGGGATCGTAGGCGCGCACGCTGGCGCCGGCCGCCAGCAGCGAGTCGATGATGACGCGGCTGGGCGCCTCGCGCATGTCATCGGTGTTGGGCTTGAAGGCCAGACCCCAGAGCGCCACCTTGAGTCCTTTTAATTGCCCGCCGACCACGGCCTTGAGCTTGCGCACCAGTATGGATTTCTGCAGATTATTCACGTGCTCCACCGCATTGAGAATCGGCGTGACATGTTTCACGTCGCGTGCCGAGCGGATCAGCGCTTTGACGTCCTTGGGAAAACACGAGCCGCCGTAACCGGTGCCGGGGTACATGAAACCGTAGCCAATGCGCGGGTCGGAACCGATGCCGATGCGCACCCGCTCGATGTCGGCGCCGACGCGCTCGGCCAGGCCGGCGAGTTCGTTCATGAAACTGATCTTAGTGGCCAGCATGGCATTGGCAGCGTACTTGGTCAGCTCGGCCGAGCGAATATCCATGACGATGAGGCGATCGTGATTGCGCGTAAAAGGCTCATACAGCGCCCGCATCAGTTCCGTGGTGCGTGGACCATCGGTGCCGACCACCACGCGATCAGGCTTCATGAAGTCCTGGATGGCCGCGCCTTCCTTGAGAAACTCCGGATTGGAAACCACATCGAACTCAACCGCCGAATTGCGCCGCGCCAGCGCCGCGGCCACTTCAGCGCGCACCTTGTCGGCCGTGCCCACCGGCACGGTCGATTTGGTAACCACGATGGCATAGCGCTGCAGGCCGTCACCAATGGCGCGCGCCACCTCGACCACATGGCGCAGATCGGCCGAACCATCTTCATCGGGCGGCGTGCCGACGGCGATGAGCTGAAACAAGCCGTGATCGACGCCACGCGCCGCATCGGTGCTGAACTCCAGGCGGCCGCTGCCGCGATTGCGCTGGATCAGCGCATCGAGCCCCGGCTCATGGATAGGCACTTCGCCGGCATTGAGGCGCGCCACCTTGCCCTCGTCGATGTCGACGCACAGCACGTGATTGCCGGCCTCGGCGAGGCAGGCGCCGGTCACCAGACCGACATAACCCGAACCGAAAATAGTGACTTTCATGCGCCAGAGAGCCTGGAATTTTTGGGGAGGGTGAGGAGCCTAAAGGATTCAGCTTACGAAGACAAAACGCTGAAAGCGATTTCCACCCGGCGGTTCAGATCGCGCCCCTCGGGCGTGTTTTCCGCCTTCTTGGGTGCGCTTTCGCCGCCAGCGCGCACGCTGAGCCGCCGCGCCGCGACGCCCCGCTCCCGCAACCCGGCGGAAATCGCCTCGCCACGCTGCTGCGATTGTGCGGCATTGAATTTCTCGCTGCCGATGGCGTCGGTGTACACGGCAATCTCCACGCCTACCCGATCATCGTTGCGGAGCGTGTGCGCCAGCTGATCAAGCAGCGCCTTGAAGGCGGGCAGCAAGACATTCTGGTCGGCCGCAAAGGCCAGCCGAACGGGGTAGCGCAATTGCAGCGTGGACTCGCCGCTGTCGATGACGGCCGCCGTGGCCGCCAACTCCGTGCGCAGCGTCGCCTCGAGCAGGGTCAACGGCCGTGCCGTAGGCGCTACCGGCACCGACGGTCTGACGGGCACCGGGGCGGACGGTTTCGGGCCCACTGCCCTCGGCGTACTGCAGGCGACTAGTGCCAGGACGCACAACAAGGCACCACCGACGTTTAAAAGCTTACTGAATAGGTCCATCGCACCGCCACTGCAAATAATCCGCTTTCCGGCCGCACTACTTTACAGAGCCAGGCGGCGATTGGCGTGTAAAATCGGCGGTTTAACCCCCAAGGATTACACTTGAGCAAGACCGCACTGATTACCGGCATCACCGGCCAGGATGGCGCCTATCTGGCCGAGCTGCTGCTCGCGAAAGGCTACCACGTGCACGGCATCAAGCGGCGCGCCTCGAGCTTCAACACCGATCGCATCGATCACCTGTACCAGGATCCGCACGAGCGCAATGTGCACCTGCGCCTGCACTACGGCGATCTGACCGATGCCACCAATCTGATACGCATTGTCCAGCAGGTGCAGCCCGATGAGATCTACAACCTGGCGGCGCAAAGCCACGTCGCGGTCTCGTTCGAGACGCCCGAATACACCGCCAACTCCGATGCACTGGGCACCCTGCGCCTGCTTGAGGCCATTCGTATCCTGGGTCTCGAGAAGAAGACGCGCTTCTACCAGGCCTCCACCTCCGAAATGTTCGGCAAGGTGCAGGAAACCCCACAGCGCGAGACCACGCCTTTTTATCCGCGCTCACCCTATGGCGCCGCCAAGCTCTATGCCTACTGGATCACCGTGAACTACCGCGAGGCCTATGGCCTGTTTGCCTGCAACGGCATTCTATTCAATCACGAGTCACCGGTGCGCGGCGAAACCTTCGTGACCCGCAAGATCACGCGCGCGCTGGCGCGCATCTGTGAAGGGATGCAGGAGTGCCTGTACCTGGGCAACCTCGACTCGTTGCGCGACTGGGGTCATGCGCGCGATTTTGTGCTCGCGCAGTGGTTGATGCTGCAGCAGGCCGAAGCGGAAGACTTTGTCATCGCCACCGGCGAGCAGCACTCGGTGCGCGAATTCGTCGAGCGCGCGGGCGCGTATCTGGGCATGCAGCTCGAATGGCGCGGCGCTGGCGAGGCGGAGCAAGGCATCGACAAAGCCAGCGGCAAGACCGTCGTCAGGGTAGACCCGCGGTATTTCCGCCCCACCGAAGTCGACACCTTGCTCGGTGACCCGGGCAAAGCGTTCAAGAAACTCGGCTGGCGAGCCGAAATCAGTTTCGACACCCTGGTGCAGGAAATGGTGGCGACCGATCGCGAGCACGCCCGCCGCGATGCGCTGATTGCGCGCGAAGGCTTCAAGACCTACTCGCACCATGAGTAGTGCGCCGCGAATGACGGGCGATGAGTAACCGCTGGTGAACAAGCAGGCGCGAATCTATGTGGCCGGGCACCACGGCCTGGTGGGCAGCGCTATCGTGCGCTGCCTGCAGGCGCAGGGCTACACCCAGCTGCTGCTGGCCGATCATGCGCAGCTCGATCTCACGCGTCAGAGCGCCGTCGAAGCCTGGTTTGCCGCGCAGCGCCCTGAAGTGGTCATCCTCGCGGCGGCGCGAGTCGGCGGCATACAGGCCAACGACCACTACGCCGCAGAATTTCTGCGTGACAATCTGGCCATTCAGATCAATGTCATCGACGCCGCCTACCGACACGGTGCGCGCAAACTCACGTTTCTGGGCTCGAGCTGCATCTATCCCAAGCTCGCGCCGCAGCCCATGAACGAAGATTGCCTGCTGACCGGCCCGCTCGAGTCCACCAATGAGTGGTACGCCATCGCCAAGATCGCCGGCATCAAGATGTGCCAGGCCTATCGCCGGCAGTATGGCTTCAACGCCATCGCGCTGATGCCGACCAATCTGTACGGACCGGGCGATAACTTCAGCCTGGAAAATTCTCACGTGCTGCCGGCGCTCATCAGAAAATTCCATGAGGCGAAGCAGGCTGGCAAGACCCAGGTGACTGTCTGGGGCACCGGCACGCCGCGACGGGAATTTCTCCATGTCGACGATCTGGCCGACGCGGTCGTGTTCCTGACCGAACGCTATGACGACGCACAGTGGCTCAATGTGGGTGTGGGCGCCGATGTCACCATCGCCGAGTTGGCGGGGCTGATCGGCCGGGTCGTGGGCTACACGGGCACGCTGCAGTTCGATACCTCAAAACCCGACGGCACACCGCGCAAGTTACTCGACGTGAGCCGCCTGCACGCTTTGGGGTGGCGTGCCCGCACCGAACTGGAAACCGGTATTCGCGCCACCTATGCGTGGTTTTGCAGCCATGAGCGCGAATTGCGCCGCTGAGCATTGGCACCATGAAACTTTACGGCTCTGACAACCAGGAACTGATGAACATCACCAGCCTGAGGCGCGAGGGCAGCACTCTCGTCATCAAGGGCCGGATCTTCGGCAGCATGCCCTTGACGGCGAAACTCAGACCTGAGGAAGTGCGCGCGGCCCTGAAATTGATGAACTTCAGGACCTTCCTGTTCCTGTTGACGATGATCTTCCGCAAGGACAAAAGCTGAATGGGCTGGCGCCCGCGTGGCGCCGGGCAGCTACTCGAAGCCGCGTACGCGCTTGTTGCGCAGGCTTTCCCTGGCGCGCTGCAGACGCACCAGCAGCTCAGGCCCCTGCCGCAGCGCCACCCCAACGGCCAGCACGTCGACCACGGCGAGTTGCGCCAGGCGCGTGGTCATCGGCGTGTAGATGTCGGTGTCTTCATCCACAAGCATTTCGAGCGCCACGGTGCAGCGGGCGCCGAGGGGAGAACCCAGGGCCGTCACACCGATGACTGCGGCGCCTGATTCGCGCGCCAGGTCGACACTCGAGAGCAGGTCGACGGTGCGACCACTGGCCGAGAAGGCCACCACCACATCGCCGGGATGCAGCATGGTGGCCGCCATACCGTGCACATGGGCGTCGGAATAGGCGGCCGAGGGCAGCCCCAGGCGGAAGAATTTGTGCTGCGCATCGGCGGCGACTATGCCGGAACTGCCCAGGCCATAGCATTCGACGCGCCGCGCTTTACCCAGCAGCTCGATGGCGGCTTCGAGCCGGGCCGGATCGAGCTGACTACGCACCTGCAACAGCGTGCTGGCCGCCTTGCCAAAGACTTTGGCGGCCATCTCGGCCACCGAATCATCGGCGCGGACATCGGCGTGCACAAAATGCGGGCTGCTGGCCAGGCTCTGCGCCATGCGCATCTTGAAATCGGCAAAGCCACTGCAACCGAGCGATCGACAGCAACGGATGACGGTGGGCTCACTCACCTGTGCCTGCCGCGCCACGGCCGCCAGCGAGAGCGTCAACACCTCATGCGGACGTTCGAGCACCATATCCGCGACGCGCCGCTCGGCGGCGGGCAGGCTCGCGCGCGCGCTGGCCAGGAACTTCAGCCAGCCGGACACCAGTACACCTCTACCGGCACCCGACTCTGGCGCAGGATGGCGCGAATCGGCATCTCGCTCTCGGGACCGTTTTCACAGGCCTTTTCATACACCTGCCATTTCGGTGCGCCAACAATCTGCAGGCCGATGCGGCGCGAGTTCAGGAGCGCGGCGAGATTGAGGCTCAGACGCGTAAACGGCGCGGCCAGCGGCCGCACGCCTATACAGGCCGGCGCGGCGCTGGCATCGAGTCCGGCGGCCAATTCGGCGCTGCCTGGGAATAGCGAGGCGGTGTGACCGTCATCGCCCATGCCCAGTAGCACCACATCAAAGGGCCTGGGCATGGCGGCAATCAGCTGCCAGGCCGTATGGGCGCCGACAAAAGGACTCTCGGCGTCATTCTTCATGCCGATCAGGTGCGCAGCGGCGGCCGCGTCACGCAGCAATTCGACCCGCACCAGCCGCTCGTTGCTGGCCGGATGATCAAAGCCTACCCAGCGCTCATCGGCGAGCGTGATCTGCACGCGCGACCAATCCAGCGGCTGCGCCGCCAGGCGCGCGAACATGGCGGCCGGTGTGCGCCCGCCCGAGACCACCAGGCTCGCCGCCCCCCGGCGCTGAAGCGCGAGCCTAAGATCCTCCGCTACGCTTATGGCCAGCGATTCGGCCTGCGCGGCGACACTCGCGTCGCGGTGCTCAGAGCTCATCGCGCCACGCGTAACCATCGCGACCGATCAGCGCCGTCGAGGCCGCCGGCCCCCAACTGCCAGCCGCGTAGGGCTTGGGCGGGTTGCCCGCCTGCGCCCAGCCGGCGCGGATCGGATCGATCCAGCTCCAGGCACAGTCCAGTTCGTCGCGGCGCATGAACAGCGTGAGATTGCCCTTGACGACATCCATCAGCAGACGCTCATAGGCCGAGAGCGGGCGCTCCTTGAAGCTCTCAGCGAGATCGAGCGCCAGGCTCACCGGCCGCAGGCGCATGGCATCACCCGGCGCTTTGGCCAGGATGGTCAGCGTGACACTTTCGTCAGGCTGCAGACGGATCACCAGCTGATTGGGTGAATCCAGGGCACGATTTGGAAAGATTGACAGCGGCACGTCATCGAAAGTGATGGCAATCTCGGCCATCTGCTGCTGCAGGCGTTTGCCGGTGCGCAGGTAAAACGGTACGCCCGCCCAGCGCCAGTTGTCGATTTCGGCCTTGATCGCCACAAAAGTCTCGGTGCTGCTGCCGGCCGGGACCCCAGCCTCATCGGCATAGCCCACCACTTTCTTGCCATCGATGGTGCCGGCGCGGTACTGACCACGCACCGTTTTCAGCTCGACGTTATCGGCATTGATGGGACGCAGGGCGCGCAGCACCTTGAGCTTTTCATCGCGCACTGTATCCGCATCGCTATTGGCCGGGGGCTCCATCGCCATGATGCACAGCAGCTGCAGCATATGGTTTTGCACCATGTCACGCAGCGCGCCGGTGGCATCGTAAAATTTCGCGCGCCCTTCCACGCCGAGCTGCTCACCGACCGTAATCTGTACGTGGCGAATGCGCCCACGCCGCCACAGCGGCTCGAACAGCGCATTGCCAAAGCGCAATGCCAGGAGATTCTGCACCGGCTCTTTGCCCAGGTAGTGATCGATGCGATAGATCTGGGCCTCGCTAAAACTCTTGCCGATCTCCTCGTTGATGCGCGCCGCCGACAGCCGATCGGTGCCGAGGGGTTTTTCCAGCACCACGCGCGCTTGCGGCGTGACGACGCCGGCGGCCGCCATGTGGGCGCCCATGGTGGTGTAGAAGGTCGGCGACATCGACAGAAACCACACCCGCACCTGCGCGTCGCGATCGGCGATGCGGGCTTTAAGGGCCCGGTAGTCTTCAAGGCGCGTCGCGTCCACCTGCTGATAATCAAGGCAGGCAGCAAATTCAAGCCAACGCGCCTCGTTGAACTCCATGCCATCCAGGTGCGCACGACACTGCTCCGCAGCGCGCGCAATGTAGTCTTCGCGCGAGATTGCACTGCTGGCGGCAGCTAGAATATGTGCGCGGGCATCAAACTGACCGGCCATGAAACGGTGATAAAGCGCCGGGATGAGCTTGCGCATGGCCAGATCACCGGTGCCGCCAAACAGGACAATCTCAAAGGGGTCTAGCACCTGCACGGTCTACCTCCGCCTGATTAAGTGAAGCTGGTCATGTAGTTAAACTACTATACGCTCAGTAGTATGATATTTGAAACAAGCTTTATCGTTGTTTTTTATGTAGTTGAACGTGAAATCACATTATGGTAAATGAGACTTGCCAAAAGGTATTCCCGGAGTTTTACTACGCCTCTTGAGCACGTCTCCCCCCCTGCACCCCGCCCTGCGCAGCGTCACGGAACGTATCCGTGAGCGTAGCGCCTCCACGCGCCAAGCTTACCTTGAACGCACGCAGGCGGCCGGGCGCGAGGGCACGACACGCGCGCAGCTGAGCTGCACGAATCTGGCCCATGGCTTTGCCGCCTCGGGCCCGGCCGACAAAGCAGCCCTGCGGGCCCTGCGCTGGCCCAACATCGCCATCATCAGCGCCTACAACGACATGCTCTCGGCACACCAGCCCTTCGAGCGCTATCCGGCGCTGATCCGCGCTGCGGCGCGCGAGGCCGGCGCCACGGCACAGCTCGCCGGTGGTGTGCCGGCCATGTGCGATGGCGTAACGCAGGGTCAGGCGGGCATGGAACTCTCGCTCTTCAGTCGCGACGTGATCGCGCTCTCGACGGCGATCGCTCTCTCGCACGCCATGTTCGACGCCACCTTGTGCTTAGGGGTGTGCGACAAGATTGTGCCGGGCCTGCTGATTGGCGCCTTGTCCTTCGGACAGTTGCCGACGATTTTCGTCCCCGCCGGACCCATGACTTCCGGTCTCCCGAATCAGGACAAGGCACGCGTACGCCAGGAGTACGCCGAAGGCCGCGTGGATCGCGCCGCGCTGCTCGAAACCGAGTCGCAAAGCTATCATGGCGCGGGCACCTGCACCTTTTACGGCACCGCCAACAGCAACCAGATGCTCATGGAGATCATGGGGCTGCACT
The DNA here is from genome assembly GCA_031441585.1 of Gammaproteobacteria bacterium. Taxonomy (GTDB): domain Bacteria; phylum Pseudomonadota; class Gammaproteobacteria; order Steroidobacterales; family Steroidobacteraceae; genus FEN-1191. The sequence goes on from JANMWZ010000165.1 coordinate 27,338, forward strand.
TGCCTGGTAGCGCCTTTGTAAACCCCAACACGCCGCTGCGCGAGGCCTTGACGCGCGCCGCCACGCAACGCGCCGCGCACATCTGGGCGCGCGGTGAGGACTATCGGCCACTGGGCGAGATCGTCGATGAGCGCGCGATCGTCAATGCCATCGTCGGCCTGCTCGCCACCGGTGGTTCGACCAATCACACCATTCATCTGGTGGCGATGGCACGCGCGGCAGGTCTGATGATCGATTGGGATGATTTCAGTGCGCTCTCGGCGGCGGTGCCGCTGATTGCGCGCGTGTATCCCAATGGCGCTGCTGACGTGAATCACTTTCACGCCGCCGGCGGCATGGCCTTTGTGATCCGCGAATTGCTGCACGCCGGCCTGTTGCATGGCGACGTGCGCACCGTGGTCGGCAAGAATCTGCACGCCTATACGCAGGAGCCCTGGCTGCAGGACGGCCAGCTCGCCTGGCGCGAGGGCGCCACCCACAGCGGCGATACAGAAGTGTTGCGGCCCGTGAACACTCCCTTCAGTGCCGACGGTGGACTGAAACTGCTGCGCGGCAATCTGGGCCGCTCGGTCATCAAAGTGTCGGCGGTAAAGCCCGAACGCCGCTGCGTTGAAGCGCCGGTGCGCATTTTCGACACCCAGGAAGCCGTGAGCGCCGCATTCAAGGCCGGCGAGCTGTATCGCGATGTCATCGTCGTGGTGGGGGGCCCAGGGCCCCGCGCCCAATGCATGGCCCAGCAGCATAAGCGCACCCCCCCCCTGTGGGGCCAGCCAACGCGAGG
>JANMWZ010000166.1:0-54155 GCA_031441585.1 Gammaproteobacteria bacterium
GGATCGACTACAACGGCCACCTGCGCGATGCTTACTACGGACTCATCGGCAGTCTGGCGGTTGACGCTCTGATGGATGAGCTGGGCATTGACAAGCGCTACCGCGCCGCGACCCGCTGCACGCTCTACACGCTCGAGATGCACGTGCGCTATCTGCACGAGATCAAGATCGAGGACGAGCTCAACACGCACTATGAATTGGTCGACTTTGATACCAAGCGCCTGCACCTTATCCTCGCCCTGCACTGTGCGCGCTACCCAGACCCGGCAGCGGTCATCGAAGTCATGCTGCTGCACGTCAGGCAGGACGCCGAGCCGCACAGCGCAAAATTGCCGGAAGCCGCCATGCAGCGCCTGAACTCATGGCAGCAGCTGACGCCTGGCGCAGCACTGCTGGCGCTCGGCTCGCGCCAGATGACGCTCACCCGGCGCTGATGGGCGGGGCCATTCTCAGCCGCCTGCTCAATCCGCAGCGCATTGCCCTGATCGGCGCTGGCACCTGGACGGATGCGGTCGCCCAGGGCGCGCGCTCGCTGGGCTATCGGGGCGAGTTGTGGCGCATTCACCCGCAGCGCGAATCAACGGCCGAGAACCGCTATTACCGCTCGATCGATGAGTTGCCGGGTGCGCCCGATTGTTCATTTCTCGCGGTACCGAATCGAGAGGCGCCGGCGCTGGCCGCGGCGCTGGCACGACGCGGCGCCGGCGCATTCATCTGCTTCAGTGCCGGATTCTCGGAAACCGCGACGCCCGAAGGGCTGGAGTTGACCCGGCAACTGGAACGGGCTGCCGGAACGCTGCCGTTTCTGGGTCCAAATTGCTATGGCATGGTCAATTACTTTGATCGCGTCGCGCTGTGGCCCGATCAGGTGGTGGGCACGCCGGTGGAGCGTGGCGTCGCGCTGATCTGCCAGAGTGGCACCATTGCACTGACGCTGATGTTCAATGATCGCTCGCTGCCGATCGGCTATCTGATCTCGGTCGGCAATCAGACCCGCATCGCGGCCGAAGATCTGATCGATGAATTATGCGACGATCCGCGCGTCAGCGCCTTCGGGCTCTACCTCGAGGGCATCAAGGACATCAGGCGTTTCGCCAGCGCGGCGCGGCGTGCGCGCGCCTGCGGAAAACCGATCGCGCTCATCAAGAGCGGGCGCAGTGAGGCGGCGATGCGTACCGCACGCAGTCATACCGGCGCCTTGACCGGCAGCGACGCCGCCTTCGATGCCTTCTGCAGGCAGGCCGGCATCGCCCGCTGCGAGACACTGAGCGTGCTGTGCGAGACACTCAAGCTGCTGCACCTCGGCGGCCCGCTGGCCGGCCGGCGCGTCATTATCATGGGCGCATCGGGTGGCGATATGGCGATGGCCGCGGATCTGTCGCGGCCGCTGGCGCTCGAATACCCGGCGTTCGCGCCTAAGGCCGCGCAGCGCCTGGACGCCCTGCTCGCCGGACGCGTGACGATCGGCAACCCGTTCGATATCCACACCTATCTGTGGTTCGATCACGCCGCGATGCGCAGTTTATTCGCGGAGGTGCTGCGCTCTGATGTCGATGCGGTCGCCTTCATGCTTGACTGCCCGCCCGCGGGACGTGCGGACGACGCGTCATTCACCGCAGTCATCGATGAGTTCATCGCCGCGGCCGCCGGTGTCAGGGCGCGCGCCGTGCTGCTCGCCTCGCTCCCCGAAACTCTGGGTCGGGCAATTCGCGAACGCTGCCTGGCCGCTGGCGTCGTCCCGCTGCAGGGACTACACGAGGGCTTGCTGGCGCTTGATCACGCGGGCGCCATAGGGGTTGCACGAGCCGACGATGAGTTGCCCCAGTTCCACCTGCGCCAGCGTACCGACGGCACGGTGTACACGCTCAGCGAGCACGCCGCCAAGGCCGCGCTGCACGCCTACGGTGTGCAGGTTCCCGAGTCGCGACTCGTCGCCGCAGACGCTGCGCCCGAGGCCGCGCAGGCCCTGGGCTTTCCGGTCGCCATGAAGGCCACCGGAGCCAGCCTCGAACACAAGACCGAGCGGGGCGGCGTGGTCACCGGCATCCGCTCTTTGGCCGAGGCCCGCGTCGCAGCGACCCAGCTGGCCAGACTATCGCCGCAGCTGCTGGTGGAAACCATGATTGCCGATGGTGTCGCGGAAGTTCTGGTCGGCATCAGCAGCGATGAGCAATACGGACAGATCCTGGTGATTGGCGCCGGCGGCATCTACGCCGAGCTGTGGCGCGATAGCGTGAGCCTGCTGCCGCCCTGGTCACACGCCAGCATTGCAGCGGCGCTGCAAAAACTGCTCATCACGCGCCTGATCAGTAGCTATCGCGGCAAACCGGCGGGCGACCTGAACGCGCTGATCGGAGCGATTCTCGCCATTGCCCGCTATGCTAAGGAACATTGCGATACGCTGATTGAGATGGACGTCAACCCGATCATCGTGCGGCCGCGAGGCGCCGGCGCCATCGCGGTCGATGCACTGATCCGCACCACCGAGGAGTCCTGACATGAAAGATGGCATCACGGTAGTCCGCAACGGGCCGCTGCTCGAAATCACCATCGATCGACCCAATGCCAACGCCATCGACCTGGCGGCGAGCCGGGCACTCAATGACGCCGTGGCCCTGCTGCGCGACGATAAGCAGCTGCGGATCGGCATCGTCACCGGTGCTGGCGAGCGCTTCTTCTCTCCCGGATGGGATCTGAAAGCCGCCGCGGCCGGTGAAGAATCAGACGAAGACTGGGGTCCGGGCGGCTTCGGCGGCCTCAATCATCCGCGAAATCTGAACAAGCCGATCATCGCTGCCGTCAACGGCATCGCCTGTGGCGGCGGTTTCGAAATCGTGCTTGGTTGCGACATCATCGTCATGGAGGAGCACGCGCGTTTTGCGCTGCCGGAAATCAATGTCGGGGTGCTGCCGGATGCCGGCACGATCAAACTGCGACGGCGAATTCCCTATCACGTCGCGGTCGAGTTCCTGTTGACCGGGCGCTGGATGGACGCGAGCGAAGCGAAGCACTGGGGCCTTGCTAATCACGTGGTCCCCAAGGGTCAGGCCATGAGCAAGGCCAGGGAAATTGCCGGGCAGCTCGCGGCGGGTCCGCCGCTGCTGTTTCCAGCCATCAAGCAGCTGCTGCGCCATTCAGAAATGGTGGCGGAACACGAGGCCTTTGCCCTGCACGATGCGCTCGATATGGTGCAACAGGTGGTGCATTCCGATGATCTGAAGGAAGGCACGCGCGCTTTCAGTGAAAAGCGCAAACCGCGCTGGACTGGTCGCTAGCCACCCAGCGGGCGCAGCAGGGCGCGCGAAATGATGTGGCGCTGCACTTCACTGGTGCCTTCCCAGATGCGCTCGATGCGCGCATCGCGCCAGATGCGCTCCAGCGGCAGGTCGGCCATCAAGCCCATGCCACCGTGAATCTGCAGCGCCTCATCCGCCACCATGGCGAGCATCTCCGTCGCCTTGAGTTTGGCGAGCGCCATGTCGGTGTCGGTATCGGTGTGCTGATCGCGCTTCCAGGCTGCCTCGAGAGTCAGTAATTCCGCGGCCCGCAGCTCCATGGCCATGTCAGCCAGCTTGAAGCTGACGCCCTGAAATTTGCCGATCGCCTGACCAAACTGTACCCGGTCGACGGCCCAGCGCTTGGCGAGTTCGAGCGCGCGCTCGGCGCGCCCCAGGCAGGTAGCGGCGACCTGCAGGCGCGTCGCTCCCAGCCAGGAGTTGGCGACCTCGAAGCCCTGGTGCAGCTCACCCAGAACTGCCGCACGCGGCACGCGACAATCCTGAAACTCGAGAATGCCGTTGTTGTAACCGCGATGCGAGACGTTGCGGTAGCCCTCGCGCACCGTAAAGCCTGCCAGCCCCTTGTCGACAAGAAACGCCGTCAACCGGGTGCGCGGGCCTTTCGGGCCGGTTTCCACACCCGTGGTGGCAAACAGGATGACGTAGTCGGCTCGATCCGCATGACTGATGAAGTGCTTGGTGCCGTTGATGATGAAATCGCCGCCCCGCTCCACGGCGCTGGTCTTCATGGCGCGCAGATCCGAGCCCGCCCCGGGTTCGCTCATCGCCAGGCATTCGACGCGCTCGCCACGCACGGTTGGCAGCAGATAGCGTTCGCGCTGCTCGCCACTGCAGGCCAGCAGTATGTTCGAGGGCCTGGCTACGCAGTTGTAATGCAGTGCGTAGCTGGTACGTCCGAGTTCCTTTTCGTACAACACCCAGGTGACGGTATCAAGGCCAATGCCACCCACCTCGGTCGGCATATTGGCCGCGTACAGGCCGGCATCAATAGCCTTGGCCTTCAGCTGCTGATACAGCTCTTCGCGCAGCACACCGCTGGCTTCGATTTCCAGCTCGTGCGGAAAGAGTTCGCTTTCGACAAAACTGCGTGTCGATTTGATGATCAGCTGCTGTTCGTCGGTGAGTGAGAAATCCATAGTTACTCCGCAAGCTTCAAGCGCCGCGCGCGCGTGCGGCGCGCACGATTCGCCCAACCCTGCAGCAGTTCCAGCTGCAGGCCCAGTTGCTCAATCTGGCGCGCCACCGGCCAGTCCTTGCGGCTCGTTACCGCGCTCGCGGTCAGGCCATTGATGAATGTCATCATCGAACGTAACACGTCGGCACGCATTTTCGCCGGCCAGTGACGCGATTCAGGCCAGTGTGTCGCGATGCAACGCTCAAACAGCCGGGCATATTCGCGATGCACCCAGTCATTGAGTTGCCGGGCGCGACTGTCAGCGGATACCTGGCCCCAGAACGCCGTCCAGAAGGCACATTCCGCCAGCCGTGTTTCGTCGATGGGCAATGACTCGGACAGCACGGTGAGCAGATCACTGCCGGCGCGCTCGCCCTGGGTGAGTCGCTGTTCAATACGATGCAGTATCAGTCGCAGGCTGGCGAGAATGATCTGCTGCTTCGATTCAAAGTAATGGGCCACCATTCCGGTCGTATAGCCGGCAGCGCGGGCGATACGCGCCACCGTGGCATTCTCGAAACCTGCTTTCGCGACCACCTGGCACGCCGCGTGCGCGATCTGCTCGCGCCGTTCGTCGTGATTGACCAGTTTCGGCATGAATCAGCGGGCAACGGCCATGCCAACCGAGCGCCCGCACTCGCGCGGACTGGGCAGTTGCGCGTGCGCAGCGACCAGTCGGTCAAGTTGCGTGCGCACCGCGGCGTCGATGACACAGGAGTGTTTGATAGCAGTGTCGACATGCAGATACAGCTGTTCGCCGGTCGCGAGCAATCTGCCATCACTGCCACGCTGCAGGCGATAGAAAACGCGCAGCCGTTTGTCATCGACCGACAGCAGCTGGCCGGTGACGTAAAAGGCATCGTTTACCAGCGCCTCGGCCTGATGAGTCAGGTGAGTCTCGACGCTGAAAAACATCCGCGCCCTGGCCCGGTAGTGCTCGTCAACGCCAACGCTTCGAAACAGTGCGTCACATGCCAGGCCAAACACATAGAGATAGCGCGACTCGGTCATGTGGCCGTTGTAGTCGAGCCATTCCGGACGCACGCACGCTTCGAACAGGCGCAGTGGCTGGCCGTCATTCCCAGCTGCAGGCAGCGGCTGCGCGGCGGCCGCAGCCGCGGCATGGAGTCGCGTCTCGAGCGCACGCAGCGTCAATCCGGCACCGATACCCTGCTCACACAACACCTGTTGAATGGCAACCAGGTAGTCATCGCGCTGCTGTTCAAGTTGGCGGATTGATCGACCCGCCGCCTGGGCCTGGGTGCCCTCCACCATCCGGTCGATGAGTGCCTCTGACAGCTCGGGCGCCTCAAGCCGGGTCCAGGGCCACTTCAGGCAAGGGCCAAACTGTTCCAGCATGTGGCGCATGCCCGCCTCGCCACCCGCCAGATGATAGATGAGGTTGGTGCCCATGCCTGCCCAGCGCAGCCCCGGCCCATAGATGATCGACTCATCGAGCTCGCCCGTAGTGGCGACTCCATCATTGATCAGGTGCAGAATTTCACGCCACAACGCTTCCTGCAATCGATCGGTCAGGTGGCCGGGAACTTCACGTCGAACCTGCAGCGGGTGCATGCCGATGTAGCTGAAGAACTCAGCCGCCGTGGCGATCGTGGCGGCCGTCGTCCGCTCACCACCCACCAGCTCCACCAACGGCAGCAGGTAGACCGGATTGAACGGATGGGCAACGCAAAAGCGCTCCGGCCCCTGCATGCTGGCCTGCAAGTCACTGGGACGCAGCCCCGAGGTGCTCGAAGCAATGATTACCCCGGGGCGCGCATGTCGGCTGAGCTCGCCGAGTACCCGCTGCTTGAGCTCGAGCTGCTCCGGGATATTTTCCTGGATGAAGTCGGCGCTGCGCGCCATGTGCGCAGGATCGGTCGTGAAAGACAGCACCCCGCGCTCTGGCAGCGGCGCCCGTACCAGGCGCGCCAGCGCCGGCGCGGCGTTGGCAATGCTCGCGCGCAGCACCGCTGCCATCTCGGGTATGACGTCGGCGGCGATGACATTGACGCCAAAATGCAGGGCGCGTGCCGCCCAGCCAGCACCAATCACACCGGTGCCCATCAAGCCAAGAGTGCGTACCGCGGACATCGGTTGGATCCTCGTTTGCCACCAGCGCAATGCGCGCCGGCCAGGCCGCGAGGATTATAATGTAACGGCAATAATATAAAAAGATCGCCGCAGCGCGCTCAATTCGTCAGCCGATGATATTTTCGCAGGATGTCCCGCAAGGCGGCGTGCGGCAGTCCCTGTGCCGTATGGCCGTTGATCCCGCTCATCGTGCCAGCGGCAACCATGGCATTGATCACAGCTTCTTCGGTAGCCTGGACGGTGGCGAGAAAGATCGGATTGAGCTTGTCGTTTGGCAGCATGGCGATCTGGCGAACTCCCTCAGCGCTCGCTGCCCCGGGGTTCGCGGTCGAAAATGCAATGAACAGATCGCCCGAACCGTCGCCGGAATAACTGCCGTTACGGCCCAGACCAAGCGCCACGCGCTTCGCGACGCGGCGCAGCTGTGTCGAAATGAGTGGCGCATCGGTGGCAACCACAACGATGATCGACCCGACATCGTCATCCCAGACGGTTGCGCCGGGAATTTCACGCCCCACCGGCACGCCGGCTATGCGCAGCTGGTCGCGTTGGCCATAGTTACACTGCACCAGCACGCCGACCGTGTAGCCGCCCTGTTTGCCGGACAGCACGCGCGATGCGCTGCCGATGCCGCCTTTGAATTCGTTGCACACCATGCCAGTGCCGCCACCGACACTGCCTTCTTCGACGGCGCCGCCATGAGCAGAATCGAGCGCATGGAACACATCGTCGGGCTTGACGTGGAAACCGTTGACGTCGTTGAGATAGCCATCCCAGGTCTCTGCCACCACTGGCAACGACCAGGAATAGCCCTCTTTGTCAGGCGCAGCGTGCCGGAGTCGCCACTGGATCACGGCGTCATGCACCGTACCGACACTGTGGGTGTTGGTGATCATTACCGGGCCTTCGAGGAAACCCGACTCCTCAACCCATGCGGTGCCGGTCATCTCGCCATTGCCATTGAGGGAAAACCAGCCCGCGAAAACCGGATCGAGTGAGTGCCTGCCCCGCGGTAGCACGGCCGTGACGCCGGTACGAACCGGCCCCTTGCCGACAACCAGCGCACCATCGCCTGCGATCAGGGTCGTGTGGCCCACTTCGACGCCCACGACGTCAGTCACCGCATTCAGTGGCCCGGGAGTTCCATCGAAGGGCACTCCCAACTCGCGGGCCCGTGGCCCGCCTGCGCCATGAGCCGCGCCGGCCAGAGCGGCGAGCAGCAGAATCAATAGAGCAGGCCTTGGGCTCATCGCTCACTCCGGTGGCTGTACCGCAAAAGTGTGCGGGACCTCGAAAATCAGCCTAGTGGCTTCCAGAATATTTCGCAATATGGGCAGCCGTTGACGGCAGCGGCGCGGACTCCTAGAGTGATTTGCAGCAAGTTACCGGCGCGTGCCAAATTATTACAAATCATCGCCATGCGCACTGAGCGAGACACAGTTCTACACAGTTGGTGCCTGCAAACCGACTGGCACGCACCGACTATCGTCGGTGGCGCGGGCGCACGTCTGCATACCGAGGATGGTCGTTCGATACTCGATTTCAGCAGTCTGGCCGAGTGCAGCAACCTCGGCCATCAGCATCCGCGCGTCGTGGCGGCGATCCGCGAGCAGGCGCAGCGGCTGTGTTTCGTCACCAGCTCCTGGGGAGCATTGCCGCGGGCCCGCCTGGCGGAACTGCTGCTGGAAAAATCGGGCTTCGAGGGTGGCCGGGTATTCTTCACGCTCGGCGGCGCGGATGCGAACGAGCATGCCGTAAAATTTGCGCGCCAGGCCAGTGACAAGGCGCAGGGCTGGATCATCACCCGTGATCGCTCTTATCACGGCGCCAGCTATGCGACCATGGCACTCTCGGGGGACTCGCGTACCGCGGCGCAGGTTGAGCCCGCGGCCTTGCGCGTCGTGCACACACCGCCGCCCTATGCCTATCGCTGCCCATTTGGCACGCACAGCGAGGCCGCTTGCGGCACCGCCGCAGCCGAACATGTGGCAACGCTCATTGAGGCACGCGGCAGCGACCAGGTTGCAGCAGTCATGATGGAACCGAATGCCGGCACCAATGGCATCGTGGCGCCAGACAGTTTCTGGCCGGCGCTGCGCCAGCGGACGCGCGAGCGCGGCGTGTACCTGATCGCCGATGAAGTCATGAGCGGCTTCGGTCGCTGCGGCGAATGGTTTGCCTGGCAGCGCTATGGCGCTGCGGCGCGACCCGATCTGATGACCCTCGCCAAGGGCCTGACGGGCGCTCATCTGCCGCTCGGAGCCGTCGTGTTATCGGCGGCGATCGCCCGGCAGCTGGAACCGCAGATGCTGCTCACCGGCCTCACTTATTGCGGCCATCCGCTTTCCTGCGCAGCGGGCGTTGCGGCGCTGGAGAGTTACCAGGATGAAAATCTGATCGCCCGCTCCCGCCAGCTGGGCAGCGCGATGTTCGAGCGACTCCGGCAGATGCAGGCACAGCACCCCATCATCGGCGAGCTGCGCGGCGGGCACGGATTGTACGCGGTGATCGAACTGGTCACTGATCGCAGCAGCCGCGAACCACTCTCGCCCTGGCCAACCATGCATCCCTTGCTCAAGGGGCTGCTGGCAGAGGCGCTGCAGGCCGGCGTGTCTTTCGCCGCGCGCGGTAATCTCATTCTGCTCGCGCCACCGTTGGTCATCGAGGAGCAGGAGCTGGCCGATGCGCTCAACCTGCTCGATCGGTTGCTGGCAAAAATGACCCGCCCATTTTACCCGAAGGCAGTGACATGAGTTTCAAGCTGACCTATTCCACGATGTTCGATCCGCCGCCACAGCTGCACACCAGCTATGAAGCCGCGATGAGCCTGGCCCAGACCCAGCTGGGCGCCCGGCAGCCGCTCTACATCGATGGCTCCGATCACTACGCGAGCCCGCTGGCTGAAACCCGCAATCCCGCCGATCAGCGCCAGGTACTGGGCAGGTTCTCGCTGGCCAGCGCGTCCGATGTTGAAGCGGCGATGCAGGCGGCGCAACGCGCCTGGCCGGCGTGGCGGCGCAGCTCGTTGCCGACGCGCGTCGAGCTGCTGCACCGCATCGCGCAACTCATCGAGGAGCGCATCTACAGTATTGCCGCGGCGTTGACGCTCGAAGTCGGCAAGAATCGCATGGAGGCGCTCGGCGAAGCGCAGGAAACGGCCGATTTTTTCCGCAGCTATGCCGATGAATTCGAGCGCCGCGGCGCCTTTGACCACCCGCTCCCCAATGATCCGATAGCCAATGTGATATCGCGCAACCGCAGCGTGATGAAACCCTACGGCGTCTGGGTGGTTATCGCACCCTTCAATTTCCCGCTCGCGCTCGCCGGCGGCCCGGTCGCCGCCGCACTGATCACCGGCAATACCGTGGTGTTAAAGGGCGCCAGCGCGACGCCCTGGGCGGGACGCCTGCTGGCTGATTGCATCCGCGATGCCGGCCTGCCACCAGGTGTCTTCAATTACCTCGGCGGTTCGAGTGGCGTGATCGGCGCCGCACTGGTGGAACATCCGCTGGCGGCGGGCGCCACCTTCACCGGCTCGCATGCGGTCGGCATGGGCATCCTGCGCACCATGCACTCGGGCGCTTATCCGCGTCCCTGCATCGCCGAGATGGGCGGCAAGAACGCCTGCATCGTGACCGCCAGCGCCGACCTCGAGCGCGCGGCCACCGGCATCGTCCGCTCCGCCTTCGGCATGGGCGGCCAGAAGTGCTCGGCACTTTCGCGTCTTTACGTGCATCGCGACATCGCCGACGCTTTGAGTGAGAGCATTGCGCAAAAGGCGGCGGCGCTGCGGATTGGCGACCCGGCCAGGCGTGACACAGCGCTTGGGCCAGTGACCACGCAAGCCGGCTACCAGCACTATGCGCGCTATGCCGCGCTGCTGCGGACCCAGGGTGCGCGTGTGCTGTGCGGGGGCGAGCAGCTGCGTGACGGCGCTCTGGCGCAGGGCTTTTTTGTGCAGCCTACGCTCGCCGAGGCGCCGGCCTCGCACCCACTGTGGAGCAGCGAAATGTTCCTGCCGGTGCTCATGTTGCAGCGGGTGTCATCGAACGAGGCGGCGATGCAGCTCGCGAATCACTCGCCGCTCGGACTGAGCGCCGGTTTCTACGGCAGCAGCGCCGAGATCGACTGGTTTCATCAGAACATCGAGGCTGGTGTAACCTACGCCAACCGGCCACAGGGTGCCACCACGGGCGCGTGGCCTGGCTACCAGCCGTTCGCCGGCTGGAAAGGCTCCGGCAATACCGGCAAAGCGATCGCCTCGTTCTATTACCTGCCGCAGTATCTGCGCGAACAGTCGCAGACGGTAGTGGAGTAACCACCAAAGGAATCATCATGCGTCCACCTCACATTCGTACCGCACTGCCAGGCCCGAAGGCGCAGGCCCTGCTGGCGCGCGACTTCGCGGTCAGCACGCCATCTCTGCCGCGCGACTATCCCTTCGTGATAGCCAAAGGTCGCGGCGCGGAAGTATGGGATGTAGACGGCAACCGATTCCTGGATTTTGCCTCGGGAATTGCGGTCTGCAGCACCGGCCACGCACACCCGCGGGTGGTGCAGGCAATCAAGGACGCGGCTGACGATTTCATCCACATCTCGAGCGACTACTGGCATGAGCGCATGACGCAGCTGTGCGAGAAGATCAACGCGCTCGACCCGCTGGGCGAGCCGGTGCAGGTGTTTGCCTGCCAAAGCGGCACCGAGACGGTGGAGGCGGCGCTCAAGCTGGCACGCTACGTGACCGGACGGCCACGATTCATCGGCTTTCTCGGCAGTTTTCACGGCCGCTCGATGGGCTCACTGTCCTTCACCTCCAGCAAATACACGCAGCAGGCGGGCTTCTTTCCGACCATGCCGGGCGTGACCCACGTGCCCTACCCCAACGCCTATCGGCCACTGTTCGCGGGCGCCGATCAGGGCCGCGCAGTGCTTGAGTACATCGAGAACACGCTGTTCCAGGCCAACCTGCCGGCGAGTGAAGTCGCGGCCATTCTGATCGAGCCGATTCAGGGCGAAGGCGGCTACCTCGTGCCGCCGGATGGCTTTCTGCAGGGTCTGCGCGAGCTGTGCGATCGCCACGGCATCCTGCTGATATTCGATGAAGTGCAATCGGGTATCGGCCGCACCGGCAAGATGTTCGCCAGCCAGCATTGGGGCGTGAAGCCCGACATCATGACTCTGGCCAAGGGACTCGGCTCCGGCATGCCAATCGGGCTGACGGTCGCGCGCCGTCGCCTCATGGAAAAATGGAAGCGCGGCGCGCACGGCAACACTTTCGGTGGCAATCCGCTGTGCTGTGCGGCGGCACTCGCCACGCTGGAGCTGGTCGAAAACGAATACGCCGCCAATGCCGCGAGCGTCGGTGAATACTTCATCCATGCCCTGCGCCAGCTGCAGCAGCGCTTCGAGTGCATCGGCGACGTGCGCGGCAAGGGTCTCATGATCGGCATGGAGCTGATCACCGATCGTTCCAGCCGCAAGGCCGCCAGGGAGCTGTGCGACCGGGTGTTGACGCGCGCCTATCACAACGGGCTGCTACTGCTGTCCTGCGGCGCGAGCACGGTGCGCTTTATCCCGCCGCTCATGATCACGCGCGCGCACGTTGACGAAGCCATGACGCTGATCGAAGTAGCGTTGCGCGAAGCGCAGGCGGCGGGCTGAGGGCTGCGCTGGCGCGCTGGATTCCCGGCCCTTAAGCTCAGGCCGCTCAACTCAGGCGCGCGCCACCCGCGCAACTGCTGCGTCAGCCACCAGCAATTCTTCCAGCGCGTCCGCCAGCGGCCGGGCCCTGCCATACAGATAGCCCTGCGCATAGCGCACCCCGAGTGTGCGCAGTCGTGCCGCGACCGCCTCGGTTTCCACGAACTCCGCCACGGTCTCCAGCTCGAGCTGCTGCGCGATCAGTACCAGGGCACGTACCAGGGCTTCCGAGCGCGGGTTGCTGAGCAGATCCCGGATGAAGGTGCCGTCAATCTTGATCTGCTGAATGAGCAGCTCCTTGAGATGCATGAGCGAGGACAAGCCGGTGCCGAAGTCGTCAAGGGCTATGCCAGCACCCAGATCACCCATACGCTCGATGAAACGCTTGGTGGCGCCGATGTTGCGCACTGCTGCGGTTTCCGTAAATTCAAAGGTCAGCAGATCTGCCGGAACGTTGTGCTGCTTGACCGCGGTGCGGACAAAATCGGCGAAGCTCGGCTGGCTGATCGACTGTCCGGTAAGATTGATGGCAAAGCGCACGCCGCTGCGCCGCAGTCTGGCGGCCTGCGGTGCCACGGCCTGCAACACGTTCTCGACCACCCAACGGTCCAGCCGCTCGAGCAGCTGGTAGCGATCAGCGGCGCGCATAGACTCGCCCACACTGATCAGCCTGCCGTCCTGATCCCTGATGCGCAGCAGTACTTCAAAATGCGCGGGCCGCGTGGGCGCCGCCAGGGCAACAATCGGCTGGGCATGCAGCACGAAGCGATTGTCTTCGAGTGCGTCGCTCATGACGCGCGGCTCGCGTACTTCGGCGTGGCGGCGAATCATCGTGGCATCAGCGATTTCGTAGATTTCAACGCGATTGCGGCCGCGTTCCTTGGCCATACGGCAGGCGGTCTCGGCCGCCGCGAGCGCATGTTGAAACGAATCGGCGCTATTGAGTGACACCACGCCCAGACTCGCAGTCACGCGTGTATGGGCCGACTGGTACGCCAGTGCGCCAATCGCCTCGCGGACCCGTTCCGCCCAGTTGCGCGCCTGGTTCAGAGTGTGATTGAACAGCACGGCGGCGTAGCGATCGCCTGAGAGATGCGTAGCAATACTGCCGGCGGGCAACAGCCGCGACTGCCACAAGCGCCCGATGTCACTCAATACTTCATCACCGGCGCTAAAGCCTGCGATCTCATTGATGGCATGCATCTGATCGAGGTCGGCGTAGACCACACAGGCGGGCTCCGCAGAGTCGAGCCGCTGCGCGACTTCCAGCTCAAACACCGGCCGGCGCAGCAGGCCGGTATTGGCTTCCACACGACCACCCAGCAGATCCTGCAGCTCCGGCACCGCAGCACTTAGTATGGCCGTATCAGCCGGCACGAATTCCGCTTGCGCCTGCAGTCGAATCGCGGCAACCAGCCCTATGGTCTTACCGCCGTCGATCAACGGACAGAAGAGGACGCGGTATGGCAGGACCGGGCCACCGTGCCTGAGCCGCATTCGATTGAGGACTTGCGGCGTGTCAATTTCGCGCGCCATCGACCACAGCAGCTGCCGGGTCAGTGAATCAATACCCTCGGCCGCGCCTTCGGCCGCTGGCGGCACGAGCAGATCTGCAAACCATGACGGCGCGTGCACCACAATGTGGGTGCACTGCAAGCTGACAAGTAACGAGTTCAGGAGTGCGTCGGTCATACCCGGTACCCGACCATGGGTAGTGCGCATGGTGAGGCTGACGACCCAGTCAGGTAACGCCGTGGTTCACAGCTTTTGGGCTGCGAATCCGGCAATTCCCGCTACGCTGTGACGGCCGTCAAGTTTCAGGCGTCGCGAGCGCTGAGCCGCCGCGACGCCATGGTGCCAATCAGAGTCTGGGCTCCCAATGTCAGGTAGAGCGTAGCGTCGGCCACCGCAAGATCAAAGTCCATGCGCCGCTCCAGCCGGGCAACGAATGCCTCCAACAGCAGCCGATCGAGGGCCAGGATCTCCAGTGCCTCAGCCCTGTGAATACGTTCGCCGGCGAGCCGCGCCAGCCAGGATTCAGGATCACGGTGCACATAAACGACCACGCGACGCGCCGCCTTGGCGGCTTTGTGCAGGCGCGCCGCTTCTGGCGTACCGATGTCGATCCAGGTTTGCAGGGCGCCCGTCAGATCGCGCACTGCGATGGCCGGTTCATCCGGCTCTGACAGACCCTTCGACCAGGTGATGCCTTCGGTGTATTCAAGGCAATAGGCCAGCAGTCGCGTCACCAGAAACTCTGCCGTTTCTGAGGGGTGCCTTGCCAGGCGCAGGCTCAGGGTCTCGTAGACGTTGCGATCGGCATCAGCCAGGCGCACGCTAAAATTGTAAACGGTGGCGCCCAGTGCCATGGATCATGCGCCCGATGACTTAAGATGGCTTCAGCGAAGATTTTGTATGGCGGTGAACGTGCCGGGGACGGTGGCGCTCTGCAGCAGCACCCCGGGCTGCGTGGTATAGGTGCCGGAGGTCAACGGCGCCGTGGCCGAATTCGTGGTCACGATATCCGCAAAGCCGTCGTCGTTGACGTCCGCCACCGCAACCTGAAAGGCGCCGTTGGGCGTGGTGTAATAGTTGGCAGCCGCAAAAGTGCCCAGCGAGCTCGGGTTTTGCAGCAGCACATTCACGCCAGCGTTATCGCCGACGATGACATCCAGGTGGCCATCGCCGTTCAGGTCGGAGAGCACGAGCGAGCGCGCGACATGTCCGTACGGTAGCGAGAAGCTGACCGGAGCCAGGAAGGCGCCCGGCGTAAGCGGACTCTGCAGCAGCACATTGATGGTCGGCGGTGTCGGGCCATACGGGCCCGGATCAGTGATCACCATGTCGCTCCTACCGTCACCATCGAGGTCAGCCACGGCCACATAGTTGGCGGCTGAGAAGGCCTGGTTTGGCGTCTGTGTAAAAACCGTCACTGGCGTCTGAAAGCTGGCATTGGTCGGAATCGCCGAATGAAAATACACTTTTACGCCGCTGGCATCGGTGACCACCAGGTCAGGCAGACCGTCGTGGTTCAGATCGCCGGTAGCCACCCAACTGGCGCCGCCAGCAGAGAGACTGAAGGGCGCGAGAAAAGTGCCGGGGTGAGCGGGATCCTGCACGAAGATACTCACACCGTAGTCGGCCGATACCAGGTCAGCCAGGCCATCGCCATTGAGATCGACGATTACCACCTGTGATGCGCCCGGCGAGGCGAGCTGCAGTGCCGGCGCAAAAGTACCGGGCGCCGTGATCTGACTAAGATAGACCGAGAGCGTGCCATCATCGGCACTGACGCTGATCACATCGGGCAAGCCGTCCTTGTTGATATCGGCCGTCGCCAGATACAACGGCTCAATTCCATCCGGCGTACTGATGGCAGCGCCGTAGCCGGTGCCAGCACCCGCGTTATGCAGGTACAGGTTGAGTGAGCCGCTCTCGACCGGCGACATGGGTTGATGGAGCGTGCGTCCGTCGAGCACATCGACCAGGCCATCACCGTTAAAATCCGCGGCGATGAGCGCAAAGCTGGCCTCAAAGGGCGTGAAACCGGGCTGCGGATTATCGTAACCGCCACCGCAGCCGGCCGCCGCCAGCAGCACTCCCAGCGCAGCGCCGCAACCTACTTGCCTGATATTCATTGCGACCATGGCACGAAGCTCCTGAAATTTTCCCGATTGTACTACCGCTGTGTTTGCCGCCAGCGTCTACGCTGAAGATCTGCGACCAGGCGCACAGCAACGCAGAATTTTCAGTTGCCCGAATGAACGTGCAGGCGCGTGAACAGGACGCCCACCGCAGTCAGTGCCGCAAACAGGGCACCGCCAAAAAAGGTGGCCGCGTAGCCGTAGCGACTCCACAGTATGCCGGCCACGGTACTGGCCACCAACACTGAGACGCCGCTCACCAGGTTGAACACACCAAAGGCCGTGCCGCGCAGTCCGGCGGGCGCCACGTCGGCTACCAATTTGGAGAACAACCCCTGGGTGAGCGCCATGTGCAGCCCCCAGATTGCCGCGCCTAACAGCACCATACTCGCCGACCCGGCACGCGCCAGCACAATGTCGGCGATTACCAACACCACCAGTCCAAGCATCAACAGCACGCGCGGATCACGGCCGTCAGCGGCCCGCCCGGCCGGATAGGCGGCGCTCGCATAGACGACATTCATGACCACCATCACCAGCGGCACGAGCGTGAGTGACAATCCGGCCTGCTGTGCACGTAGCACCAGAAACGCTTCGCTGAAACGCGCCATGGTGAACAGCGCGCCCAACGCCGCGAGGTACCAGAAACGCGCACCCAGCCGGCGCAGTCCCGCCGTGCCGAGCGGCGAGCTCAAGCCCGCCGCGCGTGGCACGGACGCTGGCTCTTTTACCATCAACACCAGCAACAGCACGGCAATAAACGCCGGCGCCACCCCCACCCACAGCACGGCTTTGATATTTCCGGACAGCAGCACCATGCACACAATCGCCACCAGCGGTCCAACCGCGGCACCAAATGAATCAAGTGCCTGGCGCAGGCCATAGGCCGCACCGCGCGATTCGGCTGGCGTGATATCGGCGATGAGCGCATCGCGCGGCGCGCCGCGAATCCCCTTGCCCACGCGATCAATAAAGCGTGCCGCCGCAACCCAGGCAATCGAACCAGCCAGTGGAAATACCGGCTTGGTCACTGCCGCCAGACCATAGCCCAGCAGCAGCAAGGGTCGCCGCCGCCCCCAGCGATCGCTCAAGGTTCCGGAAAACAGCTTGGTTACCGATGCCGTGGCTTCGGCGACGCCTTCAATCAGACCGATGGTCATCATGCTGGCGCCCAGCACGCTGGACATGAACACCGGCAGCAGGCTGTGCACCAGTTCGGAGGAGATATCCATGAACATGGAGGTCAGCCCCAACCCCCAGATGCCGACCGGCAGAGCGCGCAGCAGGGCGCGTAACCTTCGCAGTCCGGGTTCCGTATACCCAGTATCTTTGTTCATGCGCTGCTTATAACCTGTGTCGTTAGTGGCTGGAACGGAGCGGGCATGAGGCAGGTTACTCGTTATCGATTCACCAGGCTGCCTGCCAGCGTGCTGGCACTGTTGGCGAGCGGTGCGCTGGCCAACGCCGGGCAGGCGCTGGCGTTTCGTGATCGCCCAGCGAGTGATGAAATCATCTATTTTCTGCTGCCCGATCGCTTTGAGAATGGTGATCGCAGCAATGATCGCGGCGGGCTGAGCGGCGATCGACTGCACACCGGCTTCGATCCGACTTCCAAAGGTTTTTTTCATGGCGGTGATCTCAAGGGCCTGACCGCGCGTCTCGATTACATTCAGGCGCTGGGCGCCACCGCGATCTGGCTGGGTCCCATCTACCAGAACAAACCGGTGCAGGGCGCCAAGGGGGATGAATCAGCCGGCTACCACGGCTACTGGATCACCGACTTCACGGCCGTCGATCCACACTTTGGCACGGCCGCAGATCTGCAAGCGCTGGTGGCCGCCGCGCACACTCGCGGCATGAAGCTGTATCTGGACATCATCGTCAATCACACCGCCGATGTGATTCGCTATCGCGAGTGCCCTGGCACCCTATGCCCCTACCGTTCGCGTGCCGACTATCCGGATCGTGCCGACAGCTACGCGTACACGCCCTATATCCCGGCGGGCGAAGCGCATCGCAAGGTTCCCGAGTGGCTCAACGAGCTGCGTTATTACCACAATCGCGGCAACAGCACTTTTGAAGGTGAGAGTTCGACCCTGGGTGACTTCAGCGGCCTGGACGACGTCGCTACCGAAAATCCACGTGTGGTGCAGGGCTTCATCGATATTTTTGAGGGCTGGATCGATAATTTCGGTATTGACGGTTTTCGCATCGACACTGCCAAACATGTGAATCCCGAATTCTGGCAGGCGTTCGTGCCGGCCATCCGCGCACATGCGGCCGCGCGCGGCATCCCGAACTTTCATATCTTTGGCGAGGTGGCAACCGAGGAAATGGACCCGGCGCTGCTGGCCGAGCACACGCGCGTCGACAAGCTGCCGGCGGTGCTCGATTTTGCCTTTGCCGCCGCAGTGCGTGACACGGTCGCGGGCAGTGCCGGCACCGACGAGCTGGTGCGGCTGTTTGCGGCGGACTCACTCTACGAGGGTGGCGTCAGCGCAGCACTGCAGTTGCCCACCTTCATCAGCAACCACGACGGCGGCCGGTTCGCGCGCCAGGTGCAGCTCGCAAGACCCAAGGCCAGTGCGGACGAGGTGCTCAAGCGTGTGCAGCTGGCCCATGCGATGCTGCTCACGCTGCGCGGCGCCCCGACCGTGTACTCGGGTGACGAACAGGGTTTCGTCGGCTGGGGTGGCGATCAGGACTCACGCCAGGATATGTTTGCGAGTCAGGTGGCCTCGTACAACAAACAGCCGCTGCTCGGCACCAGCTCGACTACGGCGTTGAGCAATTTCAACAGTACTCATCCACTGTATCAGAGCATAGCCGCCCTGGCCCGGCTGCGAACTGAACAGCCGGCACTACGCCACGGACTGCAGGTGGTGCGCGCAGCCTCGAAGACCCCGGGGCTGTTTGCCGTGTCGCGTTTCGATAGCGTAACCGGCACAGAAGTGCTGCTGGCCTTCAATACCAGCACTACCAGCATCGATACGCAGGTGGTGGTGGACAGCAAATCCAGGTACTTTATGGCACTTCACGGACGCTGTGCCCCGGTGCCTGCGGCGCCGGGCAGTTACCACATCAGCTTGGCAGCGCTCGACTATCTGGTCTGCGTCTCGGGAGCACGCCCATGAAAACCCTGCGCCGTCTGCTGATTGCACTGACGCTGACGCTGAGTACGGCCGCCGCAGACGCGGCGAGCGTGGCCACGCTCAGCTCGCCTGGCGCCGTGCTCACCGTGGCACTGACCCTCGACAGCGATGGCCGGCCGGGCTATAGCATCAGCAGACGCGGCGCGCTGGTGGTGGAGGATTCGAGGCTCGGATTCATCCTCGCTGATGCGCCAAAACTGGAGCGTAATTTCACTCTGACCAGCTCCAGCACCAGCAGTTTCGACGCGACCTGGGAACAGCCCTGGGGCGAGCGGCGCTTCGTCCGCAATCACTACAACGAACTGCGCGCCCGCCTGACCGAGAACAACCGTCTGCGGCGCAGCCTTGATATCGTATTCCGTGTCTATGACGACGGCGTGGGATTTCGCTACGAGTTTCCTGACCAGGCGCAACTGCGCACCGTCAACATCATGGCCGAGTTGACCGAATTCGCTATTGTCGAGCCCGCCACCGCCTGGTGGGAGCCGGGTGGCGAATGGAATCGCTACGAGTATCTCTACCGCAGGACGCCGCTCAATGAGCTGAGCCAGGCGCACACACCGATGACGCTGAAGGCGGCCAGCGGCCTGCACATTGCCATCCATGAAGCCGCGCTGGTCGACTACGCCTCGATGTGGTTGCGGCGCGTCGAGGGTCAGCGGCTCAAGGCCGTGCTGTCACCCTCCTCGGCCGGCCCGCCGGTGCAGCGCACGGCGCCCTTTACGACTCCGTGGCGCACGCTGCAGATTGCCGACAATGCCGCCGGACTCTACATGTCCGATCTGATCCTGAATCTCAACGAACCCAACAAGCTCGGCGATGTTTCCTGGTTCAAACCCTATAAATATGTGGGCATCTGGTGGGAAATGCACCTGGGCACTTCCAGCTGGAGCTCTGGCCCGCATCACGGCGCCACCACGGCCAACGCCAGGCGTTACATCGATTTCGCAGCGAAAAATGGCTTTCGCGGCGTATTGATTGAAGGCTGGAACGAAGGCTGGGACGGTGACTGGTTCGCCAACGGCGAAACCTTCAGTTTCACCAGGCCGTATCCTGATTTCGATCTCAAAGCCGTCAGCGACTACGCACGTCAAAAAGGCGTACACCTGATCGGCCATCACGAAACCTCGGCCAATATTGCCAACTACGAGGCACAGCTTGGCGACGCGCTCGATCTGTACGCACGACTCGGCGTTGACAGTGTCAAAACCGGCTATGTTGCCGACGCCGGCGGCGTCAAGGCCATGGGGAGCGATGGCAGGATTCACTATGAGTGGCACGACGGCCAGGTCATGTCGCGCCATCATCTTTATGTGGTCACCGAAGCGGCCAAGCGCCACATCACCATCGACACGCACGAGCCGATCAAGGACACCGGACTACGCCGCAGCTATCCGAACTGGGTGGCGCGCGAGGGTGCGCGCGGCATGGAATACAACGCCTGGGGCAATCCGCCCAACCCGCCGGAGCACGAAGCCAATCTGGTGTTCACACGCATGCTCGCCGGCCCGTTTGATTTCACGCCCGGCGTGCTGAGCCTGGTCGGCAAGAACGGCCAGGCCATTCAATCGACGATCGCCAAGCAACTGGCGAACTACGTCATTATCTATAGCCCGATTCAGATGGCGGCCGATCTGCCGGAGAATTACGCCAGGTATCCGGGGCCGTTTCAGTTCATCAAGGACGTACCGGCCGACTGGGCCGATACCCGCGTGCTCAATGGCGAAGTGGGCGATTACGCCACCATCGCGCGGCTGGATCGCAACAGCGACAACTGGTATATCGGCAGCGTCACGGATGAGAATGCCCGCTCCCTCGATATCGTCCTGGATTTCCTGGACGCCGGACGTGACTACCAGGCGCAGATTTACCGCGACGCCGACGACGCCGACTGGCGCACCAACCCACATGCCATTGTCATTGAATCACGCAAGCTACGCCGCGGTGAGCACCTGACCTTGAAACTCGCTCCCGGCGGCGGCGAGGCCATACGGCTGCTTGCCGGCCCCAGGGGTCGCGGTTAGCCCAGCGCGCTATCGGCGCCCTGGCCGATGCTGTGGTCGCGGCGCAGGTTGATTTCTACACGAACTTCCTGGCAACCGTACACGGCCTTGCCATTTTCAAGTTGCGGCTGATAGCGCGCCTGCCGCGCCCAGCCGAGCGCCGAATCGTCGAAGTTTTTCTGCGTGGACGAAACCACGATGCGCGTGCTGGCAATAGCGCCATCGGCGGCCACACATACCTGCACGACGGCATACTCACCATGGCCATAGTGATGCCCAAAGGTGGAAATATAGGTGGTAGTCACTTCAACCGGAGTAACGACTATCGATGGCACGGGCGGACTGGAACGCACAGTAGCGGCGCAAGCCACCAGCATCGTGCCGGGAACCGCCAGGACCCAGGATTTCACGCCACCCATGGTTGAAGGAGAATACCGATGCCGCTGAATGTCAACTGCCTTGCCCTCGCTGCAGATCATAGTAACTGACCAGCAAGGCGACAGAATAAGCGGGTGCGGCGACGAAATTAACCAGCAGCGCTACGCCCAGGGCGGCAGCGCGTTGCAGTGCGGGATCCGGGTGCAGGGTCGCGTTGACCAGCGCAACCACGATACCCGCGATCAGACTCAGCAACGCGGCTGCGCCCAGGCCGCCGAGCAGGATGAGCACGACCTGGGTATTGCTGCGCCACCATCGAGCGTACACAAGCTGCCAGCTGGCGCCCAGCGATCGCCAGGCGCCGACCCGCTGCAGGAGTAACGCCACCAGCCATAACTGCAGCGCGCCAGCCAGGTAGATCCCTGGAATCAGCAGCAGCGTTAAACCCGCCGCAACGACAACAGTAAACAACAGGCCTGCCAACAGCGCTTGCGGGTACGCCCGTAGTGCCACCAACAGTCCACCGGCTGCCGGTGGCGCCAGGCCGCGCACCTGGGCATCAGCGCACAGGATCAGTGCACAGACTGGCCACAACGATAGCAACGAGACCGTAAGCGCCGAGCGCCACAGGCTCGCGGAACTGATAAATTGCGCCAGGCGCTCGAGTCCGTCGGGTGCCAACGGGTCTGGCAGCGCTGCCATCATGCGATCCAGGAAAGCAGTCGTCAGAATCGCTATCAATAATGCCGCCGGCCAACCGCGCCACAGTGTGGCGCGATACAACTGCAGCACCTCCCGCGCGCTCACGCTGCCACCGGTGGCGTTGTTGCCGCACCCGCAAGCGCCCGCTGCAACTGTCTGGCATCGAGCTCACCTTCCCAGCGCGAGATGACAATACTCGCCACGGCATTGCCCACAAAATTGGTGAGCGCACGGCACTCGCTCATGAAACGATCCACACCGAGGATCAGTGCCATGCCGGCAACCGGCACAGCCGGCACCACGGCAAGCGTCGCCGCCAGGATAATAAACCCCGAGCCACTGACGCCCGCGGCACCCTTGGCACTCACCGCGGCCACCAGCAGTAGCAGGCATTGATCGGCAAGCGTCAGGTGTACATTGGTCGCCTGGGCAATAAACAGCGCCGCCATCGTCATATAGATATTCGTACCATCCAGGTTGAAGGAATAGCCCGCCGGCACCACCAGGCCCACCACCGAACGGGCACAGCCGGCGTGCTCAAGTTTGTCGATCAATGCCGGCAATACCGCTTCCGACGAGGCGGTACCCAACACCAGCAGCATTTCGGCGCGCAGGTAGCGCAGCAATCGCCACAGCGAAAAGCCGTTGTAGCGGGCGATTGCGCCCAGCACCCCAAGCACGAATACCAGGCTGGTCAGATAAAAGCACAACATGAGATTGCCCAGTTGCGCCAGGCTGGCAATGCCAAACTGGCCGATGGTGTAGGCCATGGCGCCAAACGCACCGATCGGGGCCACGCGCATGATCAGCCCCACAACGCGAAAAATGACCGCGCCGATAGCGTCTATGGCGCGGGCGGCCGGCCGCGCCCGCTCGCCCGCCAGCATCAGCCCGACGCCGAACAGCACCGAGAACAACAGCACCTGCAGGATCTCGCCACTGGTGAAGGCACCAAGCGCCGTGTCGGGAATAATCTGCAGCAGAAATTCAGTTAGCGTGCGCCGCTGCGCCTGACCCTGATAGCTGGCAATCGCACTGGTGTCGAGCAGTTTCGGGTCGGCATTGAGGCCGGCGCCGGGCTGCAGCACATTGGCAACCACCAGCCCAAGCACCAGCGCCAGCGTAGAGACCACCAGAAAATAACCCAGCGCCCTGAGACCCACCCGGCCCAGTTTGCGCGCGCCACTGACGCCGGCGATGCCGCTGACCACTGTGCAGAAGATCACCGGCGCGATGATCATCTTGACCAGCCTGATAAAGCCGTCGCCCAGTGGCTTCAGGGTAACAGCCAACTGCGGGGCCAGCGCACCCATTGCCACGCCCGCCACGACGGCGATCAATACCTGGACATACAGCGATGAATACCAGCGTCGCGCAGCGCCCGGCGTGTCCATATCACTCTCCTCGGCAACCCCCCAGAGTATGCGCAATTGCCAGCCTGCAAAACCAGCTTTGCGCGCCGGCGACGGGATGGGTCAGAATGGGTCTGACCATCTGGCGGGGGGCCACGGCTTATGCGCACATCACGACAATTCATTGCCACGCTCTTACTGCTGCTGGCCGCGACCTCCGGGATCGGCGCCGGCACGAGCGCGCCGCCCCAATCCATGGCAGAGATTCTGGCCGCCTCGCCAGCCAGTGCCTGGCGCGCGCTCAACGACGAACACACACTCTATATGGATCTGCCCGGCGGCCGCGTCGTCATCGAACTGCTGCCGGCGCTGGCGCCACGCACTGTGGCCAACATCGAGGCCCTGGCGCGCCTGCATTTCTTTGACGGCCTGTCGATACTGCGCGTACAGGACAACTACGTGGCACAGTGGGGTGATCCCGACGCCGTTCGCAAAGTACCGGATAACATGAAAAAGCTTGCGCCGGAGTTTTCTGTAGCGCTGGGCGCCGCAGCCTTTACGCTGCTGCCCGATCATGATGGCTACGCTCCGCAGGTCGGCTTCGTGGACAGCTTTGCGGCGGCACGCGATCCCGCCACGGGCATGGCCTGGCTGACACATTGCTACGGTGCGGTCGGCGTCGGACGTGACAATGATCCGGCCAGTGGCAATGGCAGCGAGTTGTATGCCGTGATCGGCCACGCGCCGCGCCATCTCGATCGCAACGTCACTGTGGTCGGGCGCGTACGCCAGGGCATCGAGCTGCTCTCCAGCCTGCCACGCGGCACGGCCGAGATGGGGTTCTACGACAAACCCGCGCAACGGCTAACGATCAGTAGTACGCAACTGGCGAGCGAATTGCCGTTGGCGCAGCGGCTGCGCCTTGAAGTACTGCGCAGCGATTCGCCCACGTTTGCCGCACTGGTCGCCGCGCGTCGCAATCGTCATGATGGCTGGTTTCTGCAGCCGGCCGGCTACATCGACCTGTGCAATGTCCCGTTGCCGGTGCGCAGCGCCCCGGCCCTCAACCATTGAAGGAGAACCGCCATGGCGTTCATGCTCAGCAGCCCTGATGTCGCGGCCCACAGCACCATCAGCGCGCCCTATGTATACGCGGCCTGCGGTGGCGGCAATGTATCGCCGCAATTGCGCTGGAGCGGCGCCCCGGCTGGCACCCTGGCCTATGCGATAACTGTCTACGACCCCGACGCACCGACCGGCAGCGGCTGGTGGCATTGGCTGGCCTACAATCAGCGCGTTGATAGGTTTTAACCTGAACGCCAACATGCTGGCCAAAGCGAGCTTTACGGCGACCTATAGCCGCCCGGCGCAACCCGCCAAATAAGGTTGGTGAGCTGGCAGCGTTGCGCTGCTGCCGCCTGACAGCCAGGCGCAATGTGTGACGCGCCGCGCATTTCCCCTGCCGCCCTCAAACCATGCACTCCCTGGCCAGCGCGTTCGCGTCGATACTGGCGAAGTGAGCACTGAGGTAGACGATAACCAGACTGCGGGCACTAATGCCCGACGCCAGCGGCGGCGGCGACTGGGCGTCGGAGTTGGTCTATTGCTGGCTCTGGGAGCCAGCCTGCTGATCACCACACGGTACCTGACCGACAGCTTTGCGGCCATCGAAACCTCGGCTACCGAGCAGAAGGCACGCCAGCTCTACCAGGCTCTGAATACTGATCTGCGACAACTCGCCATCACCACGCGCAACTACGCCGAGTGGGACAGCGCGGCCGACTTCGTGACCGAACCCAATCCCGCTTTTCTACTTGCCAGCTTCACGCGCGAGGCCATGAGCACCGTACATGCTGACCTGGTGTGGATCGTTGATCACGCCGGCGTGGAACTCTATTCTGGCTATTACGACGCGCGCGCCAACGAGGTCGCCACCCCAGTGCCCGCAGCTGTGCTCGCTGAGCTCAGGCGCGTCATGCGCATCGACCCGGCGATGGACCGACGGCCGCCCGCGGAGCGCCTGTTGAGCACTTCCCGTGGTCCGGTCGGCTTTGCCGTTTACGAGATTCGCCGCACTGATCTCAGCGCGCCCACTGGTGCGCTGATGATGTTTGCCCGGTATATCAACGCCGCTGCCGCCGGGCGCATGCGCGAGACGCTGGATCTGCCAGTGCAGTTGCGCACTCTGGGTTCAGGACACGCTGGCAATGCTGGCGACGATCTGCCCGCTGCCGTGCGCCACTGGATTGATGATCGCGGCGCCAGCAACACCATGGTGCTGAACACCAGCAGTGTGCAGACCAGCGCTTATGCGCTGGCCCGCGACATTGACGGTCGTCCGGTGGCGTTGTTCAGCAGCGACGCGGCGCGCCGTATCTATCGACTCGGAGTGCGCACCACGAGCCTGATGCTCGGCAGCATCGCCCTGCTATTGATCATCGGCAGCAGTTGGCTGCTATGGATGGCGCTGCGCCTGCAGCGCAGTTTTGCCGCCACCGAGGCTGCGGAGCAGCGCTTCACGCGTATTGCCGCGCAGCTCCATGAGGCGATCACGCTCATCGAGCCGGAAAGCGGACGCATCGTCGAGGCCAACGAGGCGGTGCTGCGCGCCATGGGCTGCACGCTCGCCGCTATCCGCTCGCGCACGGTATTTGAGCTGTACCCGGATCTGACTGCTGCCGCGTTCGAGCAGGTGGCGCACACCGGCGGCGCGCGCGTGGTGCTCGAATCCCGCATGGTTAGTCAGGGCACTGGCAGCACTGATGCGGAAGTTGCCATCACCCGCATAACCGACGCGCAGCGCAGCCTGTGGTGTCTGGTAGGCCGCGACGTCAGCCACCGGCGCGAGGCACAGCTGCAGCAACAGGCCAGCCACAAAAAGCTGGTGCACATCGCACAGCACGATTCGCTCACCGGACTGCCCAACCGGCTGTACCTGCGCGCACGCCTGCCACGTGCGCTAAAGCAGGCGGCACTTTCCCAGCGCCTGCTGGCCCTGATCTACCTGGACATCGATCACTTCAAGAATATCAATGACTCGTGCGGCCATGGCGCCGGCGATGCACTGCTGCAGATTGTCGGCAAGCGACTGCGCGCTACGGTGGCGGCCCAGGACGTGGTGATTCGCATGGGTGGCGATGAATTCGTCATCATCGCGGGGCTGCTGCCCGACGTCGCAGCGGTAGATGCGCTGGCGCAGCGCCTGCAGACCGCCATCCGCGCGCCCCTCAGTCTCGAAGCGATGCCGCTCGAGGTATCGGCCAGCCTGGGAGTGGCGCTCTTTCCCAAGGATGGCCTCGACATGGAATCACTGCTCAAGCACGCTGACATCGCGCTCTATCAGGCCAAGGCCGCCGGCCGACGCTGTCATCGACTGTTCTCCCCAGACATGCTGGTGCGTGTCAGCGAAACTCTGGCGATGGAGCGGGCACTGCGGCGCAGCATCGGCACCAATCAGTTCACGATGGAGTATCAACCCATCATTGATATGAAATCCGGTCGGGTCTCATCGCTGGAAGCGCTGATGCGCTGGCGCCATCCGGATCTGGGCCAGGTACCGCCGAGCCAGTTCATAGCAGTTGCTGACAGCAGTGGCCTGACCGTGGAACTGGGTTTGCAGGCCTTGCGCATCGTGCTGCAGCAACTGCGCGCCTGGCAGGATGCCGGAGTGCCGGTGGTGCCGATTGCCGTCAACATCTCGCCGGTGCAGCTCGAACAGTCTGACTTCTGCTCCTCGGTGCTGCAGCTGGCGGCCGAGCATCAGGTTGATCCGCGCTGGTTACATTTCGAAATTACCGAAACCGCATTGCTCAATGATCCGGATGGCCTGGTGGGTACGCTGCAAACCCTGCGGGCGCTTGGTTCGCAGGTGCTGATCGATGATTTTGGCACGGGCTATTCGGGCCTGAGTTATCTGGCGCGCCTGCCAGTTGATTCAATCAAGATCGATCGCAGCTTTATCAACGATCTGGGCAAAAATGCCGCGCGCACCTCGATCATCGATGCCATCATCGACATGGCGCGCAGACTCGACATGAGCATCGTCGCCGAAGGCGTGGAGACGCAGCAGCAGGCGCAACTGTTACAGGCTCGCGGCTGCGACTACGCGCAGGGCTATTTCTTCAGCCGGCCGGTCAGCGCCCGCCATTGCCGGGCGCTGCTGGAAAAGCTCAAACTGGAACGGCCGCTGACGGAAACACTCATCACGCGTGTGCTGCGTAGCTCCTGAGGCGCGCCGCACTGCACTGGCGGCTTATCCCTGACTCAGCAACGCTGCGTTACCACCGACCGCTGCGGTATTCACGGTCAGGCATTGTTCAGTGGCAAAGCGCGGCAGGTAATGCGGGCCGCCAGCTTTAGGCCCGGTGCCGGAGCGATTGCAGCCACCGAAGGGTTGCACACCGACCACCGCGCCGATGGTGTTGCGATTGATATAGACGTTGCCGACCCGCGCGCGCTGCGCGATCTGTAAGGCGCGGGTTTCGATGCGCGTGTGCACGCCCAGGGTGAGGCCAAAACCCGTGGCGTTGATGTCGTCGACCACGCGGCCGATGTCGCTGGCACGGAAACGGACCAGGTGCAGCACCGGCCCGAACACCTCGCCCTCGAGTTCGGCAATGCCAGAAATCTCGGCCAGCAATGGCGCAAAATAGCACCCAGGCAGTCCGTTGGCCGCTTTGGGTCCGCGATGCAGCACCTGACCTGCCGCCCCCAGCCGCCGCGCATGCAGCTCCAGAGCGGCGAGCGCCTGGGCATCGATTACCGGCCCGATATCCGTGCTCAGCAGTGCCGGATCGCCCAGCACCATCTCGTCCATGGCACCACACAGCGCTTCGATCAGGCGCGGCGCCAGTTCTTCCTGCACGTACAGCACACGCACCGCCGAGCAGCGTTGCCCGGCGCTGTTGAACGATGAGGCGAGCAGATCCTGCACCACCTGCTCCACCAGCGCAGAACTGTCGGCGATCAGGGCGTTCTGGCCGCCGGTCTCGGCAATCAAAGTGGCAATGGCGCCATTGCGCGCCGCCAGGCTGCGAGCGATTAGCTGCGCCGTCTCGCTGGATCCGGTGAAGGCCACGCCCGCCAGGCATTCGAGGCCGGTGATCGCGGCGCCCACCGCGCCGTCGCCCGGCAACAGCTGCAATACATTCGCGGGCACTCCGGCCTGGTGCAACAATGCAGTGGCGTAAGCGGCAGTGAGCGGCGTCTGTTCGGCGGGCTTTGCCAATACGCTGTTGCCGGCAGCCAGTGCGGCGGCCACCTGGCCGGTAAAAATGGCCAACGGAAAATTCCATGGACTGATGCAACCGAACACGCCGCGCGCCCGCAACCGCAGACTATTCGCTTCGCCAGCCGGCCCGGGCAACACGCGCTCGTGGGTAAACTCGGCGCGCGCCTGCGCGGCGTAATAACGCAGGAAATCAATCGCCTCGCGCCACTCGGACACGCTGTCGGCCATGGTCTTGCCCGCCTCGCGCACGCAACGCGCCAGCAGAGCGGCGCGCTCGCGCTCAAACAGATCGGCGGCGCGCGTAAGCACGGCGGCGCGCTTAGCACCACCAGCGGCGTCCCATTCCTGCCAGCTGGCCGCCGCGATCTCGGCCGCCTGCTGCACCTGCTGCACCGTGGCGTTCACGCATTCGCCCAGCACATCGTTGTAATCAGCCGGATTGGCGATCGCCACGGTGGCGCCGCTGGTGGCCTGGCCGCCAATCAAGGGTCGCGCCAACCACTCGCTACGGCTCGCGCCTGCGCATTCGCGCGCCAGCTCCGCCAGGACCTCGCTGTCGTGCAAGTTGATCCCTGGCGAATTGCGCCGCTCGGCGCCAAACATGAATGGCGGCTCGGGCAGCGTAGTGCTGAACGCCACGGCCTCGGCGTTCGCCGCCTCACTGACAGCCGACGCATCGGTGGGATCGCGCACCACATCAGCGGCCGCCTGCGCGCGATCACCAGCGCGATGCACGAAGGAAGTATTGGCGCCATTCTCAAGGAGCCGGCGCACCAGATAGGGAAGCAATTCTGATTGTGGACCCACCGGCGCATAGACCCGGCAGGCATGCGGTGCCCCAGTGGCGCCCGCGCGCACCGCGCCATACAGCGCCTCACCCATGCCGTGCAGCCGCTGAAATTCGCAAGCAGTCGTGTCAGCGTCGTAGAGCTCGGCCACGTAAGCCACGGTATGCGCGTTGTGGGTGGCAAACTGCGCGCTGATCACATCGCGGCTCGCCGCCAGGCGGCGGGCGCAGGCCAGATAGGCAATATCAGTATGCTGCTTGCGCGTGAACACCGGGTAGCTGTTGAGCCCAGCCTGCTGCGCACGCTTGATTTCAGTATCCCAGTACGCACCTTTCACCAGGCGCACGGTGATGTAACGGCCATTGGCGCGCAGCCGGGCTACCAGCCAATCGATGACCCGTAGGGAACGCTTCTGATAGGCCTGCACGGCCAGGCCCAGCTGGCCGGGACGCGCGGCCGCCGGCAGGAGCATCAGGCGCTCGAATAACTGCAGCGACAATTCCAGGCGATCGCATTCCTCGGCATCGATGGTCAGACCAATGCCGGCCTGCTCCGCCTGCTCCAGCAAAGCGGCGATGGCCGGCAGCAATTCGGCGTGCACGCGCTCGCGCTGTCCAAGCTCGTAGCGCGGATGCAGCGCCGAGAGTTTGACCGACACGCTGTTGCGTGCCGCGAGTGCGCGCACCGGTGCTGCCCGGCGCGCAGTTTCCAGCGCCGCGCGCCCTACCTGCGCTATGGCATCGCGATAGGCCTCCAGGTGATGGCGCGCATCGCGGGTATTCATTGCCGCCTCGCCCAGCATGTCGAAGGAATAGCGCAGGCCAGCGTCGGCACCGTGCGCCCGGGCCAGCGCCGAATGCAGATCGGTGCCAAAGATAAACTGCTGACTGAGTATGCGCATGGCCTGACGCAGCGCGGTGCGCGCCACCGGCTCACCGAGCCGACCCACAATGGCGCGCAACCACCCTTGCGGATCGCGACTAAGCGCGGCATCCGGAGTCAGCAGCGCGCCGGTCAGCATCAGGCCCCAGGTCGAGGCGTTGACAAACAACGAAGAGGAGTCATTCAGATGCGCGCGCCAATCGCCACGGCCAAGCCGATCAGCGATCAGGCGATCAGCCGTGGCGTCATCCGGAATACGCAGCAGCGCTTCGGCCAGGCACAGCAGCAGCACGCCTTCCTGCGAATCGAGACCATAGGTCTGCAGGAACGCATCAATGCCAGCCGCCTCATCGGCGCCGGTACGCACGGCCTCGACCAGTTGCAGGGCGCGGGCGGCGACCCGCGCGCGCGCGGGTGCATCAAGTCGCGCCTGCCTGGCCAGCGCACTGACCAGCGGCACTTCCGCGGCGAGATAGTCGGCGTTGAGCGCCGCGCCCACCTCGTTGACTATAGCCACCCCATCTTTAACTATGAAATTTTTCACGCTACGCAACCCTCCACAGGCCCGTATACACTACAGGTTCGCGCCGCCAAGGTGCAGCCAGGCCCACAACATAAGACAAAGGATCACCGGCAATCATGGGTCGCATCTTCGAAGTTCGCAAACATGCCATGTTCGCGCGCTGGAACCGCATGGCCAAGCAGTTTGCGCGGGTCGCCAAGGACATCGCCATGACGGTTAAGACCGGTGGCGCCGACCCGGCGGCAAATCCGACCCTGCGCCGCATCATCCAGAATGCGCGCGCCGTCAATATGCCCAAGGACAAGGTCGAGGCCGCCATCAAGCGCGCCAGCGGCCGCGATGCCACCCACTACCTCGAAGTGCTCTACGAAGGCTATGCGCCGCACGGCGTGGCCTTGCTGGTGGAAACCGCCACCGACAACCCGACGCGCACCGTTGCCCATGTGCGCAACATCATCACCAAGCATGGTGGCAATCTGGGCACCAACGGCAGCGTGGCTTTTCAGTTCAGGAAGATGGGTGTGTTCAGGCTCAATCCGGCCGGCATTGATCAGGACGATCTCGAGCTCGAGCTGATCGATCACGGCCTGGAGGAGATGGGCGAGAGCAGCGGCGAAAAAGGCGAAGCCCAGCTGGTGCTGCGCTGCGAATTTGCCGCTTTTGGCCGGCTGCAGGAAGCGCTGGAAATGCGGCGGATCACGCCGCTGTCAGCCGAGCACGAATACATCTGCTCAGCGCCCATCGAGCTGGCCGAGGTGCAGGCCGCCGAGGCGCTGGAGCTGATCGATCAGCTTGAGCAGGACGATGACGTGCAGCGCGTGTTTCACACACTCGCCTAGCCTGAAAGTATGGCCTCAGCGATCGATGCGGGTCGAGAGCACAATCGACGAAGCGGTACGATCAACGCCGGCCAGCGCGCCGATGCGATCGAGAATCTTGTCCATTTCGCCCACCGAATCGGTCACCAGCACGGCGATAAAGTCATGCTGGCCACTGACTGAATAGAGCTTGCGCACTTCAGGCAGTGCCCGCAGGGTCGCCTCTACGCGCGCCAGCAGCTTAGGCATGGCGGTAATCATCACATGGGCGGTGAGCTGCCCGCGTTCACGCTCGGCGCCCATACGCAGTGTGAAGCCGGCGATCACCTGACGCTTCAACAGGCGCTCAATGCGGCTCTGCACCGTGGTGCGCGCCAGGCCCAGATGCCGGCCTAAGTGTGCAGTCGAGGCCCGGGCGTTGTCGCGCAACAGGGCGATAATGCGCCGATCAATACTGTCTATCGTCATAGTGCCGATATGATACGGCAAACAGCCGGAAAGGGCTCGTCAACCTGACGTTTTCGGGGCTGCTTTTCGTCGCGCCTTTGCCGAAGATATGCGCCAGATTTTAGCCGGCGGCTCTTCAACAAGGAATCAACATGCAGCGCGTGGCAATAGTGGGAGCCGGCAAGATCGGCCAGATGATCGCGGACCTGCTGGTCCATAGCGGCGACTATCAGGTGGCGGTCATCGACAAATCGACCGAACAGCTCGAGCGCCTGCAGGGCGGCGTGCCGGTGGAGCGCTTGGCGATCGACGTCAACGACCCGCAGGCCGTTGCGGCAGCGCTGCGCGGACGCTATGCCGTGCTCAGCGCCGCGCCCTTCCAGGTAACCGGCAAGATCGCCGAGGCCGCCGCCATGGCCGGCGTGCACTATTTGGATCTTACCGAGGACGTGGCCAACACCAAGCGTGTGCGCCAGCTCGCGACCACGGCCACTACGGCTTTCATACCGCAATGCGGGCTCGCGCCCGGCTTCATCACTATCGTCGGCTACGATCTGGCAAAAGATTTCGATTCATTGCAGGACGTACGCCTGCGGGTGGGCGCCCTGCCCCAATACCCGTCGAATGCGCTCAATTACAATCTCACCTGGAGCACCGACGGCGTCATCAACGAATACTGCGAACCCTGCGAAGCAATCTCCAACGGCGAACTGGTCAATGCACCGCCGCTCGAGGAGCGCGAGGAATTTTCGCTCGATGGTGTCACCTATGAAGCCTTCAACACCTCCGGCGGGGTCGGCACCCTGTGCGAAACACTGCGCGGCCGCGTGCGCAATCTCAACTACCGCACCATCCGTTATCCCGGGCATGCGGCCATCATGAAGGCGCTGCTGCAGGATCTGCGGCTGCGTGAGCGGCGCGACGTCCTCAAAGACATTCTGGAACGTGCCCTGCCCACCACCCTGCAGGATGTGGTCATCATGTTTGTCACCGTCACCGGCATTAAAAAAGGCGGTCTGGTACAGGAAACCTACGCCAACAAGGTTTACGGTCAGCGCGTCAATGGGGTCGATCGCAGCGCCATCCAGTTGACCACTGCCGCGGGCATCTGCGCGGTACTCGATCTGCTGGCAGCGGGTAAGCTGCCGCAGCGCGGCTTTGTACGCCAGGAGGATGTGCCGCTAGCCGATTTTCTCGCCAACCGTTTCGGCAAGATCTACGCTATGCGCCAGCCAGGCACAACGGAGGGCCCACGCACATGAACTACCAGGCAATTCTGCAGCAGGCAGGCGTGCCGACGTCCTCGCTGGCCGCCGGGGCTGGTCTCGAAGTGCGCACGCCGATCGACGGTTCGGTCCTGACTCAGCTGCCCATTGACAGCAGCAGTGCAGTGGCAGCCAAAATCGAGGCGGCGGTTGCTGCTTTCCTGAGCTGGCGCGCCGTACCAGCGCCACAGCGCGGCGAGCTGCTACGCCGTTTTGCGGTCCGGGTGCGTGACAACAAGCAGGCCCTGGGCAAACTCATTTCGCTCGAGGCGGGAAAGATCCTGAGCGAAGGGCTCGGCGAGGTGCAGGAAGTCATCGACATCTGTGATTTTGCCGTCGGCCTGTCACGGCAGATCTACGGCTTGACGATCGCCTCCGAACGTCCAGGTCATCACCTGCTCGAACGCTGGCAGCCGCTGGGTCCGGTGGGCATCATCAGCGCCTTTAATTTTCCCATGGCAGTGTGGGCGTGGAACGCGGCACTGGCGCTGGTGTGCGGCGATACGGTCATCTGGAAGCCTTCCGAGAAGACGCCGCTGAGCGCACTGGCGCTGCAGCGCCTGCTCAGCGCAACCATTGCCGAGTTTCCGGCTGCTACACCCGGCATTTCGCAGTTGATCATTGGTCGGCGCGAAGCTGGTGAACAGCTGGCCGATTCCGGCCTGCTGCCGCTGATCAGCGCCACCGGCAGCACCGCGATGGGCCGCGCGCTCGGCCCACGCGTGGCCGCGCGTTTTGGCCGCTCCCTGCTCGAACTGGGCGGCAATAACGCAGCGATCGTCACGCCCACGGCTGATCTGAACCTGACCCTGCGCGCCGTGGTGTTTGCTGCAGTGGGCACTGCCGGTCAACGCTGCACCACGCTGCGCCGGTTGTTTGTGCACCAGAGCCTGTGCCCGCGGCTGCGGCAGATGCTGCGCAAATCCTACGCCAGCCTCGCCGTGGGTTCGCCGCTTGAGGCCGGCACGCTGGTTGGACCGCTCATTGATGCCGCCTCGTTTGATCGCATGCAGGCCGCACTGGCCACTGCACGCCAGCAGGGCGCGAGCGTAATCGGCGGTGAGCGCCTGACGCCGGCCGGCCTGGCGGGCGGCTACTATGTGCGCCCGGCACTGGTTGAAACCGAGGCGGCCATTGCCGTGATGAGTGAGGAAACCTTTGCGCCGATACTGTATGTAACGCCCTACGAATCCTTTGCCGAGGCCATTGAGCTGCAAAATGCGGTGCGCCAGGGTTTATCTTCAGCTATTTTCACCAACGATATGCGCGAAGCGGAAACATTTTTGTCCGCTACCGGCAGCGATTGCGGCATCGCCAATGTCAACACCGGCCCGAGCGGTGCGGAAATCGGCGGCGCCTTTGGTGGCGAGAAGGAAACCGGCGGTGGCCGTGAATCCGGAAGTGATTCCTGGAAAGCCTATATGCGCCGCCAGACCCAGACGGTAAATTACTCTTCTGCCGTGCAATTGGCGCAGGGCGTAGAATTTCCCATCGACTGAACACTGCAGCGGCAGTAACGGACTGAGCACATGAATGCGCTGGATTTTTTTGACCTGCGGGGCCAGTTGAGCGGCGATGAGCAGCTGGTGCAGGAGAGCGTGGCGCGCTTTGTCGACAGCCGCGTGCTACCCATCATTCGCGGCTGCTTTGAACAGCATCGTTTTCCGCGCGAACTGGTGCCGGAGCTGGCGTCCCTGGGACTGCTCGGCGCCAGTCTCGAGGGCTACGGCTGCGCGGGTCTCAACGCCATCTCCAGCGGCCTGATCTGCCAGGAACTGGAGCGCGGCGATTCGGCGCTGCGCAGTTTTGTCTCGGTGCAGTCCTCGCTGGTGATGTACCCGATCTGGGCCTTTGGCAGCGAGGCGCAGAAACAGCAATATCTGCCGGGTATGGCGCGTGGCGAGCTGATCGGCTGCTTTGGCCTGACCGAACCCCACGGCGGCTCTGATCCCGGCAACATGCAAACGCGCGCACGCCGCAGTGGTGGCGACTGGATCATCAGCGGCTCGAAAATGTGGATCACCAATGGCGCCATTGCCGATGTCTGTGTCTGCTGGGCCGCTACCGATGAAGGGGTACGGGGCTTCATCATCGACAAAGGCACACGCGGATTCAGCGCCACCGAGATTGAAAACAAGTTTTCACTGCGCGCCTCACACACCGGCGCGCTGTTTTTCGACGAAGTGCGCGTACCCGAAGCGCAGCGTCTGCCAAACGCCAGCGGCCTGAAAGGCCCGCTCTCCTGCCTGACCCAGGCGCGCTATGGCATCGCCTGGGGCGTGATCGGCGCGGCGCAGGCCTGCCTCGCGCAGCTCATCGATTATACCGCCACGCGCGAGCTGTTCGGCCGTCCGCTGGCGCAGAATCAGGCCATCCAGGTGCGCCTGGCCGAGATGTCGCGCGGTATCACCACGGCGCAAATGCTGGCGCTGCAGCTTGGGCGCCTCAAGGATCGTGGCGAGCTGAAGCCGGCACAGGTATCGATGGCCAAATGGCACAACTGCCGCACCGCGCTCGATATCGCGCGTGATTGCCGCGACATGCTGGGTGGCGCTGGCATCAGCGCGGAATATTCCCCGATCCGTCACATGCTCAATCTTGAAAGTGTCATCACCTATGAGGGCACCGAAACCATTCACCAGCTGAGCGTCGGCCGCGAACTCACCGGACGCAGCGCTTTCTAGCGCCTGGTGCCGGCACGCGTGGTGCCGGCAGTTGTATGCCGGCGGGCACTGCTGCATCATCCATGCATCATCTGGAGAGTGCGCATGACGGAAGCCACCACTACCCTGAGGCCACGTGGCCGCCGCTGGCCCTATCTGCTGGTGCTGCTGTTGGCACTATTCGCCGCCTACACGCTGCTGGCCTTGTGGTGGTCGTATTCTGAAGGCGAGCGCGTCGGCGTGCTGCAGAAACTCTCGCGCAAAGGCTGGGTTTGCAAGACCTATGAAGGCGAACTCGCCCTTTATGTGGTCAGTGGCATGGCGCCGCAGATCTGGACTTTCACGGTGCGCGAGCGCAAGGTCGCCGAGCAACTCAACACGGTGCTGGGCGAGCGGGTGCGCTTGCATTACAGCGAGCATCGCGGCCTGCCCTCGAGCTGCTTTGGCGATACGCCCTACTTTGTTGATAGCGAGAATATCGGCGTGCCGCTGCCCCTGTTGCCGGGCAGCCCGGTCCCCACGCCCCCACCTGCGGCGGCCACTCCTGCGCCGACGCCTGCGCATCCCTGATGGTGGTTGCCAAACCGGGTCGCGTTGCGTAGAAAGGCCAGTTGGCGGCAGGCATCTGGGGAACGGCGAGCTGCAGCGCCTGATTGGAAAACAAGAATGAATGCTGTGAACGCTGCGCGTCCGGAT
The DNA here is from genome assembly GCA_031441585.1 of Gammaproteobacteria bacterium. Lineage (GTDB taxonomy): Bacteria > Pseudomonadota > Gammaproteobacteria > Steroidobacterales > Steroidobacteraceae > FEN-1191. The sequence continues at coordinate 36,811 of JANMWZ010000166.1, forward strand.
ATCACACCTTTAGGCCACACCAGTTTGCGGGTGCGCCTCGACTTGCTGCTGCAGCGCGCCATCACCCTTGAAGACTTTGAAACCGATGTTGCGCGACTCTGTCAGGCCAATGCTGAAGAAGTCTGGACCGTGCTGGCCCTGCTCGATCAATACCATCGTCGTGGCCTGCTGCCGACGCCACTTTTCCGTGCACTCAAGGCCTCGGCAGACCGTCGCGGTTTGGGTCGGCAAGACGTTGAACAATCCAGACCAGCGCCTGCGCCTGCGCCAGCGCCAGCAGCGGCTGCCGTCATTGCGTCCGCGCCGACTCCGGCACCGGCGCCGCGGGTAGCGCCCCCTTCGGGAACCATCGTACTGCGCAACCGCTATGTGCTCGAGACGCAGCTGGGACTTGGCAGGCACAGCACCGTGTACCGTGCACTTGATCGCACCCGCAGCAGACTGCCCTTACCCAGTCAATATGTAGCACTGAAAGTATTGCATCCCAGCGCGGCCGCCAACGCCAACACACTCGCCAATTTGCGCGCGGAATTTCATTGTGCGCAGTCGCTTTCACATCCGAACATCGTCAATGTATTTGAGCTCGACCTGGATGGGCCGCTGATTTTCATGACCATGGAGCTGCTCGATGGCGAACCGCTCGATGCGTTGCTCGCACAGCGCCGCGCACAGCCACTGCCGCACGCCATGGCATTGGCAATTATCCGCGACGTCGGTGCGGCGCTGGTGCACGCCCATGAACGCGGCGTCGTACACGGCAATTTACAGCCACGTCACATCATGATTACGGCGAGTGGTGAGGTGCGGGTCATCGATTTCGCCGCCGCGCGCACCGCCGGCAACAATTCCTCACCTGAGACCAACGCCTACGCCAGTTGCGAGGCCCTCGAAGGGCAGATTGCTGATCGCCGCGACGATCTTTATTCACTCGCCTGCGTCAGTTTCGAGCTGCTCTCGGGCCACCACCCGTTCAACAGACTTTCTGCGGCGCAGGCGCGCGGCCGTACCCTGCTGCCCAGGCGCCCGAAGCGGGTGCGCAGCGGCCCGTGGCAGGCGCTGCGTGCGGGGCTGGCCTGGCGGCGCGAAAATCGTACTGTGGGCATCGGCTGGTGGCTGGCACGCATGGGTCTGGGCAATGCCGCCGTGCGACTACCGACGCTTGAGCAGCTCGCAGTTCTGCCACCACCACGGCGGCGCAGATTTCGCCGTCCCCTGGTGCTGGTCGCGTGCCTGGGTGCGACCATCGCCACCGCAGCGGTGCTCGGCCGCTTACCCACGGCGCAACGTGTTTCACAAGGCTGGCAGGAGCTGCGCTCTACCACGTTTACCAACCCGCTGCGTACACTGGGTGACTGGCTCAGTCCGGCGGCCAGCACGCCGTCCGTGGCCGATCATAAGAGCGCGACAACCGGCACCGGGAGTACGCTGGCAGCCGCCTCAGGTTCCCGTCGCGGCCGGATCAGCGCCGCTGCGAGCATGGCGCCCAGGACTATCGCGCCTACGATCAATGCGCCGACTGATAGCGCGTCGCTGAGCGACATCGGGGAAGTAAGCGCCGTGGCTGCCGCCGCGCCGGCCCCGGCAGCGCTGCCGACTCCTGCCGTACCGCTGCTCCTGGAGCTGGCCGCGGATAGCTATACGGTACTGCCAGGCGAACCTGCGGCGCGCATTGAAGTGCGTCGGCGCGGCAATCTGCGTGGTGACGTCAGCTTCGTGTGGTCAACCGAAAGCGCCAGCGCGCTGCCCGAGCGCGATTTCATCGCCTCCGGTCCGCGCGCCGAACAGATGCCCGCCGGCGTGAGCAGCGTTACCCTGCTGGTGCCGATCGTCAGCGATGCAACACGCAGCGATTCGCGCGTGTTCTATGTGAGCATAACCGAACCCGGCGGCGGCGCTGAACTGGGCACCAACTCACGCGCCGCAGTGCTGGTGGCTGGCGGGGGCTAGAGCCGGCGCAGCCGGGTGACGCGCATGAAGTATAAAGATTATTACAGCATTCTGGGTGTCGCGCGTGGCGCCAACGCTGAGCAGATCAAGAAGGCCTACCGCAAACTTGCCCACAAATATCACCCGGATGTTTCCAAGGATCCGGCCGGCGAAGAGAAATTCAAGGAAGTAGCGGAAGCGTACGAGACGCTTAAAGATCCGGACAAACGCTTAGGCTATGACCAGCTTGGCACTCACGCGCCCGGGGAAGACTTCCGTCCGCCACCCGATTGGGGCAATCGGGCCGGTGGCGCAGCGCCTGACTTTGGCGATCTGGATCTGGGCGATCTGCTGGCAGGGTTGGCAGCCGGCAGGCACGGCACGGGGCGCGCTCACGTGCCGCTGCGAATGCCAGGCGAAGACTTCGAAGCGAAAGTGAGCATCCCGCTGCATGCGGCCTTCAACGGCACCGAAGTGGAATTGAATCTGGCGGTGCCGGAAATGAATCCGCAGGGTTTTGTTCAGCGTGTGCCGCGGACGCTCAAAGTGCGCATCCCGAAAGGTGCCAGCGACGGACAACGGCTGCGCCTGCCCGGCCGGGGTGGCAAGGGATTCAACGGCGGCCGCGATGGCGACCTGTGGCTCAATATCGCGCTGCAGCCGCATCCCCTGTTTCGCACCAGCGGCCACGATCTGTTTCTCGATCTGCCGCTGGCACCATGGGAAGCGGTGCTGGGGGCGACGGTCGAGCTGCCCACGCTCGGCGGTGTCGTGCAACTGAAGGTGCCAGCTAATACTGACAGCGGCAAACAGCTGCGCCTCGCCGGCCGCGGCCTGCCCAGGCCCGGTGGCGGTGCGGGTAATCTTTACGCGATCGCGCAGATTGTCGTGCCCGCAGCAACCAGCGCGAGCGAACAGAGTCTTTATGAGCAACTCAGGAACGGGTCGACATTTGCACCACGCGCCCGCTTTGGACAGGAACTGAACCATGCAGACTAGATCGGGCGAAGCAACCTGGATGAGTGATGCGCGTGAGTTTTCCATGGTAGAACTCGCAGAACTCTCCGGCCTGTCAGCCACCGAACTGCATGAGCTGGTGGAGTTCGGCGCGGTGGTGCCACTGCGCCCTGAAGCCACGCCCTGGGTCTTTGGGGGTCACTGCCTGGTCACGGTCCGCACGGCCTTCAGGCTGCGCCAGAGCTTTGACCTGGAACCGCATGGCATCGCTTTAGCGATAGCGCTGCTGCAGCGGGTCAGTGACCTTGAAGCCCAATTGCAGCATGTGCGGGCACGCTTGCCAGGGCAATCCGCCTGAGCGCCGCCCCGGCACCCACTAAGGGCGCCTACCTACAGACAGTCGATGCGCGACGGCGCAGACTGCTCGCTGACCAGTTACGCAGGAGTCCCCATGAGCGAGCATTACCACGCCATCGTCTGGATCGATCATCGCGAGGCCAAAATTTTCCACTTCGATGCTGCCGATGTCAGCCGCGTCGTCGTGCAGTCCCATGCGTCCGGCCGGCACCTGCAGCACAAGGCCAACACCCCGGGCAGCGGCCACAAGGGTGTGGACAAGGAGTTCTTTGAGCGCGTCATCGCGGCACTCACGCACACCGGCGCGATCCTGATCACCGGCCCCGGCCAGGCCAAGACCGAGCTGAGCAACTATGCCCGCGAACACCGGCCTGAACTGATGCCGCGAGTCTCAGGCGTCGAGACGCTCGATCACCCGAGCGATAACGTACTGGTTGCGTTGGCCCGCAAGTTTTTCAAGGCGGATGATCGGATGCACTCGCAGGCGCACTGACACTGCTCTTGGGCCGTGCCGGCGCAAGCTCTTCGTCGAGCATTTTTATCAGCGCTTCGCGATCATAAGTGTAGGGCTGCCCTTCGTTGAGCTGCACCAGCTGCGAAATCTGCTTCCTGATGGTGATCTCCGCTTCGTGCTGATCCGGAACCACCAGGTAGCGACGCTTCGGTTTGGGCTCGAATAGCGCCAGCTCCACGGCCGCGGCGACTTCGTCAGGATTCTTGTATATCGTGCGATCGGTAAGCCGTGAATCTGCGCCGAGCCGTTTGCCAGCGCTCTTGCCGATCTCGGAATTGTAGTTACCCGGCTCGACGATGCTGACCTGCACCCCGAGCGGCGTCAGTTGCCCAGCCAGTGAATCGGTAAAGGCTTCCATGGCGTGCTTGCTCATGCTGTAGGCACCCAGGTCTTTGCTGGCGAGAATGCCGGAGATCGAGCCGATGGTGGTGATGCGCCCCTGCTGGGCCACGATCAGCGGGGTAAAGGCTTTGGTCAGGCGATACGGGCCGTAGAGATTCACGGCCATCACCAGATCAAACTCTGCTTCCTTCATGTCCGCAAACGAGCCGATGGTCGCGACACCGGCATTGTTGACGAGTGCGTAGAGGCCGCGCCCGCTTTTGGTGATGGTTTGCACTGCGGCGGCGATGTCCGGCGCGCTGGTGACATCCAGCCGCAACGCCTGCACATTCTTGATGGCGTTCAGCGCCGCAAGATCACTGTCTTTGCGCGCGCCGGCATAGACGAAGTAGCCATCGGCGGCGAGGTGCTCGGTAACACTGCGACCAATGCCGGTGCTCGCGCCGGTGACCAGCACCGCTTTTTGCGCCGCGACTTCGAGCGGCGCAGCGACTTCGGGCGGCGCGGCGCTGGCGAATCTGGGGCACAGCGCCAGCATGGGCCAAAGCAGCAAGCCAGCAACTGAAAAGCGCGCACTCTTGAGCATTGTTGTCTCCTGTCGTTGCTGCGATCCATGCGAATCGCGGTGTACCATGGTGCATGAGAATACGCGTTTTATCCGACCTGCACCTGGAGTTTCAGGACTGGACTCCGCCGTCGGTGCCGGCGGACGTGGTCGTGCTCGCCGGTGATATTCATGTCGGCGTTGCTGGCGTGACCTGGGCTCGCAAGCACTTTCCCCGGACGCAGATTATCTATGTGCCTGGCAATCACGAGTTTTTTGGCGGCGAGATGAGCGTTGCGCTGCAGGACCTGCGTCGCATCGCCAGTGCGCACGACGTGCACCTGCTCGATGGCGATGCCGCAACAATTGGCGGCGTGCGTTTCCTGGGCGCAATCTTGTGGACTGACTTTGCACTTTACGGTTCAGAGGCCCCCATGATCGCGCGTGCGTTCGCCAATGCCAGACAGGGCATGGTCGACTACCGCGCCATACGCGTACTCGATTCCGGGCTGCTTCGCCCGCAGGACACGCTCGCTATTCACCAGCGCCAGGCGGCCTGGCTGGCAGAGCAGCTGGCGCAACCGTCTGCTGGCGCAACGGTCGTGATCACTCACCATCTACCCCATGCCAGGAGCGTGCACGCTAAATACGCGGGTGACCTGCTCAATCCCGCCTTCGCCTCGGATCTTTCGGCGCTGGTACGCGAGCCGGTGCAGCTGTGGATTCATGGGCACACCCATGAATCGATGGACTACGAAGTCCATGGCACGCGGGTGGTGTGTAATCCGCGCGGCTACCTGCCGCAGCAACCCAACGCGGCGTTTGACCCGGGATTGGTCGTGACACTGTAGGGCAAACCCATGGACTAGGCCTGCTTGCTGCACTCCGCGGCCACCTGCTCGCGGATGATTTCCGCCAGGCGCAGTGCGCCCGGACCCGCATAATCGCGGTCGGCGTAGACCAGGTAGAGATCGCCCGAGCGCTCGCCACCTTCGCGCAGCGGCAGCGCTTTGAGCTCGCCGCGTTCCAGCTCGCCGCGCACCGTCTCCTCTGGAAACCACGCAAAACCCTGGCCCATCACCGCCGCGTGGATCGAAGTGGCTTTCTGGCTGACTGTCCAGCTCTGCTCGGCGCCGAGCCAGCTGCCGCTGCGGCGCTGGCTGCCGGTATCACGGATGATCAGATGACGATGCTTGCGCAGATCCTGCCGCGTCAGCTCACGCCCGAGTCGATGCAGCGGATGCTCGGGGTGTGCAGCCGGGATGAAGTGCAATCGCATCAGCGGATCGCCCATGAAGCCCGGCGGCACCCTGGAGCAGATGGCCAGATCGACCTTACGCTGTAGCAGCGCTTCCTCGGTGCCGCTCAGCACGCTCTCGTAAAGCTCTAGCCGCGTCTGCGCTCGCTCCTCCCCGAAGCGCGCGAAGCATTGCAACAGCAGCCAGGTGGGAAAGATGATCTCCACCGCCAGGCGCAGCTCCGCTTCCCAGCCCGCGGCCAGCGTTCCGGCGGCGCCCTCCAGCGCACCCGCTTCCTCGAGCAAGGCTTGTGCGCGACGGTACAAGACCTTCCCGGTCGAGGTGAGCTGCGCCTTGCGGCCAACCACTTTGAAAATTTTAACCTTGAGCAGCGCCTCTATTCTCTGCACCGCGTAAGTCACGGCCGACTGGCTCTTGTGCAGTACCGCGGCGGCCTGCGCATAGCCGCCGGCATCGACGACAGCCAGCAGGGCACGCCATTGCTCCAGGGAAACACGTGGGCTGGCAGCCATCTATTCATCCATTAGATAGATTTACCCGATTTATTCTACTTTTTTATCAGTTCAATTAATACTTAAATGACTGCCCAGGAGCAAATCGCCCCTCCACAAACCCAAGGAGTTTTCGATGACCACCCTGCTGCAGATCAACGCCAGCATCAACAACGGCAATGGCCAGTCCAGCCAGTTGGCGAACCAGTTCGTCACCGCCTTCCAGAAGCGCAACCCCGAAGCGCAGCTGATCGTGCGCGACGTCGCCGCCGCCGAGCCCGTACCGCATCTCGATGCCGAGCGCTTTGGTGCCTTCATCACCCAGGCGGATCAGCGCAGCACCGCGCAGCACGCGGTCGTCGCGTACTCCGACACCCTGATCGCCGAACTGAAACAGGCTGACGTTATTGTGCTGGGCCTGCCGATGTACAACTTCGGCGTGCCCTCGCAATTGAAGGCCTACTTCGATCACATCGCCCGCGCCGGGGTCACGTTCAAGTACACCGACAAAGGCCCCGTGGGTCTGCTCACCGGCAGGAAGGTGGTGGTATTCGCGGCCCGCGGCGGCGTTTATGCTGGTACCCCGATGGATACGCAGACCAGTTACGTGCGTGACTTCCTGCGCTTCATCGGCATGACAGAGGTCGAGTTCATCTATGCCGAAGGCCTCGCCCTCGGCCCGCAAAGCAGGGAAGCGAACCTTGCCAAAGCCGTGGCCGAAATCGAACGCCTCGCCGCATAAGGAGACCAGCGATGAGCGCCCGCAGTCTGATTCACGTCATCGAGTCAATGCCGACTTCCGACGGCGCCGGCGTCAAACTGCGACGCAGCGTGGGGAGTCAGCGCGGCCTGTATGTGGATCCGTTCCTGATGGTCGATGAATTCTATTCGGATGACCCGGACGACTACCTCGCCGGCTTTCCGTCGCATCCGCATCGCGGCTTCGAAACCGTCACCTACATGCTCGATGGCCACATGCGCCACGAAGATCACCTGGGCAATCGCGGTGATCTTGGCCCCGGCGACGTGCAGTGGATGACGGCCGCGCACGGCATCATCCACTCCGAGATGCCGCAGCAGAGCGAAGGACGCATGCGCGGCTTCCAGCTGTGGCTCAACCTGCCGGCAAAGGAAAAAATGCTGCCAGCGCGTTATCGCGACATTCCCGCCAGCGAAGTCCCGCAGCTCCTGCTGCCGCAGGGCGGCAGCGTGAAAGTCATTGCCGGCGTCCTCACGCTGGGCGAAACCACTGCCCACGGCCCCGTCAACGGTCGCGGCGCCAGGCTCAGTACTGATCCTCTGTACCTCGATGTACACCTACCGGCCGGCAGCGCAGTCACTGCGCCGCTGGCGAGCGGTCACAGCGCTTTCCTTTACATGTATGAGGGGAGCGGTGCGATCGGCGCGCCAGGCGCCACCAAGCCGCTGCCACATCGGGCCGCTGGTGTATTGTCCGACGGCGATAGCGTGCGCGTTGAGGCCGGAGCCGTGGGTGTGCAATTTCTACTGCTCGCGGCCAGGCCGATAGCCGAGCCAATCGTGCAGCACGGCCCCTTCGTGATGAACACGCGCGTGGAAATCGAGCAAGCGCTGGCGGACTATCGTGATGGGCGGCTGGCTGCCAAGGCCTGAAGAGGGCACGGAAGAATCGCGAAGCACCGGCGCGCCGTCGCGAGCGCCCCCTGATACAATGCTCCCGGACCGAATTTAACGGTGCAATCGAAGTACCAGCGAAGATGTGGCGCGCTACCGTGAACAGAAAAATCATCGCCGTCTTTCTATTCCCGGTCGTGCTGGCTGCCTGCAACCATCTACCGCCGGCCGCGCCAGCCGCAGCGCCGGCCGCCACGCCAATCCCGCCAATGAAGCAAGTAGCTCCGCCGACGCCCGCAGCTGCGCCGGTGCCGCCCGCGCCGCCAATCCCAGCCTCCAGTCCCGTGGCGACCAGCGCCAGCAAAGCAACCGACACCGCGGTCCAGGTCAAACGGCCTGCACCGCCCAAGTCCGCACTAACGCCGCCCAAACCGCCACCGCCAGTATCTTCGGCAGCGGCCGCGCCGCAGCCGGCGCCTGCCACACCCGTGCTCAACCTGACTTCACTTGAGCAGCGACTGCGCGATACCCGCGCCATCGGTGTATTTACCAAGCTGTCGCTCAAGAACCAGGTCGATGACCTGCTGGATCAATTCCGCTTGTTCTATCGCGGCAAGGTTGCGCTCACTTTTTCCGACTTGCGCCAGCGCTACGACCTGCTGATGCTTAAAGTCATCAGCCTGCTGCAGGACAACGACCGAGCGCTGGCGAGCGACATCGTGGCGTCACGTGAAGCGATCTGGGGCATTCTTCGTGATCCAGAAAAATTCGCAACTATCTAGGCAGCAATGCAGGAGTCAACATGAGCCCGCGCATTTTTTCAACGTTTACCCTGGTGGTAATAGCGGCAGGTTTCGCGGGCACCCAGGCGCTCGCTGCCGATGACGCAGCAATGGTGAAGGATCTCAAGGCGACCATTGCTTTGCAGGGCCTGCCCTGCGATGAGATCGTCAATGCCAGGCGCAACGCCGATAGCGACTACCTTGCCACCTGCAAGGATGGCCACCGCTATCACGTATATGTGAACCCGCAGGGACGAGTTGTGGTGGAGAAGCAATAATCAGGGCGCAGCGGGCAGCAGCCCGCCTTCGACCAGAACAGGTGGACGGCGATGATGGGTTGCCTGCTCCCAGGCATAGGCGTACCCGAGCAGATCGCCGTCATGCCATGGCCGCGCGGAAAATTCCAGCCCGAAGGGAAGACCGCCACGGTAATAGCCGCCCACCACGACCACCGCGGGCACGCCAATCATGTTGACCCAACCGGTAGCAGAGTGCGGACCTCCGCTAATCTGTCCATCCTGCGGCATCGTCTCATCCGGTGGAGGCATCTGGATCGCCGGATAAACGTAGCCATCCAGGTGTAAGCGCTCGAGGGGCTCCAGGTACGCCGCCAGTGTGCGGCGTCGTGGGTCGTTGTAGTTCGCTTCGACTGCAGCGTCGGCCTCGATGTTGTGCTGAGTGATCTCAATCGAGCCCATTCGCGCGTAGTCGCTCTCCTCCCCCAGCAGCGTGGGTGCAAGCGGTGAACCTACGGCCGTCGCATATTGAGCAACAGAGGTATATTGCGCAGGGCCAAAGGCATGGAGAAATTGTTCCGTACCTTCGCGAAGGTACGCATAGGTCGCAATGCGACTGGCCGTCCTGGCAAAGCGCTCGGGCAGGATGTCGACGTCGATAAGAACTGTCGCGCCGGCGGCTCTAAGTTCCGTAATCGCCTCCATGAACGCGGCCCGAGTGAGCGGATCAAGCGGCACGGCCGCCTTAGCCTCCTGCTGTGCCGCCAGCTCATCCGGGATTTCGGCGGGCATTCCATGAAACGGAATACCAGCTCCCATCAGAATAAAGGCCGGTACCGCAAAGCGCTTGCCCTTGAGCGCGTCAGTCTTGAGATAGCGCGTGTAGGATCCAGGTTGCGCGTGCCCAGCAGATTCCGCGGTGCGCGGATCAAGCGGATCCTCGCCCGCCATGACAGCCAGGGCGATGGCCGCGTCGGTCACAGTGCGCGCGATCGGCCCCGCGTTATCCAGCATCCAGTCGAGCGGCGCAATGCCGGCCGTGCTCACCAGGCCACGCGTCGGGAACACTCCGATCACAGCGCTGGTGGCAGCGGGCATGCGTATCGAATTGCCCGTATCGGTGCCGTTGCCGAGCACCGCCATGTTGGCGGTTACGGCTGTCACGGTACCACCCGAGGAGCCACCGGGCGAGAATCGCACGTCGTAGGCGTTGCCCGTGCGTCCGAAGCTGCTGCTGCGATTCGTATCGCTGTTGGCAAAGTCCGGCATATTCGAGTGCCCGATCAGGATGGCTCCTGCGGCACGCAGCTTTGCGACCAGGGTGGCGTCGCGAGGGGCAATGAGTTCATGACCGGGAATCGTGAAGCCCGACCAGCCATCGGTGGTCACCTGTCCTGCAATGCTGGTGTTAGCCTTGATCACAACGGGTACGCCCCACAGGGAACCGCGCTGGACATGGCCCTGTGTGACCTGCGCATCTTCCTGAGCCGCAACGGCGAGCGCTTCGGATGTCATCACGGATTCGATGGCGCGATAGATGCCGTTGTATCGGTGAATACGCGCAAGGTGCCATTGGACCACCTCAGTGACGGTGTATTTGTGCTGTGCGTAGAATCGCTCCAGCTGCGGGATTGTCACCTCAAGCAAATCTCTATTCATGCTCGCCTTGGACTTCGGCGGCGGCGCTGCAATGGCCACGCCGGCGAAGGACATGGCTGACGTAAGCAGAAGCACAAAAGCACAGCCTCGGAATGTGCTCACGGTTTTCGCCCTTTGGCAGCCATGATCTTGCAGGAAACCATCGCGTCCTCCAGCAACTGATACGACACCGCCGCGAGCCACTTAGGCGCTTTCACCCGCATATAGTACAAACTGTCCCAAGTGCTGTCGCGCCACATTCCAATCCTGGTATGCGCCTGTGGCGTATAGTTCACTTCCCACCAGGAGTACTCAATCCCCATGCGACTCCTGCGCGGTCTGATCGATCGACTCCTGCTGGTCGCCGCCGTCATCGCTGGCGGACTCGTCCCCGGTTACATCGCCCAATACCGCCAGCGTCTCGGCGGCCGATTTGACCAGGCCAAACTCGATCTCGCCCCCTGGCAACACATCGCTGACCAATACCATCATGGCGATCTCGCTCAACTGATTCAGTATCACCTCGCGAGCCGCGACCTCACGTTTCACGCCGAAGGCTCTGCCATCCAGGCCCTGGTCCAGACCCTGCAGCGGTTGCAGATTTCCGTCGACGCCCTGCAGACCACACTCTTTCGTCAGATCGCCTACCTAAGCACTCACATTGATCCAGAATTGGTGCGTGCCACCTTCAACGACTGGGTGCCTACATTCGCGCTGTCCCCTGAAGGCTTGCTGTTCGCTGTCCTGTTCGCGCTGCTGATCTGGCTGCTCTTTCACGCGCTCTGGCGACTCATTGCAAAGTCAGCCCCGCTGATTCATTTCTCCAGATCCGCGCGCCACGGCACGAAGTAGTACTTCGCTTCTTTTTAATAGCCAGAGCCCACTCACGGTGCGCGCACGGAGCATTACTTACGCCGCTCTACGGCGTAATATCCGCTGTGTTGCAATTAGAGGAGTCTCCCGACATGCGACTCATCGTGGGTGCGATTCTATTGTCGCTGTGCTGCGCCGGCGCCGCGCTGTCCGCTCCGACTGCGCTGCCGCCATCGCCCCCTGCCTTTGACGTCGTCATGAAAGAAGTCTCGATCCGGATGCCGGACGGCGTGCTGCTTGCTGCGGACATCTGGCTACCGAAGGGCCACGGCGACCAGGGGCGGTTTCCGGTACTGCTCGAATACCTGCCCTATCGCAAGACCGAGGGCCGCGGCGACCGTTATCCCTTCTATGCGTATTTAGTTCGGCGCGGCTATGTCGTCGCGCGCGTGGACATACGCGGCACGGGCAACAGCGCAGGGACGCTGATCCCATACGAATACAGCGACATCGAGAATAAGGACGGCGACTCGGTGATCGCCTGGCTCGCCAGGCAGCCCTACTCGAATGGCAAGGTGGGCATGTTCGGCATTTCCTGGGGCGGCTTCAACTCCATCCACATGGCGATGCGCCGGCCACCGGCGCTCAAGGCCATCATCGCGGTCGACGCGACCGATGATCTGTACCAGGACGACGTGCACTTCATGGACGGCATCATGCACGTGGATTCCTGGGAGATGAGCCAGGACCTGGCGAACGCCATGCCGGGTGCACCGGACTACATCATCGATGAGCACTACTTTGCCCAGCGCTTCGAGCGACCGCCCTGGGGGCTCACCTACAAGCGCCAGCAGCGCGACGGGCCGTTCTGGGATCGCACCTCGCTCAAGACGCGCTACGACTCGATCCAGATCCCGACCATGTTGATCGGCGGCTGGTACGACGGCTACCGCGACAGCGTTCCGCGCATGCTTGAGCAGATGAAGGTGCCGATGAAAGCGATAGTCGGTGCCTGGAATCACACCTATCCCCACGAGCCGTACCCGAAGCCAGGCTTTGAATTCCGCCACGAAGCCGTGCGCTGGTTCGACCGTTGGCTCAAGGGCCGCGACACCGGCGTCATGGACGAGCCGCGCCTCGCCGTGTACGTGCGCAACTGGCATCCGCCGGGGCCCTATCTCGAGACCGTGCCGGGCAGCTGGCGGTACGAAGACGGCTGGCCGATCGCACGAACCCACGAGCGCACACTCTTTCCGCGGCCGGATCGTTCACTCACTGACACTGCGCCCGCAGCGACTGCCGAGCAATTGCGCTACGTACCAACCTCCGGAGTGGAAGTGGGCGGGCCGGTGATGTGGTTCGGCGACGTGGCTCCCGATCAACGGCCGAGCGATGCATTCAGTCTCGTGTACGAATCGCCACCGCTCGCTGCCGACATGGAAATACTTGGCCTGCCCCACGCGCAGATGCTGGTGTCGGCCGACGCACCGCAGGCAGACTGGTTCGCGCGCTTAAACGACGTGGCTCCAGACGGCACTACGACGCTCGTGGCAGCGGCCGGCCAGAACGGTGCTCATCGCGTGTCGGCGCGCGATCCCAGGGCGATCGTCCCTGGCGAGCGCTTTCCGCTGGATATCGAAATGCACTTCACGTCCTGGGTTTTTCCCAAGGGCCACCGGATGCGCTTCGCAGTGAGCAATGCACAGTGGCCCATGTTGTGGCCCACGCCCGCCCCGATGACCACGACCTTGTATCTTGGACCCGAAGCCACGCGCCTGATGCTGCCCGTGATACCGCCAGAGGAACGTCCGCGCCCTGCCTTTCTGCCCATTGAGGAGCGGAACGACGTACTTCCCGGCTTCGAGCCGATCGACACGGGCACGCCATCGGGCTACGGTGAAATTTCTTCTGTGGAACGTAATCCACAGACGGGCTCAGCCAGGGTCGTGGCCACGAACAATTCCGCACACCGCTACCCGTGGGGCGAGGAATCCGACACGGAGACGATCACCCACGAGGCCAACGACCATCATCCCGAAGCGACCTCGGTGCGCGGTGACTACAGCACGACGGTCAAGCTCAAGGACCGCACCCTGCGATGGGAGAGCACCGTCGTGTGGCGCAGTGATCACGACCATTTCTACTACACCGGAACACGCCGGCTGCTGAAAGATGGCGTGCTGGTGCGCGAGAAAGCGTGGGACGAGAGTATTCCGCGCGATCATCAATAAGCGGCTGGGATGTGCAAGGTTCGGTAGAGTAGCTTCTTAACCATGTCAGATCGCGCGCCCACCCTGAACGCCGCCTACGGCTTGGCTACGCCTGAGGATAATCTGGCGCTGTACCGCGATTGGGCTGCGACCTATGACCAGACTTTCGGGGTCGCCATGGACTACATCATGCCGCATCACGTGAGCATGGCCTATGCCCAGGCAGGCGGCGCCGGGCCCGTACTTGATATCGGCGCCGGCACAGGACTGGTCGCCGCCGCGCTCTCGGCCTTAGGTGTAGCGCCGATCGACGGCACCGATTTTTCGCCCGAGATGCTGGGCGTTGCTGCCTCAAAAGGCCTTTATCGGCGAGTCTTCTGGGGTGATGTCACCGCGAGGCTCGATGTGCCGGAAAATCATTACGCCGGGGTTGTCAGCTCGGGCACTTTCACCCTCGGTCATGTCGGCCCCGCCGCCCTAAATGAGGTTTTGCGGATCACGCAGCCCGGCGGACTGGTGGTGATGTCGATCAACGTGCGGCACTACGAACAGACGGGTTTTGCCGCCAAGTTTGAGCAGATTGGCGCGCAGATCGCCGGGCTGACATTGGAGGACAAACCGTTCTATGGCTCCGGCGCCAAGGGCGAGCACGCAGCTGACAGGGGCTATGTCGTGCGGTTCAGGCGGGCTTAGATTTAACCGATAGCGCGCTCAACCCTTCAACCAATCCTCAACGCGCAATCCCTTCACCCGCTCGAATTCACGCGTATTGTGGGTCACCAGAGTGACATCGAGCGCCAGCGCATGCGCAGCAATCAAGGTATCCAGTGGCCCGATAGGCCACCCCTTCTGCTCCAAAGATGCGCGCACAGCCCCGTATTGCAACGCCACTGTGTGATCGTAGGGCGCCACTTCCAGCGCCAACAGGAATTCGTGCAGCGCTGCGACATTCTGGGCTGGCCGGCCACTGCGCGCCGCGCCAAACGCCAGTTCGCTGAGCACAATGCTTGAAAGTCCAACCTGGCCCATGGATTTACCGCGCAGCTTTTTGACGGCCGGCGCTGGCGCCGTCCTGATGAGCGCAATACAGGTGTTGGTATCGAGCATCCACTTCATTCGAGCGGCTCGCGTACATCGGCGACCATGGGCTGGTCACGCTCGCTCATGAAATCGGGAGAGAACTTCTTCAGGCTGCCAATGAGCGCATCCCACGACTTGGCCTTCGGCAGCAATACCACCGCGTCACCGATGCGCTGAATCAGCACCTCGGAACCCTGGAACCGAAACTCCTTTGGCAATCGCACCGCCTGGCTGTCTCCATTCTTGAATAGCTTTGCAGTTTTCACAGCCCAGGCTCCTGCGGCATATATATCTCAAGTATATATTATCTGCGTCGGCTGAACAACCGGGTCATTCTGCACCGAGTCATTCTGCCCCGGGCTCCACGGCGTACACACCCCGCGTTTCCGGTTATTTCTGCCAGATTCGCGCTTTGCCTGTGCACACGTCCAACCATCTCGCGAGTGTCGCCCGGCGAATCGAATGGACGCTGAAAGTCGTGGGCGAGAACCCGGCGAATTCTCTACGCTAGGATTTCAGGCAATTTCGGAACGAGGTAACTGCTTGATTGATTGGCGCGCCTGGAGAGATTCGAACTCCCGACCCTCTGGTTCGTAGTTTGACGATCTGGTATTGGAGCTTTGTAAATCAACAAGTTAAGTGGCCCGCCCTCACCCTACGAAGCACCAAAAGGCGTGAAAACTGACCTGAACCCTACGATTACCCTACGCTGCCGGCAGTGGCGCCTAACGGCAGCGGAAATTCAAAGGGCGTCACTCCTTGCCGTTCCAGGTATTGCACGATGGATTTCACAGCCGCCCAAGAAGCTTCAAAACTTAAATCCTTCGGTAACGTCGGTTCCTTGTCGTAGAGACCCTTAGCAAGGTCCGCCACGGCGTCAAAGGTAGTCCACCCGGTACAACTAACGCCCCGGCTTTCGCACGCCATCCGAAACTCGATGCACACTTGGTTCCAGAATTCACCTGGCTCCACTTGTACAGAGGCAACAATGCGGGCCAAATCGTAAAGATCCTTAACCCGGAGTACCCCGGTTCTAGCAATCTTCTGCTGATGCGCAGGCGTACTGGAAAGAAACGCCCGCAACTTTTCCCCGGTGATGCGCTCCAGCGTGTAGGCGCGAACACGTTGGGCGCCAACGCTAAGCTTGGCAGTGGAATGCTCAGTCAATGCTTCTGGGGAAGCGATGTCGAGTTGCAACGCCGGAACGCCGCGCTGGGAAGCGCGACCAAGGTCATTGATTCTGAATCGGACTTCAAATGCATCCCATCCCAGCGGATGAGCCTTGGGAGGCTGCGGCGAAACGCGCACAGAGTCCAGCACTTTTGTGACGGGATTCTGTGCTTCAAAATGCCGGCCAATTGCAGTCGTCAACTCGCGTTCGATCCACTCAGCTCGGCTAGCTCTCTCCGGAAATCGCTCGAGGAACTCCCTAGTGCAATTCGCATCAATGTCGAGCGACTGTCGGGCGGTGTCTGGGAGATAACACGCCAGGACGCGTGCTCCTTTGAAGATCAGGATAGAGTTCAATGCTTCGCTGGCTGCTATAGCTTCGAACACATCATTGAGTACGGTGTCCTTCCAGTCGTCAGCTTGTTCCGGGTTCATAGGGTCGGAAGCGCCACACGCCATACCGCATCCAAACGCGCTGCTGGTAGTCCAGGCATAAGCGGGATTGCCGCCAGATCAGGAGTTTGATCTAGCTCCGTGCGAATATCGCTCAACAGGTTTGACAGGTCTGCGCCGGGTCGGTAGCCCATCTGTCCGAGCATATATCCCACGCGGCGAAGTAGTCGGCGATCACCGAGATCCCGAAGGTGGGCCAACAAGCGATCCTCGTCGATATCTGAAAGACCAATCTGCCAAGCCTCCCAAACGACACTGGCTCCCCCACAGCTCAGAGGTTTGTGCAAAGTATCAAGCAACGTTTGCTCACGCGTGGTAATGCGCGCGATTGTGCGGTCGCTGATCTGGCGACGCTGTATGCCAGCAATCGTGTGCTCGCCGCGGCTTGTTTGGTAATACGACACAGCCTGGTAGATAAACAGGCGCGTACCCAACGAATTGCGGGAGCGCTTGGCCGCCCCGTCTTTTACGTCGTTCGTAATAACCGGTCGCTGGCGCGCAGGCTCAGTTGTTCGACGAGTCAACTTGGCAACGTGGTGGTGGCTCGGATTCTGGGTTGTGAGTCCGTAGTACTGCAAAGCTGTGAAATAGCACACGACGCCGATCGGCTGCGCGGCGACGAGCAAGTCTATGGGATCAAGGGTGTCAGGCTTCTGTGGACCGACCGCATACAGAGCCAAGCTCGGTCGATTGCCCTCTAGCGCTAAGGGCTGTAGAACGCCACTCGTCTCAAGCAAACTCAATAGTTTTGCGGCCGACTCCGACCGTAGCTCAGTCCCGGGAATTGAGTCGCGCGCAGCCAGCACGAGCTTTGTCGCCTCAGCGCGTGATAGGCAGCGAATTGTCGGCAGCCCATCGGAAGGCTGGGTCAGAGATTGAAGGAAAGCGCCGGTAAGGCCTGCCACTACATCGGAGTGACGAGTAAGGCGATCACGCAAGGACTCATATCCCATCGGATCCACCCCTATGCTTGCAGAGCA
>JANMWZ010000167.1:0-6624 GCA_031441585.1 Gammaproteobacteria bacterium
TGGGTCGAAGCCCAGGGCAAGAAAATGGCGCCGCCGGAGATTTCAGCGCGCGTGCTCATGAAGATGAAGAAAACGGCGGAAGACTATCTGGGTGAGGCCGTCACCGAAGCGGTGATCACGGTACCGGCCTATTTCAACGACTCGCAGCGCCAGGCGACCAAGGACGCCGGCCGCATCGCCGGCCTCAACGTCAAGCGCATCATCAACGAGCCGACTGCGGCGGCGCTGGCCTATGGCCTCGACAAAGCGGGGAGTGATCGCAAGATTGCGGTCTATGATCTGGGCGGCGGCACCTTCGACGTCTCGATCATCGAGATCGCCGATGTTGACGGCGAGCGTCAGTTTGAAGTGCTGGCCACCAACGGCGACACCTTCCTGGGCGGCGAAGATTTCGATTTCAAGATCATCCATTATCTCGCTGACGAATTTCAGAAAGAGTCGGGCGTCGATGTGCGCCGCGACCCACTGGCGATGCAGCGACTCAAAGAGACCGCAGAAAAGGCCAAAATCGAGCTGTCATCGAGTCAGCAGACCGACGTCAATCTGCCCTACATCACGGCCGACGCCAGTGGCCCGAAGCATCTGAGCGTCAAGCTGACGCGTGCCAAGCTCGAATCGCTGGTTGAAGAGCTGGTCAAGCGCACCATCGGCCCGTGTCGCACGGCCCTCAAGGACGCTGGCCTGGAGGCTGCGGCAGTCGCCGAAGTTATTCTGGTCGGCGGGCAGACCCGTATGCCGCTGGTGCAGAAATACGTCAAGGATTTCTTCGGCAAAGAGCCGCGCCGCGATGTGAATCCGGATGAAGCCGTGGCCATCGGCGCTGCGGTGCAGGCCGGCGTGCTCGCTGGTGAAGTCAAAGATGTGCTGCTGCTCGACGTCACGCCCCTGTCGCTCGGTATCGAGACCCTGGGCGGCGTGATGACCAAGCTGATCGAGAAGAACACCACGATCCCGACCAAGGCGGGTAATGTTTTCTCGACCGCTGATGATAATCAGACCGCCGTGACCATTCACGTGCTGCAGGGCGAGCGCGAGCGCGCCGATGGCAATAAGTCGCTGGGTAAATTCGACCTGGCCGATATTCCGCCGGCGCCGCGCGGCATGCCGCAGGTCGAGGTCGCCTTCGACATCGACGCCAACGGCATCCTGCATGTCTCGGCCAAGGACAAAGCGACCGGCAAAGAGCAGAAGATCATCATCAAGGCCTCGAGCGGGCTGGGTGAAGAAGAAATCAAGCGCATGGTGCGCGACGCCGAGGCGCACGCTGAGGAAGACAAGAAATTCCGTGAGCTCGTTGAGGTGCGCAACCGGGGCGATGCCCTGCTGCATTCAGTGGAAAAGTCGCTCAAGGATCTGGGCGAAAAGGTGAGCGGCGAAGATCGCGCCAAGGCTGAATCAGCCCTGTCCGATCTGCGCGCGGTGATCAAATCTGACGATGGCGAAGCGATTGCCAGGAAGACCGAGGCGCTCACCAGCGCAGCGGCCGGCATAGCGCAGCAGGCTTACGCGGCGGGCCAGGGTGAGGGCCAGGGTGAGGGCCAGGGTGCGCCAGGCGATCACGGCGCTGGGGCTGGCGCCGAGGGTCAGGGCGCGTCCGCAGGCGCCACCGGCAGCAAAGATAAGGACAACGTGGTCGATGCGGAATTCGAGGAAGTGAAGGACAAGGACCGGCGCGCGTCCTGACGCCGGCTTAACGCATGGCGAAGGCGGACTATTACAAACTACTCGATGTAGCTCGCAGTGCGAGTGAGTCTGAGATCAAGAAGGCCTATCGCCGCCTTGCCATGAAATATCACCCGGATCGGAATCCGGGTGACAAGAGCGCCGAGGAGAAATTCAAGGAGGCCAAGGAAGCCTACGAAGTGCTATCCGACACCGCCAAGCGCGGTGTTTACGACCAGCACGGTCATGCCGGCATCGAGGCCGTCAGGCAGCGCGGCGGCGCTGGTGGCGGCGGGGCCGAGGCATTTGGCGATATTTTCGGCGATGTATTCGGCGACATCTTTGGGGGCGCGCGCCGTGGCGGCCGCTCACAGGTCTATCGCGGCGCCGACCTGCGTTACGACATCGAGCTCGATCTGGCCGAGGCGGTCTTCGGTCGCACGACCGAGATTGATCTGACCAAACTGGTCGAGTGCGAAACCTGTCATGGCAGCGGCGCCGCCAAGGGCAGCAATCCGGTGCAATGCGAGACCTGCAGCGGTTCTGGCCAGGTACGCGTCTCGCAGGGTTTTTTCACCCTGCAGCAGACCTGCCCGCACTGCCGCGGCGCTGGCCGGGTGGTGCGCAACCCCTGCGATACCTGCCTGGGTCAGGGGCGAATTCGCAAGCACAAGAAACTGGCCGTCAAAATTCCCGCGGGCGTCGACACGGGTGATCGCGTGCGGCTGGTGGGCGAGGGCGAGGCGGGTCGCAACGGCGGTCCGCCGGGTGATCTTTATGTTGAGGTGCAGGTGCGCGCACACGCCATTTTTGAGCGCGAAGGGCCACACCTGAGCTGTGAGGTACCGCTAGCCTTTGTCATCGCCGCGTTGGGCGGCAATGTCGATGTGCCGACCCTGGAGGGCGAAGTCAGCCTGAAGGTGCCGGCGGAAACGCAATCAGGCCGCGTGTTCCGGCTGCGCGGCAAGGGCATCAAGCCGGTGCGCGGTGGTGACCAGGGTGATCTGTTCTGTCGCGTGGCGGTCGAAACACCCGTCAAGCTCTCGGCCGAGCAACGCGATCTGCTACAAAAGTTTGACGAGTCGGTGCGCGCAGACGGCAACCGCCACGCCCCGCGCCACAAGAGTTTTCTGGACGGCGTGAAGAATTTCTTCTCAGGCGGGCGCGCTTAAGCCATGGGTTCGCGCCTCCGGGTGGTCGTGATCGGTGCCAACGGTCGCATGGGGCAAAGCCTGCTGCGTCTGCTGCCGCAGTGTCCGGCCCTGGAACTGGCTGCGGCAGTGGGCAGAGGCGACGATCTGGCCGCCAGCCTGCAGGATGCTGGGCTGGCACTCGATTTCTCCAACGCGGCGGCCAGTGACGCCCATGTGAGCGCCTGCGTTGCTGCCCGGGTGCCACTGCTGCTGGGCACAACCGGATTGCCCGAATCCCTCCAACCGCTACTGCAGCAGGCGGCAAGGCAGATTCCGCTGTTGGTCGCTGCCAATACCAGCATCGCCGTGAACCTGCTGCTGGAACTCGTGCAGCGCGCGGCGCGCGCCTTGCCTTTGAGTTTTGATGTCGAGATTTGCGATGCCCACCATCGCGACAAGATTGATGCCCCGTCCGGTACGGCGTTGGCTCTGGGCGCGGCAGTGGCCGCGGCCCGCGGCGCCAGGCCTGCTGAGGTTCCCCTCGTTTATGGCCCACGGCAGCCAGGACCCCGTGCCACAGGCGAGATCGCCTATGCGGTGACCCGTGGAGGCGATCTGATCGGGGAGCATGACGTGCACTTTTATGGTGCAGGCGAGCGCCTGACCCTGTCCCACGCAGCGAGTGACCGCGCGGTCTTCGCCCGGGGGGCACTGCAGGCAGGCGCCTGGCTGGCCCGCCAGAGCGCCGGGCGCTACCAGATGCTGGATGCAGTAAGTGAAAAATAAATTCCTGCTCAAGGGCGCACTCTTTTGTACAAGCCCCTATTTATGAAGGGGTTTTCAGGTCACTTTTTGCTCATTTGTGGTCCCTATGAGCATGGACAGGAGCGGGGCCAATCCTTAGAATTTGTCCCGTAATCCGGTTATCGGGTTAGTCCGCACAAGGCGGGGGGCGTTCCAAAAGAACTCCTCCCGCTTTGTGCATCTACGCATCGAAAACAGCCGGCGCGCGGCCCGATAGCCCAACGGGTTCGTCTTAGGATGGAGGCATAGTGATTTCACCAGCGGTGCTGGCGCTCGCGGATGGCAGCATCTTCCGCGGCCAGTCGATCGGCGCAAGCGGTAACACCACCGGCGAAGTCGTTTTCAATACTGCCATCACCGGCTATCAGGAAATTCTCACCGATCCGTCTTACTCCAGACAGATCATCACACTCACCTATCCGCACATCGGCAACACCGGTGTCACTCCTGAAGATATGGAATCGGGACAGATTTACGCTGCGGGTCTGGTGATTCGCGATCTGTCGATGATCAGCAGTAGCTGGCGCGCCGAAGGAACGCTGGGAGATTTTCTGCAACGCGGGCGAGTAGTTGCCATAGCCGGCATCGACACGCGGCGCCTGACCCGGTTGCTGCGTGAGCGCGGCGCGCAAGCCGGCTGCATCATGACCGGTGAGCGCATCGATGAAGACGCAGCAGTGCGCGCTGCTTCGCGCTTTCCCGGGCTCAAGGGCATGGATCTTGCGAAGGTCGTCACCACCCGCGAGAGCTATCAGTGGAATGAAGGCAACGTCTGGAAACAGGGCGCGCCGGCGCCGATCCGCGCGCAGCAACGCCTGCATGTGGTGGCTTACGATTTTGGCATCAAGCGCAACATCCTGCGTATGCTGGCTGATCAGGGGTGCCGGGTCACCGTGGTACCGGCAACCACCACAGCCGCAGAGACTTTGAGTCTGAAACCCGACGGCGTATTCCTGTCCAACGGACCTGGCGATCCTGAACCCTGCGGCTACGCGATCCTGGCTATCACTGAGCTGCTCGCCGCTGACCTGCCGATATTTGGAATCTGTCTCGGCCATCAACTGCTGGCCCTCGCCAGTGGTGCGCGCACCGTGAAGATGAAGTTTGGTCATCATGGCGCCAATCATCCGGTGCAGGAACTCGCCAGCGGCAAGGTCATGATTACCAGCCAGAATCATGGCTTTGCAGTCGATGAATCGAGCCTGCCGGAAACCCTGCAGGCCACCCATCGCTCGCTCTTCGATGGCAGCCTGCAGGGTGTGGCGCGTACGGATCGCGTGGCGTTCAGCTTCCAGGGTCACCCGGAGGCGAGTCCGGGTCCACACGATGTCGCGCCACTGTTCGCGCTCTTTACGCAGGCGATGGTGCGTCGACTGCAATCGCAATTGCGTACGCTGCGCGCGGCTACCCGCAAACAGGTCGCCGAGGGCTGAACGGCGCGCCACAATGCCCAAACGTACTGACATTCACAGCATCCTGATCATCGGCGCCGGCCCGATCATCATTGGTCAGGCCTGCGAGTTTGACTATTCGGGCGCGCAGGCCTGTAAGGCACTGCGTGAAGAGGGTTACCGGGTCATCCTGGTCAATTCCAACCCGGCCACGATCATGACCGATCCGGATATGGCCGATGCGGTGTACATCGAGCCGGTCAACTGGCGCACGGTGGCCAGCATCATCGAAAAGGAGAAGCCTGACGCCTTGTTGCCGACCATGGGCGGCCAGACGGCGCTCAATACGGCACTCGATCTGGTGCGCGAGGGCATCCTCGAGAAATATGGCGTCGAAATGATCGCCGCCTCGCGCGAGGCCATCGACATGGCAGAGGATCGCGAACTGTTTCGCAACGCCATGCGCGAAATCGGCCTCGAGACTGCCAAGGCGCAGATTGCCCGCAGCCTGGATGAGGCGGTGGCGGTGCAGGCGAATTTCGGTTTCCCGGTGGTGCTGCGGCCCTCCTTCACCATGGGCGGCAGCGGCGGCGGGATCGCCTACAATCGCGAGGAATTCGAAACCATCGTCGAGCGCGGCCTGGAAGCCTCGCCCACGCATGAAGTGCTGATCGAAGAGTCGGTCATCGGCTGGAAAGAATTCGAGATGGAGGTGGTGCGCGACCAGAGCGACAACTGCATCATCGTCTGTGCCATCGAGAACCTCGACCCGATGGGCGTGCACACCGGCGATTCGATCACCGTGGCGCCGGCGCAAACGCTCACTGACAAGGAATATCAGCGCATGCGTGATGCCTCGATCGCGGTGCTGCGCAAGATCGGGGTCGAGACCGGCGGTTCCAACGTGCAGTTTGCGGTCAATCCGCGCGATGGCCGGCTGCTGGTCATTGAAATGAATCCGCGCGTCTCCCGCTCTTCGGCACTGGCCTCGAAGGCGACTGGTTTTCCAATCGCCAAAATCGCCGCCAAGCTGGCGGTCGGCTACACGCTCGCCGAACTGCGCAACGAAATCACTGCCGGGGCAACGCCGGCCTCGTTCGAGCCCACCATCGACTACGTGGTGACCAAAGTACCGCGCTTCACCTTCGAAAAATTTCCCGGTGCCAACAGCCGGCTGACGACCCAGATGAAATCGGTGGGCGAAGTCATGGCGATTGGGCGCACCTTCCAGGAATCGCTGCACAAAGCGCTGCGCGGCCTGGAAACCGGGCTGGATGGTCTTAATCCGCTGTTGACGCTGCCCCTGACGGACGAGACCAGTGCACTGCTTGCTTACGAATTGCGCTCGCCGGGCGCCGATCGGCTGCTGTACGTCGCCGATGCGCTGCGCGCGGGCTGGAGCATCGAGCGGGTTTACGAGCTTTCCGGCATCGATCCCTGGTTCCTGGCGCAGATCGCCGATCTGGTCGCGGAAGAAGCGCGACTACGTCTGGATGGCGAAAAATCTCTTGGGGTAGAGCGCCTGCGCGAGCTGAAGCGCAAGGGCTTTTCTGATCGGCGCCTGGCGAGTCTGACGCGCTCCACCGAGGGGCAGATTCGGGCGCGGCGGCGTGAGTTTGGCGTGCTGCCGGTCT
>JANMWZ010000168.1:0-65491 GCA_031441585.1 Gammaproteobacteria bacterium
CCGGTACACGCAGTGTCAAAGTACTCATGTATTACAATGTACGACATCTGCAAATAGCATGCAAGTTGACCTGCAAAAGCGCCAAAGCCAGCCATCCACGGGAATTCCAATGCTGTATAGCTGACCTCCACGGACGGCAGCTGTGGGTTAAGTCCGGTCGCTACGGAAAAAACCCCAGTTCCCGCTGGTGACGAATTGCTTCGTAGTCGGCGTGCCGTTCGACAGCTTCAACAATTATGCTATGCGCCGAAGGTCCTGCTTACTTCGCTAACGAGCCTAGCCGGGCGCGCAATTTTGATGGCACAACAGCACAATTCGCTGCCCGAAGGCGCTGCGCAGCAACTGGCGGAAATGCGTTAATTGCAGCCCACGGCGTCGCCGCCAGCTCCAGAAGCAATAGCGGGTGGAAATACCTACACTGAAAATACCGCTCTTTCAAGCGCCGGCGACACCGGGTATACTGAACACCTACGACGTGCCCCGCGGCACGCCGGTGTCGCGAGGGGCGTTGCGACCGGGTACAGCCCGGCCAGGCTTGCGATACCGTGGCTTAAATGCCAACGGCGCTCACTACCTTAAGTAATTTAGGAGTTGGAGCCCGCCATGAACGCCAATATCAAACCTGCCATTGCCAGCGCTGATTTCCACGTCACCGATCTCAAGCTTGCCAACTGGGGTCGCAAAGAAATCCTCATCGCCGAAACCGAAATGCCGGGACTGATGGCGATCCGTGAGGAATACGCACCGCTCCAGCCGCTGCGTGGCGCGCGCGTCGCCGGTTCGCTGCACATGACCATCCAGACCGCGGTGCTGATTGAAACACTGCAGGCGCTGGGCGCACAGGTACGCTGGGCCTCGTGCAACGTGTTCTCCACCCAGGATCACGCGGCGGCGGCCATCGCGGCGCGTGGCACGGCGGTGTTTGCCTACAAGGGCGAATCGCTCGACGAATACTGGGATTACACGCACCGCATCTTCGATTGGCCAAACGGCCAGCACGCCAACATGATTCTGGATGACGGTGGCGATGCCACGCTGCTGCTGCATCTGGGCGCTCGCGCCGAGAGCGATCTCGCCGTGCTCGCACATCCGACCAGCGAGGAAGAGACAGCGCTCTTCAACGCCATCAAGGCCAAACTCAAGCTCGATGCGAAGTGGTACTCGGTGCGCCTGAAAGCGGTGCGCGGCGTCTCGGAAGAGACCACGACCGGCGTCAAGCGTCTGTATCAGATGGCCAAAGACGGACAACTCGCCTTTCCGGCCATCAACGTCAACGATTCGGTGACCAAGAGCAAGTTCGACAATTTATACGGCTGCCGCGAATCGCTGGTCGATGCCATCAAGCGCGCCACCGATGTCATGGTGGCCGGCAAGATCGCTGTGGTCGCCGGCTATGGTGACGTGGGCAAGGGCTCGGCGCAGGCGCTGCGCGCGCTCTCAGCACAGGTGTGGGTCACCGAGATCGACCCGATCTGCGCGCTGCAGGCGGCGATGGAAGGGTATCGCGTCGTGACCATGGATTACGCGGCCGACAAGGCC
Organism: Gammaproteobacteria bacterium; assembly: GCA_031441585.1. Taxonomy (GTDB): domain Bacteria; phylum Pseudomonadota; class Gammaproteobacteria; order Steroidobacterales; family Steroidobacteraceae; genus FEN-1191. The sequence continues at coordinate 1,540 of JANMWZ010000168.1, forward strand.
GATATCTTTGTGTCCGCGACCGGTAATTTTCATGTGATCACTCACGAGCACATGCAGCACATGAAGAACAACGCCATTGTCTGCAATATCGGCCACTTCGATAACGAGATCGACTGCGCCTCGCTCAAGCAGTATCAGTGGGAAAACATCAAGCCGCAGGTCGAACACATCATTTACCCGGACGGCAAGCGCATCATCCTGCTGGCTGAGGGGCGGCTGGTGAATCTGGGCTGCGGCACCGGGCATCCGAGCTATGTCATGAGTTCCTCGTTTGCCAACCAGACGCTGGCGCAGATCGAGCTGTTCGCCAATACCGCCAAATATCCGATTGGCGTGTATGTGCTGCCCAAGCACCTCGATGAAAAGGTGGCGCGCCTGCAGCTGCAGAAGCTGAGCGCTGAACTGACGGTGCTCACGGACCGTCAGGCGCGCTATATCGGTGTCGAGCAGGGCGGGCCGTATAAGGCCGATCAGTACCGTTACTGAGACCCGACATTTAACATCTGCGGCGCAGATTGCCGAACTGTGGAACAGTTCGGCAGTCTTAAGTCTCAATGGGCGCGCGAACATGAATCAGGTCACCGAGGAGCTGCCGGTCTGCTGTGTAAACTGGCCACGATGACTACCGATATCCGCCTGCTGCAGTTTTCCGATCCGCACCTGTCGGCGCGCGCCGACGGCATGCTGCGTGGCGTCAACACGCGCAGCGCACTTGAAACCGTGCTGGGCCAGGCGCGCGCGCAACTCGGCAATGCCGAGGCCTTATTGCTCACCGGCGATCTGGTCAACGACGATGTCGGCGGCTATGCCGCCGTGCGCGAGTTATTCGGCAGCTTGGGCAAACCGGTCTATTGCCTGCCTGGTAATCACGATGACCCGGGCGTCATGGTGCGCGAGCTGGGTGCGCCACCGTTTCAGGTGGGCGGGCACGTGGACCTCGGTGCCTGGCGCATCGTCATGCTCGACAGCTGCGTACCGGGCCAGGCGCACGGCTTTCTCTGCGCCGCTGAACTCAAACGGCTGACGGCAGCGTTGGATACGGCCGGCGAGCGCCACGTGCTGATCTGCCTGCACCATCATCCGGTGCGCCTGGGCAGTCGTTGGCTTGATTCCGTGTGTCTGCAAAATGCCGCTGACTTCTTCGCCATCACTGATCGCAGCACCATGGTGCGCGCCGTGGCCTGGGGTCACGTGCATCAGCAGTTTGAATCGCGACGCAAAGGTGTGCGACTGCTCGCCGTGCCCTCAACCTGTGCACAGTTCCTGCCGCACTCGGATCAGTTCGCACTCGATCCGAGTCCGCCGGGTTACCGCCGCCTGACGCTGTGCCGCGACGGCACGCTGGAGACTGACGTAGTGCGGGTCGCGCTGCATGCCGCGGCTCGGCAGCGCGTGGCCGGCGCTTAAGCCCGCGGCTGTTCCCTGGCCGCGAGCGCGGCGAGCAATCGCTCGTGTAGCCCACCAAAACCACCATTGCTCATCAACAGCGCGTGATCACCGGCGCGCAATTCACCCATTAGTCCTGCGAGCAGCGTCTCTATCGTTGCCGCCGTGTGGGCGCGCGCGCCCAGTGGTGCCATGACGCTGCGCGCATCCCAACCCAGATCGGCGGGCGCATACAGCCAGACGCTGTCAGCACCACCCAGTGATTCAGCCAGCGTGTCGCGATGCACGCCGGCGCGCATGGTGTTCGAGCGCGGCTCGAGCACCGCCAGGATGCGCTGCTGGCCGACGCGCCGCCGCAGGCCTTCCAGCGTGGTCGCGATCGCCGTCGGGTGATGCGCGAAATCGTCGTACACCTGCACGCCGGCCGCGGTGCCGCGCAATTCCATGCGGCGGCGCACGTTGGCGAAACTGCCCAGCGCCGCAATGGCCCGTGCCGGCGGCACACCGGCGTGACGCGCAGCGCCAATGGCCGCCAGCGCGTTGTCGACGTTGTGCATGCCGATCAACGACCAGCAAACTTTGCCACAATCTGCGCCGTCTGCCAACACCGTGAATGTCGAACCATCCGCGCCCGCGTCCAGGCGCGCCGACCAGGTGAGGCCGGCCCCACCGTCCCGCGCAAAGCGCTCCACACTGCTCCAGCAACCGGCACGCAATACGCGCTCAAGGTTCTCGTCGCGACCATTGACCAGCAATCTACCGTTGCCCGGCACCATGCGCAGCAGATGCTGGAACTGCCGCTCGATCGACGCCAGGTCAGGGTAAATATCGGCGTGGTCATATTCGAGGTTGTTGAGCACCAGGGTGCGCGGCCGGTAGTGCACGAACTTGGCGCGCTTGTCGAAAAACGCGGTGTCGTATTCGTCAGCCTCGATCACAAAAAACGGCAACTCGCCGAGGCGCGCACTCACTGAAAAATTGCCGGGAATGCCGCCGATCAGAAAGCCGGGCGACAGCCCCGCGTCTTCCAGTATCCAGGCCAGCATCGCCGCGGTGGTGGTCTTGCCGTGAGTACCAGCCACCGCCAGCACCCAGCGGTCGGCGAGCACCGCGCGCGCCAGCCACTCCGGCCCCGAGCTGTAGGGAATGCCGCGCTCGAGCAACGCTTCAATGACCGGCATGCCACGGCTGCAGACATTGCCCACCACCACGACATCGGGGCGTGGCTCAAGCTGTGCGGCTTCATAGCCTTCGGTGAGTTCGATGCCGAGCGCCGCCAGCTGCGTACTCATGGGTGGGTAGACATTGCGATCCGAGCCGCTGACGCGATGTCCGGCCGCGCGCGCGATGGCGGCGATGCCGCCCATGAAAGTACCGCAGATGCCGAGGATGTGTACGTGCATAATCGTACCGATTGTACACGCACTGTTGCGCCGCCCTGGGAGAGGCCATGTCCGCTTTGATCACCACACTGCCTGAACTGGCGTCTGCCGCCGAGGCGCTGGCCGGCAATGCCGCGCTGGGCCTGGACACCGAGTTCATGCGTGAGCGCACTTATTACGCGCAGCTGTGCCTGCTGCAACTGGCGGGCGATGGGCTGGCGGTCTGTATCGATCCGCTGGCGCTCGACTCACTGGCGGCGCTGCGTCCTCTGATGGAAGCAGGCACGCCCTGCAAGATCCTGCACGCCGCACGCCAGGATCTTGAGGTGCTGGCGCCCGCGATCGGCACGGTGCGCAATATTTTCGATACCCAGGTGGGCGCTGCGCTGATCGGTCTGCCCGCGCAGATCGGCTACGCCGATCTGGTGCAGGAACTGCTCGGCATCCACCTGCACAAGAGCCAGACACGCACCGACTGGTCACGCCGACCACTCTCGGCGGCGCAACTTGAGTACGCCATTGACGATGTACGCCATCTGTTGCCGCTGCGCGAACGACTCAGCGAACACCTCGGAAAACTCGGACGCCACGCCTGGTTCGAAGAAGAAATGCGCGAGCTTGGCGCCGCCAGTTTTGCGATTGACCCGCAACAGGCCTGGCGGCGCATCAAATCGTTCGCCGATCTGGACTCCGACCGGCAACGGCTGGCCCAGCAGCTGTGTGCGTGGCGCGAACAGCGCGCTATCAGCTCAAATCGTCCGCGCGGCTGGATCATCCCTGATGCCGCGCTGCGCGATCTGGTGTTTCAGGTGCCGCGCAGCCGGGCGGCGCTGGCGCAACTGCGCGAATTGCCCGAGGGCATCCGCGAGAACAGCGGTGCCGTACTGCTGGAGCTGATCGATGCGGCGCAAATGCCGGAGCCGCCAGCGCCCTTGCCGCCCCGGCGTCGGCCTGATCCGGAGCAGATAGCCACGGTAACCCGCCTGGCCGAGACCACGCGTCGCAAGGCCACTGAATTGTCACTGGCGCCAGAGCTATTGGCGACCCGACGCGATATGGAACGTCTGGCGGGCGGCGAGCGTGACTGCGCCATGTTGAGTGGCTGGCGCCGCGAGGTGATCGGCGCGGCGTTGCTCAACGCGCTCTAGCGCTCAGGCGGCGAGCCCCAAGGCCTGTAGCAGTCGCGCCATCACCGTCTCCACACTGCCCTGCGCATCGATGCTGCGCAGCAGCCCCTGGGCACGATAGTGCTCGATGAGCGGCCGGGTGTGCCCGTCATAGACCGCCAGCCGGCGCGTGACGGTCTGTTCATTGTCATCCGGGCGCTGCGTCAAAAGCGGCGCATCAGCGCAGCGCGTGCAACGCGTGATGCCAGGCGTCGCAGCGTCGTGCACGTTATAGATGGTGCCGCACTTTGGGCAGGTGCGACGCCCGGAAAGACGGCGGGCAATCTCGGCGTAATCGACTTCGAACAGCACTACTGAATCGAGCGGTTGGCCGATTGAACTCAACATGCTCGCCAGCGCTTCGGCCTGCGCCAGATTGCGTGGGAAGCCATCGAGCACAAAGCCACGGGCGGCATCCGGATCGGCAAGCCGCTCAGCGATAATACCGAGCACGATCTCATCGACCACCAACTGGCCGGAATCCATGGCCGCCTTGGCCCGCAGCCCGTAGGCCGTGGCGCGCGCCACGGCCGAGCGCAGCAGATCGCCAGTGGAGATCTGCGGAATGCCCAGCCGCGCGATGAGCCGCTGCGCCTGGGTGCCTTTGCCGGAGCCTGGCGCCCCGAGTAGAACGATTCGCATCAGGCAAAGGTACCGAGGGCGCGCGCTACGGTCAAACGGCGGCTCCCGCGTACGCGCTCTACAGGTTATTCTCCTTGGCTTCGAGCACTACGAAAGATGGGAGTCCCGCCACCATGCCCAAAGCCAAGCCGCGCAATGCCCTCTATGCCCAGTCCGGCGGCGTCACCGCCGTCATCAACGCCTCGGCCTGCGGCGTGATCGAGGGCGCAATGAAACACCGTGCCCACATTGGCCGCGTCTATGCGGGTAAAGACGGGATCGTCGGCGTGCTCACCGAAAACCTGATCGATGTCAGCGCGGAAGATCGCGCCACGATCCGGGCACTGCGCCATACCCCGGCCGGCGCCTTTGGTTCAGCGCGTTTCAAGCTCAAGGGGCTGGAGGAGAATCGCGCCGAATATGAGCGGCTCATCGAGGTGTTTCGCGCCCATGACATCGGCTATTTCTTTTACAACGGCGGCAACGATTCGATGGACACCGCGAACAAAGTTTCGCAGATCGGTGAGCAGCTTGGGTTTCCGATTGCCTGCATTGGTGTGCCCAAGACCGTGGATAACGACCTGCCGCATACCGATTGCTGCCCGGGCTTCGGCTCGGTAGCCAAGTACATTGCCATCTCGACGCTGGAAGGCGGGCTCGATGTGGCCTCGATGGCGCGCACCTCGACCAAAGTATTTGTGCTGGAGGTCATGGGCCGGCACGCCGGCTGGATTGCCGCCGCGGGCGGTCTGGCAGGGAAAAAACCGGGCGATCCGCCGCACATTATACTGTTTCCAGAAATCGCTTTCGATAAGGCGTTGTTTCTCGCCAAGGTCAGATATTGCGTCGACGCCTATGGCTACTGCGTGGTCGTGGTGTCGGAAGGCGCGAAATACGCAGACGGCAAATTTCTTGCCGAGGCTGGCAGCAAAGATGCCTTTGGTCATACACAGCTCGGCGGTGTAGGCCCCGTGGTCGCCAACATGGTACGCGAAGCGCACGGCTACAAGTTTCACTGGGCCGTGGCCGATTACCTGCAGCGCGCGGCACGGCACATCGCTTCAAAAGTTGATGTCGAGCAGGCCTATGCCGTGGGCCGAGCGGCGGTGGAATATGCGGTGCAGGGCAAGCACGGCGTCATGCCGGCCATCAAGCGGCTCTCGAGCAAACCCTATCGCTGGAAAATCGTGCCGGTACCGCTGGCCGCAGTGGCCAATGTCGAAAAGACAGTGCCGCGCAGTTTTGTGACTGCCGATGGTTTCGGCATCACCGCCGCCTGCCGCCGCTACCTCGAACCCCTGATTGCCGGTGAAGCCTACCCACCCTACGAAAATGGCCTGCCAAAATACGCGCGCCTGAAGGCAAGAGCAGTGCGCCGCAAGCTGAAAACGGCCTTCAGCGTCAAATGAGCGAGCCAAGATGAGCGAACCCGATCGCCTCGACGCTATCGAGTTCAAGCTGGCGCATATGGAACACACGCTCGGCGCGCTCAGCGATGTCATCGCCAGGCAGCAACGGGAAATCGACGGCGTGCACGAGCGGTTGAAGCATCTGGCCGAGCGCCTGGCGGGATTCGACCATCCTCACAGCGAGGGCCAGAGCGAGGACGGCAGCGCCAGTGCGAGCGCCTTCGAAAAACCCCCGCACTACTGAGCGGGCCGCCGCGTGAGCGGGCCGCCGCGTGAGCGGGCCGCCGCGTGAGCGGGCCGCCGCGTGAGCGTTCCAGCGCGCCCTTGTGGTATATTTCGCGCCCCCTGCGGGTCCGGCATCCCCGGATTTTCCGGGGACTCTAAAAATCATAACTTGTTGAATTCCGGAGGTTTTTAATGGATGCCGCGAATTGGTTGTGGCTGGCAGTCATTGCCGGTGTAGTCGCTGTGCTCTACGGCGTGCTCTCGATGATCTCGATTCTGCGGCTCGATGCCGGCAATGCGCGCATGCAGGAAATTGCTGCCGCCATTCAGGCCGGCGCCAAGGCTTACCTCAATCGCCAGTACACGACCATTGCCATCGTCGGCGTGGTGCTGTTTGTGGTGCTCGGTTGGGCACTGGGCTGGATCACGGCAGGCGGCTTCGCGCTCGGCGCGATCCTCTCCGGGCTGGCTGGATACATTGGCATGAATATTTCCGTGCGTGCCAACGTGCGCACGGCGCAGGCCGCCTACTCTGGCCTGAATGCCGCACTCAGCGTCGCGTTTCGCGGCGGCGCTATCACCGGCATGCTGGTGGTGGGCCTGGGGCTGATCGGCGTCGCCGGTTATTTCATCTTTGCGCGCAGCATTACCAGCGATGACGCCGCGCTCCACTCATTGGTAGGCCTGGCCTTCGGCGGCTCGCTGATCTCGATCTTCGCGCGCCTCGGTGGCGGCATTTTCACCAAAGGCGCCGATGTCGGCGCCGATCTGGTGGGCAAGGTTGAAGCCGGCATCCCCGAGGATGACCCACGCAACCCCGCGGTCATCGCCGATAACGTCGGTGACAATGTCGGCGACTGCGCCGGCATGGCGGCCGACCTGTTTGAAACCTACGCGGTCACCATAGTCGCCACGATGCTGCTCGGTGGAGTGCTGCTCAAGGAGGCAGGCACCGCTGCTATTGTGTTCCCGCTGGCGCTTGGCGCCGCCTCGATCCTCTCCTCGATCATCGGTACTTTCTTCGTGAAGACCAGCGAAGGCGGCAAGATCATGAATGCGCTCTATAAGGGCGTGATCGTCGCCGGTCTGATTTCTGCAGTCCTATTCTGGTTCATTACCAAATCGATCCTGCCCGGCCAGTTCAACGCATTGTTTGCCTGTGAGCTGATCGGACTCGCGCTCACGGCGGTGCTGATCGTCATCACCGAGTATTACACCGCGACCGAATACGGCCCCGTACAACGAGTGGCGGCGGCGTCGCAGACCGGACACGCGACCAATATCATCGCGGGCCTGGGCGTCAGCATGAAATCCACCGCGCTCCCGGTGATCGCCGTGTGCGCCGCAATCTATGGCGCCTCGCATTTCGCCGGCCTCTATGGCATCGCCATCGCCGCGACCGCGATGCTCTCGCTCACCGGCATGATCGTGGCGCTCGACGCCTATGGCCCGATCACCGACAACGCCGGCGGCATCGCCGAGATGGCCGGGCTCGACAAGAAAGTGCGCGACATCACCGATCCGCTCGATGCGGTGGGCAACACCACCAAGGCCGTGACCAAGGGCTATGCCATCGGCTCGGCCGGTCTCGCAGCGCTGGTGCTGTTTGCTGACTACACGCACAATCTCGAGACGCATCTGGCCGCGACCGGCCGCGCCATGGTGGGCTTTTCGCTCTCCGATCCGGCCGTGATCATTGGCCTCTTTATCGGCGGCATGGTGCCATTCCTGTTCGGCGCCATGGCGATGGAAGCCGTGGGTCGCGCTGCCGGCTCGGTGGTCACCGAAGTGCGCCGCCAGTTTCGCGAGATCAAGGGCATCATGGAAGGCACCGCCAAGCCTGATTACTCCAAGGCCGTCGACCTGCTGACCAAATCGGCGATCAAGGAGATGATTGTTCCCTCGCTCCTGCCGATACTCGTGCCCGTCGTCGTGGCCTTTGGCATCAATGCATTGATGGGCCCGGGCGAAGGCATCAAGGCGCTGGGCGGCCTGCTGATCGGCACCATCGTTACCGGCCTGTTCGTCGCGATCTCCATGTGCACGGGCGGCGGCGCCTGGGACAACGCCAAGAAATACATCGAGGAAGGCCACTTCGGCGGCAAGGGCTCGGAGGCGCACAAGGCTGCAGTCACCGGCGACACAGTCGGCGATCCATACAAGGACACAGCCGGACCGGCGATCAATCCGCTGATCAAGATCATCAACATTGTGGCCTTGCTGCTGGTGCCACTGCTTTAAGCGAGGCCGCTTCGATGAAAGCCCTGCACTGCGCGTCGCTGGTAGTGGCTGCGGCCCTGCTGCTTATGCCGGCAAACGGACGCGTAGCGGAGTCACCCGGACCGGCTGCCGCGCAGGACCTGCACTGGCGCATGATCGGCCCCTACCGCGGCGGCCGGACGCGTGCCGTTACGGGCATTCCGAGTCAGCCGGGCAGCTTCCTGATTGGCGCCGTCAACGGCGGCGTGTGGAAGAGCGACGACTACGGCCGCAGCTGGCGTGCGCTCTTCGATGCGCAACCGACGCAATCGATCGGCGCCATTGCGGTCGCGCCCTCAGACCCCAGGATCATCTACGTCGGCAGCGGCGAGGGGCTGCACCGACCGGATCTCTCGGTCGGCGATGGCGTCTATCGCTCCGACGATGCGGGCGAGACCTGGACGCACCTGGGTCTGAATGACGCGCAGCAGATTCCGGAGCTGGCCGTTGATCCGCGCAACCCGCGGCGCCTGTTCGCCGCAGTGCTGGGCCATCCCTATGGCCCGAATGCGCAGCGCGGCGTCTTTAGATCTGGCGATGGCGGCGCTCACTGGAGCCAGGTGCTCTATAAAGGCGAGGACCTCGGCGCTTCCGGCGTGAGTATCGATCCTTTCAATCCCGATATCGTCTACGCGGCGCTCTGGCAGGTGCGCTCGGGCCCCTGGGAAGACAACACCCGCTACGACGGCACCGCTGGGGGTCTGTATAAATCCACCGACGGCGGCGAGCACTGGCGAGCGCTGCAGCGCGGCTTGCCGGAAAATCTTGCGCAGATTCAGGTTGCGGTAGCGCCCAGCAGGCAGGGCCGGCTGTATGCCACGGTGGCCACCAATGCGCCGGGTGACTACAGCTCGGCGGCGGGGCTGGGCGTGTACCGTTCCGATGATGGCGGTGAAAACTGGATTCGCATCACCAACGATCCGCGACCCGCGCTGCGTATAGGCGGTGGTGACCTGCCGATCATCAAGGTCGATCCGCGCAATGCCGAGGTCCTGTACAGCGCCAGCATAGTAGCGATGAAATCGGTCGATGGCGGCGTCAGCTGGACCTCGCTGCGCGGCGCGCCGGGCGGCGATGATTACCAGAATCTGTGGATCAGCCCGGACAGTTCGCAGACAATCGCGCTGGTGGGCGATCAGGGCGCCATCGTCACCGTCAACGGCGGCGCCTCCTGGAGTTCATGGTTCAATCAGCCGACCGCGCAACTGTATCGGCTCGGAGTCAGCAACACGTTTCCCTATCGCGTCTGCTCCGGGCAGCAGGAAAGCGGGTCGGTGTGCATCGCCAGCCGCGGCAATGATGGCGAAATCACTCTCCGCGACTGGCATCCGGTCGGTGTCATCGAATACGGCTATGCGGTGCCCGATCCGCTCGATGCCAACGTGGTGTTTGGCGCCGGCCGCAATGAAGTCACCAGGGCCGATCTGCGCACCGGCCAGGTACAGAACATCACGCCGATTCCGCTCACCGGCCCTGACGTCCGCGTCGATCGCACCGAGCCACTGTTCTTCGCGCCGCAGGATCCGCACCGCATGTACTACGCGGCCAACCGGCTCTACGAGACCACGAACGCCGGACAGTCATGGCAGGCGGTGAGTCCCGATCTGACGCGTGCCGATCCTGGTGTTCCTGCGAGCGTCGGCAAGCTGCGGCTGAAGCATGCGGAAAAACAGCGCGGCGTCATCTATTCCGCCAGCGCCTCGCCGGTTCAGGATGGGCTCATCTGGCTGGGTACCGATGACGGCCTGATCTGGCAGCGGCGCGCGGGCGCCACCGAGTGGGTCAACGTGACGCCGCCGGAGCTCACGCCCTGGAGCAAGGTGACGCAGCTCGAAGCCTCGCACGTCGACGCGCTCGAGGCCTACGCCGCGGTGAACCGCTTGCGCGTCGACGATCTCAAACCCTATATCTATCGCACCCGCGATGGCGGCCAGAGCTGGCAGCTGATTACCAGTGGCCTGCCCGACAATGCGCCGGTCAACACGGTGCGCGAAGATCCGACGCGGCGTGGCCTGCTGTTCGCCGGCACTGAAACCGCGGTATGGGTGTCCTTCGATGATGGCGATCACTGGGAATCCCTGCAGCTGAATCTGCCGCACACCTCGATGCGCGATCTGGCGATACACGAACAGGATCTGATCCTGGCTACGCACGGCCGCTCGTTCTGGATTCTCGATGACATCAGCCCGCTGCGTCAGTTCGACGCTGCCCGCTCGCCGGGTGCGCTGCTGAAGCCCGCGTCGGCGATACGCGTCCAACGCAGCACCAACACCGACACGCCTATTCCTCCGGATGAGCCCACGGGGCGCAATCCGCCGGATGGCGCTGTGCTCGACTACTACCTGGCCAGCGACGCGCCCGGCGCGGTGACGCTCGAAATTTTCGACGCTGCTGGCGCGCTGGTGCGCCGGGTGGCGAGCAGCGATCCGCCGGCCTACAGCGCGGATGAACTCGCACAGGAATTGATCCCGCGCTACTGGATCCGCATCCCGACGCCGCTGGCGAGCACCGCCGGCATGCATCGTTACGTCTGGGACCTGCGCTATCCGCCGCCACATGCGCCGCGACGTGGATTTCCTATTGCAGCGGCCCCCGGCGATACACCGCCAGCGCCGCTCGGCCCGTTCGTGACACCTGGCACCTATCAGGTACGGCTGCGCGTCGGCACACAGCAATGGGAACAAGCACTCGAGGTACGCGCCGATCCACGACTGCAGGTGTCTGCAGCGGCACTCGCCGTCCAGCTCAAGCTTGCCCGTCAGCTCGCCGATGCCCTTGATCGCAGTACCAATGCCCTTCTTGAAGCCCGCTCACTGCGCGCCCAGTCACAGCAACGTGCCGCGCATGCCAACGCTCAGCTTGCCAGGCCACTGCGGGCCTTCGATGGCGAGCTGGCCGCGCTCCTGAAGCCCGCGGACGAACCTCCCCAGGCTCAGGCCCGCCGCGGACTCGAAGCCCTGAATGGCGACCTTGCGAGTCTTTACGAGCAGGTCAATCGCGCCGACGTGGCGCCCACTGAAGCACAGGCCGCAGCGACGGCGCAGGCCGTTGCCGACTGGCAGGCACTCGAGACGACATGGCAGCAGCTGCGCGGAGCCAGGACCGACGCGCTCGATGCCAGCCTCGCCAAGGCGCAGCTGACGCCACTGCAACCGCGACTGGCACCGCCCAAAGATCTCGATATGGCTGATCTGGAGTAGCGCTGTTCTGAGCTATCGCTCCAGAGGCGCTGCCGGCAGCGTGCCGCACACCGGCGGGCTCATCGCACTGCTGCTGCTCAAACTCTATGGCCTATGGCTGCTGGTCTGCCTGCTGGGGCGAGCGGCACTGTTCGTGTGGCAGCATTCGCGCCTGGACGACCTGTCGGCGACGACGCAGGCCATGGCCTTTGTCTACGGCTGGCGCATGGATACGATTTTGCTCGCCTATCTCTTGGCGCCGGTGGTACTGGTGCTCACGCTGTGGCCACGGCCGTTGCCGCGGGTAGCGGCCTGGAGCGTGCGCGCCTGGGCTTTGATCGTGCTGATGCTGCTGACCTTTATCGAGGTGGCGAGCTTTCCTTTCTTTGCCGAGTACGACGTGCGGCCCAATGTGCTGTTCGTGGAATACCTGCGCTATCCACAGGAAGTGGCCTCGCTGCTGTGGAAGGATCAGAAGCTGAATTTCGGCCTCGCCCTGCTGGCCGTCGCCATGGCTGCCTACGCCTTCCTGCGCTTACGGACTTTTGCCAGCGTACGCAGCCTGATGCTCGCGTCCTGGTGGACCCGGGCCTTGTGGTGCCTGCCGCTGCTGGCACTGGTGTTCTGCGGTATCCGTTCCAGCACCGGGCGACGCCCCGCCAATATTTCCGATGCGCTCTATTCCAGCAATCGCGTCGCCAATGAAATTGCCAAGAATTCGCTGTATAGCATCGGCTACGATGCCATTCGCTCGCAGCAGGACAACGTGCGCCAGGCGCCCCGCTACGGCGCGATGCCGATGGACGAGGCCTACCGGCGCGTCTACCGCGTGCTGGGGCGCACTCCGGAAGATCCCCTGCGACCGTTCCTGACCACCATCAGGCCCGCGCTCCCCGCGGTGACGCCGCGCAATCTGGTGATTATCCTGCAGGAGAGCATGGGTGCGCAGTTTGTCGGCTTCACTGGCGCCGCGCACAGCCTGACGCCCTCGATCGACGCCCTGGCCGGGCACAGCATTGCCTTTACCAATCTTTATTCAAACGGCACGCGCAGCATCCGCGGTATTGCCGCGATGAGCGCCGGCTTCCTGCCATTGCTGGGCGAAGGTGTCGTGAAACGCCCCAGGAGCCAGCAGGGATTTTTCACGCTGGCCTCGCTGCTCAAGCCGCTAGGCTTCCACGCCAGCTTCATCTACGGCGGCGCGGCGCGCTTCGATGAGATGAAGGCCTGGTATCTGGGCAATGGCTTCGACGAAGTGATCGAGCAGAAAGACTACCAGCACCCCAGCTTCGTCAGCACCTGGGGCGTGAGCGATGAAGACCTGTTCATCAAGGCCGATGAGCGCTACCGGCAACTGAGCACGGCGGGCAGGCCCTTCGTCAGCGTGATATTCAGTTCATCGAATCACACGCCTTTCGAACTGCCCGATGGCAAGATCAGCTGGGAGCCGGGTGTACCGCGCAAGTCGGTCGAGAATGCCATCAAGTATGCCGACTACGCGGTCGGACGGTTCTTCGAGCTGGCGCGGCAATCGAAGTACTACGCCAACACGGTGTTCGTCATGGTCGCCGATCACAACGTACGCGTGTATGGCGACGATATGGTGCCGGTGCCGGGCTTTCACATCCCGGGACTCATATTTGTGCCAGGCGTAGCGCCGCAACGCTATGCAGAACTGGCCTCGCAACCGGATCTGCTGGCAACTGCATTGAGCATGCTCGGTGTCGAGCTGCGCGCGCCGGTGCTGGGGAACTCCATCTTTGAGGGGGATCGCCAGCGCTTTGTGATGATGCAGTTCAACGACACCTATGGCTTGCGTCGCGGCGATGCCGTGGCGGTGCTGCGGGCCGATAAGCCCGCCAGCACCTGGCAGCTACGCGATGGGCGTCTGGTTGCTGCGCCCGAGGATATCGAGTTGCAGCGCGACGCTCTGGCGCTGCTGCAGGTCACCGAGGACCTTTACGAGAATCGGTTATATGGGACAACAGCGGCTCACTGAAAGGCTGCTCGCCTGGCAATCTGCCTGGCTGCCAGGCTAACCAGCAAACTGTTGCGTGCAACTATCCGCACGCATATTCTTGGCGCCACTTTTGAATTCCTGGAGCACTGTATGTCTGGTCTGGCCCGAATGGCGTGCCTTGTTTCCGGTTTCGCCATGGCTACTCTGACGGCAAGCGTTTCTGCCTCGGCGCCAACCTGCCCGGCCTGGCTCGATCACGATTTCCACAAGCTGCGTTCGAGCGAGAGCGTCAATATCTGCAAGGCCCATGCAGGCAAGGCACTGCTGATCGTCAACACCGCCAGTCACTGCGGCTTCACGCCCCAGTTCAAAGGGCTCGAAGCGCTGCATGAGAAATATAAGGATCAGGGGTTGGTGGTGATCGGTTTTCCCTCCGATGACTTCAACCAGGAAGCCAAAGACGACAAGGAAACGGCCGAAGTCTGCTATATCAACTACGGCGTAAAATTCACGATGCTGGCGGTGCTGCCGGTGAAGGGTGCCAACGCCAACCCGGTATTCAGGGAACTCGCGCGCCAGACGCAGGAGCCCAGCTGGAATTTCAACAAGTACCTGGTCAAGCCAGACGGCACCGTGCTCAATTATTTCGACAGCCGCGTGACCCCGGAATCGCCACAGCTGATTGAGGCCATCGTCGCACTGCTTGGCGCCGCGCCAGCAACCGGCGGCAACTAGTTCGCCAGCTACGCGCCACCGGCCAGCGCCGCGACGCTGTCGCTGAAGGCCGCGATCAGCTGATCGACCTGCGCCACAGTGGTGGCCGGGCACACCAGCATCATGTTGTGAAATGGCGCGATCACGCAGCCGCGGTTCAGCAGGCTGATGTGCAGCGCCTGCTCGAGTTCCGGCGCGTGCGCCCGAGCAGCCTCGGTACCATCCTTAAGCGGCCCGGGCGCGCAGATGAACTCGACCCGCGCCCCGACCCGCGCGACGTGCCAGGCTAACTGCCAGGATGCGATCGTGGCCTCGAGACCGGCAGCGAGGCGCGCGGCGAGTGACTCCATGTGCGCGTACGCCGCTACGGTCATCACTTCGGTCAAGGTCGCCCGCATCGTCGCCATGGCGAGCGCGTTGGCCGAGAGCGTCGTGCCCAGACCCGAGTGACCCGCCGGCTTGTGACGACGGATGCGATCCCAGCTGTGGGCGATGGCATCGGTGAAGCCCCAGACGCTTGCTGGTACACCGCCGGCGATCGGTTTGCCGAGCACGAAAATGTCCGGCTCCAGACCATACGCGCCGCAATAGCCGGACGGCCCGGTCGAGATCGTGTGGGTCTCGTCGATGAGCAGCACAGTGCCGGCGGCGCGGGTGAGCGCGCGCAGACTGGCGTGGAAACCTGGCAGCGGCGGGACCATGCAGCAGTTGGTCAGCACCGGCTCGGTGATCACGCAGGCGATGTCGCCCTTTGCCAGCGCACGTTCGAGTGCCATAGTGTCATTGAATTCGACCACCTCGGTGCCTAAAGTCAGGTCGGCGAACTGACCGATGAGGCCGGGATTATTGCGGGCGTGGCCATTGGCCAGACTGACATAGGTCTCGTCCACGGCGCCGTGGTAACAGCCGTTCATCACCACAATCCTGGCACGATTGGTCACGGCGCGGGCGACGCGCAGCGCGAAGCGATTGGCGTCCGACGCAGTCGTCGCCACCTGCCAGTGTGGCAGACCAAAGCGTTCGCGCAGCAGCTGCCCGACGGCCAGCGTATCCTCGCTCGGCAGCATATAGGTCAGGCCACGACCCGCCTGTTCCCGCAGGGCGCGCACCACCGGCGCTGGTGAGTGCCCGAACATCGAACCGGTATCGCCGAGACAGAAATCTGCCAGCTGATGACCATCCACGTCGCGGAGCTCAGCGCCCTGCGCGGCGGCGATCACGAGTGGAAACGGCAACGGCCAGTCGAGCATCCAGTGCAGCGGCACGCCGGCGTAATAGCCGCTCGCCGCACCGGCCGTCAAGGCCTGTGAGCGCGGATGTTCGCGCGTATAGCGCTCCACTTCCTGCGCGCGCAGCGCGCGCACGGCTTCAGGCGTAGAAATCGTACTCACGATTGAAAATGTCCTCGATCAGTTCGGCGTACTCACCACGCTTGAGCGCCGCATAGAGCCGCAGGAAGTCCGGCGGCAGGTATTGGCGCAGCAATGCGGAGTGTTCGAAGCGTCCGAGTGCGACCAGCAGATCGCCTGGAAATTCAACATCGGTGTCGAGGCGCGATTTGCCGCCCAGCGGCGCGGTGGGCTCGAGTCTGTTCTGCACGCCGTGCAGAATCCCGGCCAGAATAGCCGCCATGCTCAGGTGCGGACTGGCATCGGCCCCCGCCACGCGGTGCTCGAGCCGGCGAGCCTGGCCATGGGCGGCCGGCACCCGGAAGGCGACGCTGCGATTGTTGTGGTCCCAGTCGCGCGTGGTCGGCACGAACAGCCCAAGATAACGACGCTGGGAATTGAAATTCGGCGCGAACAGGGCCAGCGAGTCGTACATGAGCGCCTGCGCCCCGGCAATCGCCTGGTGCAGCAAGGCCTCGCCACCGGCGGCGCCAAAGCGGTTCCTGCCGGCTTCGTCGACCAGGCTGACGTGCACGTGCAGACCATTGCCCGGCTGGTCAGCGAAGGGTTTGGCCATGAAGGTCGCCTCCAGGCCCAGTGAGCGCGCCACGCCCTTGACGAGTCGCTTGAGCAGCACGGCGTGATCAGCGGCGAGCAGCGGATCAGCGACGTGGTGAAGATTCACTTCATACTGACCGATGCCATATTCGGCAACGGCACCACACACCGGCAGATTCTGCAGCTTGGCCGCGTGATCGACCCGCGAGAGGAACGCCGCGGCGTCTTCAACCGCTTCGAGCGACAGGTTAGCCGCGCGGCGTGACGGCGTGCGTCCAGGCAGGGCGCCCACCATAATCTGCCCATCGGGTCCGCGTTTCGGGTCGATCAGGTAAAACTCGAGTTCGCAGGCGACCACCGGGTGCAGGCCTGCGGCGCGGCAGCGGCCGACGATATCTCGCAGGATCACGCGCGGATCGAACCACAGATCTTTGCCGCTGTTGGCGTCGCGCATCTGAACCACGACCTGGGCGGTCGGCACCGCCGCCCACGGTACGCGCCGCAGTGTCTGCGGGATGGGCTTGGCGGTGCCATCCGGGTCGCCATCGGCTTTGCCGAGCCCCAAAGCACCCTGGCCGAGTCCGCGACTATCCGCGATGAGCGCGCAGGCGGAATACTGCACGCCCTCGGTGAATATCTTTTCGCCATCGCTGACCGGCAGACGCTTGCCGGAAGTGTTGCCGTTAACGTCGATCGAGAAGGCATCAATGGCTTCGATGTCAGGGTTGGCTTTCTGGAATTCGCGCCACTCGCTCAGCGGCGCAGTGTCGGACTTGGTATGTTCATGCATGATTACCTGCCTTAAGGTGATGCGCTCAGAGCCGATCCCTGAGTGCGTAAAAAGACATGGCGGCCACCAGTGTCGGCCAGCGCAGCGCCGGGCCACCGGGAAACGCGGGCACCGGTATCCGCGACAACAGTTCCATTTCCTCGCGCTCACCACAGAGCGCGTCCGCGACGATCTTGCCGGTGTAGGGCGCCAGCAGTACGCCGAGCCCGGAGTAGCCACTGGCATTGACAAGGCCAGGCTCCAGTTCGCGCACCAGCGGCATGCGCGTCGGCGTGATGCCCAGCGTGCCGCCCCAGGCGTACTCGAAGCGCACCGCGCGCAGCTGCGGAAAAATGCTGAGCACGTGGGGCCGTACGAACGCGCCGATATCGCCTGGGAAACGATAGCCGTAGTTCTCGCCACCACCGAACAGCAGTCGGTGATCAGGCGTGAGCCGAAAGTAGTTGACGACGAAGCGCGAATCGGCAACTGCGGCGCCATTGCTGATCAGGGCCGCTGCACGCTGCGCACCCAGCGGTTCGGTGACCGCGATGTAATTGTGAATCGGCATGACATGCCGCTCGACCGCCGCCGATAGTCCGCGCAGGTAGCCGTTGCAGGCCAGCACCACGCGCGCCGCGCGCACCTCGCCGCGTGCGGTGGTGATGCGCCAACCCGTGCCGTCCGCCTGCAGGGCCGTAGCCTCGACGCCTTCATGCAGGCGCGCACCGTGGCTCGCGGCAGCGCGGGCGATGCCGAGGGCGTAGTTGAGCGCGTGCAGGTGGCCGCCACGCGCATCGAGTGAACCGCTGTGATACGCCTCGCTCGCGACCATGCTGCGCAGCTCGTCGCGCGCGATATAACGCAGGTGCGGATAGTTGTAGGTATTCTGCAGATGCTCAACCTCGCGGCGCGTGTCCGCCCCATAGCGTACGCGGTGATTGGCGTGCACCTGGCCGGGGCGCAGATCGCACTGGATCGCGTAACTGTCGATCAACCAGTCGAGATGCGCACGCGCCGCGAGCACGAATGCCCAATAGCGACGCGCGAGCGCCAGGCCGCCGCGCGCTTCGAGCCACTGCTGATTGCGTCGCATGCCGACGTGCACCTGGCCGCCGTTGCGCCCGGACGCGCCCCAGCCGAGGCGCGATTGCTCGAGCAGCGCGA
Source organism: Gammaproteobacteria bacterium (assembly GCA_031441585.1). Classification (GTDB taxonomy): domain Bacteria; phylum Pseudomonadota; class Gammaproteobacteria; order Steroidobacterales; family Steroidobacteraceae; genus FEN-1191. Next base: position 19,723 of record JANMWZ010000168.1, read on the forward strand.
CGTCCACGCCGCGGCGCGCCAGATGCAGCGCCGTGGCGAGGCCCGTGTAGCCGCCGCCGATCACGCACACGTCACAGCGGACCGAGCCGTCGAAGGGCGCTGTGACGACCGACTCCTGCAGCGTCGCCGCATAGTACGACGGCGCGTGCTGCGCACTCGGTGTCAGGGCCACCGGGTAGCGGCGCGCCGGAAATTTCACGCTTTGAGTGCTGGCGTTGCTTCGTCCAGCGCCGCCCTGATGGTATCGACCAGGCGGTCGATCTCGGCATGCGTGATGATCAGCGGCGGGCAAAACACAATCGTGTCGCGTATCGCACGCACCATCAGCCCACGGCGAATACAGATGTCGCGAACCATCGGGCCCGCGGTACCTTCCTTGCCGGTGAAGCGCTCGTTGGTGCCCGGGCGCGAGACGATTTCGACCCCGCCGACCAGACCCAGTGAGCGTGCCTCGCCGATCAGCGGATGGCTGCGCAGACGCGCCAGCGCCTGCGCGAGATACGGTCCGGTATCCTCGGCGGTGCGTTCCACGAGCCGCTCGCGACTGAGGATCTCGATGTTTTTGAGCGCCACGGCAGCGCAGACCGGGTGCCCGGAATAGGTGTAGCCGTGTACGAATTCACCGCCCGCTTCCCGCAAGCTCGCCACGATGTGGCTGGCGACGCCAGTCGCGGAGATCGGCAGATATCCGGACGACAGTCCCTTGGCCATGGTGACGATGTCAGGTCGCACGCCGAAATGCTGGAAGCCGAACCAGCGGCCCAGCCGCCCGAAGCCGCAGATCACCTCATCGCTGATCAGCAGGATGCCGTATTTGCGGCAGATCGCTTCGATCATCTGCCAGTAGCCCGGTGGTGGAATGATCACGCCACCGGCACCCTGCACCGGTTCACCGATGAACGCCGCCACATTTTCCGGGCCCACAGCGAGGATCCGCTCTTCGAGCGCCGCGGCGGCACGCGTGGCAAATTTCTGCGGATCCTCACCAAATGCGTCGCCGAACAGATAGGGCTGCATGATGTGTTCGATACCGGGGATCGGCAGACCACCCTGCGCATGCATCGCTTTCATGCCGCCCAGGCTCGCAGCGGCAACCGTCGAGCCGTGGTAGGCATTCCAGCGGCTGATGAAAATGCGACGCTGCGGCTGGCCTTTCACCGTCCAGTAATGCCGTACCAGACGAAACGCGGTGTCGACGGCTTCCGAACCGGAGTTGTTGAAGAACACGTGCGACAGCTCGCCACCCAGGCGGCTGGAAATTTCGGTGGCCAGCCGGACGGCCGGCACGCTCGCAGTCTTGAAGAAGGTGTTGTAGTACGGCAGTTCCTGCATCTGCTCGTAGGCGGCGCGTGCCAGCTCCTCACGCCCATAGCCGACGTTGACGCACCACAGTCCTGCATGAGCATCGAGCATCGAGTTGCCTTCGGCATCGTAGATCGTGCAGCCTTCGGCGCGCGTGATCAGGCGACTGCCTCCCATCTCGGCCTGCACTCGAAAATCGCTCTGCCCCGGAAGGTGATGGGCGACGTCGAGTCGGCGCAGCTCCGCAACTTCCGGTATCGACAGCTTCAGGTGGCTCATAGGAAACTCCTCAATTGAAACGATGGGCGCTCAGGCGCCCGGCAATTCGTTGACGGCGCGATACGCCTGATCAATCGCCACATCGGTGTAGGCGCCGCCGCCAGAGTCCGAGTTGGCAATGGTGATGCGCCCAAAACGACGCCGCCCGATCACCTGCGGCTGCTCGCCTTCCGGCAGCTCGGCCTCGAACAGCGAGTTGTGTTCCGGCGCGTAACCGTGCGGCCAGCGATTGACCGTGATGGCGGTGATGTCGGCCGCCGGATCGAAGCCGCCGGGCCCGAGCACGCGGCCCAGCTGGTCGCGAATGTTACGCTCGAAAGTCTGAAACGGCGTCGCCAGCAGTTCGGCACGTCCAGCCCGATTCTGTTCGTGCTCGCTCAGTCCCGGCTGGCAGGGCGTGCGCTCCATCCAGATCAGGTTCGGCTCGCTGGGGGAACGGGGACTGCGATAGGCGCCGATGTCCACAGTCGTGTTCAGTCGCAAAAACGTGTGGTAACCGCCCGGCGCGTGGATCTGCCAGACCCCGAGTTTCGCGAACGCCTGCCAGTTGCGAATTGCCACGGTGGTGTAGACCAGCGGCGCCTTGACCAGCGCATGCAACGCTGCCTTCTGCCGCTCGGGCAGCTGCGGGCACAGGTAGGGAATCATCATGTTGTAACCCGCCAGCACGCAGTGGCGCGAGCGCACCCGCAGCCGGCGCCCATCGCGCAGGTAGGTGACAGCAGTCTCTTTGGCGGACTCCGCAGTGCCCAGATTCTCAACATGCAGCACAGTGCTGTTCAGACGCAGGCGCACCGGCTGGGCGCTGCGATCGAGCCGGCTGTAATCCACGCGTGCGCTGATTACATCCTCTACAGTGCTGCCGGGCACCGCCGCAGGAACCAGGCGACGCACCAGCAGCCGCGCGATGGTCGCATTGCCATCGGGGAAATGCAGCCGGACCGAACCGCCGGTATCGGCGTAGCCAGCCGGCGTGAAGCCCATCCCCGGAATCGACCCCGGCTCCAGTTTAAGCCCCTTGAAACCCGGCAAGCCGATGCCCCAGGCATCGAGCGCCGATACCGCATCAGCGCCCACGCCCCACTCACCCTGCGTGCGGGTCTGGTAGAAGGCGAGCACTTCGGCTGTGACTTTGACCATGTTCTGCAGGTAATTGCGGTAGCTGACTTTCGCCAGGCGCTGCTTCTTTTCATTCGAAGTGAGGCCGGGCAGATAATCGCTGCCGCCGTCCTCGACACGTTGCAGGTCACGCCGGGCGCCGGCTGAGAGCGGCGTGGCGGCCAGAAACTCGTGCCACGGCTTGCGGCCATAGCCGACCGCCAGATGGTCGGATCCGAAGGTCTCGCGATCGAAAAACACGCCGTCGCCGAGCCCGAGCCCCTCATAGAACTCCGGATGTTGAATCGTCTTTGCGAGCGTAGCGGCATCGATACCGAGCCTGCGCAGCAGCCCGTCGGCGACCGCGCTGTAGGGCCGCGGGCTATCGATCATCATCGTGCCGCCGTTCATGAGGCCCAGTTGACCGCCGAGATCGAACTCATTGCGCTTGGCGTGGCCACCAAAATCATCGTGATTGTCGAGCACCAGAACGCGCGCCGCCGGGTGCCGCTCACAATAGAAATGCGCGGCGCTCAGACCGCTGATGCCGGCGCCGACGACCACGAGGTCGTAGCGCTCGTCCAGCTCGGTGGGTGCGGGTTGCGGCGCACCGTCGCGCAGGGCATGTGCCGCCTCGAAGGAACCGGCATGGCTGCCGCGCAGCCCGGTAAGGCGCGGCGGGTAATAGCCGGGCAGATCCTGGGCGCCGGGCGCCAGCGCCGGCGTCGCCTGCGTGCAGCCGGGCAGCGCGGCAGCGGCCAGTATGCCTGCCGATCCGATTGCCACGCCCTGGACGAAATCGCGCCGGCTAATGGCGAGGTCCATGCCTATTTCTTTGTCGCGCGGCGAACGCGAGCGATCACGGGTCATCTCTGGTCCCCTCCCCGGCTGGTTATGGCTGTGTCGCGCCCGATTCGCTGCGGCTGGACCGGCGCCCGCGGCGCTCGGTCCGCGCCGCACCTATGCGACCCGGCAAGCTACCGGGATCCCGCCCCGTTAGTCAACCACAGGCCATCCGCAGGCGGACAGCGCCCGAATTTGGCTTAGGATGGCAACTTGGCTAAAGCATTGACGCATTTTTCGGGACCGGCAACACGCCGTGGCACGCGCGGCGACCCCGCGGCGCGTTGGCACGCCGGCGTGACAGCAATGCTGTTGATCATACCGTCGCTGGCGCCGGCCCGCGCGGTGCGCGCGCTACCGGAATTGGCGGCGCCCATCGCGGCCGATCGGGTGCTGGTCGTCGCCCCGCACCCCGACGATGAAACCCTTTGCTGTGCCGGCATTCTGCAGCTTGCCCTCAAGGCAGGTGCGACGGTCGGCGTGGTGTGGATCACGGCCGGCGACAGTTTCGAAATCGATGCCGTCGTGGCCGAGCGCACCCTGCGCCCCAAGGGCCTGGAGCTGGAGAAACTCGGCGCTCGCCGCATTGAGGAGGCACGGGCAGCCGCCGACGTGCTGGGCGTGCCGCGCGCCAACCAGTTCGTGCTGGGCTACCCCGATCGTGGTCTGAGTGCGCTGTTGAGCGACGGGGGCGACAGCACGCATCGTTCCGGCTATACCGGTGCCAGCGCTGTTCCCTATGCGCAAGCCCTTGCTCCTGGCCATCTTTATACCGGCAACAACCTGCGCGGCGATCTGGATCAGCTCATCGTACAGTTTGCACCCACCATGGTTTTGGTGCCAGCGCCCCAGGATCGCCACGCCGATCATCGCGCCAGCGGCCTGCTGACGCGCGAACGGGTGGCGGCGCGCTTACCCGGCACGCGCGTGTATTACTGGATCGTGCACGCCGGACTCGGTTGGCCCTGGCCGCATGGCCTGCACCGCACGCAGCCTTTGTGGCCGCCGGCGCGCGCGGCCGCGCTCAACTGGCAACGCCTGAGCCTGGATGAGAGTGCGCAGCTGCGCAAACTCCAGGCGCTGCGTCAACATCGTACGCAACGCGAAGTGATGGGCTGGTTTCTGAATTCTTTCGTGCGCAGCAACGAACTGTTTGCGCCGGCGCCGGTGCTGATACCGACGCCGCTCCCCTGAGGCGCCCGCTTAAGCGGCCATCAGCAGCGGCGCGGGACGACCCAGCGCGTAGCCCTGCAGGAAATCGCAGCCAATGTTGCGGGCCGCATCAGCCGCGGCATCGTCTTCCACCTGTTCAGCGATCACCTTGAAATTGAGCGTGCGCGCCAGCTTGATCATGGCCGTGACCATGGCCTGATTGATCGAATCGCGCGCCAGATTGCGCATGAACGAACCATCAATTTTCAGATAATCCACTGCCAGCAGGCGCAGGTTCGAGAATGAACCCAGGCCACTGCCAAAATCATCGAGTGCAAAGCGACAACCCATGCCGTGCAGAACGCCGATGAAGCGGCGTGCCTGCTCGAGATTGGCGATCACGGCGGCCTCGGCGATTTCGAAACACACCTGCGCCGGGTTGGCGCCGGTACTGTCAAAGCACTCGACCACGAACTCGAGAAACTGTGCATCAGCCAGGGTCTGGCCGGAAATATTGAGCGCGATACTGCGATTCGCCGGCAGCGCAATCGCGCCACGACCCAGGGCGGTGAGCGTGGTCTGCACGATCTGCCGGTCGATCAGACCCATGAGCCGATAGCGTTCGGCGGCCTGCAGGAATTCTACCGGTGCTACCTGCTCGCCGGCGTCATTGCGCAGCCGTACCAGCACTTCCATCGCCGGGCCCGCGTTGCCATCACCATAGGCGGCAACAATCGGCTGACAGTAGAGCTCGAAACGATTTTCCTTGAGCGCACTCTGCAGCAGCTGCAGCCAGTGTATTTCGCCGCTCTGGCGCGCATAGACTTCATCACGCGCGGAATACACCGCTACATGGCCACCCTGCCGCTTGGCCACGTAGCAGGCCGAATCGGCCGCCGCCAGGGCTTCTTCCAGGGTGCTTGAATCGCGGGCGATCTCCACCAGCCCGATGCTGGCGCCGACATTGAAAATCCGATCACGCCACACGAAGCGATGATCGGCCACTTTGCGACACACTTCGTCAGCGATCTGCCTGGCCTTGTCGAGTGGGCAACCTATCAGCAGCATGCCGAATTCATCGCCGCCGAGGCGCCCGACCACATCGGAATCGCGCACGGCAGCGCGTACCAGCTTGGCGATGTCGCGCAGCAGGCTGTCGCCGGCCAGATGCCCGCTGGTGTCATTGATGACCTTGAAGCGATCAAGATCCAGATAACAGAGCACGTGCCCGGGCTCGCCCCGTTGCGCAGCGTCGATGCCCTCCTGGAGGCGGCGCTCGAACTCACGGCGATTGATGAGCCCGGTGAGTGCATCATGCGCGGCCTGGTAGGAAATCTGGCGCGTCAGGCCGCGCGATTCCGTGACATCGTGAAACATCAGGACCGCGCCGCTGGCATCACCGTCTGGCTCGCGCAGGGGTGCGGCGGCCACCTCGATCAGGCGCTCGGGCCCGCCGGGCTGACCTATCACCATGGCGCGGCGCCCCAGGTTCACCGGCGCGCCGGAGCTGAGGGCCTGGCGTACCGGCTCGGTCAGCAGTTTGCGATCCGACTCCTTGATCACTTTGGCCAGCTCATCGAGCGCCATGCCGCAGGCCACGCCCGCTGCCAGCCCGAGCAATTCGCTGGCTGCCGCATTGACGTAGTCGACCTGGCCGCTTCGATCGACGGTCAGCAGGGCCCCGGGCATCGATTCGAGTGTGGTGCGAGCGCGCGAGCGCGCACCACCCGCAGCGCCCATCGCCGCCACGGTCTGAGTGGGCAACACCTCCACACCAACGAACAGCAGGGCCGCATGACCCTCGTGCTCGATAGGCCAGGAACTCAACTCGAGTCGCGCGTGCTGACCCTGGAGCCCGAGCAGATCGACTTCATAGCGCTCCGCCGCAGGTTCTTTGGCGAGCCGATGGCGCAGATTCTCGCCCACCAGCTCGGCAAACTCGGGTGGTACCAGATCCTCAAGTCGCCGACCCAGCAATTCATCAGCCGGCGTACCCATCAACTGTGCAAACTGCGGATTGGCATAGAGGATGCCACGTGCACCGTGTATCAGCACTGCCTCATGCAGATGCTCGCCCAGGGCAGCGAGCGGCGCGGGGGCCGAAACCTGCACCTCGGGGCTGGCAGTGCCGACGCGGGTCAGCAGGTGATTCACCACGGTCACGAGGGCTGAGACTTCGCGCTGATCGGTGTCCAGCTCGAGGCGACCACGCAGGGTTCCGCCCACGGCAATGCGATGCAGCTGACGGGTGATACCCTCGAGCGCACCTCGCTGGCGACGTTGCAGGATGTAGAGCGCCAGCAGCAGCAGCGCGAGCAGCGCAAACAGCAGGCAAAGTAGGGCCAGAATAGACATGGAGCGGCTGGGATCCCCTGTGAAGCGACCCTGCCCGCGCGCCGCGCGCCGAGCTGTTGTAAAGGCCGGTGCAGCATAGCCCAGCGGCTGCTCGTAACCGAGGGCAAATTGACCATATGATGGCAACTGGGGAATACACCTTAGTTCTCCCGCCATGGAGCCAATCCGCTGGCGCGGCGGGCGCGTGGAATTAAGTTAACCGTAGTATCCTGTACGCCTGTAAATCATGAATAACCAAGCCGCTCTCGATCAGATGACTGCGCAGCAGGTGCGCACCTGGGCCGTACCCGATACGCGCACGCTCGAGGCCATGCGGAGTGTGCCGCGCGAACGCTTCGTTCCGCCCGCCTGGAGCTCGTTGGCCTGCGCCGATTGCGCACTGCCGCTCGCCCATGGCAAACACATGCTCACACCCATGCTGGCCGGCCGCATCCTGCAAGCGGTGGCGGTACGCAGTGGCGATCAGGTGCTGGAAGTGGGCACCGGGTCGGGTTACCTCTCGGCCTGCATGGCACTTATGGGCGGTCAGGTGCAGTCGCTCGAATTGCATGCCGATCTGGCCGCCACGGCGCGCAGCAACCTGCAGGCGGCGGGCTGCCGCAGCGTCGAAGTCAGCTGCGCCGACGGCCTTGGGCTGGTGAGTGAAACCGCCTACGATGTCATCGTCCTGACGGGCTCACTGCCCCTTTACCAGCAACGCTTTGAGCGCGCACTTAAATTCGGCGGCCGGTTGTTCGTCGTGGTTGGCAGCGGGGTCGTCATGCAGGCCCGGCTGGTGCGCCGCCTGGGCCCGACGGAATTCAACAGCACTGTGCTGTTCGAAACCTCGCTCGAGGCACTCGAGCATGCCCCCGCGCCGCCGGCCTTTGAGTTTTAAATCATGCAAGCTGTAACCCAGATCACCCCTGCCGGGTTAAAGGCCCTTATGGACGCGGGAAGCCCTTACTGCCTGGTCGACGTACGCGAGCCCTGGGAGCTGGCGCTGGCCCGCATTGCCGGGAGCGTAGCCATTCCGCTCAATGAAATTCCTGCCCGCCTGCAGGAACTTGACGCCCGCGCGGCGATCATTGTGATGTGCAAGCTCGGCGGTCGCAGCCAACGGGCGGCAGAGTTTCTGGCCGCCAACGGCTTTGAGCAGGTCAGCAACCTGCAGGGCGGTATCGACGCCTGGACACGCGACGTTGACCCGCAATTGCCCGCCTATTGAACCGCGCGGCACACCGACCAACATGGAAAAGCGCTCATGAATCGCCACTGGATCCTGTTACTCCTCTCACTCGGCACACTCGGAGCCGCCAGCGCCGAGGATCTGCAAACCGTTTACGATCATGCGCTGATCGCCGACCCGACCATGCAGCAGGCTGCGGCACTGCATATGGCGAGCCGCGAAACCCGCACCCAGGCGATCCTGGACATGCTGCCGCTCAACGGCACGGCCACCAAGAACTGGAGCGGTGTCGCGGGCTCGTCGACGGGTACACCGGCAAATGGCCGATACACTTCGCCGCTGCTGGGTAACCTCGGGCTGCAGGTCAATCTGTTTTCCTGGAACAGCTGGATCGCACTCAAAGCGGCCAGTAGCAGCGTGGCGCAGGGCGAAGCCAACTACCTGGCCGCCCAACAGGAATTGATCGCTCGCGTTGCCCAGCAATACTTTTCGGTGTTGAGTGCGCAGGACACGCTGGCCGCCCAGGAGAGCGCGCTGCAGTCGGTGGACCGTCAACTCGAACAGGCCGAGCGGCGCTACGAGGTGGGTCTGATCGCAATTACCGACGTGCAGATCGCCCGCGCCTCGCGCGATAGCAGCGCCGCCGGCGTCATTGCCGCCAAACGCACGCTCTCGAGTGCCGAAGAGCAGTTGCGCGCGATTACCGGTGAAAAATATCAACGCCTGGCGAAGCCGGGCGATGGCATGCCGCTGCTGGCGCCAGACCCTGCCAGCGTCGACTCCTGGGTCAGCACCGCCCTGAGCCAGAATTCCAACCTGATTGCCAGCCGCCTCGCGGCCGATATTTCGCGCGACACCTACCTCACGGCGATCGGCGGCCACCTGCCCTCGATCAACGCCTCGGCGTCACGCTCCTGGGCTATAGACGGCAAAGACAACCCGAGCACGCTACCCCTCAACGGCGTTAACACCCAGGATATCGTCTGGTCGGTCGGCGTGTCGGTGCCGCTGTTCAGCGCTGGCGCCACGCAGTCGCGGGTGCGCCAGTCCAGGTACCTGTGGAGCGCGGCGAAAGCCGGCTTTGAGCGCACGCTGCGCCAGACCGAGCAGCAGGCGCGCGATGCCTATCAGGGCGTCATCAGCCAGATCGCCCAGGTCGGGGCGTTCAAACAGGCTGCGCAGTCAAACCAGATTTCATTGCAGGCCACTGAGGCCGGCTACGAAGTGGGCACCAAGACCGCCATCGACGTGCTCACCGCCCGGCAACTGCTGGTACAGGCGCAGACCAACTATGCGCAGGCCAAATACGGTTATCTGAACAACATCGTGGCGCTACGCCAGGCGGCCGGCAATCTCGATCGCGCGACGATCGCCCAAATCAACGGTTGGCTTATCGAACAGGCGCCAGCCGAAAATTCCACGCCGCCGGCGCTCACGCCGCCGCTTGTGACACCGCCTGCACCACCTGCCGACGCTGCCGCTACCCCAGCCACGCCCTGATCAGCTCCAGCAGGCGCTGCAGTGCGCCGCGATTGGCGGCCACGGTGGCCAGCGCAGCCGATGACAGGGCTTGCAGCGCTGCTGCGTCGCTCAGCAATGACGTCACTGCGGCGCTCAGATCGGCCGCGCTAGCTACAATCTTCACCGCACCCCGGGCCGACAATTCCTGCGCCACCTGCGGGGCGGCGCTCTGGTACGGGCCGGTGATCGTCGGCACGCCCAGGGCCGCGGGCTCCAGCAGATTGTGGCCGCCGATGGGCACGAGACTTCCGCCCACAAAGGCCAGATCTGCAGCGGCGTAAAAATTCTCCAGATCGCCAATGGTGTCGAGCAACAGCACCGCAACACTGTGGCACGTTGCCGTGTCGGCACCGTCCACTGCGCTATAGCGCATCCAGCCCAGGCCGCTGCGCTCAAGAATGGCTGCGACCTCGTCAAAGCGCGGCCGGTGACGTGGCGCCAGCACCAGCAGGGCATCGGCGCGCGAGTTACGCAGCGCCAGGTGGGCGCCGAGCGCGGCCTGCTCCTCACCCTGATGCGTGCTGCCCGCCACCCACAGCAGGCGTGCCGCTGCAAAGCGTGCGCGCAGGGCTGCGCCGGCAATGCGCAGGCTCGCGCCCGGGGTGCGATCGAACTTGATATTGCCGCAGACGCTGAGCCGCTCGGGCGGCATCCCCAGCGCGGCGAAGCGCTGCGCGTCGGCCGGAGTCTGCGCGGCTACCGTGACTGCGGTGCGCAGTGCCGGCTGCAGCAGGCCCGGAAATTTTTTCAGGCGCCCCAGGCTACGCTCAGAGAGCCGTGCGCTGGCGATGAGTACCGGAACGCCGGCGCGTGCACACTCATTGAGCAGGTTGGGCCACAGTTCGGTTTCCATGATCACCAGCACAGCGGGTCGCACTCGCCGCAGCGCGCCACGTACGCACGGGCCGAGATCGAAGGGCGCGTAGCGCACATCGACGCCCGCGCTTGCACGCGCGCCGGCGTCTACGCGGCTGCGGCCCAGCGCCTGGGCAAGGACGCGGGCGCGCTCACGCCCTGCAGGGGTGGCGCAGGTGATCACCAAGGGCAGCGCCGGATACTGTGCGCACAGCGCCTCCAGCAGCGCGCCCGCCGCCTGGACTTCGCCGACCGAAACCGCGTGTAGCCAGATACTGCGCTCATCGCCCGCCAACGCCGGGCCCCACCCAAAGCGCACCGCCCAGCCGGACAGATAAGCGCGATCGCTTAATCCCCGCCATAAAATCAGCAGACTTAACCCGGGCAGCGCCAGAGCGGCCAGCAGGCTGTAGAGCGCTCTGGAAAGGTTCACGCGCCGCGCTCACAGCCACGCTCACAGAATGGCAAGCGCAGTTTCCTTTAGTGGCTCGAGCTGGGTGGCAAAATAACTGTCGAGCAACAACTGCCAGTCGGCGCTGGAAAAATGCCCCGGCAGCGGCGCCGCAATTTTCTCCAGCGAACGATGCAGGCGCACCAGATTGGCATCACTCCACCAGCCGGGCGCCCGCAGCGTACCGCGATCAAAATCGATGAGCCACACGGTATCGTCAGCGCCCAGCAGAATATTGTGCGCATTCAGATCAGCGTGGCACACGCCGCACAGATGAAAGCGTCTTAGCCAACGACCGACCGCCACCCAGGTGCGCAGTGGCACCGGCGCGGCACGCAGCGCTGCGGCCAGCGAGACCACATTGGGCAAACATTGCAGCAGCAGATCGGCGCGATAGGTGCGACCCTGGCGCTGGTAACCCGCCGCCAGCGGCATCGGCACCGGCAGGCCCACCCGATACAGGTGATAGAGCAGATGCCATTCGCGAAACGAGCGCGTCTGTTCCGCGCCGCGCCACCAGTAGCGATCGGTGGAGAGCCGGGCGATCAGACCGCCGCGCCGGTAGTGCCTGAGCACGAAACTGCGGCCGTCGGCCTCGATCAGGCTGGCCGCGCCGCGCCCTTCGCTCGCCATGGTTACCGTGCCGCGCTCGCGCCACCAGCTTAAGGAGAGCCAGCCCGGCACGGCGTTGCCGGCGCGCGAGCTGTCATATAGCATCGCGCCGCCGCCCTGCTCGATGATGCGAACTTCAGCGCCGGTGGCGAGAAAATTCAGACCTGCCACGCGCCTAGTCCCTGCATGAGTGAACCCACCACACCGCCCAAGAGCCTGTGCATTCTGCGCCTCTCGGCCATCGGCGATGTCTGCCATGTCGTGCCGATCGTGCGCACCCTGCAACAGGCCTGGCCGGAAACCGCCATTACCTGGGTGATCGGCCACGCCGAAGCGCGCCTGATGAGCCTGTTGCCCGGGGTCGAGTTTATCACCATCGACAAGCGTTCCCTGTTCGGCAGCATCCGCGCCCTGCGCACCGCGCTGCGCGGCCGCCGCTTCGATGTCCTGCTGCATATGCAGCTGGCGCTGCGGGCCAGCCTCTATGCGGCGCTCATTCCGGCGCGCCTGCGTCTCGGCTTCGATCGCGCGCGGGCCCGTGAGCTGCAATGGCTGTTCACCAACCGGCGCATTGCAGCCCGGGAGAACGAGCACGTGCTGGACAGCTTTTTCGGATTTACCGCCGCCCTGGGACTGGTGGCGCGCCGCCTGGAATGGCAATTGCCGCTGCCCGATGAGGCCACCGCACGGGCGCGAGCGCAGATTCCCGATGGCCTGCCCACGCTGATCGTCAGCCCCTGCTCCAGTCACCGCCGGCGTAACTGGAGCGTCGAGCGCTATGCGGCGGTGATCGCCCATGCCGTTCGCCACCACTATCTGCAGGTGCTGCTCTGCGGTGCGCCGAGTGACTATGAGCGCGACTTCGGCGCCGCGATCGCACGCGCCGCCGGGGTCCCGGTCAGGAACCTGATCGGCACCGACACCCTGCCCCAGCTGCTGGCCCTGCTGGCACGGGCCACAGCACTGATCACCCCCGATTCGGGACCGGCACACCTGGCCACCATGGTGGGCACGCCGGTCATCGGGCTCTATGCCGCGACCCGGCTGGAGCGCAGCGGGCCCTATCTCTCACGCCAGTGGTGTGTCGATCGCTATGAGCAGGCGGCGCAGCGCTTTCGCGGCCGAGCCGCCTCGCAGCTGCCGTGGGCGGAAAAGATCGAGGAACCGGGCGTCATGGACCTGATCGAAACGGCAGCGGTCATCGCCCGGCTCGATGAACTGCTGGCGACGCCCCTGCTACGATAGCCCAGGTCACCACGCGGAGCGCAGCATGCAGGATATTCTGGTACCCATTTCACCGGGTGAACTGCTCGACAAGATCACCATCCTGCGCATCAAATCAGCGCGCATGAGCGATGCGACCAAGCTGGTCAACGTCAGGCACGAATTGCAGCTGCTGGAGCACACCTGGCAGCAGGCGGTGCCCGCGAGTGTTGATCTGGCGGCCGATGAGCGCGCCCTGGAGGCGGTGAACGCCAGCCTATGGGAGATCGAAGATGAAATTCGTGATCAGGAAGCGGCGCGCAGCTTCGGCGAGCGCTTCGTTGAGCTGGCGCGCGCGGTCTATGTGACCAACGATGAGCGGGCGGCCATCAAGAAACGCATCAACGCGGCGCTGGGCTCGGCGCTGGTGGAAGAGAAATCGTATCGGCCGTATCGCTGAGCCCGCTCTTCAGACTGGCCCCACTCTTCATCGCGTCACCAGCTCGTTGCGAAGCTGTCGCGCAGTGTAGCTGGCGCGAAGTTTACTTTGCCTATGTGGAACCCTGTGTCTCGGGACGACGCGGTTTGAGGGCACCGCTGGCATAGGCGACCTCCAGAACTTCAATCAACCATTCAAGGCGTCGTTCGGGGGTACGCTGGAGGAACGACCAGCGCCGCAGGGCTCCGGCGTCTTCGAAGGTGCCCCAGGCAGTTGGGGGTTCGCCGACCTTGAAATTACTCATGGCTGGCGAAGTGTGTCGGCGATTTGCCGAAGGCGGGCAATATCGGCGAGGTCCTGCGGGCGAGCAGCATATTCCTTCAGGCTTCAGCCGTCGTCCGATCTACGCCATGCATCACGCAGGCAAGGCCGCCTACCAGGACGAAGCGGACGCTGCTATCGGTCAATGTTGAGAAGAGATTTATAAAGTCGGTCGGCATGCCGCATTGTGACTGCAGCGTGCCCGGGTGGGCAAATCTGCTGCGAACGGCGCGCGGAGCGCTACGAAACACTCTCCGCCAGGATTAACGCTTGAGCGTGTATTCCGCGCCGCAGTACGGGCACTTGGCCCAACCACTCTGCTCAATGGCCAGATAAACGCGTGGATGTGAATTCCACAGCGTCATCGCCGGCATGGGACAGGACAGCGGCAGGTCAGCGGCCGTGACCTGGTACTGGGTCTGGGCGTTGGCCGCCTGCGGCGCGCTGGGTGCGTTCATGCCCGCATTGTACCCGCATCTTCAGGCTGCATCGTGGCGTTCCAGATGGCCGTGACGGCGGCACGCTCACTGTGAAACTGTGAGTCCTCGACCACCGCGGTCAGACCCGCGATGGCACGGTGGTGGCTGCATTCGCGATAGCTGCGATAAGCCGCCGTGAGTGTATCGATCGTGGCCTGTGGCACCAGCGCCGCGGAGCTTAACGATTCCAGCTCGCGGATGGTGTCGGCGAACCAGGCGAGCGGCGGGTATTGTCCGGCCCACAACAGTGCCCAGTATTGCGCCAGAAATTCTATGTCGGCGATGCCCCCCGGGTCCTGCTTGAGATCAAACTGCCCGGGCGTTGCCCCCGACAGCTCGCTGCGCATGCGCTGGCGCATGTGGGCAACATCGGTACGCAGGCTGTCGCGGCGCACGCATTCCTGCAGCACACGCAGCCGCAGTTGCTCAAAGCGCTCGCGCAGCACAGCATCGCCCGCCATCGAGCGCGCATGCAGCAGCGCCTGATGTTCCCAGGTCCAGGCTTCGCGCTGCTGGTATTCCTCAAAGGCTTCGATGCTCGTAATCAGCATGCCGCCTTTGCCGCTCGGGCGCAGACGCATGTCCACCTCATAGAGTCGGCCGGCAGCGGAATGCAGGGTCAGCATGTGCACCAGTCGCTGCACGAAACGCACGAAGAAGACCTGGTTGTCGACGCTGCGCGCGCCGATCGTCGCCTGTTCGGCGCCGATGGAGTCGTGCAGAAACACCAGATCAAGATCCGAACTGTAACCCAGCTCCATGCCGCCGAGCTTGCCGTAACCCACGGCACAGATGCGCACGGCGCGCCGCTCGGCACCACTGCCGCACATCGGCGTGCCGTACTGCTGCGTGACAAACTGCCAGGCAATCGTCAGTGTCTGCTCGACGATGATCTCCGCCAGCTCGGTGAGCCGATCACTGACACTCATCAGGGGCAAGCGACCGGCCAGATCCGCCACGGCGATGCGAAACAGCGCCGCACGCTGGAAATGCCGCAGTTGCTCGACCGTGCGTTCTTCATCGCCGGCCTCCACTTCGGAGCAACGCTGCAGCAGCTCGGCGTTCAGCTCCTGACGCGTCGGCAGCTGTTGATACAGGCGCTCATCAATGAGCTCATCGAGCAGTAACGGGTAGGCGGCAATCTGCGCCGGTAGAAAATCACCATGGCGCGCGAGCTCGATGAGTCGGCCGCGGGCTGCGGCATTCTCCAGCAGCAAGGCGAAATACGCCGAGCGCCCTCCAATCGCCTCAATGATGCGCAGCAGCCGGCGCAGCAGGGCAAGCGCGTCCGGGAGTGGCGCCAGCTGCGCCACCAGCGTCGCCAGCAAGGCGTCCAGGCGTCGCCGACCCGGCTCATCGAGGCGTCGCATCAAGGCGGACGAGTACAGATCGTGCAGCAGTTGCGCGGCCAGCTGTGCCTCGGCGTAGCCCTGCTCGCGCAGGCGCAGCGCCAGATCCCGCATACTGACTTCATCGCCCGTCAGCGTGGCGAGCGAGAGCCCGGCGCGCTGCGAAGCGCCACCGCCATCGCCCTGCACGATGGCGTCGAAGGCGCCGCTTACCCGTTGCCGATGCGCTTCCAGTGCGATCGCCAATTCATCCCACGAACCACAGTTCATGGCGCTGGCAATACGCCGTTGCGCCACCGGATCGGTGGGCAGGCTATGCGTCTGCTGATCGCTGACCATCTGCAGCCGGTTTTCGAGCCGCCGCAGGAATTCATAAGCGGCACTCAGATGAGCGACGCTGGCCTCGGGCAACAGCCTGGCACCCGCCAGGCGCGGCAGGGTCTGCAGCAGCGAGGTACTTTGCAGACGTCGCTCGCTGCCGCCGCGCACCAGTTGCAGCGCCTGCACGATAAATTCGATTTCGCGTATGCCGCCGTACCCCAGCTTGATGTTGTCGTGAAGCTCGCGCCGCTCGACCTCGCGGCTGATCAGCGCTTTCATTTCGCGCAGTGATTCGAATACGCCGAAATCGAGGTAGCGACGATAGACGAACGGCTGCAGGCTGGAGCGGAATACTTCCGCAAACAGTTCCGGTTCAGTCACGGCGCGCGCCTTGATCCACGCATAGCGCTCCCAGTCGCGCCCCTGTCGCTCGAGGTAGTCCTCGAACGCCGCCACACTCGCTACCAGCGGCCCGCTGGCGCCAAAGGGGCGCAGGCGCATGTCCACGCGCCAGGCACGCCCATCGGCGGTCGCGGCATCCACGAGGCGGATCAGCATCTGTCCCAGGCGTGTGTAAAATTCCTCGTAACTGATGGCGCGCGCGCCGCCGGTCTCGCCATGCGCGGCAAATAAAAACACCAGGTCAACGTCAGAGGAAAAATTCAATTCCTGACCACCCAGCTTGCCCATGGCGACAATCAGCAAGCCGCGCGCCGATTCTTTGGCGTTCGTTGGTGCACCGTGTCGCTCCGCCAATACCTTCCAGGCGAAATCATGCGCACTGCGCAAGGCGAAATCGGCGGCGTCGCTTAAGTCGTTCAGGGTTTCGGCCAGACTGGCCCAACCGGCAAGGTCCCGCCAGGCAATGCGTGTCAGCTCGGCGTGACGCCAGCGGCGCAGCGCGCTCATGAATTGGGGTTCATCGGCGGCGCCGGTGACTGCAGCGTCGAGCGGTAGAAAAGCGCTCAACGGCAAGGCGCCGGCGAAATCCTGCGGCGCGCGCTCCAGCAGGAGCGGTAACAAGCGCGCGTCGCGCAGCAACGCTGCGGCGACGAAATCACTGCCATCGAGCACGCGGCCCGCCGCGGTGCGCAGCCGCGCGGGCGAGCGCTTCAGGAGCGAGGCCACCTCCGGCGCGCGCTCGTCCAGACTCGCCAGCGCCAGCGCCTGCGGCTCGCTCAGGCCGACTGCATTGACGCTCGACACCCGCTAACCGCCTGTCAACACGTTGCTGCCATGGGCTGAGTTCCTTGTGGCAGTTCTTGCCCCTTTGGCCAATCTATTCTGGCCGGGGAGAGCAAAGCAAGAAGTCCGGGGCGGCAGGCTGGAGTGCGTGCGCCCTGCCGGGCGCACAAAAAAAGAGCCCCGCAAGCGGGGCTCTAAGGTAATGCGCGGAAACGGGGGGGGTCTTGTTCCGCGACTTTGGGGTAGTGCTGAACTTGCGTCCGCCACCACCCATGGGCCATATCATACCCGCTTCGATTAGTTTGTAAAGTGAACTGTTTGTTACACGCCCAACTTTCCCTGCCCGCCAGCATCGAGATTAATGGTAAGTATTTCAATGGTTTATGACTACTCTGCCGCCAGCCGCCAGCCGCCAGCCGCCGAGCGTCAGGCTCCGATCTCAGCGGCCTCCAGGTCGGCGCTCGCTGCCAGCCAGGCGCTCTCCGTTTCCTTCAGCAGACGCGCCAGTTCCGCCTGACGCGCCAGGGCCGCCTTTAGCTGTGCACGCGATCCGTGTTGGTACAGCTCTGTAGAGGCGAGGCTGGTCTCCAGCACCGCACGTTCACGGGCGATCGTTGCCAGCTGCTGTTCGCATTTTTGTATGGCGGCGCGCAATGGTGCCAATCGATTGCGCCCTTCGGCTTCGAGGCGGCGCTGCTGGCGTCGTTGTTCGGCACTGAGGGGCGCAGGCGGCGCGCTGGCCGTAGTAGTCGCTGCGCTGGCCGTAGTAGTCGCTGCGCTGGCTCCAGGGCTCGCCGTGCTTGCGGGCGCGCCGCCGGTCGCCAACCAACGCGCGTAGTCTTCCAGATCGCCATCGAAGTTCGTGGCGCGGCCATCGTGCACCACGATCAACTCATCGGCGACGGTATTGAGCAGATGCCGATCGTGTGACACCAGCACTACGGCGCCAGAAAAATCCTGCAGGGCGACCGCCAACGCCTGGCGCATTTCCAGATCAAGATGGTTGGTCGGCTCATCGAGTAGCAACAGATTGGGGCGCAGGTAGGCCACCAGCGCCAGCACCAGCCGCGCCTTTTCACCGCCAGAGAACGGCGCCACCGGTTCAAACACCCGCTCGCCGCGAAAGCCGAAAGTCGCAAGATAATCACGTGACTCAGCTTCCGTGGCGCGCGCCGCGCGTACCCCGCCGATACGCCGCAGATTTTCGAGCGGCGACTCATCGGCAGCTAGTTGCTCCAGATGGTGCTGGGCGAAATAGCCGATGCGCAGATCGCGCGCTTCGGTGCGCGTGCCGGCGAGCGCGTTGATTTCTCCGGCCAGCAGCTTCATATAGGTCGATTTGCCGGCGCCGTTGCGGCCCAGCAGCGCGTAGCGATCACCCGGCATGAGCGTGAGCTTGACGTCGCGCAGCAGCGCAACACCGCCGTAGCCCGCGCTCTGCCCGTCGATCGCCAACAGCGGGCGCGGCAGCTTGTCGGGCTGCGCGAAGGCGAACTCGAAACTCGCCGAGTCGACGTGTGCCGGGGCGATGCGCTGCATGCGCTCGAGCGCCTTGAGACGGCTCTGCGCCTGGCGTGCCTTGGTGGCCTGGGCGCGGAAACGCTCGACGAACGATTCCATGTGGCGAATCTCGCGCTGCTGGCGCACATAGAGCGCGGACTGCTCGGCGAGCTCAGCGGCGCGCTGCGCCTCGAAGGCCGAATAGTTGCCGCGATAGGCGTGCACCTGCCCGTGCTCTATGTTGACGATGCGGTTGCAGACGCGATCGAGGAATTCACGATCGTGCGCAATCAGCAGCAGGGTGCCAGCATAGGCGCGCAGCCAGGTTTCCAGCCAGAGAATGGCGTCGATATCCAGATGGTTGGTCGGCTCGTCCAGCAGCAGCAGATCCGAGCGGCACATGAGCGCGCGTGCCACATTGATGCGCACCCGCCAGCCGCCGGAGAAACTGCGGATCGGCCGCTCATCTTCCGCGGGCGCAAAGCCCAGGCCATGCATGAGCTGCGCGGCGCGGGCCCGCGCGTCGTAGCCGCCAACTTCTGCGTAACGTGCGTACAGCATGCCCAGACGTGCGCCGTCATTCAATTCGGTGGCAGCCGTGATAGCGGATTCTATGGAACGCAGCTCGCTGTCACCATCGAGCACAAATTCGATGGCGGGCTGTTCGGTAGCGTCGATGTCCTGCGAGACGTGCGCCGTGACCAGATTGCCGGGCATGTCAAAGTTGCCCGCGTCGGCGTGCACGGTGCCGCGCACCAGCTCCAGCAGCGTGGATTTGCCGCTGCCATTTTCACCCGTGATGCCGACCTTCTCGCCGCGAAACAGGTTGAAAGTGGCTCCCGCAAACAGCACGCGCGGGCCACGGCGAATGGCGATGTCGGAAAAATTTAGCAAGCCGCAAACGCGTTATTTGGCGCGCGCCAGCACTCGCTGCGCCTGGCGCAGGTGCGGAATATCCACCATCCTGCCAGCCAGTGTCAGTGCCGCCACGCCAGGATTGGCCGCAAACAGGGCCACGATAGCAGCAGCATGCGCTAGTTCGGCAGTGCTGGGCAGGAAGCACTCATTGATGATCGCGACCTGGTCGGGATGGATGGCGAGCTTGCCGACAAAACCATCGCGACTGGCTTCCAGGCAGGCGGCGCGCAGGCCTGCGGGGTTGCGAATATCGACATACAGCGTATCGACGGCCGCCACGCCGGCGGCGTTGGCGCCGAACAGGCATAGCGAGCGGGCCAGCTGGAATGGCTGCGTCCAGCGACCGTCTGCCTCCTGGTTGCTGGTAGCGCCAATTGCCGCGCTGAGATCCTCCGCGCCCCAGGTCAGGCCCATCAGCCGCGGGCCGCAGCGCGCGAAGTCTCCCAGTGCAAACAGCGCCTCAGGAGTCTCGGTGGCCACGGGCAGAATGCGGATTTTTCCGGCCTCCAGACTGTGCTGCGCCTCGAAGGCGTCGAGATAATGCGCCAGCCTGGAAACGTCGTCGGCGCAGCGCGTTTTGGGCTGCATGATGCCGTCGGGCTGCGCACCGATCAGCGCCGCCAGATCCGCCAGGGCATCGCTCGTATCGAGTGGATTGATACGCACCCACAGTTGCGTGGTCGGGCGCTGCGGGTGTGCGAGCAGAAATTCCCGTACCCGTGAGCGCGCCGCAGGCTTTTGCGCCGGAGCTACCGAGTCCTCCAGATCGAGAATCAGTGCGTCGGCGTTGACACTGTCACTTTTGGCGAGCTTCCGGTCGCTGTCGCCAGGCACAAACAGGTACGAGCGCATGCTCATGAGACTGGCTTCCGGTGCATCAGCGCCGAGCGCTTGCAGCTGGCCACCAGCACGCTCTGCTGGTTATAGGCGCGATGCTCAAAAATGACGATGCCATTCCTGGGCCGCGATTTGCTGTCTCTTATCTCAAGCACTTCGGATTCAACATGCACCGTGTCGCCATGAAACAGTGGCGCCGGGAAACGCACCTCGTCCCAACCAAGATTGGCAACCGTGGTGCCGAGCGTGGTGTCGCCGACCGAGATGCCGACCATCAACCCCAGGGTAAACGCACTGTTGACAATGCGCTGCCCGAACTCGGTTTCGGTGCGGCAATATTCTT
This sequence comes from Gammaproteobacteria bacterium, assembly GCA_031441585.1. GTDB lineage: Bacteria > Pseudomonadota > Gammaproteobacteria > Steroidobacterales > Steroidobacteraceae > FEN-1191. The sequence continues at coordinate 40,254 of JANMWZ010000168.1, forward strand.
CATCCAGATGGAGCGCGGCGGGATTGTGCGTCAGGGCCGAGAAGAAGACATTGTCCGCCTCGGTCACCGTGCGCCGGATCGCGTGCCGGAAAATCTGCCCGACACGAAATTCTTCGAAATAGAGTCCTGCCACACGTCCTCCCGGCAGCCCGGCCGGTAGCCAGGCTGGGCTTACAATTGCCGCCGCTATTGTAAGGGACGCCCCGGCGCTTGTCGCAGACGCAGCCGTGCGGCAGCGCAGATCTCCCGGCGCCGTGCTGCACTGGCACCGCTCCAGTCGGTAATTTCGCGCAGCGAACGCCCACAGCCGACACAGACCTGGCGCTCATCGAGTCGGCAGACATCAATGCACGGCGAGGCCACCGGATTCTCAGCGTGGCTCGCACTCATGAGCGCTGCGCGGCCCAGGCGTGAATGACCCGCTGCAGCTGCCCGAGCCCGGCGGTCAGGGCGGCGGGTCCGGGCTGCAGGATCAGCGGTGACTTGATCTCGTGACATTCGCCATCCCGGATTGCCGGCACCTGCCCCCAACCGGGCCGCGCCGCCACCGTTTCCGGGCGAAAGCGCTTGCCACACCAGGATCCAAAAATGATGTCCGGTGCCTGCGCAATGACCTCGGCGCCTGCGGCGATGATGCGCCCCCTGGCCAAAGAGCTGGCGGCGCGCGCCGGGAAAATATCATCGCCGCCAGCGATGCCAATCAGCTCGCTCACCCAGGCGATGCCGGAGATCATCGGCTCGTCCCACTCCTCGAAGTACACACGCGGCCGGCGCTTCAGCTGCGCCGACTGCGCACGCACCGCCTCGATCCCTGCTTCAAGGCTCTGCGCATAGCGCTGCGCCTGGTCGTGCGCGCCGACCAGCGCCCCAAGACGGCGGATATAGCTGCCGATGCCCGCGACCGAACGATGATTGCTGATCCACACTTCAACACCCTGTTTAATCAGTGCCTGGGCGATATCGGCCTGGATGTCGGAGAAGCCAATGACCAGATCGGGTTGCAGCTCGAGAATGCGCTCGATTTTTGCCACGGTAAACGCTGACACGCGCGGCTTTTCCTTGCGCGCCTGTGGCGGCCGGACCGTGAAGCCACTGATACCGACGATGCGTCGCTGCTCACCGAGCGCGTACAGCACTTCGGTGGGCTCTTCGGTCAGGCAGACGATGCGCTGCGGGTAATGGTCTGGCGCCCCAACGTCACTTCGGCTCACGGTCAAGAGCTCACACGCTGCGCCGATATTGCCCGCCCACCTGGTAGAGCGCGTGCGAGATCTGGCCGAGCGAGCATACCTTGACGGCTTCGAGCAGCTCGGTAAAGACATTGCCGCCCGCCGCGGCGACCGACTGCAACTGCTGCAATGCCGCCGGCGCACGCCGCGCGTTGCGCAGCTGGAAATGGCGCACGTTGGCGACCTGGGCATCTTTCTCGGCATCGCTCGAGCGTATCAACGGCGCCGCGCGCCGCAAATCACCGGCGCTGGCCTCTGCAAGGAAAGTATTGACGCCAATCAGCGGCAGTGAGCCATCATGCTTCTTCTGCTCGTAGTACATGCTCTCTTCCTGGATCTTGCCGCGCTGGTACATGGTTTCCATCGCGCCCAGCACGCCACCGCGCTCGGCCATGGCATCGAACTCCTTGTAAACCGCCTCTTCCACCATATCGGTCAGGTATTCCATCAGGAACGAACCCTGCCACGGATTCTGATTCTGATTCAGTCCCAGCTCGCGATTGATGATGAGCTGGATGGCCACTGCGCGGCGCACGCTCTCTTCGGTCGGCGTGGTCAGCGCTTCATCGTAGGCATTGGTGTGCAGTGAATTGCAGTTGTCGAACAGCGCGTAGAGCGCCTGCAGCGTGGTACGAGTATCATTGAACTGGATCTCCTGCGCGTGCAGTGAGCGGCCCGAGGTCTGAATGTGATATTTCAGCATCTGACTGCGCGCGCCGGCGCCATAGAGATCGCGCATGGCCCGGGCCCAGATGCGCCGCGCCACGCGACCGATCACGGCATATTCCGGGTCCATGCCGTTGGAGAAAAAGAACGACAGGTTGGGCGCCAATTGGTCCACTTGCATACCGCGGGCACGGTAGTACTCGACGATGGTGAAACCATTGGCGAGCGTGAAGGCCAGCTGGCTGATGGGGTTCGCACCGGCCTCGGCAATGTGGTATCCGGAAATCGACACCGAATAGAAATTGCGCACCTGCTGATCGATAAAATACTGCTGGATGTCGCCCATCATGCGCATCGCGAATTCGGTCGAGAAAATGCAGGTGTTCTGCGCCTGGTCTTCCTTGAGGATGTCGGCCTGCACGGTGCCACGCACGCTGCTCAGGGTCGCGGCCCTGATGCGCTGGTAAGTCGCCGCATCCACCAGGCGATCACCACTCAGGCCCAGCAGTGCCAGGCCGTTGCCATCATTGCCTTCCGGCAATTCACCGTGGTAGGCGCATCGCGGCGCCGCCAGCGACTCCTGCTGCTGCAGCGCTGCGATGCGTTGCCGGGCTTCGGGCCAGCGCCCGTCGGCGCGCAGGTATTTTTCCACCTGCTGATCTATCGCCGTATTCATGTACATGGCGAGCAGAATCGGCGCCGGACCATTGATGGTCATCGACACCGAGGTCTGCGGTGCGGCGAGATCAAAGCCCGAGTAGAGCTTCTTCATGTCATCAAGACTGGCGATCGAGACGCCGGAATTGCCGGTGCGTCCGTAGATATCCGGCCTGGTATCCGGATCCTCACCATAGAGTGTGGTCGAGTCGAATGCGGTCGACAGCCGCGTGGCGCCCTGGCCCTTCGCCAGCAGATGAAAGCGGCGATTGGTGCGCTCCGGCCCACCCTCGCCGGCAAACATGCGGATCGGATCCTCGTGCTCGCGGCGGTAAGGATAGACACCGGCCGTGTACGGAAAGCTGCCGGGAAAATTCTCGGTAAGCAGAAAGCGCAACTGCTCGCCCCAGTCCGTGAATGCCGGTGCCGCGAGTTTAGGAATCTGCGAATGGCTCAAGGTTGAAGTGTAGTTGTCGCCAACCAGCTCCTTGCCGCGCACCTGGTAGCGGTACTGTTTGGCCTGCACATCCCGGACACGCTGCGGCCAGTGGCGCAGCTCAGCCAACGCCGTCGAATCGATAGCCTGTAGCGCTGCGTTGTAGGCGCGACGCAGACTGCGGCACGAATCATCTACCGTTGCGTCCGTCAGCGCCGCAGCGGCGTAGGGCTCGAGCGCCGGCGGCAGCGCGCTGTCATTCAGAATCTGCAGGGCGGCGTGCAGGCCGCCGGCACGGTGCGCGCTGGCAGCCGCCGCGAGACTTTCGGCGTGCGCACGCCGCCCGTTGGCGGCAATGTCGGCCAGATAGCGGCTGCGATGGCCCGGAATCAGCGACTCGCGCCCGACGCTGCCGCTGTGGCCGAGCTCACCCGGATTCCAGCTGACGGCGTTGGTCGGTGCAGCGGGCCCCGACGCGCTGGCAGCAGCGCGACTCGATAGCAGCGCGCACAACTGCACGAACAGTCGGTTGACGCCCGGGTCGTTGAAACGGCTGGCGACGGTTGGAAACACCGGCACCTGCTCATCGGTGATCTTCCCGGCCTTGGGATGATTGCGTCGCCACTGCTTGCGCACGTCACGCAGTGCGTCTTCGCCACCACGCTTTTCAAATTTATTGATGACGATCACCTCGGCGAAATCGAGCATATCGATCTTTTCGAGTTGACTGGGTGCACCATATTCGCTGGTCATGACGTAGACCGGAATATCCACGGCATCGGCGATCTCGGAATCGGACTGACCGATACCAGCGGTTTCCACCACGATCAGATCGAAGCCGGCCAGCTGCAACAGACCGATGACATCCTTGAGCACCGCGCTGGTGGCCAGGTTCTGGCGGCGCGTGGCGAGCGAGCGCATGAAAATGCGCTCGGAAGACAGGCAATTCATGCGAATGCGATCGCCCAGCAGTGCGCCACCCGAACGCCGTCGGGTCGGATCCATGGCAATTACCGCAATATCGCGCTCCGGAAAGTGGCGGCTGAAGCGCTGCAGGAGCTCGTCATTGAGGCTGGATTTTCCAGCGCCACCGGTGCCGGTAAGGCCGATGACCGGTGCGCGCCGCCGCGCCGTAGCGATGGCGCGGTGGATCAGCGCGCTGGTGGCATCGCCGGGCGCGGCGCGCTCCAGCGCCGAGATGCTGCGCGCCAGCTGCAGATGATCGCGGGCACTGGGTGGCGCGAAAGCAAAGGCCGGTCGCTGTGCGGCGCGCACCCGTTTGATCACGTCGTCAATCATGCCGTCGAGCCCGAGACGCCGGCCGTCTTCGGGTGTGTAGATTTTTTCGATGCCATAGGCTTCGAGTGCGGCGATTTCTTCGGGAGCTATGGTGCCACCGCCACCCACGATGATGCGTATGTGGCCGACACCCTGCGCACGCAGCTGATCGAGCATGTAGCGGAAATATTCGTTGTGCCCACCCTGGTAGGACGACACCGCAATGCCATCGGCATCTTCCTGGATGGCGGCGCGGACGATCTCGGCGACGCTGCGATTGTGCCCAAGGTGCACGACTTCGGCGCCGTGCGACTGCAGCAGCCGACGAATCATGTTGATGGCGGCGTCGTGCCCATCGAACAGCGAAGCCGCCGACACAAAGCGCAGCGGCGCTGCGCCCTCATCGCCCGAGGGTAGAACCTCGGCGCGCCGGGCGCCAGCTTTGGTGTGGGCAGGAGTCATGCTTCGATGCTACTCACGGGTAGCATAGGCGTCAACCGGGCGGGTTGGGCGCCCCGCGCAGCAGGGCGGCACCCGAGGAATAACCGCCGCCGAAGGTCACTATCAGTGCCAGCTCGCCCTCGGCCAGCTGCGCCTGATACTCGATGAGCGTAATGATCGCGCTGGCGCAGCCGGTGTTGCCAAAGCGCGCGATGGTCGAGGCCAGCTGCCCCGGCTGCATCTCCAGCCGATCGGCCACATGATCCATGATGCGTTGATTGGCCTGGTGCGGCACCAGCAGGCGGACGTCACCGGCATTCAGGCCATTGCGCTGCAACAGCAGACGGGCGGCGGCTTCCATGCCTTCGCAGGCCTGGATAAACACATCCTTGCCATTGGGCATCACCAGCCCCTGATCACGCGGTCTCAGCGCTACGCCCCCCGGCCCCATGCCGACGTGTCCCAGGCCCGCGGTCCACACATCCAGAACTTCGAACTGGACGGGCGCCAGGGCTGCTTTGCTCAACAGCATTGCCGCAGCACCATCGCCCCACAGATGTCCCGAGCGCTGATCGCTGTCATCGGAATAGAGGCTGTTGTGATCGGCGGCGACGATCAAGGCCCGCGCGGAGCGATTGGATTCAAAAAAGGCGGCCGCGACTTCCATGGCATTGGCCACCGACGAACAGGCCGAAGAGAGTGTAAAGGCCCGCGCCCGCGTCAAGCCGCACTCGCGCTGCACCGCGTGCGCGACGGTGCCGATCAGATCCCAGGAAGTGTAGGAACAGCCGATGATCAGATCGACATCAGCCAGCCACTCGCGCTGATGACTACCCAGCGCGCGCACCGCACTGACCGCCATGGTATTGGTGTTTTCACCCCCGGTGGCGCGACGTCGCTCCTGGATGCCGGTGCGACGCAGAAAGAAATCGGCATCGCGACCAGTCAGCTCGCTGAGCTGCCGGTTGTCGACAATCTTTTCCGGCAGAAAGCTGGCAAGGTCGAGTATGTACAACAGAGCCGCCTGCCACAGCAGGCCTCAGGTTAAAAATTGAGCCGCATGCTACTTGCGGGTAGAGTCGCAGTCAACGTAACCACCCTCGCAACCGCCCTCGCCCACAGGTAGTACCTTGGAAAAGACCAACGCCGAGCGCCCGCCAGAACACTTGCCAGCCGGTTCGCCCTGGCCGGCGCGCCGGCTGCACCAACGCGATCGCGACAGCAAGCGGGTGGCGATCATCCGAGCCGCCGCGCATGCCTTCAGTGAGCACGGCTTTCATAACACTTCCATCGACATGATTGCCAGGGCGCTCAAGATCACCAAGCCCACCGTCTATTACTACGTGGCCAACAAGGAGCAGTTGCTGTTCGAGTGTTTTGTCGCCGGCCTGAAGCGCATCCGCACTGCCATGAGCCGCGCCGGGCGGCTGCCGGAACTGGCCAGCGAACGGCTGCAACTGGTCATCAGCAATTACGCCCAGGCGATTGCTTCCGAGTACGGCTGGTGCATGGTGCGCGCGGAAGATCAGGACCTGAGTCCGGCGATGAGTGCGCAGATCAAAGCGCTGAAATCCGAGATCGATCAAGGCATCCGTCGCCTGCTGCGCGAGGGTATGCGCGATGGCTCGATCCAGCGCTGCGATCCGAAGATGACAGCCTTCGCCATTGCCGGCGCGCTCAACTGGATCGCGCACTGGTATCGGCAGAATCAGTCGATGTCGCCGCGGCAGATCGCTGCAGCGTTCGCCAGTATTTTCTACGCAGGACTGTCGCCGCGAGTCGCAGCAGTCAAAGCACGGCGACCCAAAGCGCCAGCGGCGCACAAGTGAAGCGGGTCGCATAAAAGAAGGCCGGGGTCTCCCCCGGCCTCCCTGGTCTTGCGACTCAAGCGTCAGCTGACGCGCGATGAACCGTAACGCTGCTGCGTTACATATCCATCCCGCCCATGCCACCCATGCCGCCCATACCGCCGCCGCCACCACCGTGGCTGTGCTCCTCGTCTTTCGGAGCCTCGGCGATCATCACTTCGGTCGTCAGCAGCAGGCCAGCCACCGAGGCCGCGTTCAGCAGCGCCAGGCGCGTCACCTTGGTCGGGTCCAGGATGCCCTCTTCGAGCATGTCGCCGAACTCACCGGTGGCGGCGTTGTAGCCGTAGCTGCCCTTGCCCGCCTTCACCTGATTGAGGATCACGGCCGCGTCTTCGCCGGCGTTCTCGACAATCTGGCGCAGTGGCTCTTCGATGGCGCGCTTGAGAATCGCGATGCCGACCGTCTGGTCTTCATTCGCACCCTCGAGCTTCTCGAGCGCCTTCTGCGCGCGGATCAGCGCCACGCCGCCGCCCGGGACCACGCCTTCTTCGACCGCCGCACGCGTGGCGTGCAGGGCGTCTTCGACGCGGGCCTTCTTTTCCTTCATTTCGATTTCGGTAGCCGCACCGACCTTGATCACGGCCACACCGCCGGAGAGCTTGGCAACGCGCTCCTGCAGTTTTTCCTTGTCATAGTCGCTGCTGGCTTCTTCGATCTGCTGACGGATCGATTCGACCCGCGCCTTGATGTCGCTGGCCTTGCCGGCGCCGTCGATCAGCGTGGTGTTTTCCTTCTCCACGACGATCTTCTTGGCTTCGCCCAGGTCATTCACCGTCGCCTTCTCGAGCGACAGGCCGACCTCATCGGAGATTACCGTGCCACCGGTCAGCACAGCGATGTCCTGCAGCATCGCCTTGCGACGATCGCCAAAGCCCGGGGCCTTGACCGCCGCCACTTTGAGAATGCCGCGAATGTTGTTCACGACCAGGGTTGCGAGCGCTTCGCCTTCGACATCTTCGGCGACCACCAGCAACGGACGGCCGGCTTTCGCCACCGCTTCGAGCACCGGCAGCATTTCGCGGATATTCGAGATCTTCTTGTCGACCAGCAGAATGTAGGGTTTTTCGAGTTCGGTGGACTGGTTGGCCTGGTTGTTGATGAAATACGGCGACAGGTAGCCGCGATCGAACTGCATGCCCTCGACGACGTCGAGTTCGTTCTGCAATCCTGAGCCTTCCTCAACCGTGATTACGCCTTCCTTGCCAACTTTTTCCATCGCCTCGGCAATCGTCTTGCCGATGCTGACGTCAGAGTTGGCAGAAATCGTGCCGACCTGCGCGATCGCCTTGGTGTCTTTGCAGGGCTTGGAGAGCTTCTTGAGCTCTTCGGTCGCTGCAATGACACCCTTGTCGATACCGCGCTTGATGTCCATCGGGTTGCGGCCCGAGGCTACGGCCTTGAGGCCTTCGCGGATGATCGCCTGGGCGAGCACCGTGGCGGTGGTGGTGCCATCGCCGGCTTCATCAGAGGTGTTGGAAGCGACTTCCTTCACCATCTGCGCGCCCATGTTCTCGAACTTGTCTTTCAGTTCGATTTCTTTGGCGACCGAGACGCCATCCTTGGTGATGGTCGGAGCGCCGAAGCTCTTCTCGAGCACGGCGTTGCGACCCTTGGGGCCCAGCGTTGCCTTGACGGCATTGGCCAGGATATTTACGCCCCGCACCATGCGTGAGCGGGCGTCGTCGCCAAAACGTACTTCTTTAGCTGCCATGTCAGTGTTCCTCTTACTTGCCTTCGATCACGGCCATGACGTCTTCTTCACGCATGACTACCAGATCGTCGCCATCTACTTTCACTTCGGTACCGCTGTATTTGCCGAACAGGATCTTGTCGCCGACTTTGACATCGAGCGGACGGACTTTGCCGTCCTCAAGAATCTTGCCCTTGCCGATCGCAACGACCTTGCCCATCACCGGCTTTTCAGCGGCGGTGTCGGGTATCAAGATGCCGCCCGGGGAAGTACGATCTTCCTCGAGGCGCTTGATGATCACGCGGTCATGAAGAGGACGAATCTTCATGGATAAACTCCTTGAATGAACTTGGGTGATGAAACGAACCGGCGAACCGGCACTCTAAAAAACAGGTCAAATCGGGGGGCGTGTTAGCACTCTCCCCCGTTGGCTGCTAATAGTAGCGGCGAATCCGTAAATTTCAAGAGCGAGAAGGCCATCACATGACGTTTAATCTGGCAGGGGCTATCCTTCCCGGTTGCTCGCAAGAGCATTATTACCCTAACTAGTTGATTATTAACCATGTCAACACTACGAAGCCTGTTGGTGCTGCTAGGTGCGCTGGTACTGCAAGCCACCGTCGTACCCGAGTCACGGGCTGCCGTACCCGCTGACGGCACGACCCCGCTGTTGCCGGCGCGTACGCAAAGCGAAGACTTTCTGCCACCGGACCAGGCCTTTCGGCTGACGGTCACCGCCGAGGCTCACGATCGCCTGCGCCTGAGCTTTGGTATTGCCCCGGGCTACTACCTTTATCGCGCGCGCCTCAAATTTTCGACTACTACGCCCAACGTGACCCTGGGCCAGGCGGATCTGCCACCCGGCGACACCAAACACGACGAGTATTTTGGCGAGCAGGTGGTCTACCACAGTGGCTTGATCGCGCGCCTGCCGGTAGCCAGTAGCGCGACCTGGACGGGACCGCTCGCCCTCAGCGTGAGCTATCAAGGCTGCGCCGAAGCGGGACTGTGCTATCCGCCGATCACCAAGTCGTTCAAGATCAACATGCCGCAGCGGTTGGCGGTCGGCTCAGCGCGCCGTTCTGGCGTCTCAGGCCCAGGCTCCGGCTCCGGCTCCGAGCAGGACGGTCTCGCCCAGCTCATTTTGGGCGGCAGCATGTGGATAGTGCTGGCGAAATTTTTCGGCCTGGGATTGCTGATGGCCTTTACGCCCTGCGTATTGCCCATGGTGCCGATACTTTCCGGACTGATCGCGGGCCAGGGCAAGCACGCTACCCACGCACGCAGCTTTGCACTCTCGCTGGCCTATGTGCTGGGCATGGCCGCCACCTACACGCTGGCGGGTGCACTGACCGCAGCGCTCGGCCTGCAGGTACAGGCCCTGTTCCAGCAGACCTGGATCATCCTGCTGTTTGCCGCCATGTTTGTCGCCATGGCACTGTCGATGTTCGGTCTTTACAGCGTGCAGATGCCGGCCGCCATCCAGACCCGGCTGGCGGCGACCAGCAACCGGCAACGCGCCGGCACCTATGGTGGCGTCGCAGTGATGGGTGCGCTCTCGGCACTGATCGTGACCACCTGCGTGGCGCCACCTTTGGTTGCGACACTGGCGGTAATCGGTCAAAGCGGTGATGTGCTCCGCGGCGCCAGCGCATTGTTTGCGATGAGCCTGGGGATGGGCGCGCCACTGCTGGTGGTGGGCGCTTCAGCGGGCCGCTTGCTGCCTAAAGCCGGCGCCTGGATGGACACCGTCAAACAATTGTTCGGTGCGATGATGCTGGGCGTCGCTGCCTGGATGCTCGCGCGTCTGGTGGGTGAGCGCTTTGCCTTGCTGCTTTACGCTGTGCCATTGTTCGCGGCCGCCGTTGTGCTCTGGCGCACGCGTAGTCGCGATGCGCTGCGTCTGCTGCCACGTGCCACCGCCATAGCAGTGGGAATTCTTGCTGCCACACTGTGTTTTGGCGCCTGGCTGGGCGCGAGTGACCCGCTGCATCCGCTGACCAGACCCGTGGCGGCAAGCGCCCGGGCACTGCAATTTCGCGCCGTGGCGACGCTGGCCGATCTCGATCGGCAAGTGCAGGCCGCCGCCGCCAGTGGCCGCGCCGTGATGCTCGATTTTTATGCCGATTGGTGCGTGTCCTGCAAAGAGATGGAGCACAACACTTTTTCTGATCCGCAGGTGGTGCAGGCCCTGGGGCAACTCACCCTGCTGCGCGCCGATGTCACCGCCAACAGCGCCGCCGATCAGGCACTGCTGCAACGCTTTGGCATCTACGGTCCGCCAACCATCGCCTTTTACGACAAGGCGGGCCACGAGCAAGCGGCGTTTCGGGTCGTGGGCTACATGAAACCCGCGCCCTTTGCGCAGCTGCTCGGTCGGCTGAGTCCGCCGGCCGTGGCGGCCCTATTGCCAGGTAGCTGAGCGTGCGCTCGTGACAGGGGTTCGAGGGGCGTGGCTCGCTGCGGTGCTGCTGATCAGCGCTAGCGCTGGTTTTTGGGCCTATCGACACTGGAGTGCGGACCCGGCGAGCCTGGTTGCCGTGCCAGCCACGGCGCTCGCCCAGGCGCCGACCGCCGCGCCCACCGCTGCGCCAGCCAGCGCCCCCGCCACGCCGAGTGCTCCAGCCATTCCGACCGAAGTGCCTGACCTGCACCTGCCAGACATGGCGGGGCTCCAGCACTCACTGCGCCAGAATGGTGGTCGCCCGCGGCTCTACAATTTCTGGGCGACCTGGTGTGAACCCTGCCGACGCGAAATCCCCTTGCTCAACGCCTTGCAGAACCAGTATGGCAAGAGTGATCAGCTCGAGATTGTCGGCATCGCCGTCGACTTTCGCGATGCCGTGCATGATTTTCTCGCGAAGACCAGACTCGACTACACCTCGCTGGTAGGCGAGGAACAGGGTCTGGAGGCAGCGCAGCGCTTCGGCATGGAAATGGCGCTGCCTTTTTCAGTATTTGCCGATGAACACAACCGCATCGTGGCGATCAAGGTAGGCGAATTGCATCGCAATGAGGCGGAAGCGATCCTGGCGCAAATGCGCGCGCTGCGAGCCGGTACGATCGACCTGCCGGAGGCCAGGGCCGCGATCACCGAATCGCTGAAGGCGTTTTCCATGCAGCGGGCGAAACAATCAGCCAGATCCTGAGCTTATTGTAACAATAATGTACCAATAGCTCTGCGCGGCGATCGCATCAGATCGCTGCAGTTTCGATGCATATGGGTGGGAATTTTGGTCCGATTGGGCTACATTCCCCGCGGCTTTTAAAATAAGACCCAAAAAGCATGGATATCAGAAAAATAAAAAAGCTTATTGAGCTGCTCGAAGAATCGGGCGTCGCCGAGATCGAGATCAAGGAGGGTGAAGAATCGGTGCGTATCGCCAGGCAGGCGCCTCCTGGCATGCACACGGTGCAGATGATGTCGCCACCGCCCATGTACGCCCCGCAAGCCAGCGCAGCGCCCGCGCCAACCGCCCTCGCGGCCCCTGCCCCGAGCGTCACAGCCGCCACAACGGCGGCCGCAGGCGAACATCTGGTCACAGCACCCATGGTCGGCACCTATTACTCCTCGCCTTCGCCCGGCGCCAAGCTGTTCATTGAAATTGGCGACAGCGTCGAGGCCGGCCAGGTGCTGTGCATCATCGAAGCCATGAAGATGATGAATCAGATTGAAGCGGATGTGGCCGGCAATGTCCGCGCCATACTCGTCAAGAATGGCGAGCCGGTGGAGTTCGGCCAGCCGCTGTTTATCATCGAATAGCAGACTGCAGATGCTCGACAAGATCGTCATCGCCAACCGCGGCGAAATCGCCCTGCGGATCCTGCGCGCCTGCCGCGAGCTGGGCATCAAGACCGTAGCCGTGCATTCCACCGCGGATGCCAGCCTCAAACACGTGCTGCTGGCCGATGAATCGGTGTGCATCGGGCCACCGGCGAGCCGCGACAGTTATCTCAACATGCCGGCGATCATCAGCGCCGCCGAAGTCACCGACTCGGTGGCCATCCATCCCGGTTACGGTTTTCTCTCGGAAAGTGCGGATTTTGCCGAACGCGTGGAAAAAAGCGGTTTCACGTGGATTGGCCCCAAGGCCGAGACCATCCGCCTGATGGGCGATAAGGTTTCGGCGATCAAACTCATGAAAGCGGCGGGCGTGCCCTGCGTGCCCGGCTCCGACGGGCCGCTGGGCGACACCGCGGCCGACAATCTGCGCACCGCGCGCGAGATCGGCTACCCGGTGATCATCAAAGCTTCCGGTGGCGGTGGTGGGCGCGGGATGCGCGTGGTGCACGCGGAAGGTGCGCTGCTCAGCTCGATCGCGGTCACGCGCTCGGAGGCGGCTGCCGCCTTTGGCAACGATAAAGTCTACATGGAGAAATTCCTCGAGAAGCCACGGCACATCGAATTCCAGGTGCTGGGCGACAATCACGGCAACCTGGTGTGCCTGGGCGAGCGCGACTGCTCGATGCAGCGCCGCCACCAGAAGGTCATGGAAGAGGCGCCGGCGCCGGGGATCAGCGCGGCGCAGCGCGCCGCCATGGGCGCACAGGTCATAGCCGCCTGCAAGGCGGTGAACTATCGAAGCGCCGGTACCCTGGAATTCCTCTACCAGGACGGTGAATTCTATTTCATCGAAATGAACACCCGCATCCAGGTCGAACACCCGGTCACCGAACTGGTTACGGGCATCGATCTGGTCAAGGCGCAACTGCAGATCGCAGCCGGCGACAAATTACCGTTTCGACAGGAAGACATTGAGTTCCGCGGTCACGCACTCGAGTGCCGCATCAATGCGGAAGACCCGCGCACCTTCATGCCCTCGCCGGGGCCGATCAAACTCTGGCATCCGCCCGGCGGCCCGGGCGTGCGCGTCGACAGTCATGTGTACTCCGGTTACAACGTACCGCCGTTTTACGATTCGATGATCGGCAAGCTGATCACGCACGGCGATACCCGCGAGACGGCGATCGCGCGCATGCGCAATGCGCTGGCCGAACTGGTGGTCGAGGGCATCAAGACCAACACCGCACTGCATCAGGAAATACTGGCGCATTCAGCGTTTCAGGCCGGCGGCCTGGACATTCACTACCTTGAGCGCCGGCTCGGCCTGAAATAACGGCAGCTGCGTGATGCCATTCCTGACGCTCAGCTTCGAGCTTGGGAGCATCGAGGCGCAACTCGCCGAGGATGCCTGCCGCGCCGCCGGCGCACTGGCGGTCACTTTGAGTGACGCGCTGGACGAACCCGTGCTGGAGCCTGCCCCGGGCGAAATCCGCCTGTGGCGTTCGACGCGGGTGCAGGCGCTGTTCAGCGCTGACGAGGATCGCCATGCCTTGGGCGCAATCCTGCAGTGCTGCCTGCCGCTGCCGCCGGAAGCCCTGGATTTCGCGTTACTGGCCGACCGTGTGTGGGAGCGCGAATGGCTGCGTGATTTCCATGCGCAACGATTTGGCCGGAGATTGTGGGTCTGCCCGCGGCATGAGCAGGTCGACGAGGCCGGTGCCATCGTCGTGCGGCTCGATCCCGGGCTTGCCTTTGGCACCGGCACTCATCCCTCGACGGCCCTGTGCCTGCAGTGGCTTGACGCTCACCTGAATGCAGGTAGCCGCGTCATCGACTATGGCTGCGGCTCAGGGATTCTGGCACTGAGCGCTGCCAGGCTCGGCGCGAGCCACATTGCCGCCTTCGACATCGACCCGCAGGCGCAACTGGCAACCACACAGAATGCCAGCGCCAATGACATCGGCGCACAGCTGCAGGTGTGTAGCACTGCGTCACAGCTACCGGCAACGTGCGATGTGTTGCTGGCCAATATCCTCGCCACTACGCTGTGCGGGCTGGCTGCAGATTTTGCACAACGGGTACGCAGCGGTGGCCGTGTGGTGCTGGCTGGCATCCTCACTGACCAGGCGGAGGTAGTGGCGGCCGTTTATGCGCCGTGGTTTCATATCAGGCCATATGAAACTCGCGAGGGCTGGGTAGCGCTCGAGGGAACCAGAAAATAGATGTTTACGGTCTGCCCAAAATGCGCCCTGACCCTGGCCGTTACGGCCGGCGATTTACGCGCCGGCCAGGGCTATGTGCGCTGCGGTCGCTGCGCCAACGTGTTCAACGCACTGCTCGGACTGTCGGAGGAATCGGCTTCAAGCGCGACGCACAACGCGCCTGCCGTGATGGAAGCCGGGCACCCGGCGCCCGTGGCGGACACCACCCTGCCCGCGGCGCTGCCGCCCGCAGCGGCACCGGCCGCAGCGGCGCCGCCCGCCTTGCGACTGATCGAGAGTCCGCCGCAGCTGCCGGAGGTGACCGGCGCGCCTGCGGCCAGCGCCACCGAGGTAGAAGAGTTTCGCGGCACCGGCACTTTCGAAACCATCGTGCTGGAAGGCGACACCTTTCTGCAAACGGAAGAAATGGTGCCTGAAGAGACCTTCGACAACGAAATCGCGGCAGTCTCGCGCAAGCTCGCCGCCGCCCAGAATTCCTACCAGAATGACCATGCGGACGACAGCGAGGACGAGGTGCTCGATTTCTCGCGCCCCGGTGCGGCGCTATCGGCAATGCCCAAGCCGGCGGTGGTGCCGGCGGCGACGCCTGCGCCGGCGGACGCGCCCGACACCAGCGGCGACACTGCCGCGCAGTGGGTAGGGACACGAGCAGGGAAGCGCTGGCAGGTCGTCGTGGGTCTGTGCCTGCTGGCGCTGCTGTTGGCGGCGCAGACCATTCATCACTGGCGCAACGATCTGGCCACACATCAGGGTCTTTTTAGCCCGCTCGAACGCTTGTACCGTGCCATGGGTCAGCCGCTTACACCTAACTGGAATCTGGCGGCCTACGACGTGCGCCAGCTCGGCGCCAGCAGCGACGGTGAGGATCACCACGTGGTGCGCGTGCGCCTGAGCCTCAGCAATCACGCGCTTAACGCCCAGATCATGCCGCTGGTACGTCTTACCCTGCTTGATCGTTACGGCAAGTCGTTGAGCGCGGGAGAAATCTCGCCGCGGCAATACCTGCCTGCGGCTCTGCAGCAAAATCGCTGGCTGGAGGCCGAACAGCGCATCGATGCGGAGCTGCGCGTGACTGACCCTTCCGGGCAGGCCTCGAGTTTCGAACTCGATGTCTGTGTGGCAGCGCCAGGCGGCGGCCTGCGCTGTGGCGGCGACGGCACCCTACTCGCTGCCAACGGCACCGCGCTGTGAAGCTACGCATCGGCGCACATGCGCTGACCGGGCGCGTACTGCTGGCGCCCATGGCGGGGGTCACCGATCCACCGTTTCGGGCACTGTGCCGTGAATTTGGCGCAGCGCTGACCTGTGGTGAAATGCTGAGCGCCGATCAATCGCTATGGCACACCGACAAATCCAAGCGGCGCATGGCCGGGCGCAATGACGCTGACACACTGCGCGCCGTGCAGCTGGCCGGCTCCGACCCGCTGCAACTGGCGGCAGCAGCGCGCGCCCAGGTTGATCAGGGCGCGCAGCTCATCGATCTGAATCTGGGTTGCCCCGTAAAAAAAGTCTGCAACCGCTGGTGCGGATCGGCGCTGCTTGAAGATGAAGCTTTGGTGGCGCGCATACTCGAGGCGCTGGTAGCTGCGGTCGCGGTGCCGGTCACGGTAAAGATCCGCACCGGTCCGGATCCGCAACGTCGCAATGCGCTGCGCGTGGCGCAGCTGGCTGAACGCTGCGGCGTGGCGGCGATCGCCATACATGGTCGCACGCGTGCCGAGCGCTTCACTGGTGCGGCAGAATATGAGTCGATCCGCGCCGTCAAGGCCGCGGTGCGCATCCCGGTGATTGCCAACGGTGATATCAGCACACCCCAGCAGGCGCTGGCGGTGTTGAACGCCAGCGGCGCTGATGCCGTGATGATCGGTCGCGCAGCGCTGGGCGCACCATGGATTTTTCGCGATGTCAATGCATTCCTCGAATCAAAGGAAATTATGCCGCAACTCTTGCGCACCTCGATGGCAACGCTCATTCTTCGCCACCTCGAATCCCTGTACGCGTTTTATGGTGAGTACACCGGAGTTCGAATGGCGCGCAAGCACCTGGCCCGATACTGCGAACAACACGTTGACGCCGGCAGACACCGCCAGGCGTTGCTGACGGCGGAAGATTCCGCATCGCAGTTCGCCACGGCACAGCGCGCCTTTGGCGAGTGGTCGGCAGCCGCAGCGGCCTGAAGCGCGCGCGCCGTGGGGCAATTTTGGGGAACTGCGTTCAAGAATAATTATTATGACCCGTATCACCGGCAAAGAGCTGCCCTTACGCAGCCATACTGAACGTGTCCTGCGCGACTATTTCTCCAGCCTCAACGGCCACCGGCCGGCACGGCTGTATGACATGGTGCTGCGCGAGGTCGAAGAACCGCTGTTGCGCGCCGTGCTCCACTATGCCGACGGCAATCAGAGCCGCGCCGCGGTAATTCTCGGCATTACCCGCACCACGCTGCGCAAGAAACTGCGCACCCTGGGCGTGGCGCACTGACGCGTGAGCATCACCCGCGCGCTGTTGTCGGTAGCGGATAAACAGGGGTTGGCCGATTTTGCCCGCGCCTTGAGCGCGCGCGGCATCGAACTGCTCTCGACGGGTGGTAGCGCTCAGACCCTGCGCAACGCCGGCATCAGCGTGCGCGCAGTGGCCGACTACACCGGCTTTCCGGAAATCATGGACGGGCGCGTCAAGACCCTGCATCCGCGCATCCATGGCGGCCTGCTCGCTCGCCGCGGCCTCGATGAGGCGGTCATGCAGGAACATGGCATTGTGCCAATCGACCTGCTGGTGGTGAATCTCTATCCCTTCGCCGCCACCATTGCCCGCCCCGACTGCAGCTATAGCGAGGCGATCGAAAACATCGACGTCGGTGGGCCCGCCATGCTGCGCGCCGCCGCCAAGAATCATGCCGACGTTACCGTGGTGGTTGACCCGGCCGACTACGCCACGGTGCTGGGCGAGCTGGCCATTGATGGCAACACCTCGATCGACACCCGCTCGCGCCTGGCGGCCAAGGCCTTTGCGCACACTGCGGCCTACGACACACAGGTGGCCGAATTTCTTCAGCGCGCGCAGCAGCTGCCGAGCGAGCGTTTTCCGGAATCGCTGCCGCTGGTATTCCAGCGGCTGCAGGAATTGCGGTATGGTGAAAACCCGCACCAGCGCGCGGCTTTCTATCGCACCCCCGGTGCCCGCGGCGGCTCGATCGGCACCGCGACCATGTTGCAGGGCAAGGAACTCTCCTTCAACAATATTGCCGATGCTGACGCCGCGCTCGAATGCGTGCGCCAGTTTGCCGAGCCCGCCTGCAGCATCGTCAAACATGCCAATCCCTGTGGCGTCGCGCTCGGTCAGAGCCTGTACGAGGCCTACGATCGCGCCCATCGCACCGATCCGACTTCGGCTTACGGGGGCATCATCGCCGTCAATCGCAGCCTCGATGCGCGCACTGCCCAGGCCATCATCGAGCGGCAATTCGCCGAGGTCATCGTGGCGCCCGAGGTCTTGCCCGCGGCGCGCGCCGTGCTGGCGAGCAAGCCCAACATTCGCCTGCTGCTGTGCGGCGATCTGGGCGCGTCCACCGGCGATGGCTACGAACTGCGCAGCGTCACCGGCGGCTTGCTGGTGCAGGATCGTGACAGCGGCGCAGTCGGTGAATCGGAACTGCGCGTGGTCAGCAGCCGCCAGCCTGATCGGCGCGAGCTCGCCGATCTGCACTTTGCCTGGCGGGTCGCCAAGATGGTGAAATCCAACGCCATTGTTTTCGCGCGCGAGGGCATGACACTCGGCGTGGGCGCCGGACAGATGAGTCGGGTTTATTCCAGCCGCATCGCCGCGCTCAAGGCCGCTGATGAAAAGCTCGAGCTGCGCGGCGCGGTCATGGCCTCCGACGCCTATTTCCCGTTTCGCGACGGTATCGACATCGCTGCCGCCTATGGCATCACGGCGGTCGTGCAGCCCGGTGGCTCGAAGCGGGATGCGGATGTCATCGCCGCCGCCGATGCTCACAACATGGCCATGGTATTTACCGGTGTGCGCCATTTCCGCCACTGAGTCGCGATGAAGGTCCTGATCGTCGGTAACGGCGGGCGCGAACATGCCCTCGCCTGGGTGTGCGCTGCGGCCCCCGGCGTGCGCGAGGTGCTGGTGGCGCCTGGCAATGCCGGCACCGCGCGCGAAGCACGGGTGCGCAACGTCGCCGTGCCGGCCACCGATATCAGCGCGCTCATCGCCGTGGCGCACGGCGAAAAAATCGATCTCACCATCATCGGCCCCGAGACCCCGCTGGTGATGGGCGTGGTCGATGCCTTCCAGAGCGCGGGCCTGCGCTGTTTCGGCCCCAGCAAAGCCGCCGCGCAACTGGAAGGCTCGAAAGCCTACAGCAAGGAATTTCTGCGCCGCCACGCGATTCCCACCGCCGGCTACCGCACTTTCAGGCGCGAGAACTTCGACCTTAAGTGGCTGCGCGCGCAGGCGCTGCCGATTGTCATCAAGGCCAGCGGTCTGGCGGCCGGCAAGGGCGTCGTCATCGCGAAGACCCTTGCTGAAGCGCTGCACAGCATCGAGGAAATGTTTTCCGGGCGCTTCGGCGCGGCCGGCGACACGATTGTCATTGAAGAATTTCTCGTCGGTGAAGAAGCCAGTTTTATTGTCATGGCCGACGGCACGCAGGCGCTGCCGTTCGCCAGTTCGCAGGATCACAAACGTGCCGGTGACGGCGATCAGGGCCCCAACACCGGTGGCATGGGCGCCTATTCGCCGGCGCCGGTCGTGACCGCGCGGGTGCACGAGCGCGTGATGCGCGAGATCATCGAGCCGACGCTGCGCGGCCTGGCCTCGGACGGCACGCCCTATACCGGGTTTCTGTATGCGGGCCTCATGATTGCCGCCGATGGCACGCCGCGCGTGATCGAATTCAACTGCCGCTTTGGCGACCCGGAAGCCCAGGCGGTGCTGGCGCGATTGCGCTCCAGTCTGCCGGCGCTGTGCCTGGCCGCCCTGGAAGGCCGCCTGGCGCAGCAGCAGATCGATTGGGATCCGCGCGCCGCACTGGGGGTCGTCATGGCGGCGAGCGGTTATCCGGGCACGGTGCGCAGCGGCGATGCCATACATGGCCTGGAGCGCGCCGCAGCCCTGCCTGGCAAAGTATTTCATGCTGGCACCGAATTGCGCAGCGGCGCAGTGTGCACCAGCGGCGGCCGCGTCTTGTGCGCCGTGGGCTTAGGCTCCAGGGTCAGCGAAGCGCAGCGTGCGGCCTATGAGCTGGTCCATTGCATCGACTTCGCCGGCGCCCTGTATCGCCACGATATCGGCTACCGCGCGCTGGCGCGCGGCGCTTAAGCGCCACATGCCGGGCTGCCGCTCGCCGCGCGCGCCGGCCTTCGCCGCGTTCCACCATCGCGGCTACCGCGGCTACCTGCTCGGCAACGCCGGCGCGATGCTCGCGGACAACACCGAGCACGTCATCAGCTACTGGGTGATTTTCCAGAAATTTCACTCACCGGCGCTGGCCGGGTTTGCGGTGATTTCGCATTGGCTGCCATTCCTGCTGCTTTCCGGCTATGCCGGGGCGCTGGCTGATCGCCTCAACACGCGCCGCATGATCCAGCTGGGCATGCTGATCTTCATGGGCGTGTCGCTGGGCTGGGGTCTGCTGTTCATGGGCGGGCACATGCAGATCTGGCAGGCGTGGATCCTGCTCACGCTGCATGGCGTGGCCGGCGTGTTGTGGAGCGGGCCCTCGCAGCTGCTATTGCACGACATCGTCGGTGCCGAGCATCTGCAAAGCGCCGTGCGCCTGAGCGCCTCGTCACGTTACCTCGGTACGCTGGTCGGCCCGGCGCTCGGTAGCGGGCTGCTGCTGTGGCTGGGCCCGGTCAACGGCATGTTCCTGAACGCACTGGTATACCTGCCCACGATCTGGTGGCTCAACAAGCGGCGCTATGGCGCCAGCACTGACGCCGGTGCCGGTGCCGGCGTAGCGCGCCGACCCACCGTAGTGATTACCGGGTTGGCGGCGTTAGTGGCGACCTGGCGCAGCATCAAGGCCGATCGGCAGATCGCTTCGATGATTCTGCTGTGCGGTTGCGCTGCGCTGTTTGTAGGTACGGCCTATCAATCGCAGCTGCCCGGCTTTGCCGAAGCGCTCGGCCACGCTCACCCGGGGGTCGCCTACTTCGCCTTGCTGGCCGCCGATGCGGCCGGCGCTGTCAGCGCGGGCCTGGTGCTCGAATTCCTGGGGTTGCTGCCCGCCAGCGCACGCGGCGCGCTGATTCTGGCCATGGGCTGGTGCCTGTGCATTGCGGCATTCGCCTTGACGCACCGCTACGCCCTGGCGCTGCCACTGCTGTTCGCCGCCGGCTTTTGCGAGCTGTCCTTCAACGCCATGGCGCAGACTCTGGTGCAGATGCGCTCGCCCGCCGCGCAGCGCGGTCGGATAATCGGTCTGTTCATAACCGCCAGTCTCGGACTGCGCGCGGTCAGCGGCATCACGGTGGGTCTGGCCGGCGCGCTCATTGGCGTCCACGCCTCGCTGGCCCTGAGCGCTATGGCATTACTGGTATGCGTGGCAATGATTGCCCGCTGGCAGGGTGGCGCGCGCTGACCATGGCAGCGCGCTAGAAACTGACGCGCAGGAACAGCTCCGGGCCTTTCACATCCAGGTTCATGAAGCCGTTGTTGCCGCTGTTGGTCACTTCCAGGTGCGTCTGGGTACTCTGATAACCCAGACCCACAGCGAGGTTGGGCCGAGCGCGAAATTGCACGTCGGCGTGATAGTCACTCAAGGCCGCACTGACTGAACTGACATGCAGGCGCAGATATTGCCCGCGCGCCGAGAAAGTAAAACGGCGCGTGAACCGGTAACTGCCATCGAGCGCCAGGGTAACGAACGGGCCGGCGCCACTAAAGTCTTCGTGTAAGGCAGTCGGACGGCCAGCGCCCTGCGCTACCAGGGCTTCAGCCTCGGCCTGCAACAGGTGCAGGCCCAGGCCGGCGCCGAGTTCATAGCGTTCATGGCGCAGGAAAGAGTAGGTGTAGGTGAAATCGATCTGCCGCCAGTCAAAGCGCGAACGCACCGTGTCGGCCGGCGTAAAAGTATTACCGCCATAAGTGACGTTGGTCTTGGGCGAGGCCACACCAGTGCGGTTCAGCTCCCACATGTCGACGCGCAGGCGAGCGCGATCGCGCAATCGAAACAGCATTTCGACCCGCAACTGGTGCGCGTGCGCAGTCAGGCCAAAATCATTCTCGAGCGAAAACGGGGTGCCAATGGTGCCGCTCGCCACATCGTCAACGCGGCCGTCGGTGTTCGCGCTGCCAAAGAGGTAGCTGGCACGCACTGCAAACTGATCGGTGATCGGGCTGGCAGGCTCTGGCGCGGCCGGCCGCTGCGCCTGGGCAATGCCCGCAGTGCCAGCCAGCACGATCAGGGCACGGACCAGCAGGACGCGAACTGGGGTAGACATGGGTGCATGATCCCCCACCGCCGGCACCGGGCGCCAGCGTCGCCGCACAGCGACGTCGCAGGCTGTGACGTGCTTCACTCCTGCGCCTGCCACTGGCCGCAGAACACCGCGCTAGCGCTTCATCGCCTCGAAGAACTCGGCGTTGGTCTTGGTATCCTTCATCTTGTCGAGCAGGAATTCGATCGCCGCCAGCTCGTCCATGGGATGCAGGAGCTTGCGCAGGATCCACATCTTCGCGAGTTCCGCCTGATCGGTGATCAGCTCTTCTTTGCGCGTGCCGGAGCGGTTGATGTTGAACGCCGGATAGACGCGCTTTTCAGAGATACGCCGGTCGAGATGAATCTCGCTGTTGCCGGTGCCCTTGAACTCTTCGTAGATGACATCGTCCATCTTCGAGCCGGTATCGATCAGTGCGGTAGCGAGAATCGTCAGACTGCCACCCTCCTCGATATTGCGCGCCGCGCCGAAGAAACGCTTCGGGCGTTGCAATGCATTGGCATCGACGCCGCCGGTGAGCACCTTGCCGGAGCTGGGCACCACGGTGTTGTAGGCACGCGCCAGACGGGTGATGGAATCGAGCAGAATGACCACGTCTTTCTTGTGCTCGACCAGGCGCTTGGCCTTTTCGATCACCATCTCGGCGACCTGCACGTGGCGGGCGGCCGGTTCGTCGAAGGTCGATGAGACCACTTCGCCCTTGACGGTGCGCTGCATCTCGGTGACTTCTTCGGGCCGCTCGTCGATCAGCAGCACGATCAGGTAGACCTCGGGATGATTGGCAGTAATCGCCGTGGCGATATTCTGCAGCAGCATGGTCTTGCCGGCCTTGGGCGGCGAGACGATCAGCCCGCGCTGTCCCTTGCCGATCGGAGCGATCAGATCGATGGCGCGCGCGGTCAGATCTTCGGTGCTGCCATTGCCGCGCTCGAGTTTCAGGCGCCGGGTCGGATGGAACGGCGTCAGGTTCTCGAACAGCACTTTGTTACGCGCATTCTCCGGCGAGTCGTAGTTGATCTCGCCGACTTTGAGCAACGCGAAGTAACGCTCGCCATCTTTGGGCGGGCGAATCAGGCCGGAGACCGAATCGCCGGTGCGCAGATTGAAGCGGCGGATCTGGCTCGGGCTGATGTAGATGTCGTCCGGACCGGCGAGGTACGAGCCATCGGAGGAACGCAGAAAGCCAAAGCCGTCCTGCAGGATCTCGAGCACGCCGTCGCCGTAGATATCCTCGCCATTGCGTGCGCAGGCCTTGAGGATCGAGAAAATGATGTCCTGCTTGCGCGAGCGGGCCAGATTCTCGAGGCCCATCGACTCGGCCTTCTTCACCAGCTCGTGGATCGGCTTGGCCTTGAGGGCCGTCAGATTCATCGAGTTGCGTGATTGAGCCAGCTCTGCCGGGCTGATCACCTCGGCATCGTCTTCGCCCAGTGGCTCCATATCCTGCAGCGGTTGATCGTCCATGCGACCACCGACGTTGCCGCGGTTGGGATCACGATTGCCATCGCGCATGCCACCACTGTGGCGCGGACCCTTGTTGCCGGGGCGGTTGTTGTTGTTGCGGCCCTGATTGCCCAGATACCCCCTCACAGGTGCTGTTCCAGAAACGCCGCCAGTTGCGACTTGGACAGGGCGCCCACTTTCTGCGCCTCGACAGTGCCGTTCTTGAACAGAATCAGCGTCGGTATGCCGCGGATGCCAAACTTCGGCGGCGTCTGCGGGTTTTCATCGATGTTGAGCTTGGCGATGCGCAGGCGCCCGTGATATTCGGTCGCCATCTCATCGAGGATCGGCGCAATCATCTTGCAGGGGCCGCACCATTCGGCCCAGAAATCGAGCAAAACCGGTTGATCGGATTGTATGACGTCGGCTTCGAAGCGGGCGTCTGAAGTATGAATAATGTGTTCGTTAGTCACGCGAACATGGCCTCCGTTGTGTGTGTGTCATAGGGAATGCGAAGCAGTGGATTGGCCACCGCGGTGCGGTGCTGGAATCGGAACTTCGAATTTATAAGTTTGGTGGTTGGTGGCGGTGGCCCTGGCCAGACAATGGCGCGGGAAAGCCGCTCAGCGGGTACACTTGTGTGTCAGGGTTGGTTGGCGGGCGCGCAGAGGAGCCGCCGTTGGCGCTATTTTTAGCCTTTTCCGGGGTGCATTGCAAGCCCCGCCTTCAAACCTGCCATCAAGCGCCCAAAGAGTAATTATAGAACAACAGGATACCGACCATTTCATGAGTGACGATCATTTAAGTTCATTGACATTCAGCAGCCTGCCGCTGCATCCGGCGCTTATGCAGGGCATCGCCGAGGCCGGCTTCAGTCGCTGCACGCCGATCCAGGCGCAGACCCTGCCCGCGGCGCTCACGGGTCGTGATATCGCCGGACAGGCGCAGACCGGCACCGGTAAGACCGCTGCCTTTCTGGTGGCGCTGTATCAATCGCTGCTGTCCAGGCCCGCCGACCCCAATCGCCCGCCCACTTCGGTGCGCGCGCTGGTGGTGGCACCCACGCGCGAACTGGCGGTGCAGATACACAAGGACGCCGCCGTGCTCGGCCGTCACACCGGCCTGCCACTCGCCGTGGTGTTCGGCGGGGTCGACTACGACAAGCAACGCCGCCAGCTCGCCGATGGCGTCGACGTGCTGATCGGCACGCCCGGTCGCATCATCGATTATTTCAAACAGGGCGTATATGACCTGCGTCATGCGCAGGTCGTGGTGCTCGATGAAGCCGATCGCATGTTTGATCTGGGCTTCATCGCCGACATCCGCTACATCCTGCGCCGCCTGCCGGCGCCCGCGCACCGCCAGTCGATGCTGTTCTCAGCCACGCTCTCGCAGCGCGTGCTGGAACTCGCCTACGAGCACATGAACAACCCCGAGCTGGTGCGCATCGAGCCGGACAAAGTGACCATCGATCGCGTGCGCCAATCGATTTATTTCCCCTCGATGCCTGAGAAGATGCCGCTGCTGGTCTCGTTGCTACGGCAGTTCGAAGCCCACCGCACCATGGTGTTCGTCAACACCAAGCGCGCGGCCGAGCGGCTCGAAGCCGTGCTGCGCATTAATGACTTCAGCGCCCAGGCCATATCCGGCGATGTTCCGCAGCCCAAGCGGCTGCGATTCCTGCGCCAGTTTCATGAGGGCGAACTCGCAGTGCTGATCGCCACCGATGTCGCCTCGCGCGGCCTGCACATTCCAGATGTCAGCCATGTCTTCAACTACGATCTGCCGCAGGACGCACCCGACTACGTGCACCGCATCGGCCGCACCGCGCGCGCCGGCGCCGATGGCGATGCCATCAGTTTTGGTTGCGAGGAATACGCGATCTCGCTGCCGGATATCGAGACCTACATCGGCCACAAGATTCCGGTGGAAAAATATGACGCGGCCTCGCTACCCAAACTGGTGGCGGCGCCCTACGTACCCCGCGACCACGACGGCCGGCCCGCACGGCGTGGCGGCGGCGGCGCGACAAGCAATTCGGGTTCTACGCGCGCGACCGGAATTTTCTGACCG